>CAZKQB010000038.1:0-34226 GCA_964554795.1 uncultured Oscillospiraceae bacterium | reverse complement strand
GCGAAGGAGATCGTCAGCAGCAAGGCGCTGAAGATCAGCACCGAAACCGCGGGCGAGAACGAGTTCTCGAAGGTGAACATGGTGGCCGACGGCGTGATTAGCCTTGGCACTGTGGACGTGGGCGACGACAGCGAACTGTACCTCACCAGTAACAAAGCGGAAGTGAAGCTCAAGTCGCTCACCATGGACGGCGGCAGCAAAACTGCCAAGACCACGATTGACGCCAAGACCTACGTGGAAATCCCGCGCGTGGGCACTGAAAACGCCGAGCTGAACGTGAAGGCTGGCACGGATGTTATCATTGCCGAAGGTCTGACGGCGCAGGGCTCCGAACTGAACTTCACTCTGGGCGGCAACATGATCGTCGAGCACGACACCATGCTGATCGACTCTACGGCAGAGATCCAGGCGAACGGCTCCAGATCGTACATCGAACTGCAAGACGTGAAGGTCTATGAGGAGAGCAAGCTGAACCTCAGCGCTACGCAGAAAGTGAAGACGAATTCCCTCGTGATGGACGGCAAGGGCGACAACGCCGAAACCACCATCATCGCAGGAAGCGACGTGACAATTGCCGAAGCGTACCTTGACGACGCGACGCTGAACATTGAAGCCGGCGGCAATGTGACCGTTCCCGGCCTGACGGATGCGAAGACGTCCGATGTGACCATCGACGCGGCGCAGGACGTGACGTTCAGAGATGTCGAACTTGGCGACGGTAGCTTTGCCGCCAAGGCCGGCGGAGACATTCGCTTCAGAATCATCGAAGCCGACGAAAACAACCTCAAGCTTGATGCGGGCAACGATATCCTCACCACCATCAAGGACGGCTACATCTACTTCCGCGATTCCGCGGAAGAAGGCGAAGACGTGAAGTTCACGCTCAGCGCCGGCAACAACATCGGCGAGACCGGCAACCGTCTGATTGTGGACACCAACGATATCCTCCACATCGACAAGGTACACGATTACTACATCGACAGCGTGGAGCTTGTGGGCGATGTGATCTTTGAGCGCAAGCGCCCCGAGCCTCTGCCCATCAGTTCCGGTCGCGACGAAAACGGTGCGCAGCAAACCGGCGAGCTTTTGCTTGACGGCGTGGCGACTGACACCATTTACGGCAAGCTTGGAACTACGGTAAATGCGGAAATCGCCGAGATGGTGGTTACCCGTGAGGAGCGTACTGAATGGATCGACCTGCTTGGCAAGGATGTGCTTGTCAGCTTGATCCGCGACGGCAGCATTACGAGCAAGGATCTGCAAAAGATGCTGATTGCAGATGTATCTGATCCTGTCGTCACCAAGGCGGACATCAACCGTCTGATTGCGCAGGGCGACACCGTCAAGAAGAACGAAACCGAGACTGGCTTTGAACAGCTTGCCAAGCTGCTCACGCCGCAGTTGACTGCCGAGAAGCTGGATAAAAACGGCGCGGCGACCGGCGAATACGCCATTGATGACGCAACCGTGACCGACTACCTGGCGAAGACGCTCGACAGCGACCTGGCGGATATCGATCGGATGGCCGGCATACTCAGTGAAATCGTGACTGCGGAAGAAATCGCGGAGATGATCGAGGATGCATGGAGCCAGGCGGATTACGAATCGCACGAGGATACTCGTCCAGCAGACCCCACCCCGCGCGAGATTCACATCAAGGTGGGCGAGGCGACCGGCGCAGCGTTCGTACACAACGACGGCGATATCATCATCGAGCAGCAGGAAGGCACACTGACTGCGGGAGCCGTTCATAGCAAGCTCGGAGACGTAAGCCTTGCAGCGGTGAACGGCGGAATCGAAGGCAATGGCGACAATACGGTTGATATCCTTGCGGAGAACATCAACTTGTCGGCCAAGGCCGGCGTGGGTGCGAATACCCCGCTGATCATCGAGCAGCACACGAACGAGCCCACGCTCGTGGGCAACGTCACAAAGCCTGTCGATGGTGAAGCGCCAATCGTTAAGCCCATCGGCGAGGATGGCAAGCCTACCTCCGAGGCGACGAAGGAAGAAAACCCGAAGGATCATTGGGGACTTGAAACTGACATCACGTTCGATTGGATTCGCGTCGACCATCGCGAAAAGGCCACGAAGATCAACATCACGGCCGGCGGCGATGTGAACGTGAATGAGCAGACCGGCGATCTGGGTCTGGGCGAAATCAATGTAACCGGCGGCAACGTACGCCTGACTGCGCCGGGCAGCATTGTGGATACCCGCAGCGATGACCAGACGAAGGCCAACATCACTACGAGCGATGGCGACGTGGCTCTTGAAGCGGAGAATGGTGTGATTGGAACCGAAGCTGAACGCATCATTACCGACGTGGATGGCGTGATCAAGGCCGAAGCCAAGGGAGACGTGAACATCGCGGATGAAGGCACGCTGGATCTGATTGCGGACAGCGAAGAAGGCCAGGTGAATGCGAGCGCGAAGGATGATCTGAACCTCAGCAACACCGACGGTGACCTGAAGGTTGGCCCCATCGAGGCTGGTGGAACCGTGACGATCGAAGCCGAGGGCAGCATCATCGAGGGCGACCGCTATGGAAGAGACGTACAGGTGAAGGCTGAGAGCATCGATCTTACGGCCAAGAACGGCGACATTGGAACACCTGACGACGCCTTCGACGTAGATACCGATTCTGCGAACGGCGGCACGCTTGCAGCAAAAGGAAACTACATCAATATCTCCGAAAAGGATGGCAACCTGATTCTCAAGGGCATTGATGCGGCGGATGACGCAGTTGTTTCTGCGCCGGGCGATATTCTGGACGCGAACAAGAACGCAGTCGATTCTGCGGTTGATAAGCAGAAGGAAGCCAACAACGCTAAGGCAGACGCAAGCACGGCTGAAGCAGAGGCATTCATTCGAGCGGAGGAAGCCAAGCGCGCCGAGGAAGCAATGCGCGAGGCGGAAGATGCTGCGAATGCGGCCCGTGAGAATACCGAGGAATCGCTTCGCGAGGCGCTGGAAGCGGCGAACGATGCGTTGAACAAGATGGAGCCGGAAACGGAAGCTGAGGAAATCGCTGCGCAGCAGGAGCGTATCGAGATGCTCGAGGAGCAGCTTGAAAAAGCAATCGAGGAATCCGAAGCGCGCGACAAGGCTTTGGAAGAAGCTGAGAAAGCGCTGGCCGAGGCAATTGCCAACAACAAGGCAGCGCAGGATGCTGCGAACGATGCAAACGCTGAGGCAGACAAGAAGCGCATTGAGGCAGAAGCAAAGCAGGCGGAAGCCGACAAGGCGAAGGACGAGGCGGCCAACCGCGATTCTACCGTGAACGTCGCCGGTGACCTGACGCTGAACGCAGGCGGAGACATCGGTGCGACCGACAATGGCCTGTCCGCCAGTGTGGGCGGGAACATCACTGCCAATGCGGGTGCGGATCTCGATGGAGATGGCGAGAACATCAACATTTCTGGCAAGGGTGACCTGAGCTTCAACGAAGTGAATGTTCCCGGCCATGTCGGTATCAGCACGGTGGACGGAACGATCACCGGAAACGGCGTTATCAGCTCTGGTTCTCTGGACGTGAACGCTGTGGACGGCGATGTCGGCAAGGTGGACGATCCGCTCCATGTTTCCACCGACCATGTGGATGCAAGCGGCGATAACGTTTACATCCGAAACGACAAGGACACTCAGATTGGTCAGATCAGCGCGGATGGCGAAGTGAAGATCGACTCGGAAGGTGATGTGACGGGCGACGAAAACGGTAAGCCAAACATCATTGCCGGTGACACTACCATCAATGCGGACGGCGATATCGGTACGGATGACAACCCGCTGGATACTTCTACCGGAGGCTTCCATGGCAGCGGCGATGACATCCACATCGATAACAGCAGCGAGGATCTGGAAATCAGCGGCGTGGATGCCGACAAGCTGGATGTTAAGACCGACGGTAACGTGACCGGAAGCGACAATAAGATGCATGACATCACGATTGACGCGGATGGATACGTGGGTTCCCCGGACGATCCCTTCAGCTTTACGGCAGACGGTAAGGTTGACATTCATGGTGGGCTTGGCACATGGTATAAGAACCTGTATGTGCCGACATCAGATACTGTCGTGCTGGTGCTTCGCTTTGATGTGACGATCGGCGGCGAGGCGTACAGCCTCTACGCGCTCATCGGCATTGAGCCGGACGGAGAAATGTGGCTGATCGGCTTCTTCCTCTGCGAAGGAAAGGCGGACGGAGAGTTCTGGCTGAAGGTGTTTGAGACACTCAAAGAACATCTGAACGTTGCTGAATTCGGCATACTGATCTATGACGGTGAAGATGAGCTCCCAGCGTCGCTGGAGAAGGTCTATGAGCGCGCCAACAGCCTTGACCTGAGCAAACGCGAGGAAAGCATTCGCTTCCATGAGGCGCTGATCGAGGCGCTGGAAGTCATTGTGGAGGAACCGGAAGTCGTCGATGCTGAGCTGCAGGCCTTTGAAGAAGCAATTCAGAAAGTGCTTGCAAATGCGTTCGAATCCGAAGCGGAGACGCTGGAAGCAGTTGGCCGACTGAGCGAGAGCTTCACGGCTGAGCGCGAAGACTGGATCGATTTCGAACTCTGAGTTCAACGACGGGCCTGTGAATTTTCGAAACGAAAATTCACAGGCTTTTTTCAATGATATGTAACAAAACACTGAGGGTGATATAATGGCTGATAGAGAATTGTGCTTTGCAGCAAAACTCGCAAGCCTATTGAATAGTAGGTCAAGATTATGCTACAATGCGTACGCATGTGAATACAAGGAGTATGATCGCGATGGATATGAAATTGCTGAATGAAATAAACGCAGCCTACTGCCGCCTGGAAATGAGACAGACGGAAATCATCTACGCCCTGTCCAACACAATTTTTGAACTGGAATCCGGTTGGTACAACGGGCACTATCACAAGGAAAATCATTGGATTAGGGAATCGTACCCCATTCCGGTGGTCAGTGTAAAGGGTTTATGTGATATCGAGATTCAGTTTGAAAAAATATCCGTTTCAACAAAAATGCAACGGGATACGGTACGATCTTATTCCTTTGAGAAACTTGGTGGGTATGAATTTGAAGTATACGGCGTGGAGGATTAACTTGCAGATTTCTATCACGCAGGGCAGACGATGCAGGAAATGAAAGACAATATCCGTGCTTGTGATGAAAAGGAAATTGTTTTTTCCTTCTTGTTTCCGTTCGAGGTTGGAGCTAAATAGATTTTTGAATTTGCAAAACTGCTTCGCCGGGAAGGGTTTTACTATTGATTGGAGAAAAGTAATGGCTACAGGGATAACACACCGAATGATTGCAGATGGCGTCCTTGAACATGTCCTGAGCTTAGACAGAGCTTCTGTGCTGGCAGTATCGCACGGATTGCACTGTGGAAAGTGAAGAAGGGACAGCCTTTACAACGTCCAGAAAGGTGAGACCGTGCATATACAGAGCGAATGAAAGAAGGAAGGTATCGGTATATGCAAACCTTGTAGAAGAAACGATATAGCTTGTGGTATAATAGTCTGCTGAGAAGAATTTGATATGGTGGAGGACATTATGAGGGAACTGGTTTACAGGATTGTCTCATCCGAAAACGATGCTGACATCCCTTATCTAATTAAAGCATATAAGCTTCCAAATGTTTCACGGTTTATAAGCATCGGCGACAATTATTTTCACTATGTAACGAACACTATAAATGTGTTCTTATATAAAATTTATAGATATGAAAAACTTATTGGTTCAATACACCTTGAAAAGAGTGGTAATTTACTCTATATGGATATTCTGATATTTCCCGAATTTCAAAGACTGGGATTTGCAACAATGGTGATTGAAGATATTCAAAATGACGTTTTCGGACTCAACTATGATAGAATTGAAATTTCTATTGATGAAGGCAATGTTGCATCAATAAGACTGTTTGAAAAAGCAGGATTTTTGCTCGTTTCTCAAGAAAATGAGTTATTAAATTATGCTTATGAAAAGAAATAATAGGAGGCGCCGTTATGCCGTATACCGCAAATCGCAAAAAAACGATACAGGTCAAATTCTTTGTAGATAAAAACGAGCTTGCCACGATCAAGTAGCGAATGGCAGAGCTTGGTATGGAGAATCTTAGTGCCTATCTCCGCACGGCACTTGAAGGCGTATATCCAATCGTCGATCAAGAAGAAAAGGCCAAACAGGAAATAACGCAGGGGTGACTGGATTCAAACCTTCGGGCAGAACAAAACAGCATAAGGACATCGCGCAGAGTGCGCAATGCCCTTATCTGGCTGAGCGACAGGCGTGCCTACCGTTCGGAAATGGTTATGTCAATAGTCGCGCATACGCTTCCAGACGTCTAAGACGAGAAGATAACGCTCAAGGGGAAGACCCTTAAAGGGAATATTGCTGGTGGCGAAGATATAGCCGCCGCCGGGCTTTGCGTGAGTCAGGCAGTATTCGGCAGAGGCGCTGACCTGCTCGGGCGTACCAGTCTGCATCGCCGCGCAGTGTACGTTGCCGCACAGGGCGACCTTATCGCCATACAGGCGCTTGACCTCGGCGATATCCACGCCCGCCATGGGATCGAGCGAATGGAGTGCATGCGGATTAGCAGCGACGAGCTGGTCGATGATGGGCATAATATTGCCGTCCGTATGCTTGATGGCGTAGCCGCCGTGCATGCGAATCTGGCGGATGATTTCGGCGAGATAGGGCGTTACGAATTCGCCAAACATTCTCGGGGACATGAATGGCCCCTGATTGAAGCAATAGTCGCTGCAGAGAATGAAGCCATCATAGCCCGCGTCCAACAGGGTAAGATCATGCCGAATGGCAGAATTCATCATGTTCTCGGCTTCTTGGTGCAGCTCCTCGGGGTTTTCGTACATGGCAACAGCCAGCTTTTCAAGCCCGTTGCCGTCCGGAATTGCGAAGGTTCCGTCGCCGTGCGCCAGAATGGCGAATCGGTTGCCGGAGAGTTCGTGCAGGCGTTTTGCGGTTTCGATCTGGTGCGCTTCGCTCAGGTATTGCACGCAGATGGCGTCATGCTCGAGACGGGTATACACCTCGATTAGCGTCTCGGCATTTTCGGCGATTTTGCGCTCGGTTTCCTTCGGAGAATTGTTTTTTAAATCCTCTTCGGTAAGAAAGCGCTTTCCGCAGAGCTCCTCTGAAAGCTGAAACTCCAGCTCAAATGTGGGAACCCGATCGGGAATGCCCAGATTCAGTGCGCAGAGAAATCGTTCTTTTGGTGTCATATTCGTTCCTCCTATGGAAGAATTGTCAGTCGTTGCCTTCAAAGTCTGACGCGTGCTCCTTGAAAAAACGGTAGTAATCCTGCACTGCGGGCAGATCGATCCAGCGGCGAATGCGGGCGGGATCGGCATCCAGATCGTACACGCGCGCGTCGCGCATGGCGAGCAGGAAGGGGGAGTGAGTGGAGATGATGAACTGGCAGTCGAAGAAGCGGACAGATTCTTCAAGAAATTTTGTCAGTTCCTGCTGCCGGGAGGGGGAAAGGCTGTTCTCTGGTTCGTCGAGCAGATATAGCCCCGGCTCCTTTATTTTATCGGTGAAATAGAAATGGGCGCTTTCGCCATTTGAAAGCTCACGCACATTGTTCATCAGATTCTTGCGCACGTATTTGGACTGTGTGTTGCTCCGCGCCATCGTAATTTTCTTCAGCTTTTCGTAGTCGGCTATCGAATGCAGCTGAAATTTAGCATATTTGTTGTCGAGATAGTCCTCGAACAGCTCTTCGCGCTTCAGGTTGATGCCTTCGTTGATCGTGCGCACGTTCATCATGTAGTCGAAGACATCGTCGCTCGTGATGATACGGCTGTTGGATGGAATCGACTGACGCGTTTCGTAATGGCACATGTTCACGTAGTTCTGAAAGAAATTCGAACGGTTATACAGTGTGTCGCGCTGAAGTTGCAACTTTTCGGCGATAACGTTGAGAGCAGTGGTCTTTCCGCAGCCGTTTCCGCCATAGAGCAGCGTAATCGGCTCAAAGCGCAGCGTCTTTACACCGCGGGCGGAGAGTACCTTGAAGGGGTAGAAGGAATCGAAGCAGGTGCGGCCTTCCCCCATGAAAAAATCGGTTTCGCGCTCGACGTCCGGGAATGTAAAATCCGAAAGATACATCATGCGGGTGGCCTCCTTTTCATTGCTCGAAGGACGGTTCAAGCTGCTTTGCGTGCAGAATTATGGAAGGGGTGTATGGCACGAGCTGCCGAGGCGTTCAATCCCACAAGTCCGAATCATCCGATATTTTTTTGAAGTCATCAATGGTCATCTTTACTTCAACGCCTTTTTCGACTATACACAGCAGCCTATAAACAAAATAGGCGACAACTCCAATCGCAAGAAGGCGGCTGAGGCAGTAGCTTATGGCAATCGCGCCCGCAACATCCAGCGGAAACAGCAGCGTGCCGAGTCCAACCCTTACAGAAAGCGGAAGCTCAAGCAGGATTACCCGAACCCACTGCCGCATCGTCGCAAGAACGAACACGAAACTCAGGCCATACATGAGCAGATTTCGTATACTGCAAACCACGGCGTCAGACTCACCCCTGTAATCGGACAGCAAGCCCATTTCGTGTCCATATTCCCAAAGCATAATCTGCTTGTTTAATGGAGGAATTATCAGTGCCGTGCAGAGCAGTGCAATAACGATGATGAATAGGATCCAGCCCGTTGAATCCGAATCGGAATCGTTGCCGTGGTAGGCCCACGCGTAATCAATAATCACGCCGAGCAGGGCGAGCAAGGCACAGACTCCAAACAGCGCGAGGCACTTCCAGTCAAAAAGACCGAAAATAAATGCCAGAATCGAATGGAAGAGTCCGTCCTTTCCGACAAACCATTGGAAATGATCAGCCAGCCAACCGAGGATTCCAAGCGGCAATGCGCATAGGCACATGAGGGAATAAAAGCATGTAGAGGTACTGATTGTATCCAGAGTGTCATCGGCTCCTGCCACGGCTTCTTCGCCTCCTTCTGGTTACGGAAAAGCCTGCTTCGTGCACTGCGTTATATGAATTCTGTAAGGAGGGTTCTCTGATGCTGGACCGTGCCGGAAAAGCCTACCGACGGCGCGCCTGCAGAATGATGCATCCGGCGTTTCCGTGTTTAGGGGGCCTTCGAGGGCTGTGAAAGCGTCATCAAGCCCTCGAAACCCGCGCAGGGATAATTCAGTCGTTCGCAGCCAGTGCGCCCTCGACGATCTTTTTGCCACTGGAAGCACCGATGCGGGTTGCACCTGCATCAATCAATGCTTTTGCGCTCTCGTAATCGCGTACGCCGCCAGAGGCCTTCACGCCCATCTCCGGGCCGACGGTCTGGCGCATCAGAGCAATGTCGTGCACGTTTGCACCGCCGCCCATGAAGCCCGTGCAGGTCTTCACGTAGTCTGCGCCGGCCTCCTTCGCCAGACGGCACGCGCGAACCTTTTCCTCGTCCGTCAGAAGGAAGGTTTCGATGATGACCTTGACCAGCTTTCCGCCGCCTGCCTTTACGACGGCTGCGATGTCGTTTTTCACATACTCGTCATCTCCGGCCTTCAGGCGGCCGACGTTGATGACCATGTCCAGCTCTTCTGCGCCATACTTCGCGGCTGTCGAAGCCTCAAAGGCTTTGACTTCAGTCTGGTTCTGGCCGAGAGGAAAGCCGATTACGGTGCAAACCTTGACGGAGGAGCCGGCGAGTAGCTTCGCGGCCAGCGGAACATAGCCGGGATTGACGCATACGGAGGCGAAGCTGTATTCGATGGATTCCTTACACAGCTTCTCAATCATCTCCGGTGTGGCGTCGGATTTCAGAAGCGTATTGTCGATGTAGGTCTGTATGTTTTTCATGAAAATCCTCCTTTTAACGCACACGATTTGCAAAAGGCGCGTTTATGTGATATTATAACGGAAAAGGAACTCGCTGGCAAGCAGTATTTCGAATTTGAAGGGGGAGAAACGGATGAAGCGAACGACGATGGCTTTTCTCGCGGCTGTGCTGGTGCTTAGCATGGCGTTCACGCAGGCGGAGATGGATACAGAGGCGAAACCGGACGGAACGGTGTATGAAGCCTATCAGGCGGTAATGGACGAGAGCACGATGGAAGGCTGGCGCTTGGTTAGCTACATCGAGCCCTCAGGACTGCTTTTGAGCGCGTATATGGAAACGGCAGAGATTACGGTCGATCTGGTTGAACGCAGGGAAAGCGGATCCTACAGCAGCATACTGGAGGAACAGCTGAGCAGCGTTACGCGCTATGGGCGCGTGACGGCTTCCTACGGTCCGGACGACTGGACGGACAGCCCGTGGGGCGGCGGTACGGGTGCGCATATCCGATATCGTTATTTGTTCCTGAAGGGCTCAAACACCGACGACGAGTATACGACCGACGTATACATCGCGAGGCTGAACGATCGGTACGACTGTAAGGTGACGTTGAACAGCTGGGGAGCCGATGCAGAGGGCATCGTCCGTGACTTTGAGGATCGGATCCTGCCGGGACTGAAGCTCGTTAGAAGGAAGATTTCCACGCAGTTCATGGCTTACCTGAAGGATGCGTATGAGCGGAACGGCAAAATCTGTGTTGTGCTGGATTTCTGCTCGGTGGAATACGATCCCTCGATCTTCACGATTTACACGGCCAACGATGTGCCGGAAGATTGCGAATACGTAGTAAGCGCCGAGGCACTCCTTTGGATGCCTGAGCCTGATCGCTCGGTGTATGAGGCCGAGCAGGTTTCACCCGATGCGCAGACGATGAAATCGCTGATCGACCGGTATTATCAGAAGAACGACGTCGAGGGCATATACAATGTGCTGTTTGACGAAAACGACGAAATTATTTGGATGCTGCATTATAACGTATATTGACGCATTGATTTTTCACATTTCATCGTGTAAAATCAAATTGGAATCTTTGCCGTCGGGAGTTTGGAGGAATTCGGTTGGCTATCAATTCGGAAAAGAGAATCCGCAATTTCTGCATCATTGCGCATATCGACCACGGTAAGTCTACGCTGGCGGATCGTCTGCTGGAAAAAACTGGGGTAATGGCGCTTCGCGATATGACCGATCAGGTGCTGGACAGAATGGAGCTGGAGCGCGAGCGCGGCATTACCATTAAGTCAAAGGCTGTCCGTCTCCCGTATAAGGGAGAGGATGGACAGATGTACGAGCTGAATTTGATTGACACGCCCGGCCACGTGGACTTTACCTACGAGGTTTCACGCGCGCTGGCGGCATGCGAGGGCGCGATTCTGGTTGTGGATGCGACGCAGGGTATTGAGGCGCAGACGCTGGCAAACGTGTATCTGGCGCTCGATCATGACCTGGAGATTCTGCCGGTCATCAACAAGATCGATCTGCCCAGCGCTCAGCCGGAGGTCGTGAAAAAGGAGATCGAGGACGAAATCGGTTTGGATACCGAAAACTGCCCGCTGATCAGCGCGAAGATGGGGATCGGTATCGAGGACGTACTGAAGGAAATCGTCGCGCGCGTCCCCGCGCCGGAGGGAGACCCGGATGCGCCGCTCAAGGCCTTGATCTTCGACAGCTATTATGACAACTACCGCGGCGCAATTTCCAGCGTACGCGTAAAGCAGGGGCGCGTGAAGGTTGGCGACCGCATCCGTATGATGGCGGGCAAGTGCGAGTTTGACGTGACCGAGGTGGGCGCGTTCACCCCGAATGGCTATCTGCCGACGGACGAGCTGGCTGCGGGCGACGTTGGTTATATTGCTGCGTCGATTAAGGATATTGCCGATATTCACGTGGGCGACACGATTACGTTGGCACAGAAGCCGGCGGATGCGCCGCTGCCCGGTTACAAGCCTGTGCAGCCGATGGTGTTCTGCGGCATTTATCCGGCGGACGGCGCGGAGTATGAAACGCTGAAGGACGCGCTGGAGCGCCTGCGCCTGAACGATGCTTCGCTGTCGTTTGACCCGGAAACCTCCGTTGCGCTGGGCTATGGCTTCCGCTGCGGTTTTCTGGGATTGCTCCACATGGAAATCATTCAGGAACGACTGGAGCGCGAGTTCGATCTTGATCTCGTGACGACGGCGCCATCGGTTGTGTATCATGTGAACAAAACTGACGGCACGCAGGTCTCTATCGACAACCCGACAAATCTGCCGCCGCTTACGGAAATTGCTTCGATGGAGGAGCCGTACGTGGACGCGCACGTGATTTCCCCGACGGACTACGTGGGCGCGATTATGGATTTGTGCCAGGAAAAGCGAGGCACATTCCGAGACATGAAGTATATCGATGGCGGCCGCGTGTCGCTTTCGTACGATCTGCCGCTGAACGAGGTGATTTACGACTTCTTCGATACGCTGAAGTCTCGCACCCGCGGCTACGCGTCGTTTGACTATGAGCTGAAGGGCTATGTTGAGAGCGACCTTGTGAAGCTGGATATTCTGCTTAACGGCGAGGCCTGCGACGCGCTCTCGATCATTGTGCATCGCGACCGCGCCTATGCCCGTGGCCGCTCGATTGCCGAAAAGCTGCGCGACGCGATTCCGCGTCAGCTATTTGAAATTCCGATTCAGGCATGCATCGGCGGGAAGATCATCGCTCGTGAAACCGTGAAGGCGCTGCGCAAGGATGTACTCGCTAAGTGCTATGGCGGCGACATCACTCGCAAGAAGAAGCTTCTGGAAAAGCAGAAGGAAGGTAAGAAGCGCATGCGTCAGGTGGGCACGGTAGAGGTGCCCAGCGAGGCGTTCATGGCGGTTCTCAAGATGGATTGATATGATCGCTTCCGTATATATCCACATTCCATATTGTATCCGCAAGTGTGCCTATTGCGATTTTGAATCGTATGCCGGAAGGCTTGCGGATGCAGATGAATACATCGCGTGCGTGCTTCGCGAAATGAAGCATGCGCGGGGAGAATACGGTGCTCTTGGCGTGCCCACGTTGTATATCGGCGGGGGAACGCCTTCTTTGCTATCGCCCAGGCAGCTGAGACGGCTGATTGACGGCGCGGCAAAATACTTTTCGTTGAGCACAGACGTGGAAATCAGCATGGAGGCCAATCCCGGTACCGTAGACGCAGCGAAGCTACGTGCGTTTCGGGAAGCAGGCGTGAACCGCATCTCTCTCGGCGCACAGGCGAGCCAGACACGTCTTCTCGCGTTGCTCGGGCGTATACACACATGGCCGGATGTTATGCGGGCGACGGACGACGCGTTTAAAGCCGGAATTTCGAACATCAATCTCGACCTCATGTATGCGCTGCCCGGGCAGACGGAGGAAGATTTTGCGGAAACGCTGGATGCGGCGCTTTCGATGCCGATTACACATCTTTCCTGCTACAGCCTGATCTTAGAGGAAGGAACACAACTGACCCGGCGCGTGGAGGCAGGGGAATTGCCGGAGCCTCGTGACGAGGATAGCGTGCGCATGCAGCGTCTCGTGCTTGAAAAGACGCATGATGCCGGCATGGAGCGCTATGAAATTTCGAATTACGCGCGACCGGGCTTTGAATGCCGCCACAATCTTGTGTACTGGGAGCGCGCAAGCTACATTGGCTTTGGCTGTGCGGCACATTCGATGATGAACGATGAGCGCTTTTTTAATCCGGACTACCGCGCATATCTCTCCGGTGCGCCAAAGAGCGCGAGGGAGCGTGTGGAGGGGGCGGAGAAACTGGAAGAAACGCTGCTGCTTGGCCTGCGCATGACGAAGGGAATTTCGCTGGCAGAGTTTGAGAGTGCGTATGGAAGCGCGTCTGCGGAAGCTCTGCGAAGGGAAATTCGTCCGCTGACAGAGGGCGGTCTTGCCTGCTTGACAGATGACCGCTTTTCGCTGACGGCTGCGGGAATGGACGTGCAAAATGCGGTGGTCGTGCGCCTTGTAACGGCGTTGGAACGGTGAAAAGGACGCGATTTTGCGATATTTCCATAATTAACATGTATTTTACTTGCGGAGTATTGACAAACTACCCCGGCGAGTGCTAATCTTACGCACAGTGATTAGCACTCAAATGCATTGAGTGCTAACGACTGGAGGAGGTGAGAGCGTGACGTTGGATGAACGAAAGTTCAGAATCCTGCAGGCAATCATTGATGACTACATCATGACCGCTATGCCCGTCGGCTCGCGCACCATCTCCCGCAAATCGGGAGTGGGCTTTTCCCCCGCGACGATTCGCAATGAGATGTCTGATCTGGAGGAGCTTGGTTATCTGGCGCAGCCACATACGTCGGCCGGACGAATTCCTTCCAATAAGGCGTACCGCCTGTATGTAGACCACCTGGTTCAGGTAAGCGGTATATCAGAAAACGAGAAGACACGCATCGATCAATACATGCAGGATCGATCTAGGCAGATCGAAGAGATGATTCGCGGCGCTGCGAACGTGCTTTCGGATGCGACGCAGTACACCTCGGTGATCGTAGCCCCGCAGATTCAGACGCTGAAGATCAGACGCGTGCAGCTTGTACCGGTGACGGATCAGACGGCGCTGATGATCGTGGTTACCTCGGCGGGCATTGTGAAGGATGCAGTGATCCGCGTGCCGGAGGGTATTACCCCCGAGCACCTGTACCGCATTTCCGAGATGCTCACCGAACAGCTTGCAGAGCACACGCTCAGCGAGGTGCGCCAGATCTTCGCGCAGCTGTTCCGCGACCTTTCTACGCATCGTCGGCTGCTTGGCGGCGTGATGAGGGCGATGGAGGATAAGCTCATTGAGGATGCGCCGGAGGACGTGGTCGTCGGCGGGCCGACGAAAATGCTGAACTATCCGGAATACAGCGACGTGGAGAAGGCCAAAAGTTTTCTTACTATTTTCGAGTCGAAGGATCGGCTGGCACAAATCATGAAGCGCTCCGGCGGCATGGAGGTGACCATCCGGATCGGCCCGGAAAACGAAATCGAGGAACTGAAGGACTGCTCGCTTGTCACGGCGACGTACCGCGTGGGCAATCACGGAACGGGCACGCTGGGTATCATCGGACCCACGCGAATGAATTACCAGCGTGTGGTTACGGTAATGGACTATATGGGACAGGTAATCAGCAGGCTTCTATCGGGAGAATAGACGAGGAATGAAAAAGCGCATCAAGAAAAAGGGGAAGAAAGTCATGAACAACCACGAGCCCAACACGGAAAACGAGCAGACGGTTTGCGAAGAGCAGCAGGCGTCGGAAACGGCGACCGGGGGCGCAGAACAGTCTGAAGCGCAGACCACGGAGACGGAAACGCCTACGCAGGAGGAATGGGCGGCGGCACTGGAGAAGACCGTGAGGGAGAGAGATTCCTACAAGGATTCATGGATGCGGTCGCAGGCCGAGTTTCAGAACTTCAAGAGGCGCAACGCCACTGTACGCACCGATGCATACGACGAGGGCACGCGGGAAACGATCTTTGCGATGCTGCCGGTAATTGACAATCTGGAGCTTGCAATCCGGCATGCTGAGCAGCAGGGTGAGGACGGCGCAATGGTCGAGGGCGTGAAGATGACGCTCAAGATTATGCTGGATACGCTGAGTAAGCTTGGGCTGGAAGAGGTTCCCGCCCTTGGCGAGACGTTCGATCCGGAAAAGCACAATGCGGTCATGCGAGTGAACGGCGGCGAACCGGATCAGATCGTAGAGGTATTCCAGAAGGGCTATAAAGTAAAGGATAAGATGATTCGCTACGCGATGGTCAAGGTATCATCCGGAGAAGAAGCATAAACCACCACAGCGACACACTCAACAATCAGGAGGATGAATATTATGTCTAAGATTATCGGTATTGACCTTGGTACCACCAATTCCTGCGTTGCCGTTATGGAAGGCGGCGAGCCCGCGGTTATCGCGAACGCAGAAGGTTCCCGTACGACTCCGTCCGTTGTGGCCTTTGCCAAGAACGGCGAGCGCCTTGTTGGTCAGGTCGCGAAGCGGCAGGCTGTTACCAATCCGGAGCGCACCGTGATTTCCATCAAGCGTGAAATGGGCACCGATTACAAGGTGCATGTCGATGGCAAGGATTACACGCCTCCGGAGATCAGCGCCATGATTCTTCAGAAGCTGAAGGCGGACGCCGAGGCCTATCTGGGCCAGAGCGTGACCGAGGCGGTCATCACCGTGCCTGCGTACTTCTCTGATGCGCAGCGTCAGGCAACCAAGGATGCAGGTCGCATTGCTGGTCTGGATGTCAAGCGCATCATCAACGAGCCGACCGCCGCAGCCCTGGCCTACGGCCTTGATAAGGGCGAGGTTCATAAGATTCTGGTGTACGATCTGGGCGGCGGCACGTTCGACGTCTCGCTGATGGAGGTCGGCGACGGCGTGTTCGAGGTTCTTGCAACCGCCGGCAACAACCGTCTGGGCGGCGACGACTTCGACAACCGCATCATTGAGTACGTTGCGGGTGAATTCAAGAAGGAGAACGGTATTGACCTGCTGGTCGATCGTCAGGCACATCAGCGTCTGAAGGAAGCTGCCGAACGCGCGAAGATCGAGCTTTCCGGCAATCTGACCGCCAATATCAATCTGCCGTTTATTACTGCGGACGCGACCGGCCCCAAGCATTTGGACATGACGCTGACGCGTGCGAAGTTCAATGAGCTGACCAGCGACCTGGTCGAAAAGACCATTACGCCTCTGAATCAGGCACTGTCTGATGCCGGTCTGAGGGCCTCCGAAATTGACAAGGTCATTCTGGTAGGCGGCTCTACCCGCATCCCCGCTGTGCAAGAGGCTGTGCAGCGCGTGACTGGCAAAGAGCCCTTCAAGGGCATCAATCCCGATGAATGCGTGGCCGTGGGTGCTGCCATTCAGGGCGGTGTTCTGGGCGGAGACGTGAAGGATGTTCTGCTGCTCGACGTAACGCCTCTGTCCCTGGGCATTGAGACGCTGGGCGGCGTGTTCACCCGCCTGATCGAACGCAACTCTACCATCCCGACGAAGAAGTCGCAGGTGTTCTCCACCGCCTCCGATGGTCAGCGCAGCGTGGATGTCCATGTGCTGCAGGGTGAGCGCGAGATGGCAGCCTACAACAAGACGCTGGGTCGCTTCCAGCTGGACGGCATTGCGCCCGCTCCCAGAGGCGTACCGCAGATTGAGGTTACCTTCGATATCGACGCCAACGGCATCGTGCATGTATCCGCCAAGGATCTGGGCACCGGCCACGAGCAGAAGATCACGATCACCGCTTCCAGCAACATGTCTGAGGAAGATATCAAGCGCGCTATGGACGAAGCTGAGCGCTATGCTGCCGAGGATAAGAAGCGCAAGGAGGAAGTCGAAACCGTTAACCAGGCCGACAACCTGATCTATCAGACGGAGAAGACCATGAAGGATATGGAAGGCAAGCTTGATCCTGCGGACAAGAGCACGCTCGAAACCGAGCTGGCTGAGTTCAAGAAGGTTCGCGAGGGCAACAACGCGGACGAGATCAAGGCTGCGATGGAGAAGTTTACGCAGAAGTCCTACGAGATTTTCGGAAAGGTTTACCAGCAGGCTGGCCCGCAGGGCGGCGAGCAGGGTGGCCCGGAAGCTGGCCCGCAGGGCGGCGTGAATGATGACGGCACCGTCGAAAGCAATTTTACGGACAACTGATCAATGACGCAAATCGCGTAACCAGCCGCAACGCGAAGGCCGGGTCTCCCGGCTTTCGCGATTGCTGGCGTATATGAAGAGGTGTAGAACTTGGCAAAACGGGATTATTATGAGGTGCTTGGTATCGATCGCGGCGCGGATGACGCAGCGATCAAAAAAGCCTATCGTTCGATGGCCAAGAAATACCATCCCGATGTAAACCCCGGTGACAAGGAAGCCGAGGAGAAATTCAAAGAGGTAAATGAGGCTTATTCGGTATTGTCCGACCCACAGAAACGCGCCCGTTACGACCAGTTCGGCCATGAGGATCCCACCGCAGGCGGCGGACAGGGCGGGGCAGGTTTCGGCGGCTTTGGCGGCTTTGAGGGCTTCAGTGGCTTTGGCGGCTTCGACGATCTGTTCAACATGTTTACCGGTGGTTCGACTGGCGGTGCTCGTCGCAATGGCCCCGTGCAGGGCGACGACATTCGCATGAACATTACGCTTACATTTGAGGAGGCTGCAAAGGGCTGCGCAAAGGAAATCAATCTGTCGCGCACCGAAACCTGCGAAGAGTGCAAGGGAACCGGCGCAAAGCCCGGAACAAAGCCGCAGACCTGCACGCGCTGCCATGGTTCCGGCGTGGAAACGGTAATTGCGAACACTGCGTTTGGACGCGTGCAGAACCGGCGCGCCTGCTCGGCTTGTAACGGTCGGGGCGTGACGATCTCCGATCCTTGCCCGAAGTGTCAGGGGCGCGGCAAGATCCGCACGAATCGGCGCCGCAGCGTGAACATTCCTGCGGGCGTCGATGAGGGACAAATCATTACCATTTACAATCAGGGAAACGCGGGTGACAACGGCGGACCAGCAGGCGATTTGCAGCTGTTCGTTACGATCAAGCCGCATAAGCTTTTCTCCAGAGATGGCGCAGACCTGTATATCGAGGTGCCGATCTCGTTCACGCAGGCGGCGCTGGGCGCGGAAATTGACGTGCCGACGCTGGATAAGCCGCTCAAGTATACCGTGCCGGAGGGAACTCAGCCCGGAACGCAGTTCAAGGTGAAGGGCGTGGGCATTCCGTACGTCCGTTCGAGCAACAAGGGAGATCTTTACATTACGATTCGCGTGGAGGTGCCCAAGAAGCTGACTGAAAAGCAGAAGGAAATTCTGCGTATCTTTGACGAAAGCACTACGGGCAAGGAATACGAGCAGAAGCGCTCCTTCCTGAGCAGGGTAAAGGAAGCCTTCGGCGGCTGATCAAAGCGGAGAGGAAGAACGCTACATGGATTGGATGAAGCTTACCGTGCTCACGACGACGATCGCGTCCGACATCGTTTCGCAGACGTTGATTGACGCCGGAAGCGCCGGTACCGTGATCGAGGATAAAAACGACGTAAAGCTCAATCAGCGTCCCGAGGGACAGTGGGATATTATTGATGAGGAAATCGCCCGCCGAATCGGCGACGACGTGAAGGTGACGGGCTTTTATCCGATGGATGAGCGCGCCAGTGACACCGCTGCGCATGTGCGGGAAAAACTTTCAAAGCTTTCCGAGCTTGCGCCGGGCGTGGAGCTTGGTAAGCTGACGGTCACCATGTCTACCATAGACGACGAGGACTGGGCGGAAAACTGGAAGAAATCCTATAAGCCGTTTAGGCTTGGAAAGCATATCGTAATCCGACCCGGCTGGGAGAAGTATTCGCCTGAGGCAGATGATAAGATTATTACCATCGATCCGGGTATGGCGTTTGGAACCGGAACGCATGAAACTACTGGTATGTGTGTTTCGCTGGTAGAGGAAATCGTGAAGCCGGGCATGACGGTGATCGATGTGGGTACAGGCACAGGTATTCTGGCCATTGCAGCCGCGCACATGGGCGCAAAGCACGTGTTGGCCAGTGATATTGATCCGATGGCTGTGCGCGTGGCAAGGGAAAACGTCCAGATTAACGGCTTTTCGGATGTGATTTCCTGCAAGGCGGGCAATCTGCTGGAGGTTGTAGATGAGCCTGCGGACGTGGTGATTGCCAATATTATCGCAGATGTAATCATTATGATTGCGGCGGATGTGCGCAAGGTCGTCAAGTCGGGTGGAACGTTTATCTGCTCCGGAATTGCCCGGGAACGCGAGGATGATGCGATTCAGGCGCTGAAGGCGGCAGGGTATCCGGCACTGGATATTCGTCATCAGGGTGAATGGACGGCCATAGCATGCCGGAGGGATTGATGGATGCACCGCTTTCATATTGATGGCACGCAAATTAAAGAAAAGCGTGCGCTGCTTTCAAGGGAGGAAGCGGCGCACGCATTGCGCGTTTTACGGCTGAAGGACGGAAGCGCAATCGAAGCACTGGATGGGCATGATGCGTGGAAGGCTGTTCTGCGCGTGACGGATGACGGCGCGTATGCGGAGCTTTTGGAAAGGCTGAGCTGTACCGAAGCGCCGGTAGATGTAACCTTGTTCATGGGCATCCCAAAGGGTGAGAAGATGGAACTGATTGCGCAGAAGCTGACGGAACTGGGCGCAACACGGTTGGTGCCCGTGCGTATGGAACGCTGTGTTGCCAAAATTGAGCCGAAGGACGCGGAGAAGAAGCTTACGCGTTTGCGCAAAATCGCATCGGAGGCCATGAAGCAGTGTGGCCGCACCGAGGAAATGGTTATCGACGAACCGGTTTCCGTATCAGAAGCCGCAAACCGGATTTCCAGTTATGAGCTCGGTCTAATGCTGTGGGAGGAAGCACACGGATATCGGCTGACGGATGCGCATGCCGAAATGCCTGACGTGCGATCGATTGCCTATCTTGTCGGACCGGAGGGCGGCATCAGCGTTCGTGAGGCCGAGGCTTTTACAGCATCGGGAGCGAAGAGCGTCACGCTTGGACCGCGCATTCTGCGCGCAGAAACCGCTGCCGTGGCGGGTTGCGCAGTGATCATGAACCTATGGGGAGATTTGTAAAACATGCCTACCATTGCCGTACATACACTGGGCTGCAAGGTAAACCAATACGATAGCGAGGCTATGCTGGAATCATTTGAAAAGGCAGGCTACGAAAGCGTTCCGTTTGATCAAAATGCGGACATTTATCTGGTCAATACCTGCACTGTGACCGGAACGGGCGATCAGAAGTCGCTTAAGCTGCTTCGGCGATTAAACCGTGAGCATCCGGACGCAGGTATAATCGTAGCCGGTTGCCTGGCACAGAGAGATGCAGAGCGGGTTGCACTGCCGGGTGTGAAGCTGATTATCGGCATACAGCGGCGCAGCGAGGTTGTGGCACTGTATCAGGAGGCGGTGCGCCGAGGGAGTCTGATTGATGCGACTGAGTCGCTCAAGGATGCACCGTTCGAGACACTGTTTGTCTCCCGGCATGAGGGGAAAACGCGCGCTACGATGAAAATTCAGGAAGGCTGCGATCGGTATTGCGCCTATTGCGTGATTCCATACGTGCGCGGGCCGGTGCGCTCCATGCCTCTGGAAGCGCTTCGAGCGGAGGCGCGTAGGCTGGCCGAAAGTGGCTATCGCGAAATTGTGCTTACGGGCATTCATTTGGCCTCCTATGGGCGAGGAACGGATGAAACGCTTCTGGACGCGATTTGCGCTGTGCAGGAAACTCCAGGTGTGATGCGCATTCGTCTGGGATCCCTGGAGCCCAAGGTAGTCACGGAGGCATTCGCGCGCGAGCTGAGCGGGTTTGACAAGCTGTGTCCGCAGTTCCATCTTTCGCTGCAAAGCGGATCAGACGGCGTTTTGAAGCGTATGCATAGGCGCTATACAGCGGATGAGTACCGGCAGGCAGCGGATACGCTGCGCGCATATTTTTTGAACCCGGCAATCACAACCGACGTCATCGCCGGTTTTCCCGGAGAGACGGATGAGGAGCACGCAGAGACGGAGGCTTTCCTTCGGAAGATTGGCTTTGCGCGCATTCATGTGTTCCCATATTCCCGTAGGTCGGGCACGGTGGCAGACAGGCTTCCCGGGCAGGTTCCGGAGGAAGTGAAAAAAAACCGTGCAAACAAACTGATTGAAATCGGGAACCAAATGGAAATTGCATACGTCAAATCACTGAAGGGCACGGAGAAAGAGGTTCTTTTTGAAACCGTGTCCCCCGACGGGAAAGCCGAAGGGTATACCCGGGAGTATGTGCGCGTGCGTGCAGAGGCGCAGCCGGGCGAAATTCGCAGGGTACGCATTGGGGAAACGCAGGGCACGCTTACCGTCGGCACGATTCTCAGCGAAGAGCGGAGGTGAGATACAATGGACAATTGCCTTTTCTGCAAAATCATTGCGGGACAGATTCCGTCTGACAAGGTGTATGAGGATGAACGGTGCTATGCGTTTCGGGATATCAATCCGCAGGCCCCCGTACATATTCTGGTCGTTCCAAAGGTACACGTGGCAGACGTTGCCGAATGTACGGAAAAGGACAGCGCGCTGGCCGGTCACGTTCTGAAGGTGGCCTCCGAGCTCGCAAAGCGCGAGGGATTGACAAACGGCTTCCGCTTAGTTACGAATGCCGGAGCCGACGCATGCCAGTCGGTGAAGCATTTTCATGTGCATCTGCTGGGCGGACGGAAAATGTCTGAGAAAATGGATTAGTTTCCAAAAAAGTCACATAAACGCGCTGAAGTCACCAAAATATAATGGAAGCTACCGCTTGACGGTAGCATGGATTTACGGTATAATAGTCTCTGTAGCGCACCCCATGCTACATTGGCAATGAGTGCCAGCAATCGCGAGGGGAGGGAAAACAATGTCTGAAGTCCGTATTCGGGATAATGAGTCTCTCGAAAGCGCGCTGAGAAGATTCAAGCGCATGACTGCTCGTTCCGGCATCCTTGCCGAAGCCAGAAAAAGAGAGCATTACGAAAAGCCCAGTGTGAAGCGTAAGAAGAAGGCGGAAGCCGCTCGTAAACGCAAGTATTAATGACATGTCGGCCCCTTTGTCAAACAAAGGGGCCATTTGGTGTTTCACAGAAGATGATTTTTGAAAAGAAATACATACCGGAGTGGGAAGCGTGACATATGCCTTGCTTCTTTGGCCGTATGCGAACGCACGCTATGGAGCGGCAGTGCGCACACCGGCTATAGCGGAACTTGAAATGATCCTTGCTTCCGTGGGAATTTTGGAAAAATGCGAGTATCGGGAGCTTTCCGGCGTTGGAGTGCTGGCGTTTTCCACAAGAAACGCATTTCTCGCGGAGACAGAGGTTCGGCGCATCCTGACGCATTCGCTTGCATACTGGTTCGGAGTTCTTCAGGAGGACGGAAGCTTTTTGCCGCTGTCGGGCGTAAATCCGGCTCGAATCGGCGCAGACCTACCGTTCGTTCAGAAATACAAGGGAAAAACAAATGAACGCTTTACGCAGCAGCTGATCAATCTGGCACTGCATTCCTCAGCATTCAAAGGGGAGGAACGGCTTCAGCTGTTGGATCCCATGTGCGGGCGTGGCACGACGCTGTTTCAGGCGCTGAATCGTGGATGGAATGCCACGGGGCTAGACGTCGATAAAAAGGCGATTCATGATTTGCTGGATTATTACGAGAAATACCTTCAGTACCATCGTTTGAAGCACGAAAAAAAGCAGATGTCAGCGACGGTGAAGGGACATAAGGCCGTACCCTTCCGAACGGTGAACTGTGAAAATACGGTACTGCGCGTTGGCGAGGCGGACGCAGCGATTGCAGGGGCGGCAGTCGGCAGGGAGAGCCAGCACTTGATTGTGTGCGATCTTCCATATGGTGTGCAGCATGCGCCGGGCGGCGAAGGCGGAGCAAGGCAGAGCTTTGAAGCGTTGCTTTTCCGCACGATTCCGTCGTGGCGCGATGCGCTGAAGACGGGCGGCGCGGTAGCGGTCGCCTATAATGTCAACACGCTGAAGACGGAGAATGTTCGTTCAATCATGGAAAAATGCGCGCTGAAGCCGATGCGCGGCGGTATATATGACCGGCTTGAGCATTGGGTTGAGCAGGCGGTAACGCGGGATGTCACCGTTGCGGTGAAGGTTGATTCCGTCATATGAACTGGCGGATTTGCTTATATTGAGTCGAGCCTGAATCCCTTGAGAGTGGGAGGTTGAGAAATTGGATTATCGTACGCTGTACGCAAAAACGGTGGCGGCACTTCGTCTGTTAGCCAAGCAGAATGGGGTGAAGCTGCCTGCTGGCGCGAGTAAGATGACGATCGTACAACGGATATTGGAGAAGGAGCACGGCCGCGCAGAAGCAGCGGTTGACCAGAGCATTCAGGAAGAAACAGCAGCAAGGGCAGACGAATTGCGCGCTGAAAGACCGGATGCAGCGGGGGACGAAATAACAAAAGCTGAACCTGTCGAGGGTTTACAGGACACTGAAAAAACAAAAAGCACAGATAATTCAAAAGCAGCCTTAAAAATGGAGAAGCCGCCGATTTCCGAGGAAGCGGTTTTGGAAAACACACCTGTTATTGAGAAGAAGGAAGAAAATCCGGCTCCTGAAAATGTGGAAACAGTGCCGGTAAAACGCCCAAGAGGCAGACCGCGGAAGACCGACGCACAGCGCGAAGCCGAAGCCGCGGCAAAGCGTATGCGCGCAGAAGCCGAGCGCGGGGCAGATATATCATCGGAATCTAAAGAAATTAAAATTGAAAAGATGAAAAAGGTAGCCACAGAGAAAGCGTCGCGCACTGCCGGTGGCAGACGTGGCACGGGCAAGAAGGCAAGCGGCGAATCCGTGATAGAAAAAATAGGCGATTCTCCGGAAGCGTCCGCAGAGCCGGAAGGGATGGCTTCAAGGACGGTAAAAGCGCCGAGAAAATCGAGGAAAGTGGTATCGGAAATGCCGAAGGAAGCGGCTTCTGATATCGATGGTGTGCCGAAGGAGGTAATTTCGGAGGCTGGCGACAGGCCGGAAGAACCTACAAGGGCGGATGCGGAGAAGGGCGAAGAGGCGATAAAGCCGAGAAAGGCGATTTCAGCGACGGCCGGCGCGGCAGAAGCAGCGGAGGTCGGCGAGTTCATAGAACCGAAAATGGCAGAGCCGGAGACAGTCGGTGAGCGGGGGGAAAACCAGAAGGCAGAGTTGGTTAGCAGGACGGAAGAACCCCAAAAGCCTGAGGCGGCCAGCGAGTCTGGAGAGACGAAAAGGGTAGAGCCTGAGACGGTCAGTGAGTCTGCAGAACCGAAAAAGATAGAGACGGTTAGCAGGAAGGAAGAACCGAAAGAACTGGAAATAGTCAGCGAGTCCGCAGAACCGAAAAAGGCAGAGGCGCTTGACGGCACGGAGAAACCGAGAGAGACGGCTGTAGAAATGGCCGGTGCGCTCAAAGAATCGGAGAATCATGCGGATGCGCTGAAGCCTGCGGCCAGCGTGTCAGAAGAAAAAACGGATGCGAGCACGACTGCGGATAGCAAGGAAGAGCCACGCGCAACTCCGGCTACGCCCACCTCGCAAACGGACTATAGACCCCGTTTCCAGCCGCGGTATACGAATTATCAGAACGGTCAATATCAGAACAATACGTATCAGAACGGCGGCTTGTATCAGCAGCGGCCGTATGGTCGGCCGGTCGTCAGCGCGGATGGTCAGACAATCGCAAGGAATGGGTATCAGCGGCAGGGAGACGGGCAACGTCCGCTGTATTCGCATGCTCCGCAGGATGGTCAGGCACAGCCGGGTCGGCCGATTGTCGCGCGTAGCGAAAATGCGCAGACGATTCCAACAAGAGGTGTATATACCCGCACTGGCGTGGCACCAAATCGTCCCTTTGTAAACCGGGGCGCGGAGTTTGCGTCGCCCGAACG
This sequence comes from uncultured Oscillospiraceae bacterium, assembly GCA_964554795.1. Classification (GTDB taxonomy): domain Bacteria; phylum Bacillota; class Clostridia; order Christensenellales; family Aristaeellaceae; genus SFHK01. The sequence continues at coordinate 8,922 of CAZKQB010000038.1, read as the reverse complement.
CCGGGCGATTGCGGCGCCGGATGCGCCGCTGCATCCGGCGCAGAAGGAAGGAAACGTGTTGTCTGCGGAGGCGGCAACACCCAGAGATGCGGCGGCAGAAGGCGCATCGACATTTCGTCCGGCGACGAGCGAAAATACGAGCGCGAATTATGTGCAAAGCACGGATTATGGCGACGGTGCAGGTGTTCTGGAGATTCATCCGGATGGCTATGGATTCCTGCGAGCCGATAATTATCTGCCGGGCACGAACGACGTGTACGTGTCCATCACTCAGATTCGCCGTTTTGCTCTGCGCGTGGGCGATTACGTAGAGGGCAAGACGCGTCCGCAGCGTGAGGGCGACCGTTATGTGGCTATGATTTATATCAGCTCTATCAATGGACGCCCACCGGAGGAATCTTATCGGCGCCCGCGGTTTGAGGAGCTAACGCCCATTTACCCTGATACGCGCATTCGTCTGGAGCAGACGACGGGCGACAACGATCTTGCGCTGCGAGCCATTGATCTGATTGCACCCATTGGAAAAGGACAGCGTGGGCTGATCGTATCTCCGCCGAAGGCAGGCAAAACGGTGCTCCTTAAGAAGATTGCCAACGCCATCACGGAGAACAACCCTGAAATACACCTGATCGTGCTTCTGATCGATGAGCGCCCGGAGGAAGTAACTGACCTTAAGCGCTCCGTCAAGGGTGAGGTGGTGTATTCCACCTTCGACGAGATGCCGGAAAATCACACGCGTCTGAGCGAAATGACGCTGGAGCATGCGCAAAGACTGGTGGAAATCGGCAAGGATGTGGTGATTCTGCTGGATTCGATTACGAGGCTTGCGCGTGCGTATAACCTTGTGATCCCGCCGACCGGTCGGTCGTTGTCTGGCGGTCTGGATCCGGGCGCGCTGTATAAGCCGAAGCGCTTTTTTGGTGCGGCGCGCAACGTTGAAAACGGTGGCAGTCTGACGATCGTTGCCACAGCACTGGTGGAAACGGGCAGCCGTATGGACGACATTATCTACGAGGAATTCAAGGGAACCGGCAACATGGAGCTGCATCTGGACAGAAAACTGTCCGAGAAGCGCATTTTCCCGGCCGTCGATCTGAACAAGTCTGGTACGCGCCGCGACGAGCTGCTGTACACGCCAGAGGAGGCGGAGGGGGCGCTGCAGATGCGCCGCGTGCTGTCCTCCGGAGGCAATCAGGATACGACTGAACAGTTGATCGAGCTGATGGAAAAGACGCGGACGAACGCGGACTTCCTTACGCGAATGAAGGGCTGGGCGGCCATCTGGCAAAAGGAGGGCTTCACGCTCGGCAGTCGCTAAGGTTGCTTCCGTGTAAAATCGCAAAAAGGCATTGCAGAACTGGGAGCAATGTGATATACTAATAGATGCATGACGACACTGGATGCCGTGCGCGCCGAGTGCATGACAATCCGGTTTGTACGGACTGCGAGTCTGTGCATGAGAGGTGAAAACGAATGAAAGAGAAGATTCATCCCAACTACGGTAAGGCGATCGTTCGCTGCGTTTGCGGCGAGACCTTCGAAACCGGTTCCACCAAGAAGGAGCTGCGCGTGGATATCTGCTCCAAGTGCCATCCCTTCTACACCGGAAAGCAGAAGCTGGTTGACAGCGGCGGACGCGTCGATCGTTTCAAGAAGCGCTACGGCATGTAATTGCAGAATCTGCAATGCTGAGCTTTGGCGTGCTCACAGGCTTTCACAGATCGGGCACACGTCCGATCTGTTTTCTTTTATTGCATTTGCGAAAGGAGAACACATGAGTACTTTTAAAGAAAGGTTTCACTGGTGGTGGACGGGCAAATATCCGAATCAGCGTCCATCGGTGGGCGGGCAGGCGGTCATGGAGGGCGTGATGATGCGGGGCACCGAGTGCTCTGCCATCGCCGTACGCAAGGCAGACGGAACCATTACTTATGTGACCAAGCCGATTAAAAACCCGGCGAACAAGCATAAATGGATGGGCTGGCCGATTATTCGCGGTGTGGTCAATTTTGTGATCATGCTTGTGGATGGCATGAAGACGCTTACCGAATCGGCGGATATGGCTGGAATGGAAGCAGAGGAGCCGACGAAGTTTGAAAAGAAGGTTTCGGAGCTTCTGCATGTGAAGCCGGACGACGTGATGATGGCGTGCGCGGTTGTGCTGGCGATTCTGCTGGCAATCGCTCTTTTCTTCGTGTTGCCCATTTCACTGGAATGGCTGGTGCGCAAGGCAATTCATTCCGAGCTGGTCGTGAACCTGATTGGCGGTGTCATTCGCATTTGCGTATTTCTGCTGTATGTGTACTTCTGCTCGCGGATGAAGGAGATTCATCGCGTGTTTATGTACCACGGTGCGGAGCACAAGTCGATTTTCTGCTACGAGCACGGCGAGGAGCTGACGGTCGAGAATGCGCGTAAGTATACTACGCTGCATCCGCGCTGCGGTACCAGCTTCTTGATGATCGTGATGGTTATTTCCATTTTGCTGTTTACGCTGTTCAGTGAAATTGCGGGTAGCAGTGTAATCAATGCAAATATCTTCCTGCGCATTGTGTGCAAGCTGGCGCTTCTGCCGCTGGTGGCTGGCGTTTCGTATGAGGTGCTGAAATGGCTGGGCCGCGCGGAGGATACGCCAGTGATCAAGGCACTGAAGTGGCCGGGGTTGATGACGCAGAAGCTGACCACTGCGGAGCCGGATGACGAAATGCTTGAGGTGGCGCTTGTGGCCCTGAAGGTGTCGCTGGGTTGGGAAAAGCCCCTGCCCGAGAGCTATTACGAAAATAAGGAAGAGGCCGGCACGGCGGAGGTAGAATGACCTTCGGCGAATGGATGGCGGGGGCGCGTGCCGAGCTTGAACGGGTGGGAAATCCCGACGCACAGGTCGATGCGCGCCTGTTGGTGTGCGGGGTGCTCGGGCTTGAGCCCGGAAGGCTGGCGGGAATCTGTGGAAATGAAATACCCATAGAGCAGCGTGCAGAGCTGGATGGGCGTCTTTCCCGTCGGCTGAGCGGCGAGCCTCTTCAGTATATCGAGGGCGCAGCGTATTTTATGGGGTTGAAATTCGTTGTGGATTCGCGCGTGCTGATTCCGAGGCAGGATACGGAAACACTGTGCGAGCAGGCACTTATGCTTCTGCGCGGGCATACCGGTGCGGAGGTGCTCGATCTGTGCACTGGTAGCGGTGCAATTGCCGTTTCCGTCGCGCGTCTGCAACTGGGTTTACGCGTAACGGCGACGGATATAAGCTTGAATGCTCTGGACGTTGCGCGTGTGAACGCGCGCCTGAATGGCGTGGAAGTTCGTTTTTTGCAGGGCGATTTATTTGCGCCGGTAGCAGGGGAGCGGTTTGATGCGATTCTATGCAATCCGCCATACCTGACTGCGGACGATATGTGTTGTTTGCAAACCGAGGTGGCGCACGAGCCGCGAACAGCGCTTTTGGGCGGCGAGGATGGACTGGAATTTTACCGCCGTCTGGCTGACGGTGTTTACAGGCATCTGAAGCCCGGCGGGTGTGCACTGTTCGAGGTTGGCGACGGGCAGGCAACAGAGGTTTTGCGCCTGATGAGCGAAAACGCCATGTGTGCCGCGAGCGGGACGGTGAAGGATATTCCTGGCGTGGAGCGCGTGGTATGGATAAGGGGCCGATAGAGACGCATGGAAAACGCAACATACAGTGAAAAGGATCGGATTGCTCGCCAGATGGAGGCAATCGAAGGACGATACGAGGAGCTTTCAATTCGAATTACGTTGCCCGAGGTTATTGCTGATACGGCGCTGTTCCAGAAGCTGATGCGCGAGCACAGCGATATGGAGGAGATGGCGACGGCAGCGAAGGCCTATGGCAAGCTACGTAGGCACATTGAAGAAGCGCAGGAAATGGCGGACGGCGATGATCCTGATATGGCAGAAATGGCGCGCGAGGAGCTTGCGGAGCTGAACGCCGAGCTGGACAGGGCAACGGCGGAGGCGCGGTTGCTTTTACTCCCCAGAGACCCGGACGATCGTCGCAACGCTATTATCGAGGTGCGTGCGGGTGCGGGTGGAGACGAGGCTGGGCTGTTTGGTGCGGAACTCGTGCGCATGTATGCGCATTATGCTGCGACGCGCGGCTGGAAGACGGAGATGATCGAGGGCGGCGAGACGGAGCTAGGCGGCATTAAAGAAGCAATCATGTCCGTGAAGGGTAAGAATGTGTTTGAACGGCTGAAATTCGAAAGTGGTGTTCATCGCGTGCAGCGCGTGCCGGTCACTGAGTCTAACGGCAAATTGCAGACATCTACGGCAACGGTGGCCGTTTTGCCGGAAGCAGAGGACGTGGAGGTCAGCATTGGGCCGAACGATCTGCGCATAGATACCTATCGGGCGTCGGGCGCGGGCGGACAGCATGTAAACCGCACCGATTCGGCCGTGCGCATTACACACATACCAACTGGCCTTGTGGTTACCTCGCAGGATCAGCGTTCGCAGATTCAGAATCGCGAGCGTGCTATGCAGGTGCTGCGTAGCCGTCTGTATGAGATGCAGCGCGAGCAGGCAGATAGCGAATATGCCAATCGTCGACGCTTGCAGGTGGGCTCTGGTGATCGTTCGGAGCGCATTCGCACGTATAATTTCCCGCAGGGGCGCGTGACCGATCATCGGATTGGGCTTACGCTATACAAGATAAACGACATTATGAATGGTGATTTGGACGAGCTGATCGACAAGCTCATCCTTGCTGAGCAAACGAAGCTGATGGAGAACACATGAATACAAGAGTGGTAAAGCCGAACGCTCAGGTGCTGGAGGAAGCGAGCGCGTTGATTCGGGCCGGACAGGTGGTTGGGTTTCCAACGGAAACGGTATACGGTCTGGGCGGAAACGCATTGGACGGCGAAGCGATGAAGCGCATCTTTGCGGCCAAAGGGCGTCCGGGTGACAATCCGCTGATCGTGCATATTTCGGCGCTCGATCAGCTTTCGAGGGTGATTGCTGGCGATATGCCGGAAAACGCGCGTAAGCTGGCAGACGCTTATTGGCCGGGTCCACTTACGATGATTATGGACAAGGCAGATGGAATTTCGATAGAAGCGACGGCAGGGCTGGACAGTGTCGGCGTACGGTTCCCGTCGCATCCTGTGGCACAGGCATTCATTACGACTTGCGGCGTGCCGATTGCTGCGCCCAGTGCGAATCTTTCTGGCAAGCCCAGTCCCACGACGGCGGCGCATGTGCTTGCCGATATGGATGGGCGTGTGCCGATGATCATTGATGGCGGCGCATGCGATGTAGGACTTGAATCGACGGTTGTCGATGTGCGCAGTACGCCAGTGCGTGTCCTTCGTCCCGGCGGCGTTACGCCGAGGATGATCGCTGATGTGCTGGGTGAGGTTGAGGTGGACGGGAGTGTGCTGCGTCCGCTGAAGCAGGGTGAAATTGTGCGCTCACCGGGGATGAAGTACAAGCATTACGCGCCGGACGGCTCGCTTGTGATCGTGAAGGGCAGTGCGGAAAGGGTTGCGAAGGAAATCTGCGCGTTGTATGACGAAAGCAACGGCGAGAAGCGGATACTGGCACTGGAGCCGCATATTCCACTGTATGGAGCGCGTCATGTGTTTTCGCTGGGGGCGGATGCAAAGGACATGGCAAACCGCCTGTTTGACGCGCTGCGGGAGATGGACGCGGAGCACGTGAGCACCATTTTTTCGGAAGCCGTGGCTGCGGAAGACATTGGTCTTGCTGTGATGAATCGGCTTGGAAGAGCTGCTGCATTCCACATCGTGGACGCGGATGAGGGTGAATGAGAGGTTCCTGCGCATGGATGAAGCCGTTTGGCTGTTGCTTCTAATTCCGGCGGCGATCATGGTTCTGCGTTTTGTGACGCAAAAGTACGTGTTCAGTGCACTGGTTACGCTTGCTTGTCTGGGTATTGCATTATTTACAGGAGCTCCGATGAGCGGCGTGATAGCGCTGGGGTTCGCATTTTCAATCGTCGGTGATTATCTGCTGGCGCATCAGAATGGAAACCCGGTGCGGTTTGTTGCGGGCGTTGGCGGTTTCTTCCTTGCACACGTCGGCTTTTTGATCTATGCAGCGCATGAGGCGAGTCTGGGCATTCTCAGCGTCGCTGCGGCTATTGTGTTGGTGCTCGGGTATTCCGTCTTCCTATGGAAGGGGATCTATCTGCATGTAAAGGGAATGCCTTTGCGCGTGGCGTTGGCAATGTATATGTTGATTTCGGCGGCGGTGCTGTCGGTTTCGCTGGGATCGGCGCTTACGCTGTTCAAGGTTGGCATTTTCATGATTGTTTTTTCGGATACGCTTATCGGGCTTCACACGTTCATGGGCATACAGCGCGTGCAGAAGTGGATTCTGCCCACGTATTATCTGTGCCATATTCTGATCGCGGCGACGCTGATAGGCCAGATGTAACGGAGGAGGATGTAAAGATGGGAAAGTACGCAATCGGCATTGACTACGGAACGCTTTCGGCGCGTGCGCTTGTAGCGGAAATCGGCACTGGCCGCGAGGTTGGCGAGGCAGTATATGAATACGAGCATGGCGTAATGGATGAACGACTTCCTGACGGTACTCGCTTGAAGCCGGACTGGGCGCTACAGCATCCGGACGACTATCTGAAGGCACTGGAAACTGCTGTGCCGCAGGCTGTTAAAAATGCGGGTATCGACAAAAATGACGTGGTTGGCATTGGCGTCGATTTTACCGCCTGCACCGTGATTCCCATCAACGAGGCGGGCGAGCCGATGTGCTGGAAGTATCCGTCCAATCCGCATGCGTATGTGAAGCTTTGGAAGCATCATGCGGCACAGGATCAGGCGAATCGACTGAACGCCATCGCCGAAGCTCGCGGAGAGAAATGGCTGAAACGCTACGGCGGAAAGGTTTCCTCCGAATGGATGTTTCCCAAGCTCTGGCAGATTGCCGAGGAGGATCCGGCGCTGTATGCCGAAACCGATCGTTACATGGAGGCTGGAGATTGGGTGATTCTGCGCATGACGGGTGTGGAAACGCGCAACAGCTGCATGGCTGGCTATAAGGCGATCTGGCACAAGAAGGATGGTTATCCGTCGAAGGAATTCCTGAAGGCATGCCATCCGCTTCTTGAAAATGTGGTAGAAGAGAAGCTCGGCCCGGTCACGTCCATCGGAAGTAAGGCAGGCGAGCTGACGAAGGAAATGGCAGAGAAGATGGGAATGAAGCCGGGCATTGCCGTGGCTACGGCGAATGTGGATGCACATGTGTCGTTGCCGCCGGCAGGGCTGACAGGGAAGGGCTCCATGCTGATGATCATGGGCACGTCTACTTGCCATATCATGCTCTCGGACGAAGAGCACATCGTGCCGGGCATGTGCGGCGTGGTGGAGGACGGAGTGGTTCCCGGCCTGATGGGCTATGAAGCGGGGCAGAGCTGCGTAGGCGATCACTTCAATTGGTTTGCGGAAAACTGTTTTCCGGAAGCCTATGCGCACGAGGCTGAAAAGCTGAATATGAACGCGCATCAGTATTTGACAAGGCTTGCCGAGAAGCAGAAACCCGGAGAGAGCGGTCTGCTGGCGCTTGATTGGTGGAACGGAAACCGTAGCGTGCTCGTGGACGTAGACTTGACCGGTATGTTGATTGGCATGACGCTGACGACCAAGCCGGAGGATATCTATCGTGCGCTGATCGAAGCTACGGCTTATGGTACGCGCATGATTATCGATACTTTTGAGGAAAGTGGCGTAGCAATCGACAAACTGTATGCCTGCGGCGGAATCTCGCAGAAGAATCCGTTTCTTATGCAGGTATACGCCGACGTGCTCAAACGCGAGATTCACATTGCCCGTTCTACTCAGACGCCGGCACTTGGCAGCGCTATGTTCGGCGCGGTAGCGGCCGGAAAAGCGGCGGGTGGATACGATACAATCGAAGATGCGGCGAAGGAAATGGGTGGAACGTTGCCTACCGTGTACCGTCCATCCCCGAAGAACAGCGCCATGTATGAGAAGCTGTATGCCGAATACCGCCGTCTGCATGATTATTTTGGGCGAGGCGGAAACGATGTCATGAAGCGTCTGAAGGAAATTCGCAAAGAACAGACGCAGGCATAAGGGGCTCATTGCTAAACGCATGAGGTGAGAATGAAGGAGCTGAGGGAAAGAGCTTTGCGGAGGGCTGTGGCGGCTTTGCTGCAGCCCTTCGTAAAGCTACTGAACGGGCGAGCTCCGCTCGGAATGCGGGCCTACCGGCTGGCAAGCGTTTTCTGGCGGGCTTTGAAGTTAGAAGTGTACGATCAGTTGCGCAAACCGCGTCTTGCTATAGCCTCTTTTCAATGGTCGACACTCCGAGGTTGTTAAGAATTGTAGCTCTACAGCAATCTTCAGAGCGGTATTTTCGGCATAATTGGTAATGAGCTCAAATACCAGACAGAAATCGACTTGGAAAAGATGACTGATTTATGAAAAAAAGCTTGTTATTTTCGGAATGTGCGCATGGTGTGCACTCTCTGTTTGGTTCCAGATTCACTATTTGAGACCGGGCATAACATTTGGAGAATGGTGCATTGTTACTGTTTGCGTAGTGCCGTTTTATGTAGCGATGTTTATTGTAAGCTACCGAAAGATCAAAAAGAAACGTTAGGAGTACATATGTTAAATCGTTTCCTCCTCCCGCTGTGCTCCAACGGCGAGGAATTTTTTCATGCTTATGTTTTGTCAACTCCAATAAAATGTTAGGCGCATACCATTATAAGGTACAATGTTCGTTTTTCGCAACGCAAATTTCTTGACAAACGCCGACCATGGCGGTATAATAAAATATATCATATTGTGCGGGTATGGCGGAATTGGCAGACGCGAAGGATTTAGGTTCCTTTACCAGCCGGTGTGCAGGTTCAAGTCCTGTTTCCCGCACCATCAAAAAGCCTTGAAAACACTGAGT
>CAZKQB010000037.1:25220-34391 GCA_964554795.1 uncultured Oscillospiraceae bacterium | reverse complement strand
CACCAAGGGAACGGCTCTCACGGGTTGGTGTACAAAATGTTTGACAAACCTACACTCACTTGGCTTTTGGCCGAAAGATCAGCGCGTTCAGAAGCCCGAAGAGCACTGCCGCCGTGATACCCGCCGCTGTCTGCATAACGCCGCCTGTAAACGCGCCTAAAATCCCATGCTCCACCACGGCATCATGCGCACCCGTAGCCAGCGAATAACCGAATCCCGTCAGCGGAACCGTCGCCCCTGCGCCCGCAAAATCGACCAGCGGCTTGTATATGCCCAGCGCCGTCAGCGCCACGCCTGACACCACAAACAGCACCAGAATTCGCGCGCTCGTCAGCCTGGTATACATGAGCAACGCCTGCCCCACGCAGCAGATCAGACCGCCTACCACGAATGCCTTTACATAGATCAGAAGCTCATTCACGAGCGCTCACTCCTTTCAATCGCCGCCGCATAGGCAATGGAGGGTATGCTCTCTCCCTGCTGCGACGAAACCAGGCTCAGAAGCGCTCCAGAGCCGATCGCCAGCAAGCATCCGAGCTCGCCGCACTCCATTCGATTCAAAACGTGCCCAGCCAGTACGCTGGCAATGCAGCCACACCCGCTTCCTCCTGCATGCGCATCCTGCTCCGGGCCGAACAGGCTTGCACCACAGTCCATCAGCCGTTCATTGCCTATCGGCACGCCGCGACGCACGAGCAGCTCCAGCAGCAGTTCTCGCCCAATATTACCAAGGTCTCCGGTCACGATCAGATCATAATCGCGTTCGCAGCGGCCAGTATCCTCAAAATGCGCGCAGATTGTGTCCGCCACGGCAGGCGCCATGGCCGCGCCCATATGGTTCGCATCCTTTATCTTCAGATCGATCACGCGGCCCACCGTTCCGTGCGTAACGCGCATACAGCCCGTTTTCGTTTCGTTCAGAAGCACGGCTCCCGAGGCGGTTGCCGTCCACTGCGCCGAGGGCGGACGCTGCCCGCCCATTTCCAGCGGCATGCGGAACTGACGCTCTGCCGTGCAGAAATGACTGCTGGCCGCACACATAGCATTTCTGAGATACCCCGCCGACACCAGCGCTGCGCCAACCACTAATGCCTCCGTCATCGTAGAGCATGCGCCATACAGCCCCAGAAACGGCACACCCAGCTGGCGCGCAGCGAAGCCCGCCGAGATGATCTGCGCGTTCAGGTCTCCCGCCAGCATCACGTCAATGTCGCCAGTTGGCATCTCCGCCTTGGACGCACAAAGCTCCACCGTTCGCCGAAGCATCTCGCTTTCGGCAAATTCCCAGCTTTTCTGTCCCAGAAGGTCATCCTCCAAAATCTGATCAAATGTGTTTCCCAGCGGGCCATCCGCCTCCTTCTGTCCAGCCATGCAGGCGCGCGAACGAATCCACGCGCCATTTTCATAGAAAAACGTGCGCTTGCCCTCGCGTCTCATCCGATCACCCCCGTAAGCCAGAAGATCAGCCCGTAAATCACGCTGGCTGAAATACCATAGGACAGCACTGGCCCAGCAATTGAAAACAGCTTTGCGCCCACACCCAGCACTAGCCCCTCGCGGCGGAATTCCATCGCAGGGGCGCATACGGAATTGGCAAAGCCCGTAATGGGCACAATGGAACCAGCGCCCGCGTATTTCCCGATTTTGTCGTACACGCCGATGCCCGTGAGTGTGGTACCCAGAAATACCAGCACCGACGACGAAAACATCGGCAGCTGCTGATAGGAAAGTCCCAGTGCTCCGCCGAGCGCGCTAATGCCCTGCCCGAGCGTGCAGATCAACCCTCCGACCCAGAAGGCTCTTAAAAACCCCTTCAGCTTCGGAGTTTTCGGTGTAAGCTGGTCAACCATTTCACTGTATGCCTTCGCATCCGGCATCTGCTTTCCGTTCACCTCGCCTCATCTCCTCTCTGCCAGCGCTCCGTTTTGTGTTCAAACACGCATGTGCGCGTTTCCCGGTCTCCCGCGTGGGGCTGATACGTCAGCGCCGACGGCGGCGCAGCGTAGCGGCTTTGTGTCTTCATTTTTCTAACCTCCCCGCAGCACAGACTGCCTGCATGTGTCCGCTTTGCAGTATCCGCGGAAAAGCCAGCAAATATTCGCACAAAACATGGTTGAAGCTTTCCCGTGTCTGTGGTAAGATAGACTCACCTTTATAAGGGGGTATTAATGAATGACGATTTTACGCAAATGGGCACTTCTCCTTCTATCCGTCTGCTTTGTGGTTAGCGCGTTCAGCTGCATGGCAGAAAGCGCGGTCACCGACACGGACGCTCTTCGTACAGAATACGAACAGCATGCGCTAAACGTCGTACAGGCGCTTGCCAACTACGGCTGCGACAACCTGAACCTCTACGGCAACAAAAGTCCCTTCGATCGCAAAACCGAGCTGTTCGATCAGCTTCGGAAATTTGACGGCGGCTGGTTCAGCAAAACGAGCAAGCGCACCGTTGACAATCTGAAAACCGACGGCTGGGAGCTTGTCAGCGACACGGAATTCACCGTTAATGCCTACTGCGACTTTACCATCGTCTATTCCTACGACCGTTCCACCGAAACCTTTCACTGTGGCTGGAAGCTTACCTACCGCAGGAGCAGCACAGAGGATGCCTGGTCGCTTCAGGATCTCTGCGTGCTGCCGAACGAAACGGATGCGCAAAAGGCCGAGTCCTACAATGCCAAGCACGACGACATCACAATCCATCCCGTAACCGCGAAATTCTCCACGGGCTATATGGCCATTCTGGAGGATCCCTCCCGCATGTACGTCGGCACGATCAACAAGTTTGGCAGCAGTGTCACCGGCATGCGAATCGACGATCTCTGCGAAAAGTACAATGCGGCCGGCGGCATGAATGGCGGCGGCTTCGAGGATAAGGGCGGCGCAGGAAAGGGCGGTGCGCCGTTTGGTCTGCTCATCAGCCAGGGAAAGCAGCTAAAGGCGCACACGCCTAAGGGACAGGCCTCAAGCGTAGTCATCGGATTTGACGAAAACGATAAGCTCATCATCGGAAAATTTCAGTCCTCAGAAATTGAAGGGCTGAAGCTGCGCGACGCAATGGCCTTCAATTACGCGCTGGTTCAGAACGGCGAACTCGTAAATAACGAAAAAGCGCCCCTTGCCTATACCACGCGCACGGCGATTGGTCAGGATGCAGAGGGTCGCGTGCTAATGCTCGTCATGAAGGGCCGCGAGCCCGACAGCCTCGGCGCGTCTCTGGATGAGCTCGCCGAAATCATGCTCGAATTCGGCGCAGTAAACGCCGCAAACCTCGACGGTGGCACCTCTACCTGCCTGTATCTGGACAATGCCTCAATCTACAGCGGCTTCCGTCTCGATTGCTCGCGCCGCATCCCGGCAGCCTTCCTCATTGCTCCGCTGGAATAATCCTGCACAAATGCATTTCCGGCGCGCCTGGGTATCTCTCCCCGGCGCGCCACATGTATAAAGGGCGTTTTTTCTGTTTTGCAGTCCAACCGGAAGGAAGGCGATTTCCTGTACACGTTTCCTGTCGCTCCACATTCAAACAAACCGCGAGCTGCAGCTGCAACGAGCTCGCCGTGGAGCACGGCGACGAGTACGCCTATTTTGCGCGAAAGGACGCAAGCGCCTGCCGTGCTTAAAACGATATGTGCTTTATGCGTACATTAACGAAATTGAGGTGTCTCCGAATGAAGAACTCTTGCAAATGTACCCTGCGCGACTACTTGACCCGTTGTATCACCAATGACTGCAAGCCCGAAAAGCTCGCTCAAACCGACTTTCACGAGAAGCTCCTGATGGACATGCGTTCCCGCGAGCATGGCAAAGGTCTTTGCTGCACGCTCAGGTTCATCATCTACCTCTGCTTCTTCTGCTCCGACGTCAACAAGCTCATCGCCGACCTCCGCGAGATCATCCTCCGGATATACAGCGACGATTCCCTCGACTCGTAAGCGCCCTTCAGGCTCCCTCTGTCTTCAGGGGGGAGCCCCCTCCCGAAGACGCTTAACTTTTACATCTGTAAGCTTTATAGATTCGTCAAGTTAAGCGGTCTTCGCCAGGAATGATTCACCCCGCCCAAGAAGGCTTCTCGGGCAGGGCTATGTTGTTGTACGAAAAAATGCATGCGCTCGTCAGGCTTGAAACGGAGTTCTCGTTTATAGCCTATGGCGCGCTGTGCATCCTCGCGGACGACCCGACTAATAAGCCTGTGCGCATACGCGAAAAGCCGAAGGCGCGCCCGTCTTCACCAGACAAGTTTCCCTCCGGCTTCTTCTTTTCAGGCATAACCAACCTGCGCATTCGTTTACAAAGGTCTCGAATCGCGGAAGACCGCGCCGATCAACGATGTACCTGGCGCGAAAGTGATCGTAAAAAGATTTGTAGGTTTTCTCTTTTGTGACTACATAATCTTTGCCAAATGGTCTGTAATCAGCACGATACGAGATTGTCAACTAATACCATTGCTTTGTTTTACAAAATCATACGCGCTTTTTGTTATAATAAAGTTTCTTCCGGTGCTGCTCTTAAGCACGACAAATTCACGTACATCCCCATCTTCCGTCTGAGCACTAAAGAAGGATTGAACGCTTTCGTACAGACCATCCACTGCAAATTGGGTACTATTCTCGTTACGGAACATATAAGTGTTCTCGAATACCTCTGAAGAATCAATCAATCTATCTCCAGCGCCCAGAAGTTCCGTATCGAAGAATCTACTCCACCCATATGCGGTGAACTCAATTCGCTTAGGAGTCCCTAGATCGCTTGTTATTTTCCCGTACTTGAGCAATTCGAGTTGGGCCTTTCTATTCGATATTTCTGTATTAATCATCCCCTTCAATTCATTGATCTTATCCAAACCCGTATACTTGTTGCCAGTTATTACTTCCGCAATATCTACCGCAAATGATTTCTCCGCTGACTTAGCCATTTCAAGATAATACTCATCTGCTTTAACGTTGCATAGCAAAGCATACGTCAGTGCATTCCTTGCGTCTTCACGCATTTGGGAATTTGTTGGATTGTCTTCATAGCGCTTACGCAATCTGAGATAATTCTGGTACATTGCTTCATAGTTCTCATATTGTGCCGTCATGCCCCTCGTATTACTAACAACCCCTTTTGTTCCCATTGTCATATTACATGCCGCTGCCGATGCCTTCATTGCGGCATATACAGGACTTGCAGCTGCTCCGGTTCCCGTTTCGACAGCACCAACAGCTGCTTTACCAACCTCCTTAACTGCTAGTTTCATAGCATATTCCGCTATTATTGCTCCCAATCGCTCGATTTCATTTTCGCTTACCTCCGCCCTCAGTAACTTTCTTGCAGCATTCAGTTCGTCCGTTAGTCCTTCGCAGTTATCCAGCGTATCGCAAAAGTCGATAACCTTTTCCCTGTCAAGGTTCATTCTAGATGCAAAAAGGTTGTAAAAATCAGCAGCATTATTTAGCCCGTCAAGGAAGCCGTTTAGATTCTTCATGAACTTATCTACGTCAGCTGATGTTATCCGCTCCGTTCTTTTTGTTCCTTTCTCTTTGTCCTTCACAGTTTTTGTTATATTGACTTTTCCACTATCAAAATAGTTTCCGAGCCACGATTCTAAGGTCTTCTGCTTTTGCTTAATTGATGCCATTTCTCCTTTTACATATGTTTTTACATCAATAAGTTCTTCAACAAGCTTGACCTCTCCAGTTTTTATATTCAGTTCCAACGTTGACATCACATAGTACTCATTCTCTCCAAACATCGCTTTGAACAGCTTCTCCGCCTGCGCAACCTCCTGTTTACTAAATGCGTTTTTCATGCTGTCCCAGTCTTTTGAAAGAGAATCTATCCTCTTCTTACCCTCTAAAACATCTTCTGCCACTTCCTCTCCATAAGCCTTCTTCAATACATCCTTAATCATGTTATTCAGTTTGAATTGGTTCAGAAGATCGACGTCCCACTTCTCCGTATCAGCCTTAAATTCCGTGGCAAAGACGTCCATCGTTTGTCCGAACTCTTCATAAGAAAGGATCGAGAGCTGAAACATAGGAATCAAATACAGCCGATCCAACAAGGTCTGTTAATTTGTCTCCTATATCCTTTGACAGTACTTTTGCACCAACGGTAGATCCTTTCTCAGGATTAATCACGTACTGAATATTATCTGTTTCCAATCCAAATACGCATTCGAAATTGTGTTCTTTTGCTACCGAATAGCAGAACTGCTCATACTGTTCACGGGTTATTTTACCGTCATTCAAATAATCAGATGCTTTTCGAATCAACTGATTGAATAGTTCATCCGACATTTGCTCATTCTTCAACAATGTTTCCAACACCTCCATGGCCTCCACTGGCGCAGGAGTTGCTTCCGGAGCATCCGTGCTTTCGGGCGTAGGCAGAACATCCCCACCACGCAGCGCCGCCATCGTGGCTTCGTCAACGTCATTGATTGCGGAAAGTCCCATGACTTCCTTGCGGAAGGCATTCATGGCTTCCTTGGTGGCGTTGCCAAAGACTCCGTCAACGCCGCTTTTTCCTACGCTATATCCACGCTTAATCAACAGCGTTTGCAGCTCTTTTATGAGATCATAGCGTGCCCGGCAGGCAGCACATTTATTGTTTTCGGCATAGTTCTTTACGAAAGAAGTGTAGCCGTTATCCTTTTCCTCACCGCAAGCGCATTTGTAGTAGCAGCGATGACCGCGTCCATCGACATGCGTTGAGCTGATCTGGAGAGAGCCCCAGCTATGCGGCTGATCGACCGTTCTGGTTCCCGTATTGTTGATCTTTCCGCAGAGACAAGTCTCCTGATAGGTTTCTGTTACGGTATGATTGTTCTTATCCTTTCTCGCTGGCTTAGATGTAGCAATCACCGTCTGCGTCGTCGAGTGGTCGCACTCTTTTTCATAATCGCAAAGCTTGCACTTACGTCCCTCGTAAACATGTGCTTGAAGATTCGATACTTCCTTAACATAGTTCACCTGACCGCACGTGCACTTATGACGCTCATACGTAGTCACACTATGAAGATCATTGTCATAGAATTCGTAAACGGGCTTTCCCTCCTGTACGCCAGTGGTAGCGTGATCGCATTCGTCCGTTACTTCAATGTAACCACACTCACACTTTCCATTCTCATCGAACACATGGGCAACGTACTCAACTACTTCATGACTGCTCCTGCTGCCGCACTCGCCGCAAACATCCGCATACACCGTTGTTACCATGTGCTTTTCCATGCGGTCATTGCGATTGGTCTGTTCAACCTTAACGTCCTTAACCATGCTATTCCATTCATGTGCACAATCCGGATCGGTTTCCTCAAATGCACCGCAAACACACTCACCCTCATCATCGAAGGAGTGGGGCTCAAATTCGTCGCTTATCCATGTGCCCTTCACGTCTCCGCAGAGCGAGCAGATGGATGCATAATGATAGATGATGCGATGCTGAGAATCGTTGCTGTTCTCATATTCCGTCAAATTGGTTTGCTTAATTCTCTGGTAATCGTGTTCGCATTCATCCTCCGTTACAGTGATGGCTCGAGTCGTGTCGCTCGCGCTTTCATTATCGGAATCGATGACACTGGCCTCAAAGTACCACTTGCCCACTCGGTCTGCCGTATAAGAGGCACTATGCTCCTTAGCCGTGATCCACGCACCCGTTGCATCACTGCTAACACATTCGTCTCCGCAGTATACCTTCCAGTAAACCTGATATGTACCACTGCCGCCGGCAATACTCGCATCTGCCGCAATCGTTTCCCCGACATTGGCAGAAGACTGTTTGCGCTGAACCGTAATCGTAAGCTCGTCGGCCTTAATATAGCCACAGTCTTTGCAAGTTCCCTTTACAAAATTATGCTCAAGACCTTCGGTTTTTTCCTGACGATTTTCTTCCATTGTTTCTTCGTAACGAAGCGGGATAACGGCATGGCAGCTATCGCAAACCACATCAAATTGTTCAATTTTGGTGTGCGTATTCTCGTCCTCCGGTTTATACGTCGTGACAATATTCGCCTTAGACTTACTCGTATGTCTGCAATCACTCCCAGCATAAAAGCAAACACGGCACACTCCATCTGTACTATATTGGTGTTCTTCCTCGCGAATTCCACTATTGTTCTCTTCCAGTACCTCCTGACATGACTCGCAGACAACGTTGTAATTCCAGTGAACCGTATGATGGGTAGCCGTAATCTCCCCATCCTTATAGAATGCCTCACCTATTTCTTTTTCAACTGTAGCGGGATGATTGCAATTCAACTGCAATACATTTTCAGACTGATGTGACGCAAGCAAAGTATCTTCCGAATCATACGCGCCCACCCAAATTCTGTACATATGACTAGGCAGCACATCATCAATACAAAAAACATACCATTTTCCGTCCTTGGACGAAGCTTTAACACGATCATAAACACTTGAGTCGACAGTAATATCTCTCACGGAGTACAAATAGTAATCTGCACCGTTTACCTCCTTCCAACAAACTTTCGTTCTATTATCTGCCTCTCCCTCAATTGATACAGTCATCACTGACCTTTCTTCACTGCTCGCAGAAATTGTAACTGTGTTTTGCTTAAGCAACCGAGAATTGTCACAAGGATAGGGATCCGCCGCAGCACAAACAAAGATACGGAAGCGCGCAGTATCGGAAGGTACATCGGACGCAGATATTGTATATGTAAGTTCATATGTTTCTTCACGATTATTCGTTCCGCTTGTGAGATAGGTTTCTTCTCCTTCCTTGTTAATACGAACTACTGCAATCTCATAATGGTTTGCATATTCCACCTTCCTCCATTCGATCTTAAACGATTTCCCAATAACAATATCATCGACATAAATCTTCATGACTCGGTTGTCAGTTGTCATCTCAATATCAAGCGACAACGGCATAATGCCCATATTCGGATCGGTGAACTCGCCCTCCAACTCATCCGTAAATTCGTCAATCGGCTCGGCAGCCGATGCCTCCGGTTCTTCCACTGCGGACACTTCGGTCGGCTCAGCAGCCGTCGCTTCCAGTTCTTCCACTGCGGACACTTCGGTCGGCTCAGCAGCCGTCGCTTCCGGTTTTTCCGCGGCGGGCACTTCGGTCGGCTCAGCAGCCGTCGCTTCCGGTTCTTCGGTGGCGGGTGCCTCGGTCGGCTCAGCAGCCGTTGCTTCCGGTTCTTCGGTGGCGGGCGCCTCG
>CAZKQB010000037.1:0-25120 GCA_964554795.1 uncultured Oscillospiraceae bacterium | reverse complement strand
CGCTTCCGGTTCTTCGGTGGCGGGCGCCTCGTTCGGCTCGGCAGCGGACGCTTCCGGTTCTTCGGTGGCGGGTGCCTCGGTCGGCTCGGTTGTGAGCGCTTCCGGTTCTTCAGTTGTGGGTGTCTCGATCGTTTCCTCCTCTGCCGCGGGCACATCCACGACCACCGGGATACCGGTTTCCTCTGCGAATGCAGCCATTGGCAGCGCACTCAGCAGCATCGTCAGCACTAAAAGTGCAGACAAAAGTTTCCGCAGTTGCTTTTTCATGGTCTTCCTCCTCTTTCGTCGCTCGCATGAATTCCGCGTATAGAAAAAACTCGATGCTCGCCGCGTAAACGGCATCATCGTCCCTGCCATTCCTAAGGCGAACGCATAGCCGACACTCCTTTCTATATATTCGTAACGCATTTTACATCAAAAAAAAAAAAAAAACACGCATTCTGTTAAATTTTATTCGTCCTTGTATATTTTTCGTTTACAAACCAATTGAAAAAGCACCTCATGAACCTTTCGTTCATGAGGTGCTTGCCAGTTTATACCTTTATTCTTCCTCTGCAATTCGAATCGCGCGATCCGGGTAGTTGGTGATGATGCCGTCGCAGCCAATTTCAATCATGCGGCGAATATCGGCTTCCTCATTGGCCGTCCAGCAGTTCACCTTCAGGCCTCGCTTATGCGCGTTATCGACGGTGACCTTCTTAAGGTTTCTATGGTACGGATGAATGGCCGAGCAGCCCAACGACTGCGCATAGGCTGCGGGCGCGCGGCGTTTATTATACAAAAAGCAGGTATACACATCCGGATGCAGCTGCTTGAGACGCTTGATCAGCGGCGCATCGAAGCTGGAAACGATGGTATTTGCGATAATGTCGTACTTTTTGAGCACGTCGTAAAAGAGATTCAGCGCTTCGTCGGTCTTGTATTTTCCGCCGAACTCCTTAATCTCGATGTTCACCGGATTCATGACCTTTACGACGTCCAGCATCTCCTCGAGCGTGGGCGCCGATGCCCCCTTGTATTTCTCATCGAATTTCGCGCCGAAGTCGTGCGACTTGATTTCTTCCAGCGTAAGCTCTACAATCGCGCCCTTGCCATCGCTGGTACGGTCGATCCTGTCGTCGTGGCAAATGACGAACCGGCCATCCTTCGTCAGATGAACGTCACACTCGATACCGTCCGCGCCCATGTCCAGCGCCATCTGGAACGCCGGAACCGTGTTCTCCGGCGCATACGCACACGCGCCGCGATGTCCCTGAATCTGTACCTTTCTCATGATCTCAATCTCCCTTTTCCATCGGCCTGTATTCCATAACCCTCGCCTGCTCATAGAGCGCTTGAATCATCTCCGGCGGCGGTGTCTGCGTGCCGGTACACGTGACGCACGCTGCACTTACGGCCAGGGCCCTGCGGCAGACGTCTAACTCCGGCATACCTGCATCCAGTCCCCATGCCAGCGCGGCCATCATGGCGTCGCCTGCACCAACCGTACTCAGTGCATTCACCTGCAGTCCCTCGCCGCGATATACCCTGCTCCCGCTTGCAAACAGCGCGCCGTCCGCGCCCATGGATACCGCAACGAACCGAACGCCCGTCTCCGTCATCACGCGCCTCGCGCCCCCGCAAATTTCCTCCGGGGTGTTCAGCGCTTCGCCAAGCAGACCGGAAAGCTCTGCCTCGTTCGGCTTGATCAGGTACGGCGACGCCTTCACCCCCTGCCGAAGCGTCTCGCCGTCCGCATCCAGAAACACACGCACGTCCCGTCGTGCCAATGTGCAAATCCATTCCGCCAGCATTTCGGGCGGCATGCCATCCGGAAGTCTCCCGGCAAATACAACGATATCGCCCGGCTTCGCGCGCGATTCCAGTTTTTGATAAACCCGCGACAGCACTCGCTTCGATACCGGCGCGCCGGATGCGTTAATATCCGTCGTCACATGCCGTTCCGGATCCACCACCTTGACATTTGTGCGCGTTTCCGCAGCCGTTCTCACGAAATCACACTCAATGTCCATTTTCTCAAGGCAACCCTGAATGTAGCGCCCCGCCTGCCCGCCGAGAATACCCATTGCGACGCTTTTGCCGCCCAGAGCAGCGATCACCTTCGAAACGTTGATGCCCTTCCCGCCAGGATCGTCCCGCGTTTCCTTTATACGGTTCACCTTTCCCGCCTCAAAGCCCGGAATCATAACTGTGCGATCCCGAGCCGGGTTCAACGTTACGGTAAAAATCATTTGGTTCCCTCCGAATCCGGTATGATGGTATTATACACCTTTTTACCGCCTTTGCAAGCGCACACCGTCAAATCCGCAAAAAAAGATTGACGTGCGTGCCTAAAACCGTTATACTATAGTCGATCATTCCATAATATGGAGGTATCTTTATGGCAAAACTAAAAATCGGTGTATTCGGCGCATATCGCGGCATGACCATGATCAGCGTTTTGATTCATCATCCGGATGCAGAGCTCGTTGCCGTGTGCGATAAATACGAGCCTGCGCTCAAAAAAGCCGGCGAGGCTGCCGAGAAGGTCGGCATGCATATCGCACTGTATACGGATTTCGAGGATTTCTTCCGGCACGACATGGATGCCGTCGTGCTTGCCAACTACGCCAACGAGCACGCGCCGTTTGCCATACGGCTTCTGGATTCCGGGCGGCACGTGCTAAGCGAGGTTCTACCTGCGGAAACGATGGCGCAAGCCGTCGAGTTGATCGAAGCCGTGGAACGCAGCGGAAAAGTGTACGCCTACGCTGAAAACTACTGCTATATGGACCACACCTTTGAAATGCGCCGCCGCTATGAACGGGGTGACGTCGGCGATGTGATGTATGCCGAGGGCGAATACATTCACGACTGCGCCGGCATCTGGCCCGGCATAACCTACGGTGAAAGAGATCACTGGCGCAACCATATGTATCCGACCTTCTATTGCACGCATTCCATCGGCCCCATTCTTACCATCACGGGCCACCGCCCTGTGCGCGTGACCGGATTTGTAACTCAGCAAAACGAAACCGTTCCTCCACTGGGCCTTCTCATGGGCGAATGCGCCGGCATTGAAATGCTGACGCTCGACAACGGTGCCATTGTGAAGAGCATTCACGGCCACCTGAAGCGCGAGCCGGGCTCGGTCAACTACGAGGTATACGGCACGAAGGGCTCCATGGAATCGCAGCGCTTCGCGCCCACCGCTGCTGAGGGACAGCCGGATGAGCTTCAGGTATACTGTGAAGGCGATACGCTCTGCAAAGGCACGACCGAAAAATATGCACCGAAGAAATTCGTGCGAGCCGATCTGGCCGAGCGCTATTCCACACACGGCGGCAGCGATTTCTATGCCACGCACTTCTTCATTGAAAAGATTTTAGGACGCGAGGAAGGCCTAAAATACTCTATTGACGTTTACACCGCCGTCGATATGGGAATCTGCGGCATTCTGGCCTATCGTTCCATGCTGAACGGCGGCATGCCGATGGAAATCCCGAATCTGCGCAATCCTGCCGAGCGTGACGCATGGCGCAATGATAACGCCTGCACGAATCCCGCCATTGCCGGAGACCAGCTTCTCCCCTGCTATCCCAGCGGCAACAATACGTATTCCGATGCGGTCTATGAGAACGTTCGCCGCATGTGGCTGGCCGAGAGTCAGAGCTGACGCATATGAAAAACCGGCGCGGCTTCCGTATACATCGGAATCGCGCCGGTTCAATCAGTCTCCTACCAGCCCCTGATGAATCGCCTGCATCTGCTCATCCAGACGCGCGCTCATCTCCGCGCATTCCTTCAGCTTGCGCGTAAGCTCCTCGGCGTTGGGCACCTGCTTTTTGTATTTCATCTTGTGCTCAAGGCTCGCCCATAAATCCATAGCAATGGTTCGCAGCTGAATTTCCACCTTCATCAGCTTTTTCTTATGCTGAAGGAAAATAGGCACCTCCACGATCAGGTGCAGGCTTCGATAGCCATTGTCCTTCGGACTCTTGATATAATCCTTCCTCGTAACAAGCGTTATGTCATCCTGCTTTTCAAGGCATTCGGCCAGCATATAAATATCTTCAATGAAGGAGCACACCACGCGAATGCCCGCTACGTCGCACAAATTTTCCTCCAGTGATTCCAGCGTAAGCGGATATTGCCTCGTCACCATTTTAGTCAGGATGCTCGCAGGTTCCTTTATGCGGCTTTTAATGCTTTCGATCGGGTTTCGATCATACTGCACCGAAAATTCCTGGTTGAGCACGTTGAATTTCGTTTCTACCTCCATCAGCGCGCAGCGATAATACGCCATAAGCTCGCGGTATGGCTGCGCGGTACGGTCAAGCCACTCGATGCGGCTCATATCCAGCCCCGTTCCCTGTTGCTGAAATGCTTTTTCAAGTGTGCGCTTTGTTTCCTCCACGTCTGCACCTCCGTCGGTTGTTGCACAAATACACTTCGCCATGCGCAGCCGAAACTCCTGTCACCGTGGCTCGTTGTTACATTCCTTTCAGTTTCCCGTCACAATCCTTTGAACACTTCCCCGCCTCAGTATATTTCGCTGTGCCCAACAGGTTTCCTGCCGTGTAAAAAGTATTTGAACCAATTGGCGTATTCTGCTTTATCTGCTATAATAAAATCGTACAAACGTAAGGGAGGTATTTACAGTGGACGATCGCAGTTGGGCAAACAGCGTTCTATCAAAATTAGATGCGAAAATGACCTATGGCATTCAAAAGGCGCAAACGCTGAACGGCATACCCTACACCGTGAAGGACGGCGAATGGGTATCCTTTGGCATTGACTGGTGGACGAACGGCTTCTGGCCGGCTGAAATGTGGCAGATGTACCTAGCCACCGGCAAAGAAGTATATCGTGCAGAAGCACTGCGCGCCGAAACGCTTATGGACAAGGCTCTGAAGAACTTCAACACTCTGCATCATGACGTTGGCTTCCTGTGGCTGATCAACTCCGGCGTGCACTACGCTCTGGACGGCAACGCCGACAGCCTGAATCGCATGCTGTTCGCCGGAAACTTCCTAGCCGGGCGCTATAACCCCAACGGCTTCATCCGTGCCTGGAATGACAATAACGACGGCACACGTGCCGGCTGGTCGATCATCGACACAATGATGAACCTGCCCCTTCTGTATACAATGAGCGCCTATACGCACGATCCGCGTTTCGCGCTGATAGCGAAATCTCATGCCGACCATGTAATCCAGAATTTCTTCAAGCCCGACGGCTCCGTGTATCACATTCTGTGCTACAATGCCGAAACCGGTGCCATTGAGGATACGCCCGCCGGACAGGGCTATGCGCCGGGCAGCAGTTGGTCGCGTGGACAGTCATGGGCCATGTACGGCTTCATGCTGAGCTACCTGCATACCGGCGACCGCAAATACATCGCTGCCTCCCGCCGCGTGTCCGATTATTTCCTGAGCCATATGCCCGAGGACATGCTTGCACCCGTAGACTTCTGCCAGCCTGCCGAGCCGCATCTGATCGACAACTGTGCCAACGGCATCGCTGCCTGCGGTCTGATCGAGCTTGCCAAGGCAATTCAGGCTGAGGAGCCTGAGGCCGCCGAGAGCTATATGAACGCCGCGCGCACCCTGCTTCACGCGCTTTACGAGCACTGCGCCGACTGGACGGAAAAGACCCCTGCCGTGCTTACGCATTGCACCAGCGCATATCACGCCGAAGACGGCCATCATATCGCCATGGATTACGGCGACTACTTCTTTATCGAGGGCGTTCGCAAGCTGGCCGGTGAGACCCGCCTGTTCTGGAAACCCCTGGACTTTGCAAAATAGTCCCATCCGCGAAAGCTGGCTGGTACAGCGGAACTTCCGCATCGTACCGGCCAGCTTTATCGCGGTATATGGCATCCAGAAGCTGTACCGTTTTTTATACCGACGGTATGCAATTCAGCCCTTCACCCACATGAAGCTCACGTAGTCTTTCGCCCAGAATGGGTTTCATCAGCCCGATTGCCCTCGGGCCCGTGCAATGGCAGGTATAGTACGCGCTACCCGTCCGCTTCAGCGCCTCCGCCGTCCGCCGGATGTAGTCCGGTTTTTCATAGCGGCGTGTAGGAGGATTGTACAAATGAAAGCCTCCTACGACCGCATTCATTCCCGTACCCGCAACCATTTCTGCTCTTCTCTGAATATTGACAATGCCCGCATGCGAACAGCCGCTAAGCAGCATCCGTCTGCCGTCCACCGTGAGAATCAGGCTCTGCTCATGCGTGAAATCGTCCCTCACAAGTCTGCCTGATCTGCGCATGAACAGCTTCCTGTCAGAGGACGGCAGAGGCATATCGCCTTTCACGTCTGAAAACACGGTCATTTCATCGTCAATCACCGTTTTCGCTTCAGTGAAAACAAATCTGTCGCCACGTATAAGCCTTGCACTCATCCCAGCATCGCACGGAATCCCCAGCACCTTTATATAGTGCGGCTCCACAGCCGAAGGACGCAGGTATATTCTCGCCCGGTCGTTCGCAGACAAAAAAGCTTCCAGCCCACCCGTATGATCGACGTGTCCATGTGACAGAATCAACGTATCCACTGACGCTACATCAACGCCCAGCTTCGCGGCGTTCTCAAGAAACAACGCACTCGGCCCCACGTCAAACAAAAGTCTGTGCTTCCCCGTTTCAATATACAGGCTAAGCCCGTGCCTGCTCTCGCACGCAGGTGCCTCCGTTGAATTCTCCACAAGCACGACCAATCGAAACATTCTGCTTCACTCTCCCCTGTACCGCATGCACCATGATACGCACAAAATGAGCTTTTGTCAAATAAAAAGGCCACTCCCCTTCGGAATGGCCTCGAAATTCATGGACTTATGCCTGCTTTTCAATTTGCTCGCGGTAGCCATCCAGCTCGCGTTCGTTTCCGTACACGAAGTGGTCAGGCAAAATCTCGCACCATGCGGGCTTATCTACGCTGTAATCGTGCACGCTCGGATCATACACCAGCAGCTTCTTTTCGCGCTCCAGATACGGATTCGGGTTTGGCACGGCGGAAAGCAATGCCTGCGTGTACGGATGCAACGGATGACGGAACAGCTCCTCCGCCTCGGCCAGCTCCACAATACGTCCTTTATGGATAACGGCGATGCGGTCAGAGATGAAGCGCACGACCGACAGGTCATGGGCGATGAACAGGTAGGTAAGTCCCCTGTCCTTCTTAAGATCGTTGAGCAGGTTCAGCACCTGCGCACGGATGGATACATCCAGCGCCGAAATCGGCTCGTCAGCCACAATGAACTCCGGCTGCATGATCAAGCTGCGCGCAATGCCGATACGCTGACGCTGGCCGCCCGAAAATTCGTGCGGGAAACGACTGGAGAACTCCGGAAGCAGACCGACCTCCTCCAGCGCCGTCCGCACCTGATCCTGCCTGTCCTTTTGATCCTTGTAGAGGTGATGATTGTACAGGCCCTCGGAGATGATGTAGTCCACCTTTGCGCGCTCATTCAGCGAAGCCATCGGATCCTGGAAGATCATCTGGCATTTGCGAATAACGTTCAAATCCTGCTCCTTGGAAATCTTGCCGCTGATCCGTTCACCGCGATACAGTACCTCGCCCGCCGTAATCGGGTTGATACGCACAATCGCACGACCGATCGTCGTCTTTCCGGAACCGGACTCGCCCACCAGCGAGAACGTTTCTCCTTTATAGATCGTGAAATTCACGTCGTCCACGGCAACGAACTTTTTGCGCCCCGTGCCAAAGGTAACCTGAAGGTTTTTTACCTCTACCAGCGGTTCGCGGTTCGGGTCCTGATGCGGATGTGCGATTCCCTCCGCACATTCCGGATTCTTCGCGTTCAGGTTCATTTTGCGAATACCATCCGGCTGCTCCAGCTTCGGTGCCCGCGGGTCGAGCATCCACGTCTTCGCCTGATGCGTAGGCGTTACGTCAAACATCGGCGGCTCCTCAAGGAAATCAATGTTCAACGCCTTGCGGTTTCTGGGTGCAAACGAATCGCCAATCACGCGGTTAAACAGGTTCGGCGGCGTTCCGTCGATCGCCGGCAGCTTCTCGCCCTTCACGCCCAGCTGCGGAAGCGCCGACAAAAGCGCCCACGTATAGGGATGACGCGGATCAAAGAAGATTTCCTGCGCCATGCCGATCTCGATAATCTGTCCCGCGTACATGACCGCCACGCGGTCAGCCACATTGGCCACAACGCCCAGATCGTGCGTGATGTAGATGATCGTCATGTGCTTTTCCCGCTGTAGCTTACGGATGAGCTCCAGAATCTGCGCCTGAATCGTCACGTCCAGCGCCGTCGTAGGCTCATCGCAAATCAGAATCTGCGGATTGCACGCTACGGCAATGGCAATGACGACGCGCTGGCGCATACCGCCGGAAAACTCGTGCGGATACTGATTGTATCGCTTGGCAGGCTCCGGAATGCCAACCATGTCAAGAAGGCGAATTGCCTCCGCCTTGGCCTCCCGCCCGCGAAGCTTCTGATTCAGCTCAATAGCCTCCCGAATCTGCGTGCCAATCTTCTTAAGCGGGTTCAGACTCGTCATTGGATCCTGCGTAACCATGGCAATCTTCCTGCCACGGATCGTACGCCACTGCGATTCGGTGGTGAACTTGGCCAGGTCCTTGCCATCGTACAGGATGGAGCCGCCGGTTACGGATCCGTTTTTGTCCAGCATGCCGACAAACGTCTTTGTGAAGACCGACTTGCCCGAGCCGCTCTCGCCCACGATCGCCAGCGTCTCGCCGTCATACAGATCCAGCGAACAGCGGCGAATGGCGTTCAGCTTCTGACCGCGCAGTGTAAACTGCACCTCAAGCTCCTTCACAGACAGAATCGGTTCCGTGCTCAGCACCTGCTGTGCGCGCATTTTGAATTCCTGATCCAGAGAGGCGTTTTGAATGCTTCTGTTTTCCGCCATTTTTCAGCCCCTCCTTTACACATGGTTGCGCGGGTCGCACGCATCCGAAAACGCGTTGCCCACAAGATAGAACGTAACGGTAATCAGCGTCACAATCGCCGCTGGGAAAATAAGCAGATACGGATAGGACATAAAGTTGCTGCGCGCATCGCGAAGCAGTATGCCCAAAGACGGCGTGGAGATGTCCAGAAGTCCCAAATATGAAAGCGTGGTCTCATAAGCAATGATGCCCGGGATGGACAGCGCCAGCCTCAGTACGATTACACTGATCAGGTACGGGAAGATATTCTTGGTGAGAATGCGCCACAGCCCCGTACCCAGGCAGCGGGAGGCGAGATTGTATTCGCGGTCGCGGTACATAAATACCAGATTTCGAATGTTTCGCGCCGTTCCCAGCCAGTAGAATGCGATCATGGCCACCGCCATAATGAGCGTACTCTTGCCGATCATCAGTGCTATCAGCGTCATGTAGATGATCGTTGGAATGTTGTCAATGAAATTGTACAGTTCGGTGAAGAAGCGATCCAGCTTTCGCACATAGCCCCACAGAAGGCCGATGATCACGCCCACCAGAATCTGTCCGATGGAAACCGAAACCGACAGAATGATCGATGTACGCGTGGCGCTCCACACCTGGCACCAATAGTCGCAGCCGATGGAATCCGTTCCAAACCAGTATTCTGAGTTGGGCGACGTGAACATCTTCGACATATCTGCGTGATCGACGCGCACCGTCGCTGCGTCATACTTGCTGAATGTGGGCGCAATAAACGTAAACGCAACCAGCAGGATGAACACGATGGCCATGCACACGGCGGTTTTCTTCTTGATGAAGTTGCGCCAGACGCTCTTCCAATAGGAGTAATTGGAATAGCCGATCCGCTCCGCTTCCTGCGAATGGTACTCCGCAAACTGAAACAGCTGCTTTTCCGGCATACGGCTTCTGGAGCGAGAGTGAACGCTGCCCTTGTTGTACTTCTTTTCCAGATTCGTCTCCACCGCGCTCAGATCGGCGTCCAGTTTTACGCTTTTCGTGCTTTCATCCGGCCCGAAGCCCTCCATCTCCTCTTCGTTCAAGATGGGAAGCTCGCTCTGGGCCTCAACCTCGCTTTTAATGGTATTGATGTCCAATTCCTTATGCTTCGCCATTATCTCGCGCCTCCTTTTTCGGTCAGGCGGATTCGCGGATCCAGTATCATCATCAACACATCGCCCAGGAACAGACCCAGAATGCCCAACGCCGAATACAGACTGACAACCGCCAGCACCAGATTCGTGTCATACTTCGCAATCGCGTCCGGCAGCAGGTTTCCAAGACCCGGCACGCCGAACATCTTTTCCACCAGAATCGATCCGCCGACCGTAAGCAGCACGGAGTACGGCAGGTACTGCGCCAGCGGGAGGAAGGCGTTCTTCATCACGTGCCTGAACATGACCTGCGTTGCAGACATACCCTTCAGCTTGGCAAGACGAATGTAATCCTTGTTCAGCTCATCCACCATGTAGCGGCGCATCCACAGCATGTAGCTTGCAATCGAGCCCATGGAGAGCGACACAATCGGCAGCACGGCCGAACGGCTGTCCGTAATCGTATACTGGCTCGGCAGATTAAACAGCCTTGCGCCCACGACCATAACAATAAAATACGTAACCAGATGCGGCACGGCATTGATAAAAATAGTAAAGCCCTGACCGATACCGTCAAACAGACCATCCTTGTAGCGAGCCTGAAGAATTCCCAGCGTAACGCCGATAACCAGCGCAATTGCCAGCGCAATCAGGCCGATGCGCATGGAAATGCCAATCTTGGCGGAAATAATTTCCGTAACGGGAACACCCGTCTGCACGCGGCGCGAATTACCAAAATTCAGCCACACGCGCATATGCGTCAGGTAGTCCCAGGTATTTTCTGTCTTTTCATCCTTCACCGTCACAGCCTTGCCGGCCTTACGAACGGAGAAGGTACCGCTGTGGTTGCCACAGGTAAGCAGATAGCCGACCTTCTTTTCAATGACGCTATCCGTTTTGGCAAGCACGGAGTGGGGATTGTCGGGGGATACGCAAGTCTCCGTGAACACAAGCACAGTCGCACCTTCGGGCTCCGGCGTGTTCTTCTGCATCCGAATGTCCTCCGGCTTCAGCTTTGCCGCTTCGGATGCATCCTTCAGGGTAAGAATAAGCGTATTGTCGTCCGCCAGATCAACGGACTCAAAGTAGTGCGCGCGGTGCTCGGTCTTGACGAGGTTTTTATAAAAGCGCGCAAGCTGCACAAACGGGCTGTCGAGATAGCCCTCTGCCCGCAGCATTTCCTGCTGCTGCTCCTTTGTCAGCTTGATCAGCTGCTCCTCAGTGAAATAGTAATCCGTGGGCAGAAGTCTCATGAGCAGAAAGACCGCTGATACCACCAGGAAAATCGTAAACAGCGACTGAAGCAGACGCTTTATGGTGTATTTGAACATTCGGCCATCCCCTTCTCATGCCGTTTCGTGTGATCCCTTCAAAAGCGGCACAGTGGTTTTGAATATGCAGAAGAGACGGCTTCCGGAAGAAAGCCGCCCCTTCCGCATGGTTTAAAGGCTTCGATTACTTCGCGGCAAACTCGGCGTACTCGGCCTGCGTGTAATAACCGTCGGCCTTGGTCTCCCAGTTCACGTAGCGCTCGGACTGGTTGCCATAGGCAGTGTAGATCTTGCTGTAGTCATTCACGCGGGAGAGAACCCAAACAACGTTGTAGGACCACGGGATGACGAGAGCATGCTCAACCATGTAGGCTTCAGCCTTTGCGAACGCAGCGTAACGCGCGTCCTTATCGTCGGTGATCGCCTTAGCAGCGTGCACCATCTCAGTGAACTCCTTATACTCGGCAATCAGCTTCTCATCGGTAGCATTGTCGATCTTGGAGTAGTTCTGAGAATAGTAGGCGTTATCCTCGCCGTAGGTTTCCTGACCGAGGAAGTTGATCGGATCGGCGAAATCGGCGCCCCAGCCGTTGATGTAAATGGAGGCGAGCTGCGGGTCGCGAACCTCCGTGTTCAGCTTGGAAACGTAGGTCTTGGTGTCGAGCACAACCAGATCGTCGCCCAGGCAGGTCTTGATCAGGTTGGCGAACACGTCGGCAGTCTCCTTTGCGGTGGTGGAGGAACCGGAGATGTAGTAGGCCATCTTCACGGGCAGCTCAACGCCGGCAGCCTTCAGCTCTTCAATGGCGGCAGCCTTGTAGGTAGCGGCCTTCTCGGTGTCGAGACGGGCAAACTCCGTATTGGAGTACTGCAGACCAAGTTCGTTGCGCACCAGCTGCGTGTAGTCAACGCCCTCGCTGTTCACGGCAACGACGTTGGCCGTGTAGCAGAAGTTCTGGCAGCTCAGCGGGTTGATGGAGTTCGTGCGAGCCAGGTAGTTGGTAGCATCAAGGCCATAGTACAGAGCCAGACGGAAGTTCTCGTTGGCAACAGCGGTGTTCCAAGCGGTATCCGGCGTGCCGTCCTCGTTCTTCTTGTCGTAGCAGAGGTGGATCGAGTAGGAATACTTGGTGGGACGACGCTCAACGAGGTAGTTGTGGAACTCGTGGTTCGCATCCTCGCTGATGGTCTTGAGCTTGGAGGCGCTCAGTTCAACCTGATCGAGCTCGCCGTTGGCGAACATCTCGTAGGCAACGTCGATGGACTCAACCATCTTGACCGTTACGGTATCAAACACCTTCACGGTATCCTTGTTGATGTAGCTTTCGTTCTTGGTCAGAACCTTTTCATTCTGGTAGATGTAGTTAGTGATGGTGTACGGACCATTGTACCACATGGTCTCGTAGGTGGCGCCAAAGTAGCCGTCCACGCCGATTTCGGCGATCAGCTCAGCGCTCAGCGGAGCCAGGCAGTTGTAGGTAGCCACGGACGGGAAGTAGCTCAGCTTATCCACGCAGTGATAGATCAGCGTGTAATCGTCGGGCGCTTCGATGCCGACCATCTCAAGGAACTTCTCAAGGCCCAGCGCCTTGGCAGCCTCCTCACCAGAGGTCTCCGCCAGCTCCTTGGTGTAGTCGTAGTATTCCTGTGCACCAACGATCATCTCGATGGGCATCGTGGTGTTGGCCGACTTATTCTTGGCGTAGTTCAGAACCCACTCAAGACCGGTGAGCCAGTCCTCGGCGGTGCAGTCCGCCATGTACTCGCCCTTGTAGTCAACCCAGGTGATGCCTTCCTTCAGGTGGAAGACCCAGGTCTGACCGCCGTCGGAAGAGGTGAAATCCTTCGCGGCCGCCGTGATCAGCTGGCCCTTGCTGTCGTTGGTAAGCAGGTGCTCATAGCAGTTGCTCAGAACGTTCAGGTCAACAGCCGCCTGAGAATAATGGTAACAGAACGTTTCCATTTCGTTGGCCTGCGTCTGGTAGTCGCGGAAGTTCTTGATTTCCTCTGCGGAAGCAAAATTCACGCAGCCGAAGATCAGAGCCAGCACCAGCACGAGCGTCAAAGTCTTCTTCATGTGGTTACCCTCCTTTAGAATCGTCGGGAAGAAAGACTTTCGCCTTCTCTTCCCCCTGCCGTTCAGCAGTTGCGTATATTATACTCAGGCAATCCCCGCCTGTCAATAGCAAATTGCAATTTTGATATTTAAAAAATTCATTATTGCTGTTCGTGATTCACGTACAGTTTCACTTTTCCATAAAAAGCGCATGCATCCTTTTTCGAACAGTTCAAATGGATTTTTCTCTTGGCAAAAATTCATGCTTGCAATTCGCGCTGGAAGCGTATAAAATGAATACAAATACACGCTGGAGGCGATCCTCATGAAAAAACCCTTTCGTGGTGCCTGGCAGCGCTCGCTTCTGCGGCCGCTGATCTACATGACCACAAACCGCTTTTTGGCGGCGCTGGCATTGCTTCTATTATATAACCGCTTTCTTGCGGCTCCTCTCGCGCTTCCCGGCTCAGCGGCGCTACTCATAGCTCTGGCGTTCGCCCTCGCCGCTTGGCTGGTGTATCTGCGCATGGACGGCGCCTCTATTCCGCGCATGAAGAATATGCGCTTCAGCCGGAAGAAGGATCCCCTCCGCAATTATACGGACATCAGCGACCATATAGACGATGCGCCGCCGACTGCGGATGACCTTGAGGATGACGAGCGCGACCTGATCAGCCTGCTTAGCAATCTCCTGTGTCTTGCAGCCTTTGCATTTCTTTCCTTCTTTCTGTAGCTCTTGCCATCGTTTCGGGGGAAATCCCCCTTTTTTTGTGCCTGCGTGTCACATTATTGCCTTTGAAATTGTGTTTTGGGTGAAGGAGGTGAGCGCATGAAAAACGGATCGCAGCGTACGGGCGATTCCGTGGCAGCGGCCATCGACCGATACGGAACGATGGTCTACCGCCTGGCTTACGCAAGAACGCGCTCCACAGCAGACGCCGACGATATTTTTCAGGAGGTTTTTCTGAAGCTTCTCACCCATGCGCCTGCATTTCGGTCCGATGGTCACGAAAAGGCATGGCTGATTCGCGCCACGGTAAACGCATCGATCAACCTGTTGAAAAGCGCATGGCGGCGGCTGGAGGGCGCGCCGCTGCCCGACGCCCCCACCACGCCCGAGCTTCTGCAGGACGAAGCCCTTTCTGACGCGCTCGCGTCGCTTTCCGCCAAATCGCGCATTGTCATTCACCTGTATTATTACGAAGGCATGACAACCGACGAAATTGCGGAAGCACTGGGTGCGAAGCCTGCGTCGGTTCGCGCACGGCTGTCGCGCGGAAGAAAGCAGCTTAAGCACCTGCTGACGGAGCGGGAGGAGGAAATGTAGATATGAAGGAGCGTTACACGCAGGCGTTTGACCGCGTACAGGCGAGCCAGACGCTGATTGAACAAACAAAAAGAGAGGTTTATGCAATGGCAAATCAAAAACATATACGACGGGCACGCTTCAGCGTCGCCTTAGTCGCGGCGATCACACTCGCAATCGCCCTCGCCGGCGTCGCGCTGGCATCCGGCTGGCTCGGCTCCGTATTTTCAACCATGAGCGGCCGCTATCAAAACGGCGACCGCAGCGACTATCAGGCCCTCGAAGCCCTTGCCGAGCGAAGCGGCAAGGCAGAAAGCTTCACCTTCTCGGACGGTTCCCTCGTTACCCTGCAGCTAAGTGAAAGCTATTTCGACGGCGAGCAGCTGATTGCAGGCTTCACAATGCAATCCGATGCCTCCGCGCATATGGTTGAGCGGGACAGCGAGGACTTCCGGTACATGCAGGCCTATCTCCCCGATGCCCTCCCGCCTGCTGACGAAGACACTCTCCGTACCCTGCTTCCCAGCACACTGTACGACGACTTCATGGCAGAGTTTAAAAAGGAAGGCAGTGCCTGCGCCGTCGTGTTTGACATCTACATGGGCGACGGTGTGTCCGCGAACGGCGGATATCTGTCTCCCGAAATGGACGATAGAGGCATTTTTGAAGACGGAACACAGTGGCGCTACATCGAATTCGAGCGTCCGCTTCCCGAAGAAATCCGCGCGCTGAACGAGCTGACGCTTAGTGCCCGCGTGTACAGACAGCGCACGATCATCTACATGGACGATAACGGTCTGAAGGTGGACTATGGTGTCGAAACCCGTGAGTACTTCGACGCGGAATGGAATGTGCACCGCACGGAAGCCAACCTTCGCCGATATCATGCGAGTGCCTCCGGCAGCGATTATACCTCCGAAATCGAGCTGATCGTTTCCCCGGTAAACGCGAGCCTGACCATCGAAACGAATGTCTCCGAGCGCTGGGAGCATGCGGAGCTTGACGAGTACGGCGGCCGCGACGGTATCGACTTCCTGTGGATGTGGAAAATCTACGCCGACGGTACAAAGCTGGATTCCGCCGTTGAGACCGCATCGCGCTACGGCGAGACCGCCGCCTTCCCCGTCGGAAGCGCCGAAACAATCACCCTCCGACCAGTGTACGTGCTCTCCGGCGAGCACCCGGACGAGGACGTCGTCATTCACCTGCACAAATAACCCATCATCCTATCGCGCCGGAGTCGCTTATTCCTTTCGCAGCGCCTCCGGCGCAGTTCTTTCCATATTGTTCTTTATGTCCGCTGTGTAGATTTTCGTGCCCAGATTCGCCGCCAGCTCCTTCGCAATCCGTACAGGATTCGCTTGCTGGAACGACGTGCGCGTGTTCTGCTTTTCAAATAAAGCGTTGAGCTTTTTGCCCAACGCCATTTCGAGAAGCTCCGGCTGCACGTTGTCACGCGCATAATTGATGAGCGCGTTCAGCCGCTTGTCATCGCCGAATTGGATGGAGTACTGCGGTTTTCCGTCGTGTCCAGCTCCGCTATGAACTTCGTCAGTAACGCTTCTCTCTCCTCGTCCGTTTTCGTTGCTGATATTTGATTTACGTATGCCAGCAACATGTCTTTCGGGAGCTTCTTCTTTGAGCACTTCAGTAAGAATGTTGTTCCTTTGTTCATCGCTAATGCCCTCCGTCTGTTCAACATAAAAAATTATGTCGCGAATCGGTTCAATCTCCGCTTCGTGTTCCTTGTGAATCACATCGACCTTTTCAATGCTCGGACTCGCCCACTTGCCATCAGTATACACGATCTTGTTTCCGATTGCAAGCATGTAAAGGCCATCTGCATTCTTCTGGAACTGCGCCCTTTTGCCAGCTTTCATTTCACCGATTGCGGCATAAAAGCGCGCAAGGTCTTGCTTATCGAGCACGGATTTCTCATCCTCGGCAAGACTGTACTGAATCGGAGACGCACTTTGCTCTTCCTCAGCCTTCGCTTTCTGCGCCGCCTGTTCCCACGCTTCTTCAATCCTCGCTTCCTCCATGGCGCGCCTTTCAGCTCAGGCGTGCCGCAAACATGGGGTCTACGGATTCGTCGCCGTGCGTCATGTAGTCCGCGAATTCGCGCAGAAACTCATTCTGCGTCATCTGCGTAAACACATTGTCAAGCTTGGCGCTGCCGTATACGTACTGCCCGATTCCGAACAGCGATACGCTGAAGTCGGAAATGCTGTCCTTATCAACGACGATGTTCTGCACGCGCTGCTGATAATAGCCGAGAACCGCATCGCTCTTTATGTCCGCTGTGTAGATTTTCGTGCCCAGATTCGCCGCCAGCTCCTTCGCAATCCGTACAGGATTCGCTTGCTGGAACGACGTGCGCGTGTTCTGCTTTTCAAATAAAGCGTTGAGCTTTTTGCCCAACGCCATTTCGAGAAGCTCCGGCTGCACGTTGTCACGCGCATAATTGATGAGCGCGTTCAGCCGCTTGTCATCGCCGAATTGGATGGAGTACTGCCGCGTTCCTTCTCTAACTTCTTGATAATCTGTTCCAGCAATGCTTCCTTCTCCTCGACTGTTTTCCCATACAAAGGCTCCAGCAGAGTTACCATCTCGTCTCCAGACAAGTTCATCTCCAAAAGCTTGCCTAATAAGATTCCCCGCTTGCTCATCGTTCAGTCTTCCTCTCTCATTTTGAATTATAATCTGTCTTACGAAATCAATCTCCGTTTCATCGGAAAGCAGAATTGTATCAACCCTGTCGATGCTCGGATTCTTCCATCGACCATCAGTATAAATGATTTTATCATCGATTGCAACCATAAATTTCCCTGACCGACTTCGAGCAAACTGTTTCTCCTTTCCAATTCTCATTTCGCCGACTGCGCTGTAAAAGCGAGCAAGTTCGCGATCTGTCAGCACATCATCAAAAGAACCTACACTATATTGAACTGGTTTGGCCGCTTCTCCCGCCTTTACTTTCGCCGCCTGCTTTTCCTCGGCCTTCGCTTTCTGCGCCGCCTGTTCCCACGCT
The DNA here is from genome assembly GCA_964554795.1 of uncultured Oscillospiraceae bacterium. GTDB lineage: Bacteria > Bacillota > Clostridia > Christensenellales > Aristaeellaceae > SFHK01. The sequence continues at coordinate 7,423 of CAZKQB010000037.1, read as the reverse complement.
TCTTCAATTCTCGCTTCCTCCATGGCGCGTCTTTCAGCGTTGCGGTTCGATACGTACGCCGCATTCTCCGGCGTGCGCTCGATGGGCGATTTCATGGCGTACGCCATTTCCAGTCCCTCGTTCGCAATCGCCTGTGCAAGCTTCCTCAAAAAAGGCGGAGGATTGCTCCTCCGCCTTACGATTCGATCTCTTAGCCCATGGCACCCGTTTCATAGGTAAGCTTTACTACTTCGCCGGTCACTGCGTCGATAAATGCACACACATCGCCGACAATGCCGTCACACGCGAAGTTCTTGTTGATTTCCCACATGCGGCGTCCCTCGCCGTTTACCACGCAGCTCATGTACGGCTTTCCGGCGGCCTGAAGCGCTTCCACGTTCGAAACCACGTCCTTCGCAGCCTCATAGTAGATCGCCAGCGCATCCTCCTCGCTGAGATCGCCTGCCTGCGGCTCTACGTATACGATGTCCGACATATGAACGCCGCTCGCATCCTCGCCGATCGTAGGCTCGTATTCTTCCTCGGAATCCGGATATTTCGTCTTGCGCTCGATTTCAAACTCGCCAATTTCCTTGAGCTTCGCGACGATTTCGTCATTCTTCCATGCAGTCTCCGCCTTGTCGGTACCCTCGTAGCTCCAGCTTACAAGCGCCGTCTTCCCATCGAAAACGACCTCGTACACGCCTGTTTCCTCGGTACCGCCGAAGACAACCTTCCAGCCGTCGTTGGTCTGCTCATAGCTGCCACTAAAATACGCAATCGCCTCGGTGCTTAGTCCATACTTTTCCATTACGCCGTTTCGTGCCATGTTCATCGCTTCTGCCTCCGGCGAACGGGTAATCGCCACCACGGCGAACGCAACGGCAGTCGTTAGAAGAAACAGCGCCGCTGCAACCAGCAGAGTCTTCACGGAAACACGCTTTGTCATTTTCTTATCCTCCAATCGATTCAGTACGTTTTCTGTGTGAACATTCGTCCACTCGATGTCCGAAAGCTGAGCGTCCACAGTCCTTTTGAACTCATTCCTCATCGAAATACCACCCCTCTAATCGTTTTCGAAGCTGTTTTTCCGCACTTCTCAGTCGATACTTGACGCTGCTCAGACTTATATTAAGCGCCTTTGCAATTTCGCCCAGCTTCAGATCCTGATAGTAGCGCAGAAGAATCACCTCGCGGTATCGGGGATTCAGTTTTCTGATCTCCGTCAGGACCGTGCAGTCGGTGTTCTCCGCTTCGTAGGCTCTTTCGGGCAAATCGTCTGGCGTCAGGCTGCCATCCACGCGTCTGTGCCAGGAAGAGCGCTGGTAATCGCGGCAGGTGTTTATGGCAATCGACATCAGCCACGTTCGCTCGCTGCTCTGGCCTCTGAAGCCGCTCATCTGCCTGTATGCCTTCACGAACGTGTCCTGCACGGCGTCCTCCGCCAGCGACGGATCACCCAGCTGCAGGGTACACATGCGCAGAAGGGACGTGCCGTACTCGCGCATCATCCGCTCCAGATGATGCTGCCTGTCCGCGCGTTCTCCGACCTGCATAGCGTCTCGCCTCCTTTCACCTGTTAGACGATGGGAGCCGGAAAAAAGGGCAAATAACGGAGAAAAAAGAACCGTCGCCTTTCCATCGGCATACGATGGAAAAAGGAGGCGGTTTCATGAGCACATGCCAATCCACGTCCTCAAGCCGCACATGCGGCCTTATCGCTAAAATCGCCGGGGTCGTCCTGATGCTGGCGGGCGCGCTTGTGCTGCTCTTTTGCGTGCCATGCTGGTTCTGGACGATGCTCTTAGGACTGGCGCTGCTGGCGGGCGGTTTTCTTATTTACCGTTTCTGCGGCTAAAAAACAGGAAGCGTCGCCAAATTGGCAACGCTTCCTGTTTTCATGACCGATGAAACATGCGAATCAGACCGCACGCTCCACCTTGCCGCTGCGCAGACAGCGGGTGCATACGGACATGCGAGTCGCACTTCCGTTCACGAGAACACGAACCTTCTGGGTGTTCGGAGCCCAGGTGCGGCGAGTCTTGCGATTGGAATGGCTGACGTTATTGCCGTATACGATGCCCTTATGGCAGATTTCACAGAATTTGCCCATCTCTCACACCTCCTTCAGGAGTTTGGCGCATCAAAACACTCGGTATTATATCAGACTCTGCGCCAAAGTGCAAGTGAATTTCGTATGAATTTCGAGTTTTCGTGTAAAAATACGGAGAAACAAGTTGCGCCGCACGCAAAAAGAGGCTACAATAACATGGGATGTGTTTTTGACGCTTTCCCTTTCGCGGTTGCACTTGCACCCGCATGCAAAAAATGCTATAATGTAATGGCGCAGGAGGGATACCTGCGCGGCACGGCAGGATGCCGTCGCCCATTCCGGTCTTGGAGGTTTGAAACATGGACTGCAAGTTTACGACAGGTCTTGGACTTGTAACCGTCAATGAAGAAGTCATTCTAAAGGTGGCCGGCTATGCCGCGCTCGAATGTTACGGGATCGTGGGTATGGCCTCCAAGCGTACCACGGACGGAATCGTTCAGCTTCTGGGCATTGAAAACCTGGCGCGCGGCGTTCGCGTGCATACGGAGGACGACCACGTAGACGTGGATCTGTACATCATCGTTGAATACGGTATTTCCATTTCCGCCGTAGCGGCCACCCTGATCGACACGGTGAAATATAAGGTCGAGCATCTGACCGGCGCGAAGGTCAGCAAGGTGAATGTCTCCGTAGAGGACATTCGCGTATAAAATACGCGCGCCGCGAAGGCACGGCAGGCTTGTCCGGCGGCGCTGGAGGAATGCAAATGGTCTTGAAATCGATAGACGGAGGCATACTGAAGGAAATGTATCTTTCGGGATGCGCTCTTCTGAATCAGAATCGCGAAGCGGTTGACGCTCTCAACGTATTTCCCGTCCCGGACGGAGATACCGGAACCAATATGTCCCAGACGATGAACGCTGCTGTAAAGGAATTAAACAGCCGGCCGTTTTCCAGCGTGTCGGACGTGGCAAGCGCCGCTGCACGCGGTGCGCTTCGCGGCGCGCGCGGCAATTCCGGCGTTATTCTCAGCCAGATTCTTCGCGGTATCGCTTCCGCCCTCGAGGGACATGATGACATGGACGCTGCTTTGCTCGTGAAGGCGCTGCGCGCCGGTGCACAGACGGCGTACAAGGCCGTCATGAAGCCCAAGGAGGGAACCATTCTCACCGTCGCACGCGTCATTGCCGAGGAAGTCGAATCTCGCTTCACCGGTAGCGAAGACATCATTGAAATCTTCACCATCGCCGTAAAGAGCGGCGACGCCATTCTAAAGCGTACGCCGGATATGCTTCCCGTGCTCAAACAGGCCGGTGTCGTGGACTCCGGCGGCAAGGGTTTGATGGTCATCTACTCCGGCTTCCTCGCCTCCCTTACCGGATCGCCGGTTGAGAGCCTTGCCGAAGCCCCCAGTTCGCCGCTTCCCGGCGATTATGTGGATGACCACGAATCGCTGGAGGAAATTACCTTCGGCTATTGCACGGAGTTCATCGTCTCCCATCCCCGCCCGGACCTCAAGAATACGGACGTAACCCGTCTGCGCAAGCGTCTGGAGCGCATCGGCGACTGCGTACTGGTTATTTCCGACCTGTCGGTCGTGAAGGTGCATGTACACACGAACGACCCAGGCAAGGCGCTGCAGATGGCGCTTGAACTGGGCGAGTTAGATTCAATCAAGATTGACAACATGCTTGAGGAGCACCGCGAGCGCGTAGCCAAGCAGGAAGCGGCACAAGCTGCCGTTAAAAACGAAGAAAAGGAATATGGCATTATCGCCGTAGCTCTGGGCGACGGCTTCACGGAAATCTTCAAGGGGCTGAACATCGACAAGATCGTGGACGGCGGTCAGACGATGAACCCGAGCATCGACGAAATCAAGCAGGCCATCGACTCCACAAACGCCAAAAACGTCTTCGTGCTGCCGAACAACACCAACATCATTCTCGCCGCGCAGCAGGCTGCCGGGCTCACGGACAGAAATGTTATGGTTCTGCCCACCAAATCGGTGCCCATGGGCATTTCGGCCGCCATCGCGTTCTCGCCCGACGCTACGCCCGAGGAAAATCTTTCCGAAATGAACGCTGCGGCCGAGCGCGTGCATACCGCCTCCATCACCTACGCCGTGCGCGATACGGTGTTTGATGGCCGCGAAATTCATGCCAACGACATCATGGGCATGGTGGACAACCGCATCCGTGTACTGGGCGCCAACGCGCATGATGTGGCGCTCGAGGTTGTCAGCGGCATGGTAACGGACGACAGTAGTGTCATCACCGTATACTATGGAAGCGACGTCACGGAGGACAAGGGCGCGGAGCTGGTTTCCGATCTGGAAGCGCAGTACCCCGATTGCGAGGTTGACCTTCAAAAGGGCGGACAGCCCCTCTACTACTACCTGATTTCTGTAGAATAACGCGTTACATGCCGGGCAATGGCTTCCCGGAGCAACAACAGCTTTGGACGTTTTCGGCTCGGCTCGAAAACGTCCTTTTTCAGGCGGTGCCGCATGACAAACACCGAGCTTACCAATATCAAGGGCCTTGGTCCCAAGCGTTTGGAGGCACTGAAGCTCGCCGGAATCCAGACGATTCAGGACTTCCTCTATTACCTTCCGCGCGAATACCGCGACCTGTCGCGCATTACCCCGCTCAGCGAGCTTCGCGCAGGCGAAGCCTGTGCCATGCGGGTGTGCGTTGCCGCGCCGGCTTCGACAGTTCGCTCAAGCGGCCTGATTCTCACCCGCGCAATCGTTTCCGACGGTGCCGAGACGTTGCCCGTCGTATGGTTCAATCAGCCGTGGCTGCGTGAGCAGCTGGCGGTCGGACGCGAGCTACTCTTGTACGGGCATGGCGAGGCCAAAAACGGTCGCATGCAGATTTCCTGTCCCTCCATCGAGACGGAACAGGGTCTGGTTCCCGTCTACAAACCAATTCCCGGCATACCCGCGAAAATGCTTCGGAGTATCCTTGCCGAAATTCTGGACAAATCGGCTCAGGATGACGATCCGTTGCCCGAAGGCATTCGTGAGCGCTTCGGGCTTCTGACACTGAACAAGGCCCTGCGCGGCGCACATTTTCCTTCCTCCGCCGAGCATCTGCGCGCGGCGCTTCATCGGCTGTCTTTTGAAAACCTTCTCCTGTTTCAGCTGGCCGTCGGCGTCATGCGCGAGCACGTGCACGTAGGTACGGTCATTCCGTCCGAGGTAGACGACGAGGCTGCCTATTGGCGCACGCTTCCTTTCCCGCCCACCGGTGCACAAAGACGTGTACTACACGAAATAGCCGCTGATATGTCCGGAGTAAACGCCATGGCGCGGCTGGTGCAGGGCGACGTCGGCTGCGGAAAAACCGCTGTAGCGTTTGGCGCAATTTTTCTCGCCGCGCGCGCAGGCTGGCAAAGCGCCATGATGGCGCCAACGGAGATTCTGGCCACTCAGCATTACGAAAGTGCGCGGGCGCAGCTGGAGCCGCTGGGAATTACCTGCGGGCTTCTTACAGGTAGCATGACGCAAAAGGTGCACCGGCTGGCGCGTGAAAAGCTTGCGTCCGGCGAATGGATGTGCGTCTTCGGCACGCACGCACTGATTACGGAGGAAGTTGCATATGCGCATCTGGGTCTTGTAATCACGGACGAGCAGCATCGATTCGGCGTGCGCCAGCGTTCACTTCTAAGCCAAAAAGGTGAAAACCCGAATGTACTCGTTATGTCCGCCACGCCGATTCCGCGTACGCTGTCGCTGATCCTCTATGGCGACCTCGATCTCTCGGTCATTGACGAGCTGCCGCCGGGTCGGCAGCCTGTGAAGACGCGCATCGTGCCGGAGCGAAAGCGACAGGATATGTACGGCTTCATTCGCGCCGAGGTCAAAAAGGGACGACAGGCATATTTTGTCTGCCCGCTGGTGGAGGATTCCGAGGTCGTGGACGCGCAGAGCGCCGAGTTGCTTCACAAGAGCCTGTGTGAAGAGGCCTTCTCCGACCTTCGTGTTCTGCTGGTGCACGGAAGAATGCGCGCAAAAGAAAAGGACGATGCCGTGGAGTGCTTCCGCCGCGGCGAGGCAGACATTTTGGTTTCTACCACGGTGATTGAGGTGGGCGTGAACGTTCCAAACGCCACGGTAATGGTCATCGAAAACGCCGAGCGCTTCGGCCTTGCCCAGCTTCATCAGCTGCGCGGGCGCGTGGGACGCGGCACGGACGAAGCGTGGTGCTTCCTGATGGCGAACCGCTCCGAGAAGCTCAGAATCATGACCGAGACGAACGACGGCTTCCGCATCGCCGAAAAGGATCTGGAACTGCGCGGCCCCGGCGACATGTTTGGAACGCGACAGTCCGGCGCTCTGGCCGAGGGCCTTTCCGACGCCTTGGCAGACGCGCAGACGCTGAAAATCACCCACGAGCTGGCGCGCGAGGTTCTGCGCGCAGATGACGAAAACGCCGAGAAAAAGGCACTTTTGCGCATGGCGCGGGCATGGCTTGCGCGCAAGGGCGAAATCGCGTTGGCCATGAACTGATTTTTCCAGTCTAAATTACGTGCGAAAGGCCACACTACCCACAGATCGAACGGGAGGTGACGGACTTGAGCTCGAAAAACCGTTCCGGCAAACCGGAGACCGCAGACGCGCTGGAGCAGCTGAAGCAGGAAACGGCCCGCGAATTGGGTGTCAATCTGAATCGCGCGCCGGGCGAAAAGCTGTCCGCGCAGGATGCCGGCAGAGTCGGCGGCCAGATGGTAAGAAAGCTGATACGGGAATACGAGAAAGCGAATCGCCGCCCGATGCGATCGGAAGATTGAGAGGAGTGTGTGTTTCCATGTCCAGCAAAAATTCGAATCGAATCAACGTTCCCGAAGCCCGCAAGGCGATGTCCAACATGAAGCACGAGGTTGCCAGCGAGCTCGGCATCACCCTGAGCGAGGGCTACAACGGCAATATCGCCGCGAAGGACGCCGGCCACATCGGCGGCAACATGGTCAAGAAGATGATCGAGGCGCAGGAGCGCTCCATGAGCGGCAAGTAATCCATCCGCTTCCTTTACAATAGCGTGTGCCTCCCGTCGTTCGGCGGGAGGCATGATTTTTCAGAAACTGTAGGTTTGTCAAACATTTTGTACACCAACCCGTGAGAGCCGTTCCCTTGGTGACAGCCATTGCAGAGGTCGCATGGGTCGGGCGTTGCTGCGACTTTGGTGGGCAGCGAGCTGCCCACCAAAGTCGGCGAGGGAGTAGAAACGGTGGGCGGCGTAGAAGCGTTTTTGGTCTTCGCGGTGGCTGCGTTCAACCTTGCCGTTGTGCCTGGGCGTGTATGGACGAATGAGCTTGTGGCGGATGCCCAGTGCGCTTGCAGTGCTTTCGAACAGCGTTGGAATGTCTCGCTTCGAGTTGGAAAAACGG
>CAZKQB010000036.1:27126-34873 GCA_964554795.1 uncultured Oscillospiraceae bacterium | reverse complement strand
CACAGGCAGCGGCGGAGACAGGAGTTGGCTCGCGAAGGCTTCTCCGGCTATCTCCGTGCACGGGCGCTTACAGATTCGACCGGAACGCGTAGGCGCGGCCGAGAACGGGCGCGGTGGAGGGCACGGACAGCGGCGGATAGCCGCCGGAGGCGGGCACGAGCAGGAGTTGGTCGCCCATATGGTACAGGTAGCGCACAAACACGCCCGCGTCCGTTTCCACGGCGGCAATCTGGCCGTCAGTCACCGCGTCGATGCCCGTGCGCAGGCAGATGGTATCCCCCTCCTCGATGCGCGCGCCGCGCATGCCGCCGTCGGTCATGCGAATCTCGAGCGTATCCGGGCGAACCGCCGTGCCCTGCGGCGCGAGCAGCTCGTCGATGCTGCGGCCGGAATAGTGCGCGATGCGCCGAAGGGTGTCAAGATCGGGACTGGTGCGTCCCGTTTCCCATTGACTGACCGCCGTCTGATGAACACCCAGAAGCCGCGCGAACTCCGCCTGCGACATTCGGAGCTCGGTACGAACTTGCCGGATTTTCATAAAAACGCCTCCCTTCTATTATTGATATAGCAGATTTTCGGTTTTCGTACGCCAAAATAAGAGCGACGCTATTTACAGCCTCGCCCGTCAATGCTATAATCTTCTGCACGGGCGTCGATAAACGATATGCACCGCCGCCCGCGTGTAATACCACAAGCACCGTCCGGATGCACAGAAGAGGTTGAGCCAGAGGGCATTTTTGTGCAGAGAAGGTGAAATTGTGCCGGGAAAGAACTATCATGACGCGCAGACCGTTCATTACGTATGCCCGTTTTTCCGCAGTGAGCGCGGGAACATGATCTGCTGTGAGGGCGTCGCGCCCCAGTCGAGCAACAAAACCTGCTTCAGCCGCAAATCGGCGCTTCAGAAATACCGGGATCGCTATTGCTTTGGCTTCCGATACCGCCAGTGCCATTGGGCGGAGACGCTTTTCCGCTGCAAATACCCCGATCAGCCCGCAGGCTGACAGAATCCGATAGCCGCACGAGACCGACTCCCACTGCCGGGGCGGTCTCGTGCGGCTATATATAAGTTTATAACACTCTAACCCGGCGCTCATGGGCGCTTTGAAGGGGCAGCAGAGCTCTGCCTTGCCTAAATCTCTCGGGCGCGCAAGGCCAAACGGCCGAGGTCTACCGTATGCATTCACATTGCCAACGACTCAATCAGGCGCGACAGGCGCGCGTCGGGCTCGCTAAAGTGGTTGCCGGGGTTCATGGTCAGCGTGACGTCGATTTTTAGGCCTCGAAGGATCCGTTCGGCCTCGCGAGTCGCAGAGCCTACGGAGGCAAGGCGGGGATTTTTTGTGAATTCCTCGCGGTCGCCCAACGAAAGACGAACGCGGGCATCCGGAACGCGGGGCGCGTTCATACGCAGGAAATCCAGAAAGCCGTCGTACCACAGGGAGCCGGAGGCCGAGGCAATATGCGTAAATGCGTCCGTTCGAAAGAGGGCGTAAAGGGCGAACAGCCCGGCCAGCGAATAGCCGCACAGGGCGCGGCGCACGGGCGCAAGGCCAAGCTCGCGCTCGGCGGCAGGCAGCACAGAGGCCGTGAGCGTATGAAGAAAGCGATCCGCATGGCCGCCAAAGGCGCCGCCACCGCGAAAACACGCGGGCGCGGGCCATGGAGACAACGAATCGTTCCAGTCGCCAGGATCGACGACAAGCAGGCTTTGATGCGCCGGAGCGGAAGCCTGCGTCTCGGTTGGGTCGGCGATCACGCACACCAGCGGCGCGAACGGATTTTCGGAAAGCACCGCGCGTACGCGCACGCCGGCAAGCACGGTATTCACGGTCTCTGCACGTTGGCCAGAAGATGAGGCGGGCGCGGCGGCGTGGCGAACACAAGCGTCCGAATTAGCGGACACGACGCGACGATCGGAGGTTTCCGAACCGGCGGGCGCGGCGGCGCGATGGACACAAGCGCCCGAATCGGCCGATGCGGCATTTGTCGGCTTCGGGACGGCGCGACAGGCTTCAAAGGACACGTCGCCTGCAGGGTCTGCAGGCGACGTGCGGGGGTCAGAGCGCGTATGCGAGCCTTCGGCGCTCACAGGGCCTCCAGCAGGCGCACGACGTCGCCGACGGTGTGGAGGTCGCCGAGCTTCTCATCCGGAATCTGAACGCCGAACTCGTCCTCCAGCGTCATGACCATGGCAACCATATCCACGGAGTCGATGTGCAGATCGAGCACAAAATCGGTGCTCATGCTGATCTGGTCGGCGGGCACGTCGGTATATTCGCCCAGCAGGCGAATGATTTTCTCAAGCATTTTGTCATCCTTTCTGCGGCGTGAAAACGCCGTCATTGGTGTCATCCCATTTTATTATACGCTTTCAGCAGAGGTTTGTCCTGTTTTCACGCGAACGTTTACGAAAAATTTTGACATTCGCGGGGCGTGTAGCGGCTTCGGCCGCCTTTTTTGTACCATACACGTACGCGCGGTGCACACGCGCGGACGAGGAAGGGAGGGCTTCCCGATGGAAGAAGCTCAGATGGTCTCTCCCGCAGAGCCGGAGGAGACGCGCGCGCCGGAGAGCGTGCCGGCGGAAACGGCCTCTGCGCAGACGGATGCGGAGGCAGAGGCCCGGCGCGTGGCGTTTGAGGGCCTGATTCGCGGCAAATACAAGGCCGAGTTTGACGAGCGCGTACAGCGCATCATCGACCGGCGGTTCAGGGATCTGAAACGACTTGAGGCGCAGGCCGAGCGGGCGAAGCCGCTGTTTCAGCTGCTTGAAAAGAGGTACGGCGGGGAAAGCGCGGAGCCCCGCGAGAGGGCGGCGGCCGATCTTGCGCGCCGCTGGCAGCTGGACGCGCGGATGGCGAAGGAAATCTACCCCGGCTTCGACCTGCAGGCCATGCTTGGCAACGGTCGGTTTACGGCGCTTCTGCGCGCCGGGGTGGACGTGAAAACGGCGTATGAGGTCGTAAACGGGCACGCGCTCGTGGCGGACGCCCTGCGCTACGCCATCGGCCGCGCCCGGGAGAAGACAATCGGCGACATTCGCGCGCGGCTGAACCGTCCTGAGGAAAACGGCGCGGGCGGGGGCAGCGCGACGCGAATCGGGCCCATGCGCGTGAAGGACATGACGAAAAAGCAGCGCGAGGAAATTGAAAAGCGCTGCGCGCGCGGAGAAAAGGTGTTTTTCGACTGAGAAAGGAAGGATGTGCATGCACATGTTGCTTCAGCTGTTTGCGACCAATACCACGGCAAGCGCGATTGCGGGAAACGATCTTTCCGCAGAGATGAAAACCTATTACGAGAAACGTCTGATCGACCTGGCCGAGCCCAGGCTGGTGCACGATCAGTTTGCCGACAAGTACCCCATTCCCGCCGGAAACGGCAAAACCATCGAGTTCCGAAAGTACGACAGTCTGGCCAAGGCAACCACGCCGATCGTCGAGGGCGTAACGCCCACGGGCAACGACCTGAACGTTTCCAGCGTACAGGAAACCGTGATGCAGTACGGCGACTGGATTCAGATGTCCGACCTTCTGGAAATGAGCGCGGTGGACAACAACGTGCTGCAGGCGACGCGGCTTCTGGGCGCGCAGGCCGGACGCACGCTGGATTCCATCACCCGCGACGTGCTGGCGGGCGGCACGAACGTAATTTACGCGCCGTCCCACGCAGGCGGTACGGTCACGCCTGTCACCTCGCGCAGCGCCATCGACGAAACCTGCCGACTGGACGGCGACCTGATCTTTCGTGCCGCGGCGCAGCTGAAGGGCATGAACGCCGAGCCGATTGACGAGCAGTATGTGGCGATCATTCACCCCTTTGTGGCCTACGACCTGATGCGCTCGCAGGAGTGGATCGACGCGCACAAGTACGCCTCGCCCGAGAACCTGTACGCCGGAGAAATCGACAAGCTGGCGGGCGTACGGTTTGTGGAGAGCACGGAGGCGAAGATCTTCCGCGGCGCAAGCCTGACCGCGGGTGCGTACAGCCTGACCGTAGCCTCGTACAGCGGCAGCGCGTCCGATTCCTCGGCGACGCACGGCGAGACCTCCTCCTACAGTCTCACGGTAAAGGAGACGCTGGACGATGCGTCGGCAAAGGCGCTGGTTGGGCGCACGGTGCTTGTCAAGGGACAGAAGGCGGTGATTCAGGGCGTGGAAACGAGCGGCAAAAAGCTGTTCCTTGCCGCCGCACCGTCCGTCGCGCCCGAGGCCGACGACGCGGTGTATCCCGCGGGCGGCGGCGCGAACGGCATTTCGGTGTTCGCCACCATCGTACTGGGCGCGCACGCCTATGCGGTAACAGAGCTGGAGAACGGCGGTCTGGAGCACATCGTAAAGCAGCTGGGCTACGGCGACGACCCGCTGAACCAGCGCTCCTCGGTTGGCTGGAAGGCGACAAAGTGCGCCAAGCGATTGGTGGAGCCGTACATGGTGCGCATCGAAAGCACGTCGTCCTACGCGCCGAACGCCGCCGCAAACTGAGAAGGAGGAAAAAGAGGCATGCCGAGGCTTGTAAACATTCGTCTTTTTAAGGACAACCGCAATTACGCCGGGGACGTGTTTGTATCCGTGAACGGCGAAAACTATCTGATTCAGCGCGGTGTGACCGTGGCGGTGCCGGACTACATCGCCGAGGTGCTGGAGTCCAGCCAGCGCGAGGACGAGAACGCCGCCCTACGCATGGAGCGCGCGGAACGAAGCTACATGGACAAGCTGAACAAGGCGGTGTAGACCGCATGCCTGCGGGGTCGGGGGCGCGTTCCTCCGGCCCCGCAGGCAAAGACAGGAGGGCTATATGACCATCACGCAGGCCATTGAAATCGCAGATGAGATGCGGCCGAATATGTATACAAAGGAGGAAAAGACGCGCTGGCTGAGCGAGCTGGACGGAAGAATCCGAAACGAGCTTCTCTCCGGGCGCGAGGGCGTGAGCCCCGGCACGCCGCCAGACTATCACTGGCAGACCGACGCGGCAAGAACGCTCACGGCGGAGGCGCCGTACGAGTATCTGTATACCTACTGGCTGTTCATGCGCATCGATTATACGAGCGGCGAGACCACGCGGTTCAACAATTCCGCAGTCATGTTCAACACGGCGTGGATGAACTACGCCAATTTCATCAACCGCACGTATCCGATCCGGGAACTCGGGCGCGTGCGCGGCGTGTAGGGGAGGCGGACGCATGCAGCCGATTCTTGCACGAGCGCGCATAAAAACGCACACGGTGAACGCATTCAAGGGCATCTGGCGGGCCGGGCGCGCGCCGGAGGGATACCTTGCAGACGCCGTAAACCTGACCTCCGGCCAGTATCCGGCGCTGTCCACGCGGGCGAAGCGCCAGGTGATCAACGACTGCGCAGAGCTTACCGCCATGTACAGCCACGACCGCATGCTGTGGCTGGACGGCACGACGCTGTACTGGGGCGACGACGAGGCAGGCACGCTGACGGCAGGCGAAAAGCAGTTTGCCTCCATGGGCGCAAGCGTGGTCATCTACCCGGACAAAAAGCTTTTGAACACGCAGACGCTTTCGCTGACCGCCCTTGACAACCTTGTGACGGTGACGGGCGCGGCGGCGAGCGCTTCGCATGCCGACGGGAGCGAGGCTACCGCAACGAGCTACACAAGGCTCTCCGCAACGGGCATCGGCGCAGGCTTTCGAGCGGGCGATGCGGTAACGATTTCCGGGTTTGCCTCGGAGGAATTGTGCGGCACGTTTATTCTGCAAACGGTTTCGGACGACTTCGTGGTAATTCTGGCGCAGGCCGGGGAAGGAGAAACGGCGCAGGGCAGCGTGACCCTTTCGCGCGAGGCGCCGGCGCTCGACTTCATCTGCTCCTACGGTAATCGTGTGTGGGGCGTATCCAATGCGGCGCACGCAGTGTACGCGTGCAAACTGGGCGACCCGACAAACTGAAACGCATTTGAGGGCATTTCCACCGATTCTTATGCCGCCGTCGTGCCGTCGCCGGGCGCGTTTACCGGCATAAGCGCGTACCTAGGCAGCGTGATGCTGTTTAAGGAGGAGGAGATCATCAAGCTGTTCGGCTCCAAGCCCGCAAACTTTCAGCTGGTATCGTCGCAGATGCCGGGCGTGGAAAGGGGCAGCGCGCAATCGCTGGCGTTTTCGGACAGCACGCTGTTTTACAAGGGTGTGAACGGTATCTACGCCTATGACGGCGCGACGCCGGTTTGCATCTCTCGGGCGCTGGGAGAGGTGCGGTTTTCCGGCGCGCGCGCCGGGGCACTGGACGGGCGCTACTACGTTTCCATGTACGAGCAACCCGCAAACACGCATGCGCTGTGGGTCTACGACACGCAAAACGGCGTCTGGCAGAAGGAAACGTCCTCGCCGGTGCGCTTCTTTGCCGGCACGGGCAGCGACCTGTATTTCGCCTGCGAAAACGACTCGGTCTATACAATTAAGGGAAGCGGGCTCTGGTATGACCCGACGAAGGTCGTTGCGACGCGGCTGTGCCTGGAGGAAACCGGCTTTGCATGGAGCGCCGAGACGGGACCGGTATCTCTGGGCATGCCGCAAAGACAGCTTCTGACGCGCATCAACCTGCGCTACCGGCTTACGAGCGGACTGCTTAAGGTGTGGGCGCGGCTGGAAACGGACGATGCATGGCGGCTTTTGTATCAGACGAGCGCTGCCTGCGCGGAAAAAACCGTATCCATGCCCGCGCCGCCGGGACGAAGCTCTTCCTTTTATCTGAAAATCGAGGGCACGGGCGCATGCGCGATTACCGCGCTGTCGGAAAGCTATGAAGCGGGGAGTGATGTATGATGATGCAGCTTCGACTGCCGGAATACCGCGAAAACAACCCGAGCAAGACGCTCAAGCAAATTCATTCGTGGCTGTATCAGCTGAACGAGCAGCTGCGGTACCTGTTTTCCCATCTGGACGAGGACAACTTTTCCGAGGGCTTCCTGTCGGCAAGCCTGGGCGAAATAAAGGCTCTGAAAACGCGCGTGAAGGATCTGGAGGCTCCGCTTGTGTGGGTTCCATTGACGCTCACGGGCGTTACGCCGTGGAGCGACGATGACGCGCCGATGATCGGCCGGGCGCACGGCGCGGTATACCTGCGCGGCGCGGTGAAGCTGAACAAGGCGCTGGCCGACCGAAAGGTGCTGGACATCGGGCAGGTGGACGAAATCTATCGGCCGCCGGTTCGAATGGCGTTGGCCGTGCCCACCGACGAGGGACTCGTGCGCCTGACCGTGCAGAAAAACGGCATCATCCGCCTGCGCAACGACTCCGGCGGGGAAATGCCTGTCACCGCATTTATATCGCTGGCGTGCGCCTATCGGGCGCAGGAGGGCATATGAGAAGGGCAGCGGTGGCGCGCCCGTTCGCGGCGAATGCAGATGATTCCGTTATGGGCGCGGCTGTACGAAGGACGAAGACGAACGCGTTCGCCGCATTCTCGGAAGCGCACACGGCAAATACAAACGATTTCGTCATGAACGCGGCGGCGCGCCCGTCTTTCGAGGTTCGCGCGAAAAATAGGCACGATTCTGGCGTAAAAGCAATTGCGCGAGAGGCGCGTGCAAACGCATTCCCGCTTCCTGAGGCGTGCGCGGCGAACGCTTCTGCTATAGGTACAAGTGCGCGGAGGCCGAACGCGGCAGCGCGCCCGTTTTTCGAGGTTCGCGCGAAAAATAGGAGCGATTCCGGCGTAAAAGCAATTGCGCGAGAGGCGCGCGCAAACGCATTCCCGCTTCCTGAGGCGTGCGCGGC
>CAZKQB010000036.1:4215-27026 GCA_964554795.1 uncultured Oscillospiraceae bacterium | reverse complement strand
CAATTGCGCGAGAGGCGCGCGCAAACGCATTCCCGCTTCCTGAGGCGTGCGCGGCAAACGCTTCTGCTATAGGCGCAACTGCGCGGAGGCCGAGCGCGGCGGCGCGCCCGTTTTTCGAGGTTCGCGCGGATAACAGGAGCGATTCCGGCGTAAACGCGATTGCGCGAGAGGCGCGCGCAATCGCATTCCCGCTTCCTGAGGCATGCGCGGCGAACGCTTCTGCTATAGGCACAAGTGCGCGGAACCCGAACGCGGCGGCGCGCCCGTCTTTCGAGGTTCGCGCGGAAAACAGGAGCGATTCTGGCGTAAAAGCGATTGCGCGAGAGGCGCGTGCAAACGCATTCCCGCTTCCTGAGGCGTGCGCGGCGAACGCTTCTGCTATAGGTACAAGTGCGCGGAGGACGAGCGCGAACGCATTATCGTTGTTTGAGGCGCGCGCGGAAAAGAAGGACGGCTGCATCATGGGCGCGACCGGGCAGGAGGGCATATGGTAGGGCCGGATGCGGCGGCGTTTGCCGCGTTCCTTGAGGAACGCGCGGAAAAGAAGGACGGCTACATCATGGGCGCGACCGGACAGGCGCCTGCGCGGCTTTCGAGCCGGTGGTTTTCGCAGTACAGCGGAAGACAGTACGAGAAGGCGCTGTACTGGCGCGCACACGCTGAGCGCGTGTGGGATTGCAACGGGCTGGCCGAGGGCTATTACGCCGACAGAACCGGGAAGCACATCAACGTGCGTGCACGGGACAACTACGCCGCATGGTGTGGCACGAAGGGGCGCGGGCTCATCCCGGCAGAAAAGCGCGTGCCGGGCGCGGCGGTATTCTGGGGCTCGAGCGCCGCAAAAATCACGCACGTGGCCTTCCTCACGCGCCCGGTGGACGAGGCAAAGCCCGAGGGCGACTGGCACATGGTGGAGGCGCGCGGCGTGATGTACGGTGTGGTAAAAACGCGGCTGCACGCACGCAAACCCGGCTGGTGGGGCTGGATGGACCGCTATTTTAACTACGAGGACGCAGACGCGGGCGCGTCGCTTACTGTGACCGGCTCCAGCGTTCGCCTGCGCGAGGGCCCCGGCACGGCATATTCCATCGCGGAGACGGTAAAAAAGGGCACCCGCCTTGTTCCCGCCGTACCCGACGGCTGGACGCCCATTATCCGCGACGGACGATGCCTGTGGATTAAAAGCAACTACGTGAAGACAAGCGACGCCTGAGCCTGCATCCCCCGCGCGCAGTTCAGGCTGCGAGGGCCAGAAACGGCGTATCGCGGCGCAGAAGGTACGCATTCTGCCGCGTTGACTTGGGAGCGGATGCGACTACGGGAAGGCGCGCAACGTTTGAGCCTGCATCCCCCGCGCGCGGTTCAGGCTGCGAGGGTCGGAAACGACATATCGCGGCAAAAAAATGCGTGCGGCACGACTGTCTGCGGCGGGGATGTTCCGGTGACAGCGATGCGAGGGCGTATGGGGTCTGTCCGAACGGCAGGCGATGTACGGGAAGCACAAAACTGCATTGTAAGGAGGGCTGATTATGGGATATGCGACGCTGAAGAACGGGGCAAAGGGAGAAGAGGTACGCGCGCTGAAGCGGCTTCTGAACAGCGCGGGGTACACGGTGAAGGATGACGACGTGTTTGATGAGGCGACCGACGATGCGGTGAAGCGATACCAGAGCGACCATCTTCTGACGGCGGACGGCGAGGTAGGCGCGAGCACGTGGGCAAAGCTGGCCTCGAACCCGGCGCGAGCACTGCCGGACGACGCAGGCACGCGGGAAAAGGCGGGATACCTTGAGAGCAACCGTCCGGCTGGGTATGCAGGCGCTTACGACGAGCAGGTGCGCAGGCTGACGGATCAGATTCTGGGGCGCGAGAGCTTTTCCTACGATCCTGCCGACGACGAATTGTATAAGCGTCAGCGCGACGAATACGCCTATCTCGGCCGCCGCGCCATGAACGACGCGCGCGGCACGGCGGCCGGGCTGTCCGGCGGATACGACAACAGCTTCGCCGAGGCGGCCGGACAGCAGGCCTATCAGAACACGCTCGCGCAGATGGCGGACAGCCTGCCGGAGCTGTATCAGCTGGCGCTGTCGGCCTATGAGACGGAGGGAAAACGCCTGTCCGATGCATTAAAGACGCTGACCGACGCCGACAATACCGCCTATCAGCGCTACCGCGACGACGTGAGCGACTACGAGGCGGCTCTGAAGTACTACTACCAGAAGCTGAAGGACGAGCAGGATCAGGAAAACTGGGATTTCAAAAACAAGCCCCGCTCCTCCGGCAGCCGCGCCTCCGGTCGGGATAAGCCGTCGGACGACCTTGCCCGCCTCGTTGGCCTCGCCGTCACCGGCGCGAAAAAGGGCAGCGCAGGAAGGCGGCTTTCCGCCGGAAAAACAAACGCCTCTTCCAAGTAAACGGCGCAGAGCCGCCGGGCAAACCGGGCAGTCTGAACGGCTGGCCGGTTTTGATGTATGCGGCAATTGGAAGGGCCTTCCTTCCTCCGGGCGGCGCAGCGGAGCTGCCTATCGCGGGCGGCCTGTCGGCTTCGCTGGCCGCGGCGCGAACGGATAGCGTGGAAACGCAGCTTTCCGCCAGTCAGGCGGGCTCTTTTGCCGATCTGGGCTATCGTTTTGCCGGGACGTTCGGGGAGAAGCGGCGTTGTCCAGCTTTAACGCGATCCTCCTTGACAGAAGTCCGAAACCGGATTATAATGAATAGAATCCGATTTCGGACTATATTGCCTTGGAGGATTCTGCATGAGAATCGATGATTTCATTCAGCAGATCGATCAGCAGCTAAAAAACCAGGATTCGCTGTATCATTCCGTCGCGGTAGCGTTTGGGCTTTCGGACACCGCGATGTGGATTCTGTATCTCGTTTCGGAGTCGGACTCGGTCATCACGCAGCAGGAGCTATGCAGGCAGAGCTTTTTTCCGAAGCAGACGATCAACACGTGCATCAGCCGTCTGGCAAAGGACGGGCTTGTGGAGCTGACGCCGGTTCCCGGCACGCGCAATCACAAGCGGGTTAGCCTGACGACCTTCGGGCAGGCGCTGGCGGACCGCACGACGGAGCGCGTGAAGGCGGCCGAGCGGGCAGCCTACGGTCGGCTGAGCGAGGCAGAGCTGCAGGCGCACCTGGAAACGACCCGACGGCTGACAGCCTGCCTGCGCGAGGAGTTTGAAAAGGTAATTCAGGAGGAGAAATAAGCATGCGTATTTTTACCATCAGCCGTGAATTCGGCAGCGGCGGGCGCGAGCTTGGCAAGCGTCTGGCCGACCTGACCGGCTACGACTATTACGACAGTGAGATTCTCTCGGCGGTCGCCCAAAATAGCGGCATGGACGCGCGCTACGTGGAAAACGCGCTGGCCGACCACGGGTGGCAGAACTATCCGATTACCTTCCGGGGAACGTTTGCCTCCACCGCGTACGTTCAGTCCTCGCGGATTCAGCTGCTGCTGGCACAGAAAAGGGTGATTGAGCAGATTGCCGCCATGGGCAAGGACTGCGTCATCGTGGGCCGGAATGCGGACGCCATTCTTCAGGAATCCTGTCCGTTCAGCCTCTTTGTGTGCGCGGACGTCCAATCGAAGGTGCGAAGATGCATGGAGCGCGCGCCGGAGGGCGAGAGGCTCTCCGAAAGGGAGCTGATTTCGAAAATGAAGCAGATTGATAAAAACCGCGCGCAGACGCGGGCGCTGATCGGCGGCTCGGCATGGGGCGAACGAGCGGCGTATCATCTGACCGTGAACACCACCGGCTGGGAAATCAAGCATTTGGTGCCCGCCGTGGCGGACTTCGCCGCGCACTGGTTTTCGCAAAACAAAAAGGTCGACTGACAAAAGAAAAAGGAGCTTGCGCCGGCCGCGCCGGTCTTAAAAAGACAAATGAAGCAGCAAATTCAGCTATCCGATCACTTTACCTATGGCCGCCTGATTCGCTTTACCCTGCCCTCGATTCTCATGATGATCTTCACGTCGATCTACGGCATGGTGGACGGCTATTTCATCTCCAACATCGTAGGCAAGACGGCGTTTGCGGCCTGCAACCTGATCATGCCGTTTCTTCAGATTCTCGGCGGCGTCGGCGCGATGCTGGGCGTCGGCGGCAGCGCGCTGGTGGCAAAGACGCTGGGCGAGGGCAACGTTCCGAAGGCACGCCAATATTTCACGATGATGATGTATCTGATGCTCGGGACGAGCGTGGTCTTCACCGTAGGCGGCATTGCGGTGCTGCGCCCGGTGGCGTACTGGTTCGGCGCTACCGACGAGCTGATCGACGACATTATGACCTACGGTACAATCTGCCTGTCGTTCAACACCGCGCTTCAGGCGCAGTATACCTTCCAGAGCTACCTCGTCGTAGCAGAGAAGCCAAAGCTGGCGCTGAGCGTTATCGTGATTGCGGGCGTTTCCAACATGATTTTAGACTATGTGCTCATGGCCGTCATTCCGATGAAGGTTGCGGGCGCGGCGCTCGCGACCGGCCTCAGCCAGTGCATTGCGGGCGTGATTCCCTTCGTGTGGTTCCTGAGCCGGAAAAACCAGTCCGCGCTTCGGTTTACAAAAACGAAATTCGAGCTCAAGCCCATGCTGCTGGCCTGCGGAAACGGCGCCTCCGAAATGCTTTCCAGCGTATCCGGCTCCATTACCGGCATCCTGTACAACCGCCAGCTGATGAAGTACGCGGGCGCGGACGGCGTGGCGGCATATGGCGTTGTGATGTACGCCGCGTTCATCTTCCTTGGCATCTTCAACGGCTACTCGCAGGGCAGCTCGCCGATCGTGGGCTATCACTACGGCGCGCAAAACCATTCGGAAATGAAGAACGTGCTGAAGCGAAGCCTGATTCTGCTCGGCTCGGCGGCCGTCGTGCTGACGGCCGCGGCGGTGGCGCTTGCGCATCCGCTCGCCTCCATCTTTGTGGGCTACGATGAAGCGCTTCTGCAGATGACGACCCGCGCCTTCCGCATCTGCGCCATTCCGTTTATCGTGATGTGGTTCAACATGTATACCTCCTGCTTCTTCACAGCGATGAACGACGGCGCAGTATCCGCCGCCATCTCCTTCATGCGCGCGCTGGTGCTGCCGGTAATCTGCATCGTCATCATGCCGATGCTCTGGAGGCTTGACGGCGTGTGGTATTCGCTCGTGGCGAGCGAGGTGCTGGGCGTGCTTGTATCGCTCTGGTTCATGCTGCGCAAGCGGGAAAAGTATCATTATTGATTGCGCGCCATACAAGGGCCGCCGGCGGGACGTCCGTTTTCGGATGTCCTTCCGGCGGCTTTTCATTCGGTCTGAGGTGTGAGCTGTGTGTATCGAACGGGAATGGGGAGGGCGCGGAAGGGCGTTGCCCTTCCGGAGCCAAGGCCGATATCGTCGCCGAACCAACCGCCTCGGCATTGAAGCTTCCCATCGACAAAGTACAGATAGGTCGTGCGCTCCAAATCATCCTGCATGAAGTTGAGCGCCATGGCGCAATCCTGCCAGTAGAGAATCTGATCGATGGAATACACGCCGTCGCCCTCCACCAGCTCGATCACCTCCTGCGCGCCCGGGAAGGTGAGAAATTGCTCGCGCGTCAGCTCAATGCCCTCAATCTGATAGAGATACACGTTTTCGGGGTCGGAAACGTCCACGCCCAGAAACGCCACATCGTAATCCTGAAATGCGGCGTATCCCTCGAGCGCGCCGCGCGTGCTGTACAGCGCGAAGATTTTCGAGGCGTTTTTGATTTCCACGGGACGACCGCCCAGCACCGTCCAGGCGAGCGCGCTTCGGTCGGTACCCTCACCATGACAGATATAGAAGATTTCCGGGCTGAAGCTGTCGATGTCTAACGTCCAATCCCAGATGATTTCCTTCTGGGTGAGCAGCCATGCACTGGTCGGCGTGACGTACCACACCCGGCCGCTGGTGGTCATGGTATCGTCGTCCAGCGTCTGACGCACGAGCACGAACGCGCCGTCCGATTCGCCGCAGGGAAACGTGAAGATGTTCTCCGCCGTCGCGGCATCCATGTCGACCTCCAGAACCCGGCTTTGCGCCTCCTCCTCGCTCATGGCGGTTTCCCGGCGCGGCAGAGCCTCCGACGCAGTGGCCGGGGTTGCCGACCAGAGGTCAGAGGACGGCACGGGCTCGCGCCCTGCCTGACGCGCCACCACCCCCAGCATGATCGCAAAGAGCACGAGCGCCGCAGCAGCGGGAAGCAGCAGCCGACGCGGAGACGACGCTTGGCGCATGCGAAGCCCGCGGCACATTTCGCCCTCCAGCCGGGAAAGGAAGGGCTCGGAGGGATACACCGCATTCGCGCAGGCGCGATACTCCCTCCGCGTTCGAATCTCCTCGCGCGCATGCCGGGGCTGCGCGGCGTTCATGGGTTTATGATGAAGGTTGTTCATTCGAAGTCCTCCTCGCGGAGAATGGTTTTCATCCGTCCGCGCGCCCTTGACAGCTGCTTGCGAACCGCATCGGGTCTGCGCTTCAGAATGCCCGCCATCTCGTCGGATTTCAGTCCCTCATAGTAGAACAGGTGAATCAGCATCCGGTCGTCCTCGGACAGCGCGGACAGCGCGTCCGCCAGCGCCGTGGATGCGTCATTCTGCGCCGCCGTCTCCACCTGCGCCCGAAGCTCGACGCGCCGATGCCACAGCGAGCGCCATAGGCTGTTGGATTTGTTCACCGTCACGCGAATCAGCCACGCGCGGCGCGCGCTTTCGGAGGCGAAGGACGGATTTCGGCTGACGAGCTCCAGAAAAACCTCCTGACAGATGTCCTCCGCGTCGCTTTGGCTGCGCGTTCGGGCATAGGCCAGCCGGTAAATCGGAAGCGCGTACAGCGAAAGCACGCGCCGGACGTCCCCGTCGTTCGTTAGCCGCATTTGTACACACTCCTTCCCCCTATGAAAAAACGTACGCCGGAATGCGCTTGAGACAGGCCTTCAAAAGCGCCGCACCCGACCGGCTGACCGGATGGAACGCAGCGAAAAGCTTCCGCTCCCGACCGGACGATGAAGCGAAGCACATACGCCCCTTATAGAAACGCATACCGGCGCCCATTTGTGACGCGCAATGAAAAAAATCTCTCCGCGCTCGGGATGAATCCGGCATTCCGTCAGCGGCGAAAAAAAATCCCTCCGCGCCCGAAATGAACAGGCTCGGAGGGATTTTTCCTCGGAGGGATTTTTCCAAGGAAGCTTACTTGGCGATGAGGGCATCGTAGGCGTCGGTGTATGCGATGGTCAGCTCGTCGCGCCACGCCTCGATCTGGACGCTCTGGGCGGTCTGAACGAGGTAATCATAGATGCTCTCGTGCATTTCGTCGGTCATTTCCTCTGCGCCGCCGGGAATGTCGCGCACGTAATGCAGAATGTGCACGCCGTAGCTGGTGACGATGGGGTCGCTCACGTCGCCGACGTTCAGCATCTTCTCACTGAACGCGCCGTCGGTAAACTCCTGCATATAGGTCGTGCTGTCGCGGTGCACCGGGTAGCCGTCGCGCAGGGTGTCGCCGGTCATGCCGGGATCCTCGCCGTATTCGGAAATCAGTGTCTCAAAGCTCTCGCCGTTTTCCAGACGGGCATAGATTTCGTCGATCCTGTCCTTCAGGCTTTCGACAATTGCATCTGCGGCGGCCTTTTTGGCCTCGTCGTCGGCGGCCTCCTTATAGGCCTTGGTCAGCTCGTCGTCCGCCTTCAGAAGGATGTGGCTAATGCCGCGGTAGCCCTCCGGGCGATAGAGCACGGAGTAGCCCAGACCGGTATAATACTCGTAGGCCGCCGCGCCCGTGACGACGCTCTTCTGCTCCTCGACGGTCTCATTGAAGGTTTTGATGATTTCCTCCTCGCTGACGGGGAAGTCCATGTCGGAGAGCAGCTTGTCGTAGGCATCGTAGATGATGCTGTCGCTGATGTACGTTTCCTTCTCAAAGCCCAGAGACGCAAAGTATTCGAGCGCCTCGGCGTATTTTCCGGCGTATTCCTCGTCCGGAATGTCCTCGCCGTAGGCGGACGTCATGTATTCCTTCACGGAGCTTTCGAACTTGTCGGCGTATTCCTGCTCAAGCGCGTCGTAGTCGTCGCCCAGCAGCGTGCGCGCGCCCGCCTCGGCCACCTTGACTCTCGGCACGATGTTCAGAAGCAGCATATAGTCGAACGCACTTTCATAGTCCAGCGCACTGTTCAGATAGCCGTAGGACTGCAGAAGCTGCGCATAGGTGATAACCTCCTGCCGAGTAATCTCGATGCCGTTGGCGATGGCGACAACCGTGTCGTCGGCCAGCTCTCCCGGCGTAGCCTCCGCCGGAGTGGCAGCGGTGTTTTCAGCGAACGCGCCGACAGCCAACAGCGCGAGCGCGAGCAGAAGCAGCCCAATTCGATTGACGATTTTCATGTTGCAAGACGTCCTTTCCCGAAGATAATTTCGTATTCTATCATAACACAAACGGAGCCATTCAGCAAGGAGAAGTTTTCGGCAGGGGTTCGGGTTTAAGGCGAAGAATCTTCACTTGATTTTTGAGCGTCGGACGGTTATAATAGGATCATAGCGTGTGGCGTTTCCGCGTAAATCCAGCTGCGGAAACGCCGCGCGCTTTTTTTGCGTGAAGCTCGAACGGGCGAGAAAGGCCTTATAATCGCCGCTTGTCAAAGCCGTCTTTTGTCAAGCCGGCGGACGCGGGAGCAGGCTTTCCGCCGGAGGCGCGGCGCTCGATTTTTCACTTTAGCCAGCTTGGAATTCCGGCCGCAAACTTTATTTGCAGGGAAGGGGATTCTCCTTTGAAAAATCGCGCGAGCCCCACCGCACACGCCGCCGGGTTCGATTGGAGCTCAAGCGGGCCTTGGCCCTCTCGCACTCTCCCGCATGGTTTTTGACGGTCTGACAATCGGTCCATCGTGCAGCTGCAATGCGTAAGTCCAGATGAAGCAGGACGACGCATTGTTTTTTTATGCAAGGAAAGGGTGGTTTTTTATGGATACCGGAAATCGATACTTAGGCACGGAGCGCATCGGCAGGCTTATGCGTCAATATGCCGTTCCCTGCGTGATCTCTCTGCTGGTAGGCGCGCTTTACAACATCGTCGATCAGCTCTTCATTGCCAACGCGAGCTACCTCGGCTCCTATGGCAATGCAGCCAACACGGTCGTGTTCCCGCTGACCGTCGTGGCGCTGGGCCTCGCGGTGTTCATCGGCGACGGCTGCTGCGCATTTGTGAGCCTGGCGCTGGGCCGAAATGACCGCGAGGACGCGCACAGGGCCGTCGGCAACGCCATCGTGCTTTGCGTGGCGAGCAGCCTTGTGCTTACGGCGCTTTACCTGATTTTCAGAGATCCGATTCTTGCCCTGTTCGGCGGAACGGTGAACGAGGAAACCCACGTGCTTGCGCAGGAATACTTCCTCTACATCGCGCTGGGCATTCCGTTTTATATGTTCGGGCAGGCCATGAATCCGATTATCCGAAGCGACGGAAGCCCGAAATTCGCCATGCTGGCCACCGTCTCCGGCGCCGTTGCCAACGTGATTCTTGACCCGCTGTTCATTTACGTTTTCCACTGGGGCATGATGGGCGCGGCGGTTGCCACCGTGCTCGGACAGATGCTGACGGCGGCGCTCTCCCTCTGGTATCTGCGGCGCATGAAGGTTATACGGCTTGAAAAACGCAGCTTCCGCCTGAGTGGACGCCTGATTCCAAGGTTTCTGCTTCTGGGGCTGACCAGCCTTCTTGCGCAGATTTCGCTGGTCGTTTCCATGGCGGCCGTTCAGAACATGTGCATGAAATACGGCGCGAAGGACCCCGTGTTCGGGCAGCCGGAATATGCGCAGATCCCGCTTGCCGTGCTCGGCATCGTCATGAAGTTCTTCCAAATTGCCATTTCCATCGCCATTGGCATGGCGGCAGGATGCATTCCGATTGCCGGATATAACCTCGGCGCGGGGAAAAAGGATCGCGCGAAGGCGCTGTTTTCCCGCCTGATGCTGGCGGAGCTGCTTGTGGGCGCCGCCGCGCTGGTCATTGTGGAGGCCTTTCCGCTTCCGATCGCCATGCTGTTCGGCGCGGCAAACGAGAGCGCGCACTACGCGAGCTTCACGGTCAAGTGCTTCCGAATTTACCTGTGCCTGATGCCGCTTGCGACGCTCAACAAGGGCACGTTCATTTATCTGCAGGCGCTGGGCAAGGCCTTTGCCTCCACCGCCGTTTCCATGACGCGCGAGATTCTCTTCGGCGTGTCGCTTCCCATCATTTTGCCGATCTTCTTTGGGCTGGACGGCCTTTTGTGGTCGTTCCCGGCGGCGGATCTGCTTACGTTCATCATCGCGGTGTTCTTCATCCGCCAAACCTATCGCGAGCTGGACGGCACGGGCGCGGAGACCGCCTGCGCCGAATAACGTTTTTCCTGATTCTTTGCGAGAACTATACTTGACCTTCGCTGCAAGGATGACTAAATAAACCCTGCTTGCTCGGAGGGCAAATCATTCGTTGGAAATGATGGGCTGGATAAGGCAACAGGCTGAAACGCCTGTACTTATTCGGCCCTTTTGCGTTTTGAGCGAAACAATTTATGCGTTCATCGGAGGATCTGCAGCCGCAGCTGCAAGGTCGAAAAAGATGTCGGGTGCGCTCGGTTATGAAAATAGCCGGGCGATTTTTTATTTTGGAGGGTTTGCATATGAGAATCATCACCATCTGCCGTGAGCTTGGCAGCGGAGGACGAGAGCTTGGGAAGCGTCTGGCAGACGTATTGCACATTCCGTGCTACGGCCACGAGATCATCGAAATGGTGGCACAGACGACGGACTTCACCGCACTCCACATGTGAGAATACGGCTGGGGCTTTCTGATTGGCAGCATCAACTCGATGCTTTCCGCCTATTTCTATTCCACCAAGCGCTCCGCGCAGGGCATCGTTCTCAACGCGTTTCGAAGCCTTGTGATGAACAGCCTTGTCATCACGCTGCTGCCCATGCTGTTCGGCAGCGCCATCGTATGGCACACCTTCGGAGTCTACGAGGCGCTGGCCGTCGCGCTGAAGAGAGTCTCGGAGCGGCAGGGAAGCCTTTATCACTAACCGCAGAGGCAGGCACATGCGTTTTCGGACGGACAGAGGCTGCCGATGTACTTAAAAGGCTTCGCCGCAGCCCTTGGCCTGAGGCTGGAATGCTTTGAAATTCGACCCTTTCGGCTGATGACCCGCAGGATTTTGGTTGAAAGAAGAGGGCGGGGATGGTATAATAAAAGCGTGAAAACGCTGGGGTCGGGGCGGCTTCTGCCCCGGCCAAAGCGGACAAGTGAGAAAACGGAGGTACGCGGCAATGGATGAACGGCTTTCTCCGCTCTTTACGCCATGGAAAATCGGAAATTGCGAGATCAAAAATCGCTTTGTTCTGACGAGCATGGGCGGAACGGATTTGTTCGGCTGGATGGAGAAGAACCACTTTGACAAGGACGGCGCACGCTTCATCATGGAGGTCGCGAAAAACGGCGCGGGGCTTGTGATGCCCGGCTGTCAGCCGGTTTACAATCCCATGTTCGGTCAGTGGCTGCACAAGAACAAGAAGATGTACGCCGATCTGAAGAAATGGATGCCGGAGCTTCACAAGACCGGCGCGAAGCTGTTCGTTCAGCTTACGGCGGGCTTCGGGCGCTCCTTCACCATCAGCAAGATGATGGAAACGCTGTACACGAATAAGCTTCTGCGCGCCGTGAGCAAGCCGTTTATGGATCTGGACAAGATCACGGCCACGGCAAGTCCCTCGCCGAACCGCTGGTCGGACAAGGTTCCCTCCCGCGAGATGACGGTGGAGGAGATTCATCAGTTCGTCGATGCCTTCGCCCAAAGCGCGAAAATGCTGAAGGATGCGGGCGTGGACGGCGTGGAGGTGCATGCGGTTCACGAGGGCTATCTGCTCGACCAGTTCACGCTTCCATACGTCAACAAACGCACGGACGAATACGGCGGCTCGTTTGAAAACCGCTATCGCTTCGCCGTGGAAATCGTTCAGGCCATCAAGGCGGCCTGCGGCAAGGACTTTCCCGTTTCCCTGCGCTACAGCGTGCTGTCCAAAACCAAGGGCTTCCGACAGGGCGCCCTGCCCGGCGAGGAGTACGCGGAGGCGGGACGCGACATGGCCGAGTCCGAGCGCGCCGCGAAATATCTGCAGGACGCGGGCTACGATTGCCTGAACTGCGACAACGGCACCTACGACGCATGGTACTGGGCGCATCCGCCAATCTACATGCCGGAGAACTGCAACCTTGCAGACGTGGAGCACATCAAGAAATTTGTGGACATTCCCGTTATCTGCGCCGGACGCCTTGACCCGCGCACGGCTGCCGATTCCATCGCCGCCGGGCATCTGGACGGCGCCGGGTTTGCCCGTCCGTTCCTTGCCGACCAGCAGTGGATCGTGAAAATGCAGGAGGGACGCGAGGCGGACATTCGCCCCTGCATCCTGTGCCACAACGGCTGCTTCAATATGTGTCATTACAAGGGCGTTCCGAACGATCAGGATCTTTCGGACAGCCTGCATCTGGCGCGCTGCGCCGTCAATGCCGAGACCATGCAGTGGAGCAAGCATGCCATTCGCCCAACCGAAGCGTCCAAGACCGTGCACATCATCGGCGGCGGCATCGGCGGCATGGAGGCGGCGCGCGTGCTCAAGCTGCGCGGGCACCATCCGGTGATTCATGAAAAAAGCGGCGAGCTGGGCGGCGCGTTCATCGCGGCGAGCGCCGAATCCTACAAGGGCAAGCTGCGCGACCTGCTGGCGTGGTATCGCCGCCAGATGACCGAAATGGAGATTGAGGTTCATCTGAATGACGAAGTAACGGATCCCTCCGGCTTCGAAGGCAGCCCGGTAATCATCGCCACCGGCGCGACCCCGCGTCTGCTTCGCCGCGTGCCCGGCTATGAGAAGATGATCGAGGCGTGCCAGTATCTGCGCGGCGCGGAGGTCGGCGAAACGGTCGCGGTCATCGGCGGCGGCCTGACCGGCTCCGAGATTGCCTACGAGCTGGCGCTTCAGGGCAAAAAGCCCGTGATCGTCGAGATGAAGGACGATCTGGTCAGCCAGAAGGGCGTCTGCCTTGCTAACTCCTCCTACCTGCGCGAGTGGTTCGCGCTGCATAAGGTTCCGGTCTATCTGGAGACCACGCTCAAGGAGGTTCGGGACGGCGCAATCGTCTGCGCGGCGAAGGATGGAAGCACGCTAGAAATCCCCTGCGACAGCGTGATTTCCTGCGCGGGCTATATCCCCGCGCCGCTGAAGACGCCCGGAAAGGCGCGGCTTGTGGGCGACTGCCGTCAGGTCGGCAATCTCCGCAGCGTCATTTGGGATGCCTATGAGGCAGCCATGAGGATATAAGGAGGCAGTCATGGAATATCAGATGAAGCTTACGCCGGAGCAGCAGGAAATCCTGAACGGCTCGCGCGGCGAAACGATGGCAAAGGTCATGCAGACGCTCGTCCGCTATGGCGAGCTGTTCGGCGCGGATGAGATGGTTCCCGTGACGAGCCAATACAATCATCTCGTCACCTCCTTCGGGCTCAAGGCGCTCGGCCCGGTCTACCAGCTGATGGAGCAGCTGCTCGCCGCCGGCGCAGTTTCGGCGCAGAAGTTCTCCGCCGATCCCCGTCCGCTCGACCCGAACGTGCCCAGCAGCTTTTTGCAGAACCTCGTATTCAAGTACTTTATGTACACGCGGCAGGACTATTACGAAAAGCAGCTGCAGAAGCTCGGCCTGATGGAGCCGGATGCCTTTACCTGCACCTGCTATATGGACGAGGTCGGCAATACGCCCGCCCTCGGCGACGTGCTCTCGTGGTCGGAGTCCTCGGCAGTCGTCTACGCCAACTCTGTCCTTGGCGCGCGCTGCAACCGCAATTCCGGCATCATTGACCTGATGGGCTCGATTGTCGGCTTCGTTCCCTCCTTTGGCCTTTTGAAGGACGAGGGTCGGCGCGCAAGCTGGATCGTCGAGATTCGCACGACGAAAAAGCCGGAGGCGCAGCTTCTCGGCTCGGCCATCGGCATGAAGGTGATGGAGGATGTGCCCTACATCCGCGGCCTTGACCGCTGGCTCGGCGACACGCTCGACGAGGCTGCCAAGACCTATCTGAAGGACTTCGGCGCGGCCACCGCCTCGAACGGCGCCGTCGGCCTGTACCATGTGGAAAACCTCACGCCGGAGGCGGTAAAGCACGGCGATTCGCTGATTCGGAAGGATGCGAAGGTTTACGTCATCGACGACGCGGAGCTGAAGCGCGTGTACGACAGCTATCCCGTCATCTGGAAAAAGAAGGACGCAAAGCCGAAGCTCTGCTTCATGGGCTGCCCGCACATGAGTTTGGAGCAGCTGATTTCGTGGACGGAGCGCGTGGAGAGCGCGCTGGCCGCCGCTGGGAACCGGCAGGTCGTGATTCCCACGGTCTTTACCGCCGCGCCTGCCGTGCTGAAGAAATTCCGCGAGACGCCCTATGCCGCGCGGCTGGAGAAAACCGGCGTAATCACCAGCTATATCTGCCCGCTGATGTATATGAACAACCCGCTGAGCACCAGCATGCCCGTCATCACGTCGAGCAACAAGCTTCGCACCTATACCAGCGCGCGCTACTATACCGACGATGAGATTCTCGAGCAGATCACGAGGGGAGGAGCAAAGGCATGAAAAGAAGCTTTCAGGGCAGAGTCGTCGCGCAGGGCAGGGTGACCGCGCCGGCACTGGTTTCTCATGGCGGACTGAACACCCTCGCCTCCTTCCAGAAGGCACTGCAGTTCGGCGATAAGAAGGCCACCTGCGGCGACCAGAACAACCCCGACCTTTACGGCAAGCCCATGCTCGGCACGGCGCTGTGCCTGCCGCGCACCATTGGCTCGACCACCGGCGGCCTTGTGCTCTACTGCGCCTGCCAGATGAAGCGCTGCCCGGCCTGCATGCTGTTCTCTGAGCCGATCGACTCGCTGGCAGCTGCCGGAGCCATCCTTTCCGACGTATGGCTCGACGGCGAGACGATGCCGGTCGTCGATTCTCTCGGCGAGGAATTTCTGAGCTATGTGAAGGACGGAATGCAGATTACCGTCGATGAAACCGGCCTTGTGACCGTCGAATAATCTTCGCACAGGGACGAATATGAAAACGAGCCGGCCTCCTTGCGGCATTTCGAAAGGAGCGTCGGCTTGCATCTTTG
The DNA here is from genome assembly GCA_964554795.1 of uncultured Oscillospiraceae bacterium. Classification (GTDB taxonomy): domain Bacteria; phylum Bacillota; class Clostridia; order Christensenellales; family Aristaeellaceae; genus SFHK01. The sequence continues at coordinate 11,841 of CAZKQB010000036.1, read as the reverse complement.
AAGCTCCTTCAAGCCGGGAGAAAGTTCCCGAAATTCCATACGTGCACGCGCGCAGTGCTTGACGTGCGCCGCAGAAAAAGGTATACTATACAGTGTAAATCTGTGTGGGAGGGGTGCTGGTATGGCGAAGTTTATCCTTTCCGCTTTCGCAGACGAAGCGGACAAAATGCTGGACGGCCAGATTGAGGCCATGAAGGAAAACGGCGTTGCGTGCGTAGAGCTGCGCGGCGTGGACGGAAAGAATGTAAAGGATCTCACGCTCGACGAGGCGAAGGACGTGCGCGCCCGGTTGGATGCAGCCGGAATCCGCGTAGCCTCCATGGGCTCCCCGTTCGGAAAAATTTCCGTGACGGACGATTTTGCGGAGCATCTGGAGCAGTTTGCGCACGCGCTGGAGCTTTGCAAGGTGCTGGGCTGCGACCGCATGCGCATGTTCAGCTTCTACTATCCCAAGGACGAGGACCCGGAGAAATATCAGGACGTCGTGTTCGAGCGCATTGAAAAAATGCTCGAGCTGGCTGAAAAGGCCGGCGTTACGCTGTGCCACGAGAACGAAAAGGGCATCTACGGCGATGTCGCCTCAAGGTGCCTTAAGCTGATTGAGCACTTCGGCGGCCGCCTCAAGTGCATCTTTGACCCCGCGAACTTCATCCAGTGCGGCGAAAAGCCGATTGAGAACTTTGCACTTCTCAAGGATCACATCTATTACATGCACATCAAGGACGCGCTTCTGGAAAACGGCGCAGTCGTTCCCAGCGGCTGCGGCGACGGAAGCGTTCCGGAAATCATTCGCCAGCTGTCCGCTCGCGCGGACGGCATGGTGCTCACGGTGGAGCCGCATCTGACCGTATTTGACGGCCTGAAGGATCTGCAGGACGAAGAGGTTAAGCATGAATACACCTATGCCAGCAGCCGCGAGGCGTTCCATGCGGCCGTGAGCGCAATTCAGGGAATTCTGAAGGATCAGGGATTCGAAACCAAAAAGACAGGAGAGTGGACGAAGATGGATAAGGTACGAGTAGGTATTATCGGCGTTGGCAACATGGGCAGCGGCCATCTGAAGAACCTCGTTGCGGACAAGATTCCGGATATGGTTCTGACCGCGGTCTGCGATCTGAAGCCTGAGCGTCTGGACTGGGCGAAGGAAACCGCGCCCGGCGTTGCGACCTTTGACGACGCAACCAAAATGATGGAAAGCGGCCTGATCGACGCCGTGATCGTGGCCACCCCGCACTATGACCACCCGCGTCTGGTTCGCGAGGCGCTGGAGCACGGCCTGCACGCCATGAGCGAGAAGCCCGCCGGCGTTTACACTAAGAACGTGCACGAGCTGATCGAGTTTGCCAAGTCGCAGAACAAGATCTACGCCATCATGTTCAACCAGCGCACCAACTGCGTGTACCGCAAGATGAAGGAAATCGTTTCCAGCGGTGAAATGGGCGCTATCCGCCGCACCAACTGGATCATCACCAACTGGTTCCGTCCCCAGAGCTACTACGATTCCGGCGCATGGCGCGCAACGTGGGAGGGCGAAGGCGGCGGCGTTCTGCTGAACCAGTGCCCGCACAACCTTGACCTGTGGCAGTGGATCTGCGGCATGCCCAGCAAGGTGCGCGCGTTCTGCCACAACGGCAAGTGGCACGACATCGAGGTTGAGGACGACGTGACCGCGTACGTTGAGTATCCCAACGGCGCGACCGGCGTGTTCGTTACCACCACCTCCGACGCGCCCGGCACCAACCGCTTCGAGATCGATCTGGACAAGGGCCAGCTGATCTGCGACGGCAAAAAGCTGATCAAGCGCGAGCTGAGCACGACCATTCCCGAGTTCCACAAGAACTACAAGGGCGGCTTCGGCTCTCCCGAGGTCACCGAGACCGAGGTTGAGACCGACGGACTGAACCTGCAGCACGTGGGCGTTCTGCGCGCCTTCACCAACAAGATTCTGGGCCGCGGCGAGCTGATTGCCGAGGGTGCCGAGGGCGTGAACGGCCTGACCATTTCCAACGCCATGCACCTTTCCAGCTGGCTGGACAAGACCGTCGAGCTGCCGCTGGACGAGGATCTGTTCCTTGAGGAGCTGAACAAGCGCCGCGCAACCTCGAAGCTGAAGAAGAACGTGGCAGAGGCCACCTTCGATACCAGCTCCTCCTATGCCGGAACGAAGAAGTAAGTAGCCTTGGGCGTCCTTGTGCGGCACAGGCAGCCGGCAAATGGGCTTTCTGAAAGGAAGGCCCGCCGGCTGCGCGCCTGAATTGCGCGGCGACGCCCTTGAGAAAGGTTGTGGATTCATGATTAAGCTGGGCATCTGCACCGGCGTTGAGCACATCGGCGAGCTGGCCGAAATCGGCTTTGACTACATCGAGCTGGGGCTTGCAAGGGTCTCCGGTCTTTCGGATGAGGAATTCGAAAAGGTCGCACAGGCTGTGGATGCGTCCCCCATTAAGGCAGAGGCCTTCAACGGCATGCTGCCGGGAACGCTGAAGATCGTGGGCGACGAGGTGAACGCGCAGGCGATTCATGACTATCTCGACAAGGCGTTCGCGCGCGCGAAGCGCCTGGGCGGCAAGGTAGTCGTGTTCGGCTCCGGCCGCTCCCGCGCCGTGCCCGAGGGCTTTGACACCGCCAAGGCATGGCGGCAGATTTCCAACTTCCTGCGCATGGCCGAGCGGCACGCGCAGGAAAGCGGCCTGACCATCGTGATCGAGCCGCTGCGCGCGGGCGAATGCAACATCATGAATTTCGTGTCCGAGGCCACTCTGATGGCGTCGCTGATTCAGATGCCGCATATCGCCGTGCTGGGCGATACCTATCACATGGAAATGGGCTCCGAGCCGTTCAGCGCGCTTACGATGGCCGGCTCGCTGCTGAAGCATGTGCACGTGGCGAACGTGATGGGCCGCAAATATCCCAAGGAGGGCGACGGCGAGAAGTATGACGAGCTGTTTGAAACGCTGCGCGGCATCGGCTATGAGGGTCGCGTGAGCGTGGAGGGCGGCTGCGAGGAATTCTCCCGCGACGCAAGGGATGCGTTTGCTGTTCTGAATCGGATTCGCGGATAAGAGGTCTTCCGCGGGGAAGGCGGGGGAGCGTCGCTCCCCCGCACCCCCTCAAGCAGCCGAGCCGTGAGTCGGCAGCGTGCGGACTTGCGGCCTCGAACGAGAAAACGAACCCTTCGCAGGGTTTGTTTTTTTGTGGGAACTTTTCTGTAGCCCTTCTGCGCAGACTCGGGCACGGGAAATGAATTTCCTACGGACGGACTTCCCGTCATTTTTCCTGCATAACCTTGAAAACGAACCCTTCGCGGGTTCGTTTTTTTGTGTGGTTTTCTTTTGTCGAAAGGCGAACCTTTTAGCAAATCGGTTTTTTGCGGTTGAAGCGAGGCCGAAAACATGGTATACTAAAATGGGTAGGTAGGAATGCTGCCTGCGGGCAATTTTGAGATGGATACGCGGGCGCCGGGGCGGACTTTTTTGAAGGCGTGTGTCGGCGAGGCGGCGTATTGTGGAAAAACAGACGTTACGTCGGGAGGGCAAGCATGGTTTTTTCGAGCACGGAATTTTTATGTTTCTTTCTGCCGATTGTGCTGATTCTATACTATCTGTGCCGGCGGAACCGCACGCTGTCAAACGTGGTTCTGACGGTAATGAGCCTACTCTTCTACGCGTGGGGCGAGCCGACGTTTGTGCTGGTGATGCTTGCGAGCATCTTCATCAACTGGCTCGCAGCACGGATCATCAGCAATAACAAGGGTCGTCCCCGCGTGTGCAGGCTTGCGCTGGTCGTGGGGCTTGTGCTGGACGTGGGCATGCTGGCGGTGTTCAAATACCTTTCGTTCTTCGTTCGCAACCTGAACAGCGCGTTTTCGCTGCACCTGCCTGACCCGCAGCTGGCGCTGCCCATCGGCATATCGTTTTTCACGTTTCAAGCCATCAGCTACATTGTGGACGTATACCGCGGCCACGGAGAGGCACAGAAGCATTTTCTGGGCGTATGTCTGTACATATCGTTTTTCCCGCAGCTGATCGCGGGCCCCATCGTGCGCTATGAAACGGTAGCCGCCGAGATCAAGGGGCGCACGGAGACGCCGGACGATTTTACCGAGGGCGCGCGGCGGTTCATGGTAGGCCTATGCAAAAAGGCGATTCTCGCCAACTCGCTGGCGCTGATTGTCGACCGCATCTTTGCGCTCGGCCCGGAGAAGCTTTCCGTGACCATGAGCTGGTACGCCGCCGCCGCGTATCTGATGCAGGTATACTACGATTTCTCCGGGTATTCCGATATGGCCATCGGCCTCGGCCGCATGTTCGGCTTTCATTTTCTGGAGAATTTCACCTTTCCCTTCCTTTCGAAGTCCGTTACGGAGTTCTGGCGGCGGTGGCACATTTCCCTGTGCACATGGTTCCGCGATTACGTGTTCTTCCCGCTGGGCGGAAGCCGCGTGAAATCGAAAATCCGGCTGCTGTTTAACATGTTTGTGGTGTGGGCGCTGACGGGCCTGTGGCACGGCGCGGAGTGGACATACGTGCTGTGGGGCGTGGGCTTTTTCGTGGTGCTGTCCATCGAAAAGCTGACGGGGCTCGGCAAGTGGATGGAGAAGCACGCCGTCGGGCACCTGTATGCGATGTTTGCCGTGGTAGTCGTCACGGTGCTGATCCGCTCCGAAAGCGTTTCGGCGGCGGGCGCGTTCTATAAAACGATGTTCGGCCTGTCCGGCGCGCCCCTGTGGAATCCGCTGACCGGCGTTTTCCTGCGCGAGTATGGCCTGTTCTTCGTATCGGGCGCAGTGCTTTCGCTGCCTGTGGCCGACTGGCTGCGCAGGAGGGTGCGCGTGCCAGGGTGGCTTCTGGAGCCGGTGCTGGGCGTTTGCCTGCTGGCGGCGACGGCGCTGGCGTTCACCTATGTGCTCTCCGGCAGCTACAACCCGTTTATCTACTTCAATTTCTGAGGGCAGAGCGATGAGAAAGCAAATCAACCGCATTCTGACCGCGGTGCTTCTTCTGGCAATCGCGGTAATCTTCATCGGAACCATGGTTCAGTACGGCAGGAACTATGCCTACGGGTTTTTCGTGAGCTACAAGGATCTGATGCCCCGAAACGCCACGGTGTTTGACAACATCTCCGCGCGCATTGCCAAGCTGTCGGAAAACGTGACCAGCCGACTGTTCCTGCGCAATCCAATCCGGCAGCTGAACGCGGCGTTTCAGCTGACTGCGGGCATGAAAATCATCTCCATTGGCGGAAACGACATGGTGAAGCTGAAATGCGGCGCGTACTACGGACTGTTCACCGGCGATTTTACCACCGACAAAATGGAGGAGCTGGCAACCTTTGCCGAAAAGCTGAAGGCGGAGAAGGGTATTGACACCGTGTTTTCCTACTGCCACAGCGGCCTGTATGAGGACGGACAGCTGCCTGCCGGCATGAAGACGCTGGACAACAACCTTGAATGCGCCGACGCGCTGCTATCCGGCTTCCGCTCGCGCGGCGTGGTCGTCTCCGACAGCCGCGATGCCTATCGCGCCTCCGGGCTCACGATGGACGAGGCCATCAACAAAAGCGACGTGCACTGGTCGCACAAAATGGCGCTGGCCGCAGCGCGCCAAACCGCGCTTACGATGAACGAGCAGCTGGGGCTTTCGCTGGACGCGGACAGGCTGGACATTCAGAATTTCGACGAAATCGTCTATGAGCGCCTGCTGATGGGAGAATACGGCCGCCGGATCGGCTTTAATAACGTGACGCCAGACGACGTTCACATGCTTTGGCCGAAGTACGACACGCATATGCTCTACGAGGAGCTGAACAGCGACGTGCGCCGCGAGGGCAGCTTCCGCGAGGCCGTGATCAACGAGGACAACCTCGCCCGCGACCCGGACAGCGGCTACAGCGAAAAGGCCTATTACATCTACTCCACCTACCTCGCGCAGACCCACATTCACAACGAGGACGGCGCGCCCCTGACGGCGCTGGTATTTAAGGACAGCTACGGCACGCCGCTGGGCGCGTTTCTGGGGCTGACGATTCGCGACGTGTACGCGGTCGATCTGCGCTCCACGAGCCTTACGATGGAGGAATGCGTGGACAAGGTAAACCCTGACATCGTGATTTTCGCCTACAGCCAGCAAACGCTGCGCGATTTCACCTACGATATTGCCGGATAGGAGGATGGGCGCATGAATCTTGCCGAAACGCTGCGCCGGGCCTCGACGCCTGCGCAGGTGCTGGAGCACGAGCCGATGGCGCGGCATACGACGCTGCGCGTGGGCGGCCCGGCCGAAATTCTGTTTTCTCCCGCAAGCGAGAAGCAGCTGTTGTTCGCCGTTGAAGCGGCGCGAAGCGCGGGCGTGCCTGCGCGCATCATCGGCAACGGAAGCAACCTTCTGGTGCTGGACGGCGGCCTGCCCGGCCTGACGATACGGCTAGGCGAGACGTTCTCGGAGGTCTCCGTGGACGGCAGCCGGATTACGGCGCAGGCAGGCGCGCTTCTGTCCCGCGTGGCGGCGGCGGCGCGCGATGCCTCGCTGACCGGGCTGGAGTTTGCCTCCGGCATTCCCGGCAGTGTGGGCGGCGGCATGGCGATGAACGCGGGCGCGTACGGCGGACAGCTGTCGGACGTGTTCGAGAGCTGCCGCGCGCTCGATCCCGAGACCGGAATCGTCTCCGCGCTCACGCCCGCCGAAATGGCGCTGGGCTACCGCGAAAGCGCCGCGCTTTCGCGCGGGCTGATCGTGACCGAGGCCACCTTCCGCCTGACGGCGGGAGAGAGGGAGGCCATACAGGCAAGGATGGACGACTTGAACGCCCGCCGCCGCGACAAGCAGCCGCTGAGCCTGCCCAGCGCAGGCAGCACGTTCAAGCGCCCGGAGGGGTATTTCGCCGGCGCGCTGATCGAGCAGGCCGGCCTGAAGGGTCTGCGCGTCGGCGGCGCGTCCGTCTCCGAAAAGCATGCGGGCTTCGTGGTAAACGACGCGGGCGCAACCGCGGGCGACGTCCTCGCCCTCATCCGCCTCATTCAGGCCCGCGTATTCGAGCATAGCGGCGTCCGTCTGGAGCCCGAGGTGCGCATCCTCGGCACGGAATAACCGCAGCGAACGCTGCGCGGTTTCGACCGGAGGAGCGTGCGGCGCTCGGCGGAAAAAACGATGCAAACGTTTCTGACGAGGATTTGCCGCAGCGATACTGCGCGGTTCCGGGGGAGAGCGCGGCACTCGTTGGAGGACCGATGCAAATGTTCCCGGCACGAGCTAACCGCGGCGGACGCTGCGCGGTTTCGGGTGAGCTCGCGGCGCTCGTCGGAGGAGCCGATGCAGGCGTTCCCGGCACGGAATAACCGCAGCGAACGCTGCGCGGTTCCGACCGGAGGAGCGCGCGGTACTCGTCGGATGAACCGATGCAAGGCGTTCCCGGCACGGAATAACCGCAGCGAACGCTGCGCGGTTCCGACCGGAGGAGTGCGTGGCACTCGTCGGAGGAGCCGATGCGGGCGTTCCCGGCACGGAATAACCGCAGCGAACGCTGCGCGGTTTCGACCGGAGGAGCGTGCGGTACTCGTCGGATGAACCGATGCAAGGCGTTCCCGGCACGGAATAACCGCAGCGAACGCTGCGCGGTTCCGACCGGAGG
>CAZKQB010000036.1:0-4115 GCA_964554795.1 uncultured Oscillospiraceae bacterium | reverse complement strand
GGATGAACCGATGCAAGGCGTTCCCGGCACGGAATAACCGCAGCGAACGCTGCGCAGTTTCGGGGGGAACGCACGCGGCTCTCGACGGAGGAACCGATGCAAACGTTCCCGGCACGAGCTAACCGCGGCGGACGCTGCGCGGTTTCGGGGGAGAGCGCGCGGCGCTCGCTGGAGAACCGATGCAAACGTTCCCGGCACGAGCTAACCGCGACAAACGCTGCGCGGTGCCGACCGGGAGCGCGCGGTGCTCGGTAGGAAGACGAGAGTCGCGTTCCCGGCGGGGAACCGGCATGGCGGCGCGGGGGGAAGGCGCTTTTATCTGCGGATTCGGGAGGGAATAGCTTGTCGTTTTCTGAGGATATTCGGGGCGAGCTGATTCGCACGGAGTGCTTATGGGACTGCTGCGCCCGCGCCGAGCTGGCGGCGGCGCTGATCCTGTCCGGCGGGATTTCGTTTCGCGGGCGCGGACGGTACGCGCTGTGCCTGTCTACGCCGCACAACTCCGTTTCGCGCTATTATTTCGCGCTGATCAAAAAGCACTTTGGCATTTCGTGCGAGATTCGCACGGCAAAATCGGCGCGGATGGGCGAAAGCACGCGCTATGAGCTGAGCTTTCCGGAAAGCCGGGTGGCGGAAATCATGGAAAATCTCATGCTCACGGACGAGAGCGCGCTGTTCGGCGTGCGAGTGGCGCCTGCGGAGGCGCTGGTTTCGCGCGGCTGCTGCCGGGCTGCGTTTCTCAAAAGCGCGTTCCTGATCGCCGGAAGCACCTCGCGGCCGGACAAGGAATACGCCGTGTTCCTCTCCGCCGGAAGCGAGGAGGCGGCGAACGCCGTGGCGGCGCTGATGCGCGAATACGAGCTGTCCGCCGGGGTCAGTCCGCGCCGGGCGCAGTATGTGGCCTATCTGAAGGGCGCAGAGGATATTTCCACATTTCTCACCGTCATCGGCGCGCATGCGGCCATGATGAAGCTGGAGAACACGCGCATCATCAAGCAGCTGCGCAATCAGGCAAACCGGCTGACCAACTGCGACAGCAACAACATCGAGCGCGCGCTCCGCTCCGCGCAGGCACAGATTGACGACATTGAGCTGATCGAGGAGAAGCTGGGGCTGGAGGCGCTGCCGCCGCCGCTTCTGGAAATCGCCCGCCTGCGGCTGAACGACCCGGAGGCCACGCTGTATGAGCTGGGCGAAATGTGCTCGCCGCCCATCGGCAAGTCGGGCGTAAACAACCGGCTGCGCCGACTGAGCGAAATGGCAAGAAACCTGAGAGAGGGGGATTGAACCCATGATAAACGTAAAGCTGCTTCTGGTATCCTCGCTGGAGAAGATTTTCCCGGACGAGGAGCCGCGCGCATTCGACGGCCGCATCGAGGGCTTTCTGAACGAAAGCGTATCCTTTCAGGCGGCGTGGAAAACGATGGATGCGCTGCCCGCGCGCGAATACGTGCGCCTGCACATCGTATCGCCCATCGAAAAGCATCTGCACGTGCGCCGCGTGCGCTATGTGCCCGTTTTGTTACCGACCTTCCCGGACGCGGACGACAACTATCTGCGCAGGGAGCCGGGGCTGTACCCCGACGCGCTGACCGAGGTGGAGTTCGACCGCTTCCGCACGTGGAGCAATCACTGGGAGGCGGCGTGGTTCACCATTGAGGCAGACGAGGATTTCCCCGCCGGCGAATATCCCATTGAAATCATTCTGGAGGACATGGACGGCAATCGACTGGCATCCAAAACCGCCGTGTACCGCCGCATGGATGTGCGCCTGCCCGCGCAGAGGCTGATTCGCACCCAGTGGTTCCACTGCGACGCGCTGTGCGACAGCTACCGCACGGAAATGTTCAGCGAGGACTTCTGGACTGCCTGCGAAAACTTTGTGCGCACCGCAGTAAAGCGCGGCATCAACTGCATTCTCACGCCCATTCACACCCCGCCGCTGGACACGCGCGTGGGCGGCGAGCGCCGTACCTGCCAGCTGGTGGACGTGGAGGTGAAGGACGGCTCCTACGCCTTCGGCTTTGAACGGCTTCACCGCTGGGTGGAAATGTGCCGCCGCGCGGGCGTGGAATACTTCGAAATGGCGCACCTGTTCACGCAGTGGGGCGCAGAGCACGCGCCGAAGATCGTCGCGCGCGTGAACGGCGAGGAAAAGCGCATCTTCGGCTGGGAAACCGACGCCACCGGCGAGGACTATGTGCGCTTCCTTCAGAGCTATCTTACGGCGCTGACTGCAGAGCTTGACCGCATGGGAATCCGCGACCGCGCGCTCTTCCACATCTCGGACGAGCCCGGCCTTGCACACCTGGACAACTATATGAAGGCGCGCTGCGCCGTGAAGCCGTATCTGGAGGGCTTCACGATCATGGACGCGCTTTCGGACATCAACCTGTACAAGAGCGGCGCGGTGGAGCATCCTGTGCCCGCGAGCAACCACATTCGCCCGTTCTTAGAGGAAAACATCCCGAACCTGTGGACGTACTACTGCATCAGCCAGTATAAGGACGTATCCAACGCCTTCGTCGCCATGCCGTCGGCGCGCACGCGCATTCTGGGCGTGCAGCTGTATAAGTACCGCATCGCGGGCTTCCTGCAGTGGGGCTACAACTTCTATAACGCCCAGTTCTCCGAGTATACGGTGAACCCGTTCCTCACCACCGACGGCGACGGCTTCTCGCCTGCGGGCGACTGCTATATCGTCTATCCCGGCAAGGACCTCGCGCCCATCGAGACCATCCGCCTGATGAGCATGGACGAGGCCATGAACGACCTGCGCGCGCTGAGCCTTTTGGAGGAGCTGAAGGGCCGCGAATTTACCATGAAGCTGGTGGAGGACGGCATCGAGCCCATCGAGTTCGACCGCTACCCGATCGCCGCATCCTACCTGACCGACCTGCGCCGCCGCGTGAACGCCGAAATTGAAAAGGCCGCTTCATGCAAATAATCGAAGACCTGCCCTATGGTCTCGCCCTCTGCACGGCAAACGGCGAGACCGCCACATTGACCGGCCTATCCGACCGGCAGCTGCGGCTGCGCACGCATGATGCTCAGCCGCTTTTCTCGTTGTCCGTACGCTTTCTGGCTGGCGACCTCGCATCCTACCGCGATTGTCCGCTGGACGGATGGACAGTCTCCCGCGAGGAGCACACGCGTCTGGGCGTTTTGCGCACGGTGGACATATCCTGTCCCGCCTTTGCGGAAGAGGCGCGCCGGGTGCTGCGGCTGTATGCAGGCTATCTCCGTCTGAAGGCGCTGGGCGACGACGAATACCTCGCCCACGCGCTCACCGGCTGTCCCTATGCGGAAACGACCGCGCGCAGCTTTGTCGAGCAGAGGGCAGCATGGCTGCGCGGCGCGGGCGCGTTTTCGCTGCCCGGAGACTGGACGCTCGCGTTGACGGCAGACAATTTCACGGCATACGAGCGCTTTCTCTCCCTGCCGCTCGACGCGTTTCAGCGACAGGCCACGGCGGGCCTGCCCGTCTTCGCTCGCCCCGCCGGGCGTATATACATCGGGAACGCATGCTGTCCGCGGCTGTTCCCGGACAGGCCACTGCTTTCCGCGCTGCTCGCGCGGGCGAAGGAGCAGGGACTATCTGTCACAATCGTCCTTCCGCCGGTCTCTGAAAACGCCGTTTCTGAAACGGAACGCCTGCTTGCCTGCCTTGATGCCACAGACGCCGACGAGCTCTGCGTAAACGATCTGGGCGCGCTTGCGCTCACCCGGCAATCCCGCCTCACGCCGATTCTCGGCATTCAGCTGAACCGCCGCCGCAAGGATCCCCGCCTGCGTTATAAGACCGGCTGGCGGGAAGTGCTGACCTCGGCCAAAGGAACCGCCGACTCTCACGGCTTCCGACCGGTTTTCCGCTCAGACGACGAGGCCGGCATGCGGGAAGCGCCAGCCTCGGCCGAAGGAACCGCCGACTCTCACGGCTTCCGACCGGTTTTCCGCTCAGATGACGAGGCCGGCTCGCGGGAAGCGCTGACCTCGGCCGAAGGAACCGCCGACACTCACGGCTGCCAAACGGTTTTCCGCTCAGACGACGAGGCCGATACGCGGGAAGCGCTGACCTCGGCCAAAGGAACCGCCGACACTCACGGCTGCCAAAC
>CAZKQB010000035.1:0-35177 GCA_964554795.1 uncultured Oscillospiraceae bacterium | reverse complement strand
CCCTCTCGCGCTCTCCCGGGGCTGGTTTGGTGAGAAATTTGGGCTTCTGGCGGGACAGGCATGGGTGTGTTGATCTTCTACATCTTTTGGGTGATGGGATTGCGCGCACTTGCTGCGGCGGTTCTGGTGAGGATTTTGGTTTCTGGCGGTGCGGGCGTGGGGCGCTTTGCTCCCCTACACCTCCTCGGGGGCAAGGTGTACTGGATGGGAAAAGGAAGAGGAAAATGTACGACGTACTGGTGATTGGCGGTGGAGCCTCGGGGCTTTCGGCGGGGCTTTCGGCGGCGCGGGCGGGCGCGGGGCGCGTTGCGGTGCTTGAGCGGCAGGCTCGTGTGGGGAAGAAGCTATTGGCTACGGGCAACGGGCGATGCAACTTATATCATTATGGGCTGCGTGCGGAGGCGTATGCCGGGGATCGGGCGTTTATCCGGGCGGTTCTGGAGGGCTTTCCGGCGGATGATTTTTTTGCTTCGCTGGGGCTTCCGGTCGTAGTGGAGGAGGGTGGCTGCGCGTATCCGGGCAGCAATCAGGCCTCGGCCGTTTTGGACTGCTTGCGGCTGACGTCCGGCGAGGCGGGCGTGCAGGAGATCTGCGAGTTTGAGGCTTCGAGGCTGGAGGGCGGCAGAAAGGGCTGGCGGGTATGGGCGGCGGACGGGCGTTCGGTTTCGGCGGCGCGCGTGATCATTGCGGCGGGCGGAATGGCTGCGCCAAGGCTGGGCGGGTCAAATGCGTTCCGGTCGCTGCTTGCGCCGCTGGGGCACACGTTTACGCCCTGTCTTCCGGCGCTCACGCGGCTGTGTGCGCGTCCGTCGGACGTGGCGGGGCTGAAGGGGCTGCGCTGCGCAGGGACGATCGCGCTCTCGGTGAATGGGCGGGAGGCGTCGCGCGAGACGGGCGAGGTACTGTTTGCCGAGGACGGTGTGAGCGGCATTGCGGCAATGCAGCTTTCGATTTATGCGGCGGAGGCGCTGCGGCGCGGCGACCGCGTGGAGGTGCATCTGAGCGTGGGCGGAGGGCTGGATGCAGAGGCGATTCTTGCGCGCGCGCGGCGCTTTCCGGAGCGGGCGTTGGAAGAGTTTCTGACCGGCGTCGTACCCAAGCGGATCGGACAGGCGGCTTTGAAGCGCGCGGGGATTGCGCCGCTGAGCCGTCTGGCCGGGTCTCTTTCGCGGGAGGAGGCGGCGCGTGCGGCGGACGAGCTGAACGACTGGGTGATTCCCGTGACGGGCTTGCCGGGGTTTGACGGCGCTCAGGTGATGCTGGGCGGCGTGAGGTGCCGGGAGTTTTGCGCGGATACGCTGGAATCTCGGCTTGCATCCGGGTTGTATGCCTGCGGGGAGCTGTTTGACGTTACGGGCCCGTGCGGCGGGTATAACCTTGCGTGGGCGTGGGCAAGCGGGTGCATGGCTGGGAGATGCGCGGCGGAGTCGCTGTAGGCGGAGATGCAATTTGGCGGCGTGGGGCTTTATGGAGGCGCAGATTGGAAAATTTGCATGCCGCGGATGTCAGACGCCGCCGAATGGTGCGGCGACATTTTAAGGGAGAGTGAACGCGCGCGGGTCTGCGCGGCAGGAGCGATATGATCAGGATTACGAATGCGCGGCTGGAGCTGAACGAGGTAAACCGGCCGTTGGAGGAGCTGGCGGCAAGGCTTTTGAAGGTGCGCAGGGCGGACGTGAAGAGCGTACGCCTGGTAAAAAAGAGCGTGGATGCGCGCGACAAGGGCGATATCCATTTTGTCTGCGCGCTGGATGTGGAGGTTTCACCCATGCCTGCGCGGCTGCCGAAGAATGCGGCGCCGTGCGAGCGGGCGCAGAGCTGGAGGGTACAACCAGACGGCCGTCTGCCGGATGCGCCGCCGGTGGTTGTGGGTTTGGGCCCGGCGGGTTTGTTTGCGGCGCTTACGCTGGCGCGGCGCGGCCTGAAGCCGGTGGTGCTGGAGCGCGGGCGCGACGTGGAGGCGCGGCTTTCAGACGTGCGGCGCTTTTTTGAGAGCGGCATTCTGACGGAAAACAGCAACATTCAGTTTGGCGAGGGCGGCGCGGGAGCGTTTTCCGACGGAAAGCTGAACACCGGCATCAAGGACGTACGCTGTCGCTGGGTGCTGGAGACGCTGCATCAGTTCGGTGCGCCGGAGGAAATTCTCTATGAGGCCAAGCCGCACATCGGAACCGACCGACTTCCGGGCGTTGTGAAGGCGATCCGGGAGGAAATTGTGAGGCTGGGCGGCGACGTGCGGTTCGAGACAACTCTCACGGGGCTGGCGGTGGAGAAGGGGCGCGTGGTGTGCGCACTTGCGGGCGACAGGGAGATTCCCACCTGCGGCGTGGTGCTTGCGGTCGGGCATTCGGCGCGCGACACGTTTGAAATGGTGCTTCGAGCCGGCGCGCCCATGGAGCGCAAGCCGTTTTCCATCGGCGCGCGCATTGAACAGAAGCAGGCGTGGCTGAATCGCTGCCAGTATGGCGCGGCCTCCGGGCACCCGGCACTGGGCGCGGCGGATTACAAGCTGAATACGCGGGTGTCGGACGGGCGCGGCGCGTACACGTTCTGTATGTGTCCAGGCGGGCAGGTTGTGGCCGCGGCCAGCGAGTGCGGCGGCGTGGTGACAAATGGCATGAGTCCCTATCGGCGCGACGGCGAAAACTGCAACGGCGCGCTGCTGGTGGATGTGCGCGTGGACGACTTTCCGGAGGCAGACGGCGTGCTTGCCGGTGTGCGCTTTCAGCGGAAGTGGGAAGAGGCAGCGTTCCGGCTGGGCGGCGAGGACTATCGCGCGCCCGCGCAGCTGGCGGCGGATTTTCTGCGCGGCGTGCCGTCGAAGGGAGCGCGCGGCGTAAGGCCGACGTATCGCCCCGGCGTGACGTTTACCAACCTGGAGGGCTGCCTGCCGCCATTTGCCGTTTCCGGCATGCGGGAGGCGCTGGTTGCGTTTGACCGGCGGCTGCCTGGGTTCGCGGGGCCAGACGCAGTGCTTACCGGCGTGGAAACGCGTTCATCGTCGCCGGTGCGCATTTTGCGCAGTGCCGAAACGTGCGAATCCGTCGTGCGGGGGCTGTTCCCGGCGGGCGAGGGCGCGGGCTATGCGGGCGGCATCCTGTCCGCTGCGGTGGACGGCATTCGCTGCGCGGAGAGGGTTTGGCCGGAGGGAAAAGCATGATCGAGCTTATTAATCAGAATCCCGGCCTAACGGCGCTGTGCGCTGTGCTCGTGGCTGCAGGCGCGCTTCTATTGGTGTTTTCGGGGCTTTTGAAGCGCCAGAACCGGCGCACGGCGGCAATGCTGCGCCGATTGGATCAGCGCGTGATGGGCAGCAGCGGGCAGCTGCGCGCGTCGGTGGAGACGCTGAGCCGAACGATGAACGGCGCGGCGGCGAACCTGTCTGCTGTGTCGGACAGCATGGAGGCGCGGCAGGAGCGCATGCGCCGCGAAATGGCGGAAAAGCTGGAGATCATGCGTCTTCAGAACGAGCAAAAGCTCGATTCGATGGGCGCGGGCGTGCAGCGAACGCTGGAGGCGCGGCTGGGCGAATCGTTCCGGCTGGTGAACGGGCAGCTGGAAAACGTATACAAGGGCGTCGGTGAGATGCGAAAGCTTGCCGAGGGCGTGGGCGATTTGAAGCGCGTGCTTTCGGGTGTGAAGACTCGCGGCATCTGGGGCGAGGCGCGGCTGCGCGCAATCCTGTCCGAGTCGCTGACAAATACGCAATATGAGGAAAACGTGGCGGTTATACCCGGTTCGCAGGAGCGCGTAGAATTCGCCGTGCGACTGCCCGGCCGCGACGAGAGCGCGCCGGTGTGGCTGGCGGTGGACAGCAAGTTTCCATTGGAGGACTATCAGCGGCTGATTGAGGCCGGTGAACGCGGCGATGCGGCCGAGGTGAAAAAGTGCGCGCAGGCGCTGGAAAACGCCGTGGTCGAACAGGCCAAGCGAATTTCGCGCTATATTGATCCGCCGCATACCGCTGATTTCGCCGTGATGTTTCTTCCGGCGGAGAGCCTGTACGGCGAGGTGCTGGCGCGTCCGGGGCTGATTCAGAAGCTTCAAAGCCGGTATCATGTGCTTCCGGCGGGCCCCAGCAGCTTTCAGGGGCTGGTCAACTGCCTACAGATGGGCTTTCGAACGCTCGCAATGGAGAAGCGCAGCGCCGAGATTTTGCGCATGCTGGGCGGCGTGCGGCAGGAGTTTACGCGCTTCGGTGAAACGCTGGATAAGGCGCGCACAAGGCTTGAAATGGCTGCGGGCGATTTGGACAGCGTGGGCGTACGCACGCGCGCGATCAACCGCAGGCTTTCCGATCTGGAAACGGATGAGGCGGACAGAAACGAAAAAACGCAGACAAATGGTTGACAGACGGCCGACTTTTTGTGTATGATAGCGAATAGATTTGTCGAAAGGTGAGGTTATATGCCGAGGCTTTCTATTGTTTTTACGCTTTTGCTTGCAATGCTGTTTCCTTCGCAGGAGGGCGGCTTTCCTGAACCCAAGCGAGCAGACTTGGAGGTTACGTTTCTGAATGTCGGCGTGTGCGACGGAATTCTGATTCGCATGGGCGAGGAGGCGGCGTTTATCGACGGCGGCAGCTATCCGGAGGGCGAATTCTGCCGGGATTATTTGCTGAACGCGGGCGTGGAGCGGCTGAAGTATTACATCGGCACGCATTCGCACAGCGATCACGTTGCGGCGGCGGCGCCGATCATGGCGGCGATTCCCACGGATGAGGTATTGATGAATACCGAAAACTGTCTCTGGTGCATGCGGGTTATGGCGAGAACCGATGAGGAAAGAAGCGTCATCGAGAATGCGAAATGCCGCTGCATAGGCGAGGGTGAGACGGTGTACGTGGGTGATGCGACGATTACACGCATCTGGCCGGAGAGCTATGTGCAGACGTCGCATTACAACGACATTAAGGAAAACGAGAACTCGCTCATTTTGCGCGTGTCGCTGGACGAGGTTTCCTTTATCCTGACGGCGGATACCAGCAGCTATCAGCTGTTCAAGCTTCTGGAGAAGGACGAGGACGCGCTGAGCTGCACCGTGATTAAGGGGCCGCATCACGGCGGAGGATTTCACAAGCTTCTTTTCAAGTACATGAAGGCAGATTACATAGTGTACTCCACAGCCAGCATTTCGCCGCCGAAGCCCGATCAGCGGGAACGGGCGGAGGCGCTGGCCAAGCGTATATTCATCACCGGAGACAAGCATGACGGAGCCGTTACGTTCCTGACGGATGGAAGCCGACTTACGTTCAGCACCTCGAACGGCGGGCAGGGGCAGGATGAAGCGCTTCCCGAAGATGAAAATGCGTCGTGAGACGCCGGCCCTTCTGCGGATGTCTGCGAGAAAAGCGGCGAAGGCCGGACGCATTTTCTGTACAATGGGCGGAGCGCCGGGATTCCGTGAACGGATGGTAACTCTTATCGGCGGAGGTTCACGCCAATGCGGCGGCCGACAACGGCGCACTTAGCTGAGCCGTTTTGCATTGTGACGAAAATGCGGAAATGTAGTTTCTGTAAAATCGCAAAAAGGTGTTGACATTTGGACGGGCGGTGTGTATAATATTCTTCGTTGGTCGGGCACGTTGTGCTCGGTCGACATGATGGCGAATGGTGTAACGGTAACACTAACGACTCTGACTCGTTCATTCTAGGTTCGAATCCTAGTTCGCCAGCCACGTGCCTCCATGGTCAAGCGGTCTAAGACGTCGCCCTCTCACGGCGAAAACTGGGGTTCGAGTCCCCATGGAGGTGTAAAGCAACCGCAGAAGCGGTTGCTTTTTTTCATTCCGGCGTCACCGAACGCAGCCTCTCCTCGTCTATAAAAGGGAACGGAGCGGTGCGCGCGGGCGCAAGGCGGGCTTTTCTGTTTTGCGGGCGCAAAAGCGGTCTGCATGGCGAATGGGCGCGGACGGTACGGTTCGTTGGCGGAAGAATCGAAGCAGCGGAGGCTGAAATGGAAAAGATCAGAGGACTGTGGGAGGAATTCCGAAGAGGAAGGCCTGACGGAGCAATCCGGCAGTTTTTGAAATACCTGCTGGTGGGCGGCGGCGCGACGCTGGTGGAGTGGGCTCTGTTCTGGATTCTGGACGGCGAGCTCGGGCTGCATCATCAGTGGGCGACGGTGATTGCGTATGCCATTTCGACGTTTGCAAACTGGGGACTCGGCCGACTCTTCGTGTTTAAGGAGAGCAAGCGCGGCGCGGCGGCAGAAATCGCCGGGGTGTATCTGGCGGCGGCGGTTGGGCTTCTTCTGAACATGGGCATTATGTACGTGCTGGTGGATGCGCTGGGCTGGAGCAGGATGCTGTCCAAGGTCCTTGCCACCGGGCTGGTGTTCGTGTGGAGCTTTCTCGTCCGGCGGCTGGCGATTTACCGAAAGGCGCGCTGAAGGGGCGTTTATCCCTTGAAAACGACATCATGACGAACGGAGGCGGCAATTGATGAGAGACCGATATGAATCTCCGCTGTGCGAGCGGTATGCGTCTATGCGGATGCAGTATATCTTTTCCCCCGATTTCAAGTTTACCTCGTGGCGAAAAATGTGGCTGTATCTGGCGGAGGCGGAAAAGGAGCTGGGGCTGGACATCACGGACGAGCAGCTGGACGAGCTTCGCGCTCACCTGAACGACGTGGATTACGATGCGGCGGCGGCCTATGAGAAGCGCCTGCGGCACGACGTGATGGCCCATTTGCGCGCGTTCGCTGATCAGTGCCCGAAGGCGGGACCGATTCTGCATCTGGGCGCGACGAGCTGCTATGTGGGCGACAATACGGATGTGTGGCAGCTGGCGGAGGCGCTGAAGAGCCTTCGCGGACAGCTTCTGGGCGTGATGGCGACGCTGTCCGATTTCGCGCTGAAGAACGCCGACGTGCCGACGCTGGCGTATACGCATTTTCAGGCGGCGCAGCCCACGACGGTGGGAAAGCGTGCGACGCTGTGGCTGCAGGATTTTTTGATGGATTTTGAACGCCTGACGTTCGAGCTTTCGCGCCTGAAGCCACTGGGCTGCAAGGGAACGACAGGCACCGGCGCCAGCTTCCTGATGCTGTTTAACGGCGACGAGAGCAAGGTTCGGGCGCTCGAGAGGCTGATTGCACGCAAGATGGGCTTCGAGGGGTGCGTGTCGGTTTCCGGGCAGACGTATACCCGCAAGGTGGATGCGTTTGTGCTGAACGTTTTAAGCGGAATTGCGCAGAGCGCCTCGAAGATGGCGACGGATCTTAGGCTTTTGTCGCACCTGAAGGAGTTTGACGAGCCGTTTGAAAGCGAGCAGGTCGGTTCCTCGGCCATGGCCTACAAGCGCAACCCGATGCGCAGCGAGCGCGTGTGCTCGCTGGCGCGCTATGTCATGACCGACGCGCTGAATCCGGCGTGGACGGCGGCTACGCAGTGGATGGAGCGCACGCTGGACGATTCTGCCAACCGGCGCATTGCCCTGCCGGAGGCGTTCCTTGCCACCGACGCAATTCTCACGTTGTGCCGCAACCTGATATCCGGCGGACGCGTATATCCGGGCGTGATGCGCAGGCACCTAAACGAGGAGATGCCGTTCATGGCTACGGAAAACATCCTCATGCGCGCGGTGGAGCTCGGCGGCGACCGTCAGAAGCTGCACGAGAAAATTCGCGAATACAGCGTGGAGACGGCGGCGCGCGTGAAGCTGGAGGGCGGCGAAAACGACCTGCTCGACAAGCTGAAGGCAGACCCGGCCTTCCACCTGGACGACGCGGTGCTTGCGGAAATTCTGGATGTGAAGCAGTTCATCGGCTGCGCGCCGTCGCAGACCCGCGCCTTCGTAGAGGAGGAAATTCGTCCCGTACTGGAGAAATACGGCACCGGCGACGGCACGGACGAGGTGCGCGTGTAGCGCGCTTTGACCGTAGAACGAAAAAGAAGGGGCTGTGCGTAAATGCCTTTGCATTTTTGCACAGCCTCGAGCTCTTTCGTGGGCTTTCTGACAATTCGAAAAGGAGAAGCCGGCAGTGGCTTCCCCTTCTTTTTATGCACTTTAGAAATGAACGCTTCCGGTTCCGGGCGTGTTTTCGGCGAGCACGCGGCCGTTTTTGCAGGAAAGGCGCACGCTGGCGTTGCGGTTGAGGGCGTCATAGTAGTTTTTCGCATCCAGCACGATGAAGCTGGCCGGGTTGCCCTCGCGGATTCCGTAGGCATCGCCGAGATGAAGCGTTTTTGCGGCGTTCGTGGAGATGAATTTATAGGAATTCATGATGTCGCCGTAGCCCATCATCTGGCATACGTGCAGTCCCATGAAAACCACGTCGCGCATGGCGCCCGTGCCCATTGGATACCACGGGTCGAAGATGTCGTCGTGGCCGAAGGATACGTTGATACCGGCCTCGGTCAGTTCCTTTACCCGGGTAATGCCGCGGCGCTTGGGGTAGGTATCCACGCGTCCCTGCAGGTGGGTGTTTACCAGCGGGTTGGAGACGAAGTTGATTCGGCTCAGCTTCAGAAGCCGCATCAGGCGCTGCACATAGGCGTTGTTGTAGGAGTGCATGGCTGTGGTGTGGCTGGCGGTCACACGGTCGGCAAGGCCGCTTTCGTAGGCGCGTGCGGCCAGCGTCTCCAGTCCGCGGGAGGCCTCGTCGTCGATTTCGTCGCAGTGCACGTCCACCAGCTTATCGTACTTTTCGGCCAGCGCCACGGCGAAATCCAGCGAGGATACGCTGTATTCCCGCGTGAATTCAAAGTGCGGAATTGCGCCCACGCAGTCTGCGCCCATGCGCACCGCGTCCTCCATCAGCTGACGGCCGTTCGGATAGCTTTCGATGCCTTCCTGCGGGAAGGCGACGATTTGCAGCGTTACAGAGTCCTTCAGCTCCTCGCGAAGCTCAAGCAGTGCTTCCATGGCCGTGAGCTTCGGGTCGGTTACGTCCACGTGCGTGCGGATGAACTGAACGCCATTGGCGGCATACAGGCGCACCGCGCGGTTCACGCGCTCGCGCACATCTGCCTTTGTGAGCTTTTCCTTTCGCTTCGCCCAGCACTCGATGCCCTCAAACAGGGTTCCGGACTGGTTCCACACCGGATCGCCCGCGGTCAGGCAGGTATCCAGATGCACATGGCTTTCAATCAGCGGCGGCAGCGCGAGAAGGCCGCCGAAATCCCGGATTTCCTCGCCGGGCTTTGCAGGAAGATTTGCGCCGATTTCGGCGAATTTGCCGTTTTCCACTCGGATGTCGCATTTGTCCGCTGCGTTCTCGATATATAGATTCCGATACAGCATCGTGCGTTTCCTCCTGCCTTATCGCTTGTAAAGACGCTGGCCAACCAGGTAGCAGGCGACGGCTACGACCATGTTGTTAATGGCGGCGATGCCGAACGTGAAGCCCGGAATGATGTTGCCGCCGGTGAGGTTGCCGACTACCGCGCCGGCTACAACGCCCACGATTGCCAGCCAGTTTACCGGCCGCCCTGCAGGCTCTTCGCCCTCGTAGGCCTTGCGGTTTATGAAGAAGTCCACAATCAGAATCACGCCGACGGCCGGGAGCGTCGCGTTCAACATGGTGAGCCAGTCGCAGAAATTGTTGTACAGCCACATGGCGGCAACCGTGCCGACTACGCCCGCGAAGAGCACCATGGGCTTTTTCTTCTTTCCAGTGATGTTGGCCAGGCCCAGCGCGCCGGTATAGAGCGCGTTGTCGTTGGTCGTCCAGATGTTTGCGCCCAGCACGAGGAAGGCGAACACGCCCAGATTCAGCTCAATCATGACCCAGAAGATGTCGTTGTTGCCTACAAACGCGCCCGCTACGCCGCCGAAGCAGAACATCAGCGTGTTGCCAATGAAGAACGCGATGATCGTCGTCCAGACCGCAGCCTTATTGCCGCGGGCGAAGCGGGTGAAGTTCGGCGTAGCCGTGCCGCCACTTACGAAGGAGCCGATAACCAGACCGACGCCGGAGAAGATCGTCAGCTTGCCAGTGGACTTTGCGAAAATTGCCGTCAGGCCGCCGCCCTGCACTGTTGCGGTTACCATGGCATAGGTGCCCAGAATGGCGATCAGCGGAACGGATACATAGGATACGATTTCAAGACCCTTGATGCCGAAGTAGGCCGAGGTGGTCATGCACACGCCCACGCCAAGCACCAGCAGATAGGGAAGAACCGTGGAATCCGGCGCGAGCACCTGCGCGGCGGGAACGGCGAACATGGCTGCGCCCACGCCGAACCAGCCGATCTGCGTCAGTGCGATCATCGCCGAGGGCAGGTAGGAGCCCTTTACGCCGAAGGCGCGGCGGGCGAGAAGGTCGAAGGAAAGACCGGTGTGCGAGCCGATATAGCCGAGCGCGCCGGTGTATGCTGCCAGAATCACGCCGCCCAGCAGGATGACAGTGATGAAGCCCTTAAGATCCAGTCCGTTGGCCAGATCCACGCCCGTCCACATGCTGGCCGAGAAGAACGTGAAGCCCAGCATGATGAAGAACATGGGCCAGAAGCCCTTGCGCGCCCCTGCGGGCACGCGCTCGTTCGTGTAGTCTACGTCCACCGGTTTCTGTACCTGATTTGCCATGGGATCGACTTCCTTTCTCCGCATTGCGGATGCGAATTTCTTCAGAAGTCTCGCAGACAAAAAAAGACCTGCAGTCCATGACGGATGCAGGCCGAACGTATACACATACGGTTCCGCGTCTTATCGGCATCTCTGTACCGTCTTAAAGACCCTGAATTGTGTACATTTTATAGGAAACCCGCCGGAATGTCAACGAAGAAACCGTTAATTCCAGCGGGCCGCTGCGATTCGTTCAGATCGTTCGCGTTATGGCAAACGTCTGCGACGCATCGCCGAGTGTGCGCGTGATTTCAATCGCGTCGGGGGAAACGGCGCGAAGCATGGTATCGCCGCGGCGCAAAAGCTCGGAGCCGTTGCGGCGGCAGATGAGGCTCTGAATGCGCGCCTGAAGGGCGCGATCCTCGCGTCCCCACGGGTAGGGAAGGCGGCAGAAGGGGTCTCCCATGCCGGTCATGCCGGCCTCGTCGCCATAGTACAGGCAAGGCATGCCGGGCAGCAGGGTGATCAGCTCGAACGCGCGGGCGAAGCGCTCGCTGCCGAGCGCATACTGCTCGGGCGTAAGCGGCGAAAAGGCGCGCCTTTCGCGCGGAGGCTCGAGGTTTTCAAGACCGGCCAGCACGTTGATTGCGCGCGGCTTGTCGTGGCTGCCGAGCAGGTTCATCATGGAATACAGCATGGGCTTCGGAAGCGTGCTCAGCTGATGGTTCACGGCGTTTGCCAGCTGATAGGCATCCTGCCTTCCAAGGAAGAAGGCCAGCACCGCGTCGCGCAGGGGGTAGTTCATGGCGCTGTCCAGCGTGTCGCCCAGCGCATAGCTGCGCGGGCGGCCGTAGCTCACCTTGTTTGTAGGATCCTCCCATACCTCTCCGATTACGCAGTTGTGCGTGCCCTCGGCCTTCGCGCGAAGGCGCAGCGCGCGGATGAACTCCATCGGAAGCTCGTCGGCTACGTCCAGCCGCCAGCCGGACGCGCCGCTTCTCAGGTAGTGCGCAATGACGCTGTCGTCGCCATTTACGATGAAATTCAAAAACGACGGCTCGGTTTCGTTCACGTTTGGCAGCGTATCAATGCCCCACCAGCTGTCGTATTTCCCGGTTTTGGGGTCGATGCGATACCATTTTGCATACGGCGAATCCGGCGACTGATACGCGCCGACGGAGGAATAGGTGCCGTAGCGGTTGAAATAGCGGCTGTCTGCGCCGGTGTGGGAAAACACGCCGTCCAGCACCACGCGAATGCCTCTGTCGGCAGCCTCGTGCGTCAGGCGCTCAAAATCCTTCTCCGTGCCGAACGACGGATCGATTTCGCGGTAGTCGCCCACGTCGTATTTGTGGTTGCTGCGGGCGCGGAAGATGGGGTTCAAGTAAATCGCGCTGATTCCGAGCGACTGAAGGTAGCTGAGCTTTTCGCGCACGCCTTCTAAATTGCCGCCGAAGAAGTCGATGGCTTCGGCGTCGCCATCCTTTGACGTCTGGCGCAGGTCGGGCAGCTCGCTCCAGCCTTTGTGCAGGTACGCGCCGCGTCCCATCGGAGGATTGGCTTTTCCGCCGATGAAGAAGCGGTCGACCATGATCTGCATCATTACGCTGTCGCGCATCCATTCGGGCGTTTCAAACGCGGGATCATACACGGTGATTTGAAAGGACGGCGGCTCGCAGCTGTAGCGCCCACATACGTCGTTTTCCGGCTTGCCGGCATATACGCGCCCGAGCGGCGTGTCTACCACGAAGTAATACCACAGAAGTCCCTTCTCGCGGCCGACCGGCACGTCGGCCTCGTAGGCGCTGTCGGACAGGGCGCACATCGGCACCCATTCCTCGCCTCCGCCGCGCCACAGGCGTACAAATGCGCGTTCCGATTCCCCGGACACCCGCAGGCGCAGACGAACGGAGCTTCCCGCAGGCACGGCGCCCAGCGGGAAGCGGTCAAGATTCAGATAGGGGTCATGCCAGAGTTCGGTCATAGCTGCACCTTGTCTAAATGCCACACCTTGTCGTTGTATTCGCCAATGGTGCGGTCACTGGCAAAAATCCACGAGCGGGCGGTGTTGATAACGGCCTTGCGCGTCCACGCGCGGCGGTCCAGATAGTCCTTGCCGACGGTCGCCTGCGCGCGCAGATAGCTCGGCAGGTCGGAGAGCACCAGATACTGGTCGGCGAAGCTGTTTCCGTCGCCGAAGAGCAGCGAATGATACAGGTCGCGGAAGATGCCCGGCTCGCCGGGGCACAGCGTGCCGTCGATCAGCTGCGTCAGTGCGCGCCGAATCTCGGCGTTGGTTTCGAAGATGCTGCTGGCGCGGCTGGGCTGCGTGTAGGCAGACTCCACCTCCTCGGCCGTCATGCCGAAGATGTAGATGTTTTCCGCGCCTACTGCATTAAAGATTTCTACATTTGCACCGTCCATCGTACCGAGCGTCACGGCGCCGTTCATCATGAACTTCATATTGCCGGTGCCGCTGGCCTCCTTGCCTGCGGTGGAAAGCTGCTCGCTCACCTCGGCCGCCGGCATCAGCACCTCGGCCATGGAAACGCAGTAGTTCTCCACAAACACCACCTTCAGCATCTCGCGGGCGCGGGGATTTGCGTCCACCAGCCGCGCGATTTCGTTGATCAGGCGAATGATCAGCTTGGCGCGGTAGTAGCCGGGCGCGGCTTTTGCGCCGAACAGATACGTGCGCGGGTGGATGGTGTAATTCGGGTCATCCACGATGCGATTGTACAGAATCAGGATGGCCAGCGCGTTCATCAGCTGGCGCTTGTATTCGTGCAGCCGCTTTGCCTGCACGTCGAAGATGTCGTCCGGGCGCAGCACCACGCCCTGCGTGCGGTTCAGGCGCTCTGCCAGGCGCTGCTTATTGCCCAGCTTTGCCGCGTCGAATTTTTCAAGGAAGGCGGCGTCGTCCTTCATCACCTCAAGGTCGGCCAGACGGCGGTAGTCCTTGCGCCACGCCTGACCGATGGCTTCGTCGATTAGCGAGGACAGCCGATAGTTGCTCTGCATCAGCCAGCGGCGGTGCGTGATGCCGTTGGTGATGGAGATGAACTTGTTCGGGTCGGTGAGGTAGAAGTCGTGGAAGACGTCCTTTTTCAGGATGTCGGTGTGAATGCGGCTGACGCCGTTCACCGTGTGCGACATGCTGACGCACAGGTTCGCCATGTTTACGCGGTCGTAGCCCAGCACGGCCATATGACCGATGCGCGTCCACTGTCCGGGGAAGAAATTCCACAGGCGCGCGCATTCGCGACGGTTGATCTCCTCCAGGATCATGTAAATGCGCGGCAGCTGCTGCCTGACCATGTCCTCCGGCCACTTTTCCAGCGCTTCGCTCATGACGGTATGGTTGGTGTAGGCGAAGGTGCGGCGGGTGATGTCCTCGGCCTCGTACCAGCCGAGACCCATTTCGTCGATCAGGATGCGCATCAACTCCGGAATCGCCATGCCGGGATGGGTGTCGTTGACGTGCAGCGCCACCTTGTCCGGGAAAATTTTGAAGTTTTTGCCGTAGACCTTGATAAAGTCGTTTACGGCGTACTGCACCGACGCGCTGGAGAGGAAGTACTGCTGCTTCAGGCGCAGCTCCTTGCCCTCGTAGTGGTTGTCATCGGGATACAGCACCTTGCTGATGACCTCGGCCAGCTCCTTTTCCTCGACCGCGCGGGCGTAGTCGCCGCGGTTGAAGGACTGAATGTCAAAAGAGCTCTTGGCGCGCGCCGACCAGCACCTGAGCATGTTGACCATGGTGCTGTCGTAGCCAAGGCACGGAATGTCGTAGGGCACGGCCTGCACGGTGGTATAGCCGACGTGGCGGTATTTCGTGCGGCCCTCCTCTTCATAGGTCTCCACATGACCGCCGAAGCGCACCTCCACCGTCTGATCGGGGCGACATACCTCCCACATGTTGCCGTTTTCCAGCCAGTTGTCGGGCTGCTCTACCTGGAAGCCGCCCACGATCTTCTGCCGGAACAGGCCGTACTCGTAGCGGATGGTCATGCCCATGGCCGGAAGCTGCATGGTGGTAAGCGAATCGAGGAAGCACGAGGCCAGGCGGCCCAGACCGCCGTTGCCCAAGCCCGGCTCTGGCTCCTGCTCGAAAATCAGCGAGCCGTCCAGCCCGAGCTCCCTGAGCGCGTGCACATAGTTCGACTCGTTCACGAGGGAGACCATGTTGTTGTGCAGCGCGCGTCCCACCAGAAACTCGGCGGATAGATAGTACAGCTTCTTGCACTTCTGGCGCTTGCGTTCGCCGCGCGACGCGGTGCGGCGGCGCATAACCTCGTCCTTCACCGTCTGCGCCAGCGCGTCGTACAGCTGGGCACGGGTCGCGTCCTCGATTTCACAGCCGTAGTTTCGCTCCAGCTTCTGAATGATGGACGATTTAATTTCTTCTACCGTCAGGCGTTCGATTTCCACTGAGCAATCCCTCCGATTTTCTGGCATGGGAAATTGTTTATATTATACCATTTCCCGCTCAACCATGCAAGCCGGTGCCGGGGGGCGGAGAGAATTTCGCCCTTGCGCCCGAAAAGCGGTGAATTTTCTTTGGTGGATATTGCGATTTTGTGTCGATCGTTGTATACTATAAAATGAATGAGTCTGCCCATGGAGGTGAAATGCGGTTGTTTTACGCGAGATATGCCAAGCGCGCGATCGACGTCGTGCTGGCAATCCTTTTGCTGATTGCCCTTGCGATTCCCATGCTGCTGATTGCAGCGCTGATCCGGCTTGATTCCCGCGGCCGAGTGCTTTTCTGCCAGAAGCGGCTGGGACTGCACAAGCAGCCCTTCACCATATACAAATTTCGCACCATGCGCGTGGATGCACCCAGCGAAATGCCTACCCGCATGCTCACCGGGTCGGCGCATTACATCACTCGCGTGGGCAAGTATCTGCGAATTTCAAGCCTTGACGAGCTTCCGCAGCTGTTTAATATCCTAAAGGGCGACATGTCGTTCGTGGGCCCGCGTCCGACGCTGGAAAACGAAACCGCGCTCACCCGCGCGCGGGAGCGAGAAAATGCCTACAGCGTGCGCCCGGGGCTTACGGGGCTTGCGCAGATTCGCGGTCGCGACGAGCTGCAGCCGGACGAAAAGGCGTATCTGGATGGCATTTACGTGCGCAACATGAGCCTGTACTACGATTTCCGCATTGTGATGGGTACGGTTTTCGCCGTCATCAGCGCGGAGGGCTATCAGGAGGGCGGCGAGAAATGAGCAGAATCTCCGTGATCATAAGCACCTATCGGCGCGACGAAAGCCTGAAAACGGCGGTTGCGTCCGTGCGCGCGCAAACGTACCCGGACGTCGAGATTCTGATTGCCGACGACAATGCAGACCCGGAATGGAACGAAAGGGTGGCGCGCATCGCCGCGCAGTACGGCGCGCGGCACATCGTCAACGAACGAAACCTTGGCTCGGCGCTCAACCGCAACCATGCGGCGTCGCTCGCTGCGGGCGAATATCTGGCCTTTCTGGACGACGACGACCGGTATCTTCCGGACAAGCTTGCGCGCCAGTACGCCTGCATCCGCGAAAACGGCGCGGATATGTGCATTGAGGATTTGACGCTTGTAAGCGAGGAGGGCCGCTTCATCGAGACCCGTTCGCGTCGCTATCTTGCAAACGCGAAGCCGCAGGATTATATGAAGCTGCACGTGCTCTACCACATGACCAGCCCGGACACGCTGATGTTCCGCAAAGCGTATTTTGAGGCGTTCGGCGGGTTCGCGCCCATTGATCTGGGCGACGACTTTTACCTGATGGAGCGCGCCATTGAGCAGGGCGGAACGCTGTGCTACCATCCCTATGCGGGCGCGGTGGCTGTGGTGCATTCGCGCGAGAGCGGGCTGTCCAGCGGCGAAAACAAGCTGAAGTGCGAAAACGACGAGTTCCCTTATCTTAGAAAATTCCGGCCGCTGTTCACGGCCTCCGAGTGGCGCGGCGTGTGTGCGCGGCACTATGCCGTGATCGCGTTTGCTTATCTGCGCATGAGGAAATATGTGCCCTGCCTTCTGAACGCGGCGCGGGCGTTTTTCCGGTCGCCGAGAATGTGCGTGAAGCTGATTGTGGATGCGAAGGGAGGCGGACGGCGATGATTTCCAGCCGAAAAGCCATGGCGGTTTCCGAGGCAAATGCGAAGGGGTTGTACGAGCCCACCGCGGACGAAATGGCGCGAATGAAGCGCGTGATGCTGATGATGTACCGGGACGTGGCGCGTGTCTGCCGCGAGAAGGGGCTTATGCTGCTGCTGGGCGGCGGCAGTGCGCTGGGCGCGGTGCGCCACGGTGGCTATATTCCATGGGATGACGATATCGACCTGATGATGCCGCGCGCCGATTACGAGGCCTTCAAACGCGTGTTTCCGCAGGCGCTGGGCGAAAAGTACATTCTTCAGGCGCCCAATACCCCCGGCTGCGAGATCTCGAATACGTTTATGAAGGTCGTCCTGCGCGGCACCGAGCGGTTGGAGCTTCAGAAGCTGAACGCGCCCGGCGCGCACGGCCTGTGGCTGGACGTGTTTCCCATTGACAACGCACCCGCATCCGCTTTGGCGCGCGCCGTTCGGGGCTTTTTTGTCGATGCGCTCAACTATCTGGCGGTGTCCAACTATCTGCGCGCGTATGACAGCGCTGAGCTGCGCGAATACATTTCCGCGAGCTCCGCGGCGAAGCGGAATTACCGCCTGCGCATGTGCTTGGGCGCGCTGACGTCGTTTCTTCCCTACCGCACGCTGTATAACCTTTATGACCGCGCGGCGCAGATGAAGAGGGAGACCGGCTGGGTCACCGTGCCCACCGGCATTCGCCATTATGCGGGTGAGGCGCATCGGGCAAACGCGTATTTTCCGCCGTCGGAATGGAAATTCGAGGGCGAAACGGTGCTTCTGCCCGGCAACGCGCACGAATACCTTTCCCAGCTCTACGGTCCGGACTACATGACGCCGCCGCCCGAGAGCCGACGCGAGAGACACTATTATGTGGCGCTCAATCTGGGCGCATACGGAAACGGGGCGGACGATGAAAAACATTAAAACGCTTGCGCGGATTGCGCTGTCCGCGCTGATACGGCTGCTTTTGCTGCCGCTGTGCCTTCTGCCAATTCGAAAAAACCGCGTGCTGTTTGTGAGCTACCGCGGCAAGCAGTATTCGTGCAGCCCGAGGGCGATTTCCGAGGCGCTGGAGCGCATGGGCGGCGGTGAAATCGAGATTGGCTGGGCATTCCACCGTCCGCAGGACTTCGAGGCGCTCAAGGCGCGCGGGCTCCGCGTGCTGAATGACCGTTCCCTTGCCTTTGCCGCATATGCGCTCACGGCGCGCGTCGTGTGCACAAACGCCTATTACAAGCCGTTTTTACCGCGCCGCAGGGGGCAGTTCTTCCTGCGTACATGGCATGGCGGCGGCGCATATAAGCGCGTGGGCCGCGCGGAGAAGCTGCCTGCGCCGCACCGCTTTTACATCCGCATGCAACAGCAGGGCGCGAGCCTGTATACCTCCTCCAGCGAAGCCTTCACGCGCATGACGCTGCGCGAGGCCTTCGGCTATCGCGGCGAGGTGCTGGAAACGGGCTTGCCGCGCAACGACGCATTGCTGGACGAAACCGCCCGAAGCGAGGCCGCTTGTCGCGCGCGCACGGCGCTTGGCATTCCTGGAGGCGTGCGTCTGGCAGTGTATGCGCCTACGTGGCGGGACGATCGGCTTTGCGCGCACCAGATTGATTTTGCGCGGCTGAAGGCGGCGCTGTCAGCGCGCTTTGGCGGCGAGTGGCGTATTCTGTTCCGCGGGCACTACATTACGGACGGAAGCGGCGCCGGCCTTGGCGACGTTGATGCGACGCAGTACCCGGACATGCAGGAGCTTCTGGCGGCGGCCGACGTGCTGGTGACCGACTATTCCTCCTGCATGTGGGATATGTCGCTTATTTTCCGCCCGGTGTTCCTTTACTGTACCGACCTGAACGCCTACCGTGCCGACCGCGATTTCTTTACCGACATTCGCACGTGGCCGTTCCCGCTTTGCGAGAGCAACGACGAGCTGGAGGCAGCCATTCTGCACTTTGACGAGGCAGCGTACCGCGAGGCTGTCCGCCGCCATCACAGGGAGCTTGGCAACTGTGAAACCGGCCATGCCGCGCGCGACGCTGCGGCGCGCATCTACCTTGAATGTACCGGAAAGGAGCTTAAGCCTTGTTGATTTCGCATAAAGCATCCTATATCATTAAAATTGGTACGGCGCTTTTGGGCCGCCTGGCAGTCAGCCCGATGTGCCTTCTGCCCATCCGAAGGACGCGCGTGCTGTTTCAGAGCTTCCGCGAGAAGCAATACGCGTGTAATCCCCGCTATATCAGCGAGGCGCTGGAGCGACTGTGCCCCGGTCAGCTTGAAATCGGCTGGGCGTTTCGAAATCCGGAGAAATTTGCCTACCTGCGGGAGCGCGGCATCCGCGTGATGCAGAGCGGCTCGCGGGAGGCAATTCAGTTTGCGCTCACGGCGAAGGTGGTGTGCGTGAATACCTATTATAAGCCTACCCTGCCCCGGCGCCGCGGCCAGTATTTCCTGCGCACGTGGCACGGCGGCGGCGCGTACAAGCGCGTGGGCAGCATGACGAAGATGGAGTGGTACGACCGCATCTACATCGGCATGCAGCAGAGCGGCGCGAATCTATACCTGTCCTCCAGTAAAATGTTCACTGACCTTGTTTTGCGCAAATCCTTCGGCTACAAGGGCGAGGTGATGGAGGAGGGCATGCCGCGCAACGATCTGCTCGTGCGCGGTGCGTCAGAGGAAATGGTGCGCGCCATCCGCACGCGAGTCGGCCTTGCGGACGGCGAGAGGCTGGTGCTCTACGCGCCTACCTACCGCGACGACACGCGGGTGCATGCCTTCGGCCTGGATTATGCCGCCTTAACGGATGCGCTTTCGGCGCGCTTCGGCGGCGTGTGGCGCGCGGGCTTTCGCAGCCATCACGTGACGATGTACTTCGAAAAGGGAGACAATACGCACGGCGCGATCGATCTGACGGATTATCCGGACATGCAGGAGCTGCTCTTGGCGGCGGACGTGCTGGTGACTGACTATTCCTCCAGCATCTGGGATATGTCGCTGGCGTTTAAGCCCACGTTCCTCTATTGTCCCGACCTCGGGCGCTATCGTGCCGAGCGCGATTTCTATATTGATATTCATGAGTGGCCGTTTCCGCTTGCTGCGGACAACGCTGCGCTGAGCGCCAACATTCGGGGCTTTGACGAGGAAAAGTACCGCTCGGACGTAGCCGCGCACCATGCGCGGCTGGGCTCCTGCGAAACGGGCCATGCGTCCGAGGCGGCGGCAAGGCGCATCATGCAGGTGTGCGGCTTCGAGGAGAAAAACGGATGACAGACCGTTTCAGGAGGAAGCAAACCATGAACGCAGGATTGATTTTTGCCGGCGGCACGGGCACGCGCATGAGCTCGCGCACGCGCCCAAAGCAGTTTTTGGAGCTGAACGGCAAGCCCATCATCATTCATACGCTGGAATATTTCGAGGAAAGTCCGCTCATCGACGCGGTATGCGTAGTGTGTCTGGAGGGCTGGATCGATTTTCTGAAGGGTCTGATTGAAAGGTACCGGCTGACCAAGGTGCGCTGGGTCGTGCCCGGCGGCGAGACCGGGCAGGATTCGATCTTCAACGGCCTGAGCGAAATCCATCGGAGCGTTTCCGATCCCGCAGACACGCTGGTGCTGATTCACGACGGCGTGCGCCCGCTGATCAGCACAAAAATCATCGAGGACGTGGTCGGCTGCGCGCGCAAAAACGGCAACGCTGTTACCGTGACCAGCGCCTATGAGACGATTATCACCGTGGACGAAAACGAGCAGGTGGAGGACGTTGTCGACCGCAAGCGCGCGAAGCTCGCCCGCGCGCCGCAGGCGTTCTTCCTGAAGGACATCTATGGTGCGCACCTTCGTGCGCACGAGGAGGGCTACACCGGCGCGATCGACTCTGCCACGCTGATGCGCCACTACGGCGCGCGGCTGTTCACCGTGGAGGGGCCGGTGGAAAACATCAAAATTACCTCGGCCAGCGACTTTTATATCTTCCGCGCCATCGTCGAGGCGCGGGAAAATAGCCAGATCTGGGGCCTGTAACGGGCAAAAGGAGGGCCGTTTCCTTATGAATATCGAATGCCCGGGCCGTCCGCAGTTTCAGGCGGACGTGGAGGAATGCGCCCGAAGCGAGTTTGATTTCGCAAATCTCAGGGATTCCACCATCCTGATTACCGGGGCAACTGGTCTGGTCGGCGGCGTGCTGACGCGCGTGCTGCTGGCGGCGAATCGGCTTCGCGGGCTGAACGTGCGCGTGCTTGCGCCGGTGCGGGACGTCTCTCGCGCGCAGGCAGCGCTGGCGGGGGTGTATGGCCGGAGCGACCTTTCTGTGTTTCCGATGGACGTTACCCGGCCGATGCGCATTGACGAGCCGGTTGACTATATCGTGCACGGCGCAGGCGTAACGACCTCAAAGCTCTTTGTTACAAGCCCGGTGGAGACCATTGAAACGGCGTTGATGGGTGCGGCCTGCGCGCTTCGGCTCGCCGCCGAAAAGCACGTGCGCGGCATGGTGTACCTGTCCAGCATGGAGGCCTTCGGCGTGACCGACCCGGCGCTGCCGTCGGTTACAGAGACCCAGCTTGGTTATATCGACCCGCAGTCGCTGCGCTCCAGCTATTCCGAGAGCAAGCGAATGGCAGAGTGCCTGTGCGCTGCCTATGCCGGGGAATACGGCGTGCCGGTACGTGCGGCACGACTGGCGCAGACTTTCGGCGCGGGCGTGAGCCCGAGGGAGACGCGCGTGTTTATGCAGTTTGCGCGCGCCGCGCTGGAGGGGCGAGACCTCGTTTTACACACGAAGGGCGAATCCTACGGTAATTATGTCTACACCGCCGACTGCGTGAAGGCGCTTCTTATGCTTTTGACCCGCGGCGAGAACGGAGGCGTATACACCGTGGCAAACCCGGATGCCTGCGTGCCGATCAGGGAGCTGGCGCGCATGTGCTCGCAGTGCCTGTCTGGCGGACGCGCCCGCGTCGTTTTCGACATTCCGGACAGCGCGCTTACCTACGGCTACGCGCCGGATGTGAAAATGCGCCTGAATGCGGATAAAATGAAGGCGCTTGGCTGGCAGCCTTCCGTTCCGCTGGACGAGATGCTGCGCCGCCTTGCAGCAGACATCCGGTCATTCTCTGAGATAAAGTGAATAACAAACCGGCAGGCATATTCGATGCATGCCGGTATTTTCTCAAATAATCCGCTAAATTTGAATTTTAGCTGAGTTTAATCTTGCAATTTCTGCCGAGCTGTGGCATAATATGCGGTGGGAGAAAATGTGGGAAGGGTCTTTCAAAAATGGCTTTGACAATCTCTGAAAAATGCAAAAGTATTCATCCGTCGGTTACGCTGGCTATCGACGCGCGCGCCAAGCAGCTGCGCGCCATGGGGCTGGACGTCATCGGCTTCGGCGCGGGCGAGCCGGACTTTGACACGCCCCGCTATATCAAAAGCGCTGCATGCGACGCGCTGGACGCGGGCATGACCAAATACACGCCCGTGGTCGGAACCGTGGAGCTGCGGACGGAAATTCAGCAAAAGCTTCTCAGGGACAACGGGCTGGATTATGAGATTACCGATATCATCGTGTCAAACGGCGCGAAGCAGTGCCTGTTCAATGCGCTCAGCGCCATTCTTGACCCCGGCGACGAGGTGCTTTTGCCCTCGCCTTGCTGGGTCAGCTATCCGGAAATGGTGCGCATGGCCGGCGGCGTTCCGGTGATGGTGAAGGGCGACGAGACGAACGGCTTCCTTGTGGATGCCGACGCTCTGCGCCCCTTCGTTACCGAGCGCACGAAGGCGCTGATCCTCAATTCCCCCAGCAATCCCAACGGCAGCGTGTGGTCGCGCACGCTTCTGGAGGGCATTGCTGCGCTGGCCGTTGAAAAGCAGTTTTACGTGATTTCCGACGAAATCTACGAAAAGCTGATCTACGATGGCGAGGAGCATGTTTCCATTGCTTCGCTGGGCGACGAGATTCGCGCGCAGACGATTGTGGTTAACGGCGTATCCAAGTCCTACGCTATGACTGGCTGGCGAATCGGCTATGCGGCGGGGCCCAAGGCCGTCATTCGCGCCATGACGGCGTTTCAGAGCCACGCTACCAGCAACCCGAATTCCATTGCCCAGCACGCCGCGGCGATTGCCCTTACCAACGGCGAAAAATTCATGCACGATTCCCTTGTGGAATTCGACGCGCGCCGCCGCCTGATGCACCAGTTGATTTCGGAGATTCCCGGTTTGTCCGCCGCGCTGCCCAAGGGCGCGTTTTATATGATGCTGAACATCTCTGCGCTGATTGGCAAGGCGCTGAACGGCCGCGTGATCCGTGGTAGCGACGATTTTGCCGAAATGCTGCTGGAAAGCCAGCGTGTGGCCGTTGTACCCGCCCGCGCCTTCGGCGATGACCGCTATGTGCGTCTGAGCTATGCCGTTTCCCGCGACAAAATTACGCTCGGCCTTGCCCGCATCGCTGAGTTTGTAAAGGAACTGAAGTAGATTCCAGCCTGACGAAAACGTCCGGAGCCTTGCGCAAGGCGCACAGGTCTCCGGACGTTCATTTTTTGAGGGGAGGGATATGCGTCAGCCGACGCGCACCTTTACCACAACCTTGCGGCCGTGCTCGCGCGTGCCGTCGGCCAGGCAGGGCATATGCGCGTCCTGTGGGAAAAAGATGGCGAAGCAACCGGGCGCCAGCGGGACGCGGAAGCCGGGGCGGGGGTCATCGGACATCATAATGTCCCTTTCCTCGTTATACGGATCCCAGCCCTCAGTCCTATCGGTGGGGCGGCAGCCGCTGAGCTCGCCGCCATCCAGATTTACCTGAATATCGGCGTACTTCTTATGCGCTTCCCAGCGCCCCTCCTCCACGTACCTTGTATCCGAGACGTTGGCGTATACGTTCGCGCCGTCGATCTCGTGGCGGCCTACGGGGAGCGCGGCAAGGTCGGTTTCCTTCAAAAAGCGCAGCGCCGCATCCATGCTTTGGCTGAGACCAAGGTAGCTTTCGAGGTTTTCAAACGTGTCGTAGATCATGCGAATCCATCCCTTCTTCATTAGAGGCGTATTTCGTCGAACCGTGTTTCTCCGGCGCTCAGTTGCATTACGTGCGTGAAGCCGGCCTCGCGCAGGTATTCCGGCGCGCGATCGAACCATGCGTCGAGCTGAAAAGCGCGGTGACAGTCCGAGTTCACGATTACCCGCCCGCCCAGCGCGCGCCAGTGCTTTAGAAGCGGCAGAGCCGGGTAGGGCGCGGGCTGGCGGCTGCGCGCAATGCCGCCCGTGTTCAGCTCCAGGACGTCCGACGCGTGAATGACCCGTGAAAGCGCCTCGCGGGCAGGCGCAAGGAAGGCTTCGCTTTCCTCGTCAAACCAGTGGCGCGCGCGGTTGCTTTTCACGATCAGGTCGAAGTGCGCGATGAATGTGGGAGCGCAGGCTTCGATGAACGCGGCGTACTCGTCAAAGTATCGCTCGCAGGCGCGTGCCCAGTTTCCGTTCAGATGGCGGTTTACCCATGCCTCCAGCCGGTCGGGGTTGCCGTCAATGGCGGCCAGATCGCCGTCCTCCAGAAAATAGTGGTTCGCGGCGATGCAGTAATCAAACCGGGAGGAATCCACGTCCGAAAGGCGATCGAGCTCGATGCCCATGCGAATGCAAAGCCGGTCGCCGTAGGCAGCCTTCAGACGGTCGATTTCGGAGATATATGCCTTCCAGTCCACGGGGATTTCTGCGTCGGCATGCTCGGAAAAGCCCAGTGAAACGAAGTCCAGCTCCAGTGCGCGGCAGACAATTTCCTCCGCCGTGCTTTTCCCGTCGCCGAACTGCGTGTGCGTGTGTGCATTGGAGGAAATGCGCATGAGAAACGCCTCCTTTTGCCTGTTTCCGATTATACACGAGTCATGTTAAATGCGGTTGCGCAGAAATGGCAAATACGGTATAATATACGCAGCATTGCTTCAGGAGGAACAGGATATGGATTATTCTTCGTTTCTGAAGGCGGCCGCGCGCGTGAAGCCCTCGGCGCGTCAGGCGGAATTTCTGAAAAATCCCTTCTACGCATTCGTTCACTTCAGCCCGAATACCTACACGGGGCGCGAGTGGGGTCTGGGAGACGAGGATCCCGCCATCTTCAACCCAACGGAGTTGGATTGCGACCAGTGGGTCGAGGCCATCAAGTCCGCCGGCATGACGGGCATGATTCTTACAGCCAAGCACCATGACGGCTTTTGCCTGTGGCAGAGCCGGTACACCGAGCACTGCATGAAGAACAGCCCCTACAAAAACGGCAGGGGCGACATCGTGCGCGAGGCGGCGGAGGCCTGCCGGCGCGGCGGCATTCGCTTTGGGTTTTATCTGTCTCCGTGGGATCGCAATAGCCAATACTACGGCACCGACGCATACAACGAATACTATAAGAACCAGCTCACCGAGCTGCTTACTGGCTACGGCGACATCTTTTGCGTATGGTTCGACGGTGCATGTGGCGAGGGACCGAACGGCAAAAAGCAGGTATACGATTTTGACGGCTATATCGAGCTGATTCGCAAATATCAGCCGAATGCCTGCATCTTCAATGACCATGGCCCGGATACCCGCTGGGTAGGCAACGAAAGCGGCAAGGCGCGGTATGAGGAATGGATGGTTGTGCCCCATGAGCTGTGCTGTCGCGCCGAAAGGCAAACCGAGGGCCCGCTCAGCGAGGGCAGCCTGGACGGCATTTACAATACGTGGGGTGACCTTGGCAGTCAGGAGGTCATTCGCTACAGCCGTGGCCTTGCGTTCTGCCCGGCGGAGGTGGATATGTCCATCCGTCCCGGCTGGTTCTATCACCCAGATGAGGAGCCGCATTCGCTCGAACGGCTCATGCATACCTATATGACCAGCGTCGGCGGCAGCACGCTGTTTAATCTGAACATTCCGCCCATGCCCTCCGGGCGCTTCGACCCCCGCGACGTGCAGCGCCTGAAGGAATTCGGAGACGCGCTGAGGGAGGCCTTCGGCCATGAGCTTACCGTGCCGCGCACCGTAACGCGCGAGGACGCAGGGGAGACGCAGAGCGTCTTCCGAATCGATTTTGCCAAGGAGACCGCCGTGCACTACCTTACGCTGCGCGAGGATATTTCGCAGGGACAGCGCATTGAGCGCTTTGTGATCGAAGCGGACGGCAATCGCCTGACCGACGGCACGACCGTTGGCAATCTGCGCATCTGCCCGCTGGGCGGCGCAAGGGCGCGCCGGCTGACACTTCGAATTGTCGCTGCGCGCGACCGCGTGCCCTCGCTGGACATTCGCCTGTATTAGGCCCGCGCAATCCGGCGGCGCCCCTTCGGCCGTTTGTTGCTTGTAAAGCCCGGAAGTCCATTTGCGAGTTTCCGGGCTTTGCATTTTTTGCCGGACGATTGACTCATTTGTGCTTTGCCTTGGGAGGAAACGCATGCATTTTGTGGACGCAAAGGGAATCCTATCGGCGCAGAACGGCATGAATCTGTACCGTGGCTGCGTCCACGGGTGCATTTACTGCGATTCCCGTTCGCGCTGCTATCGTATCGAGCATCCATTTGAGGATATTGAGGTCAAGCGCAACGCGCTGACGCTGCTGGACGAGGCGCTTCGAAAAAAACGGCGTAAGTGCATGCTTTCTACCGGCGCGATGACCGACCCATACATCCCGGAGGAGGAGAGGCTCGGGCTCACGCGCGGCGCAATGCAGCTGGCGCTTCGTCACGGCTTCGGTTTCACGGTTCAGACCAAATCGG
Organism: uncultured Oscillospiraceae bacterium; assembly: GCA_964554795.1. Lineage (GTDB taxonomy): Bacteria > Bacillota > Clostridia > Christensenellales > Aristaeellaceae > SFHK01. The sequence goes on along the minus strand of CAZKQB010000035.1, from coordinate 8,817 downwards.
CGCGCGTGCTGCGCGATCTGCCGCTCTTGCGGGCGCTGAAAGAGCGCACTCGCTGCGTGGTGCAGATGACGCTTACCACCTTCGACGAGGCGCTGTGCCGAAAAATTGAGCCGAACGTAAGCACCACGGCGGAGCGTGCACGTGCATTGCAAACGATTGCCGACGCAGGCGTGCCTACCGTCGCGTGGCTCGCGCCCATCCTGCCATTCATCAACGACACGCCCGAAAACCTGCTTTCCGTGCTGCGCCTGCTGAAGGACGTGGGTGTTCGCGGCGTGATTTTCTTTGGCGCGGGGCTGACGCTGCGCGAGGGGAACCGCGAATATTTCTATGCGCAGCTCGAGCGCCATTTTCCCGGCCTGAAGGAGCGCTACGCGCGTGCCTACGGCTTACGCTACGAAATTCTGAGCCCCGATAACGACCGCCTGTGCCGCCTTTTTCACGATTTCTGCGAGGAAAACGACCTCATGCACGGCAACGACCAAATTTTCGCCTATCTTCGTGCCTTTGATGCCCCGTCCTCCGGGCAGCTGAGCCTGTTTGACAGCCAGATATAAAGCGAGGGCCGACTGCTCCGCAGGGAGAAGTCGGCCCTCTTGTAGGATCGATCAGCCCATCACCTGAATGGGAACCAGCAGCGCCGTCGGGCGGCCTGCACATGTGATTTCCAGAATTACGCGGTTTACGGCCTCTACGTTTTCGCCCACGCGGATGGTGAATTCAGCGGAGGCATACGTAAGGTGCTTCGAGTGCAGCGCAGGCGTGAACAGGTTCTTCGCGCACTCCACCTGCCAGCCCTCCGGCGCAAGCGCGCGCAGGCGATAATGCTTCTGCTCGGGCATGGTGTGGGGCGTGAGGGTCACGCGGCCGGTCAGCGCTTCGCCGGACGCGACCACGGGCTTGCGGTCGAATTCTACCAGGCAGTCGGCGTAAATGCCCTCGATCGTATAGGAGTACGGCTTGCGCGCGGCAAGCTTCTGAACGAACTCGCGGCCGTAGAAGTCCGACGGGTGAACGCCGGAGATCACCGTCTTGTCTCCTACCCGAACGGCCTCCTCAGCCTTGTTCATCAGCTTTTCGTGCGGAACACGCAGCGTGACCGGCAGAAGGTTCATTAGGCAGTCGGTCAGCTCGCCGCAGTTCTGCGGGAAGCGGCCGTGACCGTTGGTGATGCAGATGGACTTGATGCCGTCTCCGATGTAGGCGCGCCAGTCCTGCGGAATGGCAGCCATGCCGCCCATGATGCCCATGAGCGCGCCCAGCGTTGCGCCGGTGCAATCGGTATCGTCGCCGCAGTTCACGGCGTAAATCAGAGACTGCTTGAAATCGCCCTCGCCGTACAGAAGGCCCAGAACCACAAAGCCCACGTTGCCCGGAGCCTGGAACCAGCCCAGATCGGCGCTGTCCTTTACCAGCATTTCGCGGCAGTCCTTCCAGCTTATGCCATCGGCGTAAGCCTTGCGAACGAGGTTTACACTGCGCGCCACGCGGCAGTCCTCGGGAATCTTGGAAAGGCCGATGTCCAGAAGTGCGTTTGCGTCGCTGATGACGAACGCGGCGCTCTCCATTGCGGCGACGAAGATGGCGGCATAGGTGCCCTCGCCGAAGCCGTGATCCACGCTTGCATCCTCAAAGGCCAGACGAATCGCCTTTTCCGGCAGCGCCGGATACATGCATGCCCATACCTCCGTGCGAATCCATGCGCCGTTGGAGTGCTTCCACTCCTCGTTGTTGATTTCGCCGGACATGGGCGGCAGCACGCCGTCGCGCATGTTGGCCTTGCACACGCCGTATTCGTTCCAGTGGGGCGTGATCCACGAGCACCAGTATTCGCCCAGAACCTTGCTGTTTAGCGCATCCGGGCCCAACTGATCCGCCGCGCGCAGCCATACGAGCTGCAAATCAAGGTCGTCGTTGGGCAGAGGCTCGCCCGTCTCGGATGCGAAGCCGTGAATGTCGTTCAGCTGCTGGCGGCCCTCATAGGGTGTGCCCAGCGTTCCGCCGATGTTTTTTCCAATCCAGCAGGCGTAAATGCGATCCTTCAGATAGTCCCTCGAAAACTGAATCATGCGGTTTTCCTCCTCTTGCGTTTCTGGAATGAACTCAGTATAATACAGAGAAGGATTTCCGTTCTATGTGAAGTGGGAGTGAAACCATGCGAAATCGCTCATTTATGACGCTTCCATCGTTCTACGTTCATGCGGAGCCGAGCCGCCTGGACGAGCGCTCTGCCGACGCCGGCCCGCTGGAGGTTTTTGATATTACCTATCTGCACTTTCATTCGGTGCTGGAGCTGGGCGTATGCGTAAGCGGCCGCGGAACCTGCGTGGTGGAGGAAGAAACAATGCCCTTTGCCGCGGGCGACGTGCAGATCATCTTTCCCTTTCAGCGCCACCTGTCCAGAAGCGAGGGCGGCGAGTACAGCCGCTGGATCTGGACGAGCCTCAATCCTCTGCAGCGGCTCAGTAGCTGGGGCGCGCCGGAGCTTCCAAGGCTCGAAAAGCTGCTCTATACCCGCATGAGTCTGTGCGGCATCATCCGCCGGAGCGAGCATCCGCTGATCGCGGAGCTGATTCGCAGTGTTGCCCTGCCCGGCGACGTCCGGCGGCGTACGGCTTGTCTATGCGCGCTGATCGAGGAGCTTGCAGCTGCAAGCGAGGGCATGAAGCCGCTCACCCTGCGTCCGGAGCGTTCCTTTCTTCAGCTGGAGCCGGCGCTGAAGCTGGTGCAGGAGGCGCTGGAGCAGGGGCGCGCGCCGCGCGTCGAGGCGCTCTGCGAGGCCTGCGCCATGAGCCCCGCTACCTTCCGGCGGGCCTTCCACGCCTCAATGGGACAGGCACCGCGCCAATATGTCCGCCTGTGCCAGATGAAAAAGGCGCAGAGGATGCTTCTTCTGACCGACGCCTCCGTGACCGACGTCGCGCAGTCCGTCGGCTACGAGGATGTTTCCGGCTTTAATCGCCAGTTTCTTCAAACCTTCGGCATTCCCCCGCGCACCTACCGCCAGACCGGCGGACAAAGCGAGAGAAGAACCGATACCCCATAAGCGCAAAACAGAAGCCTGCCGCGCGGCAGGCTTCTCAGCGCATCAAAAAGTCTTTTGCCAGGATGTAACCTTTGATATAACGGTATTGTGGGTGCAGGTTACGGCTCATTATTTAACGCCAATCATGGCTTCCGACTTGCTGATAATCCGGCAGAGATTGCAGGTATTCTGTGAAAATCATACCGGCAAATTGGCTTCGACCCTCGGGCATGCGCAAATCTCCATCCTGTCAATGCCTCCCTCTAATTGATTGCCGCCGCAAACAAATTTCCCTTCCGTCCAGGAAACGTAGGCCTATTCATCGGTTGCAGTGGCAAGCGTCTGTCCGCTGGCAAGCTTACCGATCTTTTCCGTCATTTCTATAGTCAGCTTCGCTATCGCTGCAAGCATGAGCTTGGGACGAAAGATTTTCAGCGCTCTCATTCCTGCTGAATCCTTTCCCAACGGCTCCTGCTTGCTTCTGATTGGAATGCGGAAATCATCGACCATTCCAAGCCTGTTTCACAGATGCCCGCCATATGCGGCAGACTCTCTTCCGAAATGCGGAGGTTAGTCCTTATGCGTTTCGGCGTATTTCTCCGCACGTTTTTTCACGATGCGGTTATAGAAGCACAGACCAATAAGGCTGAGGACAATGGTGGCCACAAACACGATCACGGCGAACAGGTGCTGTCCCATGCCGAGGGCGTCGCCGCCGATGGTGGAGGTGATGACGGACGGGAAGCGCGCCACGGTGGAGATGAAAATCCATTTGGAGAGCTTCATGTGCGTAATGCCCGCGCAGTAGGATAGGATGTCCTTGGGCGTGCCGGGGATGAGAAAGGCGATGAAGGCGAAGGCCTCGATCTTCTTTTCGTCGCGCATGAAGCGCAGCGAATCAATCTTTTCCCGCGGAAAGAAGACTTCAATCGCCTTGATGCCGCATTTGCGGACAAACAGGAACACCAGCACGCTGCCGATCAGCTCACCCACGACGCATAAGAGCGTGCCCCAGAATGTGCCGAAGGCGTAGCCGGAGACGATTTCAAACGGCTCGCCGGGAATGAACGCCACGAAAATCTGAAGGATGATCACGCCCACGAAGATTAGCTTTCCCCACACGCCGTAGCCGTTTACCCACTCGCGAAACTTCTCCGGCTCCTTTGCGAAAGAAATTAGCGGGCGGCCTACGAACCATGTAACCAGCCCCATCACCGCCAGAAAGATGATGAATCCGGCGATGGAAAGGGCTTTCTTCTGTTTCTCAGTCATTTCACGTTATTCTGCGTCCTTGAAAACGCGGCGCACGGCCTCAAGATAGCCATAGCCGTGCAGGTCGTCGGGCTCCAGATAGCTGCTTTCCGTCCATTCGTTCCAGCTGTTGATCGTAATGAGCTTTGGCTGAAGGGGATGGCGGTCGGCGTAATCCTTCGCCGCGCGCAGCGCTCGTTCGATGTTCTCCGGCGTGCAGTCGCGCAGAACGCCGGGACGGAAAGAGTTGAAGCGCGGATTGTTGTCCCATCCCAGCGATACGTGCGGGAAGTAGGGAAAGCCGAAGCGGCCGTCCAGCCGGGCATATTCCTTCTTCACGTCTTCAAGAACGTCGGGATAGGAGCGGTCGATGTTTGTAAAATGCACAAACTGATAATGCGTGCAGCTGTCAAAGCCCAGTGAGGAGAACTCCTCGGCCGGGATGGCCTTGCTTCCGTCCACGCCGGACAGATTCGTGGCGTGGTCGCTCCACATGACGAACTGCAAATGCAGCCCGGGCAGACCCGCGCGCACGCATTCCTCGCGCAGCCACTCGACGGCCTCGCGCAGACGCTCCGGGCCGCCCAGTCCCCGCGCCAGCGCCGGGATGTCGTAAATCATGAATACGGGCTTGCCGTCGATCGTGTAGTAATTTTCCAGATGGAAGTATTTATCGATCACGCGGCGCATGGCGGCCTTGAAGCGGTTCAGATCCACGCCGCCCTCCCAGATGACGGTGTTTACCGTGTCGCTTGTGCGCTTGTCCCACAGGGAGACCGCGTCATGGTTTGCCCACATCAGGTAAAAGCGCATGTCCTTCGATGCATCGCACTTCAAAAAGCCGTCGTTCAGACAGTTCTCTAGAAAGGGACGACCGTCGTACCAGTACCAGTCGTAGATAAACACATTTACGCCGTGATCCAGAGCAGCGCGACACTGCATGTCCATCACGCGCGGGTCGGCCTCGTTTACATAGCCCCATAGTGGGCGGCGCGGCCAGTCATGCCCCGGGAATTTTGCCTGAGCGCTTTTGACCGACTGCCATTCGCCCATGCCCTCCGGCCAGAAAATGCGCGTGCGGGGCTCGTCCCCGGTGTACGCAGGCCAGATGTAGGCGGCGACATCATATTGATTCTGCTGCATTGCGATACCCTCCCAAATCCCCATTATAGCGCGTTCTGGTAGGAAATTCAAACCATAATCATGCTATTTTTCGAAAGTCCATGCTAAATCGAGCGTAAGCCCGTTGGAATCCCTGAATCAATGCGCTGCGCCCATAAAAAGCCGAAAGAGAAGACAAACTTATGGACAAGCTAAAAAACCCGCCGCGAAAAAATCGGGCGGGCTCTTAGCTTACGGTTCCTATTTTGAGAGCGCGCGGTCGATAACGGCGGGAAGCCTTTCGAGGATGCGGTCGGCAACGGCCTGCATGCCGCGGTCGCCGGGATGCGCAGCGACGCCAGCGTGCGCAAACCGGCCATAGGCCTTCATTTCCGCCCTTTCGCCCAAATCGCTGATGTGTACGAAGGCGGCGTTCAGCGCTTCGGCAGCGCGGCGAAGCGCGTCGTCCTTGGCTTCGTTCGGCCAGAATTCGTCGGTAACGAGGTATTCGGCCGTATTTCCGCCGTAGAAGCGGGCGAGGGAAACGAGCGCCTCGGCGTAGTCGCCGTTTTTCAAAAGCTCGGGGAGCGTGTTTTCGCCCAGCCGGATGATTACGACGTGCGGCTTCCAGTCGCGGGCCTCGGCGGTGGGAAGCAGCGACGCATCGCCCAGCCAGAAGCTGCGCTCCCACGTCGCCTGCTGAGCGATGGCAAAGTCCGCGTTCGGGTAGGCCTTGCGAATGCCCGCCATCGTGCGGTGCACGTAGTCGTTTTCCTTTGCGGAGGCGGCCATACCCCATTCGACATCCCAGCCGATCTCGGGCTTCCGGCCGTGCAGGGTGATGGAATTACCCACGAACAGGATGCGCGGGCATGCATCGACCCGGCCGGGAAAGTACGTACCGCCGGGCAGCTGGTTTTCGGCTGCCACGGTGTTCTCGCGGGCATAATCGGGCTTGCTCATTGCCTTGATCCTTCCGGACGGCGCTTATTCCTCGGTATCGTCCTCGTCTTCGTCGTCCTCTTCGTTTTCAATGCTGGTATCCATCGGTACCTCGATCATGCCGCCGGCGAATTCGTCGCGGATGCGCTTGTCGATCTCGGCGTAGAACTCCGGGTTTTCCTTCAGGTACTTCACGGTGTTCTCGCGGCCCTGCCCGATGCGGTTGCCGTTATAGGAATACCATGCGCCGGCTTTTTTGATGATTTCACGATCGACGGCCAGCTCCAGCAGGCTGGAGGCCTGAGAAATGCCCTCGCCGAAGATCATATCCACGACGCAGCTTCTGAATGGCGGCGCAACCTTGTTTTTGACGATCTTGATTTTTGTGCGGTTGCCGATGACGTTGCTGCCATCCTTGATCGGCTCGGACTTGCGGATGTCCATGCGCACGGAGGCGTAAAACTTCAGTGCCTTGCCGCCAGTGGTGACCTCGGGATTGCCGTACATCACGCCGACCTTTTCGCGCAGCTGGTTGATAAAAATGGCCAGCGCGTTGGTCTTGGAGATGACGCCTGCCAGCTTTCTGAGTGCCTGGCTCATCAGGCGCGCCTGCAGTCCTACATGGCTGTCGCCCATGTCGCCCTCGATTTCCTGCTTGGGAACCAGTGCGGCCACGGAGTCGATGACCACCACGTCGATCGCGCCGGAGCGCACCAGCGCTTCGCAAATATCCAGCGCCTGCTCGCCGTTGTCCGGCTGCGCAACGTACAGTTCGTCAATGTCCACGCCCAGAGCCTTGGCGTATACCGGGTCAAGCGCGTGCTCGGCGTCGATAAATGCGGCAGTTCCGCCGGCCTTCTGTGCCTCGGCGACTACGTGCAGCGCTACGGTGGTTTTACCGGAGGATTCCGGGCCGTAGATTTCGATGATGCGGCCGCGCGGCAGTCCGCCTACGCCCAGAGCCATGTCCAGCTGCAGACAGCCGGTGGAGATGACATCCACGTTCATTTTTTCTGCGGCGTCGCCCAGCTTCATTACCGAGCCCTTGCCGAAATCCTTTTCAATTTTCGAAAGCGCAACCTCAAGCGCGCGCTTGCGGTCGTCGCCGGTTCTCTGCTGAGCCGCGTTCTTGTCGGCCTTTTTCTCTGCAGCCATGTTCATTCCTCCGAAGATCATTTCTGTGAATTATTATAGCACGTATGTTCGATTATGAAAATCGAACGCCGCGTTATCTTTCAAACGCGTCGGCGATGGACTTGAGCAGCGTGTGCGTCGAATCGCAGCTGTGCTCCCAGTACATGATGCCGAGCAGCCCCTTCGCCGTCAGGTATTCGCATTTCGCGCGAAGCGAGTCGGGATCCTCGTAGCTGATGAACGTGCTTCCGTTAAACAGGAAGGGCGCGCAGGCGTCCTCGTCCCAGTAGCGCGTGAAACCGTTTTTATTTATGAAGTTCTGAACAAGCTCTGAATAGTCGGGGCCGCCCTGCCCCTTCGTCTGCGCCGTTTGCAGCATGCCGTGGTTTACGTCCGGCACGCCGTCCCAGCGGCGGGCATAGAACGCCGCGCCGATCACGAGCTTTTCGTACGGCACGCCGCCATCGTGGAACAGCTCCACGGCGTCCCGCGTGTTGCGCGCGGTCGTATCGCCCTTCGTGGGATACAGCGACGCATGGTGTCCGGCCTGCGAACAGAAGCCGCTTCGCAGGTCGTAGGTCATCAGCTGCACGTAATCGCAAATCTCCGCCACGCGCGGCATTTCCGTGCCCTTGATGAAATACTTTCCTGCGCCCGCCGCAATGGATACGATGCGCTCCGCTCCCAGCGCGTCGCGCAGCGCCTGAAGCAGAAGCGTGAAGTTTTCCCTGTCGCGCGGATCGCTGTCAATGCCTGCGGAATTGTTGCAGGGATATTCCCAATCAATGTCAATTCCGTCCAGCCCCGTCTTCTCTACGTATTCGCAGCACGACTTCGCAAATGCGCGCCGCCCTTCCTCCGTGAGCGCCATGGTCGAAAACCCGCCCGCGCCCCAGCCGCCCACGCTCAAAACGATCTTGAGCGAGGGATTAAAGGTGCGAAGCGTGTGTATATAGCCGATGTTCGTGAGCTGATGGGAATCCAAAAGCCCGTCCTTTCCAACCAGACCAAAGGCGATGTTCACGTGCGTAAGCCTCTTCGCGTCGTCCGGAGTAACGTTTATCAGCGCGCGGTTGACTACATAGGCCAGAACGATAGGTTTCGTCATGTGGAAAGCCTCCCTCGTCAGAATCGAAATAAGAAAACGCGGCGTGCGCAGAAAAATCCCCCGCACCTGCATTTGGAACCCAAAATCTCCACCAGACCACCCCCGGGAGAGCGCGAAAGGGTAAGAACCCTCTCGCACCCCGTCTCCCGAGGGGATGTAGGGGAGCGGAGCACCCCACGCCTGTATCGTCGGAAACCAAAATCCTCACCAGAACCGCCGCAGCAAGTGCTCGCAATCCTATCACCCAAAGGATGTA
>CAZKQB010000034.1:0-36550 GCA_964554795.1 uncultured Oscillospiraceae bacterium | reverse complement strand
AGGTCATCGCCGGATTCCAGAAGAGCCTGTGAAGTGATTCACAGGCTCATTTTTTTCGTGTGAGCAAGGGCTTAAGGAACGGAGCAGACTTCGAAACACGACCTGCGTAGCGGCTTGTTTTGCCGACAGAGGTTTGCGGGCTTGTTTTTGCGTCCAGTGACGGAACAGGTTTTGAAAGCGCGGCAGGGTCAACGGCGTGGCTTGCCGACGGAGGCTTTATAGCGGCTATCCTTTGTCTCATCAACGCGGCATTGGTATCACTCGCCGCGAATGGCGGCTATGAAGCCGTGAAGCGGCTACAAACTGGCACGGCAGAAAAGCCGCCCGAAGAGTAAATTGCGTATGTATAACGAGTATCCGCAATTTGACGGGATTACGTCTTCCGGAATGTCGCGCCTCATCCTTGAGGCGCGGCTATCACCCACAGACGTGCAGATTGCCGCCTCGCGCCTCATGTGGGGGATGGACTACGCCGACATTGGCGCGGCGGTCGGCATGGATAGGAGTGCCGTATCACGCCGCCTGCGCAATCAGATCGTGCCCCACATAGAGCTAATTTTTGACGAAAAGGACAAATGCTCCGGCTTGTAATGGCCGGAGCATTTTTTATTTGTATAGAGTCAGTCGTTACCCTCATAAGAGCCCTCGCAGAACTCCATCATGTCAACGATGCGATCAGAATTGTCGATCAACTGACCGAAGCCGTATAGCAAGAAGCTGCTAATCCACGAGAGAAACGGCCCGAAGAGCATCAGCAGGATCCCGACGAAAATGAGCTCGGTCTTGGCAAGCACTATGACGCCGATGGCTATGGACGCGAAGATGCCAAACCAGCACAGGGCCAGCGCGAGAGTCATGATTTTTGCCCCAATATTTGTAAACATCGAATTGCCTCCCTCTATAGCATTGATTACATTATAGCACGCAAAACGAAAAAGTCAAGAACGGAGGGGGCAGGCTTGATAGTAGGTTTTCTATGTTCGAAGGAAGAAATAAGTCAAAAAGCTTGGCTGCGGTCAGCGTTTTTTGTTGGCAGGAAGAGGTAGCGTTGTCCATGTATCTGAGTTTCGAGAGTGGAGGGGAGATCCATAGGAGCCTGCGAAGGAGCTCGTGGGCTTGCCTTTGCACTCGGGTGACGGAACGGGATTTGAAAGTGCGGCAGGGTCAACGGCGTGGCTTGCCGAGGGAGGCTTTATAATAGTAGGTTTTCTATGTTCGAAGGAAGAAATAAGTCAAAAAGCTTGGCTGCGGTCAGCGTTTTTTTGTTGGCAGGAAGAGATAGCGTTGTCCATGTATCTGAGTTTCGAGAGTGGAGATGGGGTTCATAAGAGCCTGCGAAGGGGCACGGGCTTGCTTTTGTGGGCTTGAGTTAACGGAATACGTTTCGAGAATGCGGCATGGCAGCGGCGTTTTTTGGACAGGGAGTTTTCTTGTTTAATGGCCCATTATAAAAATCAAGGGGTGGGGGAGCGGAGCAATCGTCTATGGCGAAGCGTTCGGCTGCATTGGGCCGACTGCAGTGGGCGAATGGAATTTCCGGCTGATTGTCTTCTGGGTGCTTTTCTTGCTGTCTCTGCGAGGGAGTGGAGTATCGAGCGGCGATTGGGGGGCGGAGTTAGGCGTGCGGATGAGCGGAAAATGAGAGAACGGCTCTCGCGGAGGGAAATTCCGTAAGAGCCGTTTCTATACGCGCGGGAGTCAGATCATCCTCCATCGCATGGGCGTAGGGCGTAGATTGGCCGCTTCTCCAGGATGGGTCAGGATTCGGAGAAGAGGGTGAAGAGAATTTGCGGGTCTTCATCTGCGTGGGCGACCTGAAGTGCATCGCCCGGCAGGCCGTAGGGATACGATTCAATGTTGCTGAAGTAATAGGTAACGCGGGAGCCGTCATCCGTGATGTGGTATGTAAAATCGGAAATGGGGTTTGGATGGTTGTCGGCCGGAACGTCTACACCGGGGTTCAGAAGGGTGTATACGTCCTCAAACAGCGTGTCCATATCTGCAGCGTCATACCAGCACACGGGGCAGGGCTTTCTTTCGGCAAGGCTATCGTCCTGCGGGTCGTCGTAGCGGACGGCGTCCTGCAGACCGTTGCAGTGCGGCTCGCGGTGCATATAGTTGCCATATTGGGCTGCGTAGACAGTGTCAGGCATGGCGGTGTAGTCGATGGTGACGTAGGCGAAGCCATCGCCCGTGGTGCACTGAATTCGGTTGACGGTAGCTCCGTGTACGTCGTAGGCGCCGCTGAAGATTTCCGCTGTCTTCGCTTCGCACGGCACGCAGTTCACGCTCACGCTTAGGGGCGGGCAATTTTTGCCAGTGGCTGCGGTGACGCGAACGGGGTCCACCGTTTCCTCCTTCAGTTGGCCGAAGAGGGTGAAGGTGAGACCGTCTTTTTCAAGTGCTACCTGCGTGCGCCGCATGCCGCTGTCCAACTCCTCTGGCAGGATAAGAGAAAGCTCGTTCCTGTCGATCACAAGGTTCCAGAGCCCCGGATATCTGTCCACGCCGGTATCCGGCGCGTTGAGCGCCAGACAGACAAGCTCGCTTTGCGCGGGAGTCAGGCATACCTCCATGGTGACGCATGTGCCCTCAATGATTACGTATTTCATTTGCATGTTCACCACGCCGTCGGTTGCAAAGCTGTTCCATTCGCCTGCTTCGGGTGTTGGCGTAGGGCGCGGGGTGACGAATACCTCGGACGTCGGCGTGGGGCGCGGGGTGCCGAATGCCTCGGGCGTTGGCGTGACGGCTGCGAGGGGTGTAGATTGCGGCGTGGTTTTCATTTCCGTTGCAAAGGCACAGGTAATGACCAGAAAAACGAGTACGGCTGCGGCGACCATGGCCGCGCTCAGCTTCTTTTTCACGATTTCATCCTTCCTTTCCATGACGCCGGCAAGCAGCGCCTGTTCGTCCTCCGCCGTCAGGCGAACGCCGGAGAGGCGGCGGTTTATGGCAGAGCCAAGCTTATTCCTCATCGTAATACCATCCTCTCAGCTCGTTTTCCAGCCGCTTTCGGGCGCGCTGAAGTCGGGTTGTTACGGTGTGCTCGTTCAGTGACAGCGCGCGGGCGATCTGCTTTACCGGCATGCCCATGTAATAGCGCAGAAGCACGACCGCCTTGTACTTCTGCGGAAGGGCAAATACGCTGCGGGTTACGGTGTCGTCGCGCGCGTCCGCGCCGGCTGCCTCGCCGGAGGGGGCGCATGCGTCCAGATCGACGGTCACGTGCCGCCGCCACGCGCTTTTCAGGCAGTCGCGGCAGGTGTTTACCGCGATGCGCGTGAGCCACGTTCGCTCGTTCGCGTCACCGCGGAAGCTGTCCAGCCCGCGCCATGCTTTTACGAAGGTGTCCTGAAGGGCATCCTCCGCCGAGGCGCGGTCGCCGAGCAGCAGAAGGCACAGACGAAGCAGCTCGCTTCCGTGCGCGTGAATCATTTGTTCCATGTCCATGGCGCGTTCGCGGTCGTTCACGGGCTTCATCCTCCTTCCTTTGATTAGACGAGTCGGCGGGGAAAAAGCATTCAGGCGGCTCGAAATTTTCTTCGAACCGCCTGAGGAAGGGAAGAAAACGGCTCACGGCACGGGTACAAGCTGCGACAGACAGGCCTCGAAGCCTGCGGAAACGACGTTTGCGGTCTCCGGGCCGACGGAATTTGTCTCTTCATAGTGCCCGCGGCCGGCGGAATCGCGGGCGTTTGCGAAATAGGGCGTGTCCGGATGCAGGAGAAAGTCGTTCGGCGGCACGATGTAGCCCAGCTCGTCGTTTGCCAGTCCGCAGATCAAAAGCTGGTCGGCGCTTAGGCCATATCGGGCCATAATGGCCGACAGCGGCTCCGGGTTTTCGCGCTCCGGCGCAGCGGCAGTGGAGGAGAGATAGCGCCCGGACACGAGCTCGTAAAACAACTCGCCGGGAATCAGTGCAAGGTACATGTCGCCCAGACGTACCACGGATAGCTCACTTTCCAGCGCATAGCCCGTTGCGCCTGCGCCCGGCACCGCGCGGGCATTCAGTATGCCGAGCATGCGCGCGAGAAGAAAGACCGTGTTGTCCAGGGGAACGGTTAGCGCCGTCTGCGCGCCGGAAAGCTCAGCTGGCAGCGGCCGGTCGTTTGAAATGCGCAAAAGCGCGTCCGTAAGCAGCCTGCCGGTGGTTTGAAGGTTTCCTTCGGTATGTAAGCTGCCGTCCGCATTTTTCTCGAATTCCTGCGTCATGACCAACCCGCCGATGGCGCCGGGCATAAACAGCATGCGTTCGCCAGTCTGCTTTCGCAGAAGGTCGGCCATTACGCCGGGATAGTCGCGGCTGAGAAGCGTGTTTTGCCCGCGCAGGGATTCGGCGTGCGCACAGTAATTGACGATGCAAAGCTCCGCGCTGCCATCGTCGGGCACGAATTTCAGCCGATGGAGGTACGGGTCGTACTCATAGGGCAGACGCGAATCGCGCTGCATGCCTACGGTGATGATCTTTCCATAGGAAAGCACTCCGGCGCGGCGGTCGGCATACGCGCCCAGTGCGGCGTCGTGCGCTGCCTGAAGCAGATTCTGCATGAAGGCCTCATTTTTGCCATCCCTTCCAACCTTGCCCCACAGACCCATCGTGTCTACGCCCGCGTGGGTGTGCGTGGCGTACACGTGAACCTGCACACAGCGCCATTCGCGGCATTCGTCTGCAAGCGAGGCGCGAATCTGCTCCACGTATGGCCGCGAAAGACCCACGCAGTCGATGCCGATCAGCAGAATGCCCTCGCCGCCGCAGTCCAGCCACACGGCGGTGGCGCGTGGGAGGTCGAGCACGCCGGTAATCTCATAGCCGTTTCGGTAGCCGGCAATGTACAACGGTCCGGCATTTTCTGGGAGCGGAATTTCCTGCTGTGCGAAGCCGGCATGCCAGCGGGGCTCAGCCTCGCTCAGAGCGCCCGCGCCGGCGGCACACGTCAAAAGCGCCAGCAGAGTGCACAGCGCGCGGCGAAGAAAAACGGGAAGTCGCATGGAAAATCCCTCCCTGTAAGCAGTGAAATGCTTTTTCCTGTTTCGAGGTCTGTTTTCGTGAATGCGGATTCCTATAGAAGCGCGCCGATGGAGCCGCGCATAGGCCAGAGACTGCGCAGCGCGTCCCAAAGGCGAATGTTGTTGATACGCGTGAGCAGCAGCGTCACGGCAAGGGCGAGCAAAAAAAGAAGCAGCATGCAAAAAACGATGAGGAGCCTTCCGGCGGTGCGGCGACGTCGCCGTCGGAAAAGGCATGCAGCCGGAAGCGCCGCACAGAAAATGATTGAGGGGATGAACGGCTGAATCGTTCCCTTATGAAGGCCTGCGAGTACGTCTGCGGCGGTTTCCATAGCTGCGCTGGGTGTCCGGCCACCGAACCGGGCAGCCCATAGAAGCAGCTCGGATGCATAGCGTATGGCGCCGACCGTCAGGGCGTACAGTGCGGCGCTCAATGCCGTCAGAGCAATTAGAAATCCACATCGCTTTCGCATCACTTGTTAGCCTTTCGTCCGCAGACAGGCGCGGGAATTGCAGGAACGCGCGGAGGAATTGACCGCGGGAAACGACGGCGCGCAAACGCCTCCTCCGGTCTCCGGCAGCAAATGCGCCGCGGTGCTTAGGACGTTATGCCGCCGCGGTTTTCAGAGAGGAACGCGCCGCGGAATCCATATCGGCGCAGAAACGCGCTATGGGATTCGCTCGCGGTGTTTTTTCGGATCGTCGCCGTCAGCGATTTCCAAAGAGGAAAGGGCATCGGTGAACCGCGGGGCGTTGCGCTTGCCGCGGTTTTCAGAGAGGAACGCGCCGCAGAATCCATATCGGCACAGAATGCGCCTTGCGATTCGCTCGCGGCGACGTTCAAGGGGGATTTGCCCATCGGGGAGAACGGTGAAATACGCGGCCCCGGTTACTCGCTCACGATAAACGCGCAGCTGGCGTGCTGGGTGGGCGGGATCGTCAGGGCAATGCGCCAGCCGCCGGGAACGGGGTGGAAGGCGGCGTCCATTTCATCCTCCCATCGAAGCACGGCGTCGCCGAGCCGCAGGGCGCGGTCGCTCAGCCGCTCCGGGCGTTTGGGCGTCATGAAATGGAAGGCGATGGGGCCGGAGGGGCGAAGCAGGTCAAAGGATTCGATGATGCGCGCCTGCTTCTCCGAGGGAGACAGGATGACGCTGCGCTGCCACGACTGAACGCCCAGATTATCCGGGAAGGAGGGCGCGAGGTTCACGGACAGGCAGACGAAGCCATCTGAAAAGCGTCCGTCAAGGTCGAGTGCGCCGCCCATGCCGCGCACGGGGCCGATGCCGCCGATCGTGGGCAGGGCGTGCGCGTCGGCCAGCGGGCGCGCGGGGGTGAGGTTGGTCAGGATGGGCTGGCCGTTCAGGAAGAGGTACAGGTTGCCTGCGTCGATCGGCTCGCCGGACAGACCTCCGCCGGTGAGCGCGGCGCGGAACGGGCCGACGGCTGCGGCAGTCAGCATCGAGCTTGGCAGGAGCACGCGCTCGCGCGTGACAGGCAGCGCCGCCTGCGCCTTGAAGGAGCGCGCCATCAGCGCGTTCAGGAGAGCGGTCGTCGGCGTGAGGGGCGCGACTGCCTCATCGTCGTTCAGATACGCGCCAAGACGGCACAGCCCCTCGTTTCCGGCGCACACGCCTACGCGGTACATCGCGCGGCCATCCAGCCGGGGCTGCGCTTCCCCGTCGGGATTGACGAAGTAGCCGTTGCCCATATGCGCCGCCACGGGGTATTCTGCCGCACGCTGGAACCACGGTTCGCCGCCGACGTCCACATGGCCGCCGGTGCAGGAGAGAAGCAGGGTCGCAGCGTCGGACAGCGCCGGCACGTCCCGTATCCAGCCCTCCAGCCCGTCGGGATGCGCGCCGTCGCGCGGAAGCAGGCGCACGCGCTCGTCAATCAGCAGAAGCGCGCGGCGAACGCCTACCCAGCGGCGACTGTCGTTTTCGTCCGCCAGCAGGAATGCGGCCAAAACGGAAACCAGATTCGAAAGCGTCCACCCGCCGCGGCGCTGCGCCCATGCGGGCGCTTCGCGTTGCGCAAAGGGCGCGAGCAGACGCCGCCCAAGCTCGCGTTGCAGCCGGCGCGCCACGACGGTGCTCGCGCCGTCAAAGGCATCGCCCGCAAGCGTATACGTCCACGCAAGCAGCTCGGCGGTGGCCAGCGCAAAATCGTCCGTTTCCGGCTCGCCGTATTCGTCCAGCCGGGCGCGCCAGCTGGCTTCGCCGCAGATTTCCCACACCAGATCAGCCATGCGGGGCAAACAACGGTCAAAGCCCTCGGCGCAGCCGGACAGAAGCAGCGCGAAAAGCTGCCGCCGGCGTTCCTCGCGCGCGGCGGAGAAGGCGCTGCCTCCGGAAAGGCCGTCTGAGACCATGACTGCCGGGAACGGGCGGTTCAGCGCCTTTTCGGCGGCGCGCTGCCAGTCGCTGACGGATTGGGCATCGGCCTCGCCGAATGCGGCACGGTCGATCAGCTGGCCGGGGCGCGCCGGGCACAGGTGATACATGAGGTCGTTCAGACAGGTCGTGAACATGGCGTTTTATGCCTCCGGCACATCCGTCCAGTTGCCCGTGCGGGCGGATTCCGCAGCGGCGGACAGCACGCATTGCAGCCTCAGCCCGTCTTCAATGGACGGATGCGGTGCTCTTCCGTGCGCCACGCAGTCGAGGAAGGAATAGTAGCAGTGAATATGGCCGCGATCCCAGCCAATGGCATTCTTCGGCGGCAGGAACGTGCCTGCGGGCGCGGGGTAGCGCGCCATGCACTCGATGCGCGTGAAGCCGCGCCGTCCGCCCAACGGAGCCTCCGGAACCGTGTTATCGAAGAACCACAGCCAGCCGGGCTCCATCAGGTCAAATTTCAGCGCGCCCTTTTTGCCGTAGATTTCAAAGCCCATTTCGTCGTTGGTGCCGGTGGCAATCTTGCTGGCCTCCACGGCGCCCAGCGCACCGTTCGGCATGCGCAGGGTCAGAATGGCGTGATCCTCGGAAAGCTCGGTTTCTACGCCGCCGGTCTTCGTGGGACGGGATGCATACAGCGTGTTCGCTGCGCACATTACGCGCGAGGGGAAGCCGCAGATATCGGTTACAAGGTCAAGCGCATGCGAGGCGAGATCCAGAATCACGCCGCCCTGTGCCTCCTGCTTCCAGCCGATGGGACGCCCCTCGTCCACCGAGCCGGAATGCAGATATTGCGCGCGGAAGCCGATGATTTCGCCCAGCGCGCCCTCCTCCGCCAGCTGCTTTGCACGCATGGTGGCAGGCAGAAAGCGATTGTTCATTACCATTTGTGAGTACGCGCCGCTCTTGCGGGCGGCTGCAGCGATGCGCCGGGCGCTGTCCAGCGTAACGGCCATGGGCTTGTCCAGATACACGTGCTTTCCGGCCTTCAGAAGCGCTACGGCCATTTCCTCGTGCAGCGCGTTGGGCGTGCACACGGAAACCACGTCGATATCGTCCCTTGTCAGAAGCGTGCGCCAGTCAGTGGTATAGCTTTCAAAGCCCAGAAGCTCCATTGCCTCGCGCGCGGGCTCCTCGCGGCGCGAGCATACGCACTTCAGCACCGGCTGAAAGTCAATGCCCGGATACATCATGGGAATGGCTCTGAGCGCGTGCGTGTGCGTGCGTCCCATAAAGCCCCAACCGATTACGGCAATGCCAATCTTTTTCATAGAAATCTGTACGCCTCCTTTTTCATAAGTATACCATAGATTTCCGTGCGGCGAAAGGGGCGAAATCGATTTGTCTCTACGGGATATTTACATTTTCCGCGTTGAAGGGCAAGAAAGGATTCGGTATAATAAAGAACCGGGAATGCAGATATGGGAGGGTATATACGAATGAGCCAGGTACATGTGATCAATCATCCGCTGATTCAGCACAAGCTGACGCTGATGAGGCAGAAGGAAACCGGCGCTAAGGATTTTCGCGAGCTTCTCAATGAGATCGCGATGCTGATGTGCTACGAAGTAACCCGCGAGCTGCCCCTGGAAGAAATCGAAATTGAAACCCCCATTTGCAAGTGCAAAAGCAAGGTCATTGCCGGCAAAAAGCTGGGCGTGGTGCCGATCCTGCGCGCGGGCCTCGGCATGGTGGACGGCTTTATCAGCCTCGTTCCTGCCTGCAAGGTAGGCCATATCGGTCTGTATCGCGACCCGGAGACCCATAATCCCGTGGAATACTACTGCAAGCTGCCGCCGGATGCCGGCGAGCGCGAGCTGATCGTGGTAGACCCCATGCTGGCGACGGGCGGCTCCTCTGCTGCGGCCATTCAGTTCCTGAAGGATCGCGGCTGCAAGCACATCAAGCTCGTGTGCCTGGTGGGCGCGCCGGAGGGCATCGCCGTCGTTCAGAAGGAACACCCGGACGTGGACATCTATATCGCCGCTGTCGACGAGAAGCTGAATGACCACGCCTACATCGTTCCCGGTCTGGGAGACGCCGGAGATCGTCTGTTTGGAACCAAATAAGCCTGTGCGGCAGGGGAAAGCAAAATCCCCTGCCGCGTGTTTTTACACGACCAGGCGGCAAAAGGTGAACCGCGTCCAACAAAGTTTCAGTGTGCCTCATCAAGGCGCAGCGATAGCTCCCGCATTATGCGGTTCATGATGCCTGCGATTCTTACGCTTGTCTTTGCGTAGCTCAATTCGAACCGATTGGCTCTCAAGCCTGTCTCTTTTTTTCGCTGTCCAATATGTGTGGCAATTCTGTATCAAGCGGTCCGCGCAGAGAAAAACCGCTTGACTTTCATACTGCATTGGTATATAATTACCTTGAGAACCGATTAAATAAATGTAAATGTAGATTCGCCGTTAGAAAATACGTTAGTCAGGGAGTCAAGCGGCGGATTCATCGATGCGGCGGAAGCGGAGATGAACGTTTGACCCGTATGCGGAAAGGCCGACTTCCTGCTTTTGCCTAGCGAAGGACCCAACCCGAAGGCACATAACCGCTCCCTCGCCCGATCGATTCAAGGAGGAATTGCATCATGAAAAAATGGCTGATTGTACTGGCTGTATCCCTTGCGATGCTGTGTTTGGCAGGCGCCGCGCTGGCGGTGGCTCCGACCATGCAGGACCCGCCGGCGACGATATATAAATACTGCAGAAACTGCTATGCCAGCGGCGAGGCGGCGACGAGCAAGTGGGTCATAAATGCAAACACGCACACCTATTCTTGGAGATGCAGCAATTGCAATGGGCTCTGGACCATGTCGAATGAGCCTCATAATTGGCATGAAACCAAGAATGTATCCGCCAAGGATCCCACCTGCACCGAAATCGGTTGGGATGCGTATTCGTACTGTTCCTTATGCTACTATCATTATGACTATAATGAAAAAGCGGCGCTGGGGCATAATATGACCTCCGTCAATGCCAAGGCCGCTACCTGCACCGAGGTCGGCTGGAACGCCCACAAAAAATGCTCGCGTCCCGGCTGCACCTATAAGGAGGGCTACACCGAAATTTCGAAGCTGCCGCATACCGGCGGTGAAGCGACCTGCCAGCACGGCAAGATATGCTCTATCTGCAGCACAGAATATACCGAAATCGGCGATCATGACTACTCGGTGCTTGTTAGTTCAAGCTATGAACCGAACTGTTATTCTCCCGGTTACGGAACACTTCAGTGCAAAAACTGTACGAAGACAACAAGGGGCTACTACGGCAAGATCCTGGGGCATGACTATGGAGAGACAACGCAAGAACCCACCTGTACATACAGGGGCGTTCATTGTACCAATGCATGCCGCAGGTGCTGGGCCGCTGGCGAAAACAATGTCACCACCTGGCTCGATCCTCTGGGCCATGATTACAGCGGCTCGGCGGCAACCTGCCTGACGGATCAGGTGTGCGCCCGGGAAAACTGTAATGAGGTGCTGGTATCTGCGCTGGGGCACGACATCCAGCAGCACGAGGCTCAAAAGCCTACCTGCACCGAAATTGGCTGGAATGCCTACGATACCTGCAAACGGGAGAACTGCGATTACACCACCTATCAGGAGCTGGCCGATCTGGGCGGGCATGTGCTGACGCATCACGAGGCTCAGAAGCCCACCTGTACCGAAATCGGCTGGGAGGCCTACGATGCCTGCGACCGGGCGGACTGCGATTACACCACCTACGTGGAAATCCCCGCCATGGGTCACTGGTACGGCGCATGGATGCCCTGTGAAGACGGCATGCAAGCCGCCTCTTGCAAGAGGATGGACTGTGAGCATTCTGCCGAGACCGAATGCACAGTCTATTCCGCCGTTCTGGGCGAAGAAGAGCTGACCGTTTGCCCCGTCTGCGGAAAATCCGATAAGACTGCATTTGCTCTCATTGACGGTGCGGAAATCACTGGCAAAAGACTGCCCGCGGGCGAGGCTGTGGTGTGGGGCGCAGAGTCTCCAGTGGACGGCGCGCTGTACGCCTTCACCGTCTGCTATGAGTGGGCGGGCAAGCCCCAGTCCTTCCCCGGCGCGGTCACGGTAACGCTGCCGCTGGAAAATATGGGATCCTTCCGTCTGGTCAGAGCCGAAGGAGAAAGCATGACCGAAATTCCCTTCACGCTGGCAGACGGCGCTCTTACCTTCGAAACGGAAGCGGCGGGGCTGTTCCTGCTTTTGCCCAACGAATAAGTAAAAACGGCGCGGGCTTTGCATCTCTCGCACGAACAACGCCCCTTCGCTGAGAAAAGCAGCGAAGGGGCGTTTCTCTGCCGGAGGGCTTTGCCATCATGAAGGAATGTGATTTCCATTAGCCCCTTGAAAAAGCCGCCATCGAACGCAAAATCGCCGATAGCCGTTAAAGCATCCGGCAGCGCAATGGTGGTGAGAGGGAAATGGCAAACGCTCAATTTTTGATATGGTACAGGACGACTCGTTTAAAAAGGGGCTTCAGACGGCCTCAAAACCTGAGGGAGAGCGCAAAGAGGAGGTAAACCCTCTCAGATTTGAATCGAGCATATCGGCGCGTACGGCAGGCACGTGCGATTTTGCGGCCGGAATCCGAAGGCTTCAAGCCAAAGAGGTTGGAAGCCCGAGGGGATTTCCGGTCGGCATATCGGCCGAACGCGGACGGTCGAATGGAACGTCCGAGCGCCGTGCCTCCGGTAGGGGTGACCATGACGGGGAGTCGGCTTCCACGTCTGCCAGCCAAATATTTTTTGACAAACAAAAGCCGGCCGTTTCCGGCCGGCTGGATGGGTCAGGCAAGGTGCTTTTCGATCATGGCCTGAAAGGCAGGCTTGCCCTGCATGCCGATCAAGCGGTCAACCTCCTTGCCGTCCTTGAAAAGAACGAGCGTAGGGATGCTCATGACGTTCAGCGCCATGGCGGCGTCGGCGTTTTCGTCGATGTTGAGCTTGCCGAAGGTTACGCGCCCCTCGTATTCCTCGGACAAAGCCTCAAGGACGGGGGCCGCCATGCGGCACGGGCCGCACCACGGGGCCCAGAAATCGACCAGCGTAAGGCCGTTCAGGTTTTCAGGCTTCAGGTTTTCAGAAGTGAACTGCTGCATTTTCAATCCTCCTGTCTATTTTACAGTCTTTTTTGCGTTATATAGTCCTTTTTCGTGAAGGAAACGCATCGTTCATGCGGGAAACCGGCGCGCCGTCCTGAAATTGGGACGACTTCGCGAAACGGTTCAGCGTGCCCGCGGCGCATTCGTTCGCGCGGCGCGAAGGACGGATTACCCGTTCGTCCTGCGGCCTTTTCCGAGATGCTTACTTCCGGGAGGGCCGAGGCGCCTTCTCTGCGCCAACGACACGGACACCACGCGAAACGGTTCAGCGCGCCCGCGGCGCATTCGTTCGCGCAGCGTGACAGACATATTGTCCGCTTGCCTTGCGCTTTTTTTCGGTGGCGGCGAGGACGGCGAGACCGACTCTTAGCATCAAGATGGCCGAAAGCGCCTGCGCCCATTCCTGCGCAAACAGAAGGCGCCCCAGCAGCAGACCGGCAATCAGGCTGACGAGAGGCAGACCATAGGCCAGAAGCGAGGTTTTGGAGAGCGTTCGGTCGCTCAGCTCCAGCGTGATCTCGTCTCCCTCGCGGAGGCTCTCGTCGTTCAGCGGATAGAGCAGGCGTTCCCTTCGTCCAAGGTCGCAGCCATGGCAATGCGCGCAGGCCTCCTCGCGCAGTACCTCTGCCATCAGAACGCCGTTTTCGTTTACTACGCGGGCAGCTTTCTTCATTTTATCCTCCACGCATTTTTTGGAAGGGGCGGCCTCGGATGCTTTTGGGAAGCTGGGCAGGGATGAGGCGGCCTCTATTGGGACTCGTGCGCCTTCAGAGCCTGCGCGATTTGCATCTTGTCCCATGGATAGGTCAGCTTTGGGTTTTCGGGAAAATCCCGATAGAGGTACAGGCGACTGTCTGCGGGCAGCTGATGCGCGACCTCCGTAAGCGGACTGTCCGGCTTAAAATGCGCTCGAAGCAGCGGGAAATTGTAGGCCTCGGGCGACTGCATTAGGTAGTAACGGCTGCGGTCGACCTCGTGCATGTCCAGACAGCCAAGGCTGTCGGTAATCGGCTGCACGGTGGACACCGCGTCCCAGCCCTCGCCGATCAGGCGAAGATATTCGTCCAGAAGCGCCGGCGTGACCAGCGGCCGCACTGCGTCCAGAATTACCACGCGCGTGCAGCCCAGTGCGTCCAGCGCATTCAGGCCGTTTTGCAGCGTTTCGTTGCGCGCCGCGCCGCCGGGCACGCGGTCGAAGGCATAGCGCTCGCTCAGCGCGCGTAGCTGCGGACAGTCTGCGCCCGCGACCATCACACGGTCGACAAGCGTCGCGTTTGCGGCGGCGTCCAGCACGTATTCAATCACCATGCGCCCGGCGATTTTATGATACTGCTTAGGCAGCGTGCTTCCGAAGCGGCGGCCGAAGCCGCCGGAAAGAATCAGCGCCGCGTTCATGAGGCCTTCTCGCTTTCGCTCGATGCCTTTTCTTCAGAGGCGGGAGCCGCAGACGCCTCGGAGGAGACCGATCCGGCTTCTCCGGAGGGAATGGAATCGGCTTCTTCGGAGGCAGCGTCCTCCGGTGAGCCTCCGGTCAGAAGCAGCGCGCCCACGCCAACGGCGAGATAGAAGATGTCGCGCAGGCGGGACAGCAGCGACGCAGTGATGCTGATGGACGGCGCAAGCTCCATCCAGCCCAGCGCCAGCGCCATGCCGGCCTCGCGCGAGCCAACCTGCATCGGAATGAAGAACACCAGATTGCCGATCAGCGACGCACAGGACAGCGCCATTGTGCAGTAGGCATAGGATACGTCCACCTGCATCACCTTGAAGATGATGAAGAACTCGCCTACCTCCAGCAGCCGCCCGGCGTATTCCAGCAGCAGGGTAACGACGAAATCGCGGCGGCGGCCATGGAAGGCGGCCATATCGCGGTCGATGGCTTCAAAGCTTTCGCGCTTTTTCTCAAGCATTCCGGCAAAGTATTTTCCCGCCCACGGGATGCGGCACAGAAGCCGCATCAGCGGCATGACCAGCCCGCGCTTGCCGCTTCGGAAGAAGAAAAACAGCGCCAGCGAGCACAGCCCGAGCACCACGATGTCCACCAGCGTGGCCAGCACGCCGCCCGGACAGCCGAGCAGCAGGTACACGAACGCGCCGGTGAGCCACAGCATTACGTGGGAAAACACGTGCATCACGGTGAAGGTGAGCGTGGTGGCGGTGGCCTTTTCAAGGCCGATATACGGCTTCATTTCCATGATGCGGTACGGCTCGCCGCCCACAAGCCCCATCGGCGTGACCTGATTGAGCGAAAAGCCGGAGATCGTCATTTTGAGAAGCCGCCAGAACGGCATGCTCTTTACCTCCCAGCCCATGATGGCGCGATAGGCCAGCGTGTGCAGAATGTACACCACGGCCCACAGCGCAATCAGCGACGGCAGCCATATGGGCAGCTTGCTCAGAATCGTGCCGCTCCAGTCTACCTGACTCATGTCGGTCTTTGCCAGCATCGCAATGATGCCGATCACGCCGATGACGAAAAATACGACCGGATATTTTTTGCGCTTTACCGGCGGCGTTTCGCTGCCGGGCAGCTTGTGCGTATAGAGGAGGTCTTCGGCAATCTCCTCGTACTTTTTGCGCATGTACAGCATCAGGCCGCCGAATACGAGTAGCTCAAACGGGAAAAACACCATTGGCACGCCCAGCAGCACCAGAAGGAACAGCGTGTAGGCGCGGGCGTTGAAGGTGAGGACATTCGTCAACTGAATGTATTTGCGGCTCCGGGCAAGGTAGTCCTGCCGCACGGCCTCGCGCACCTCGTCGCTGCTTTCATCAAGGGCCCTGAAAAACCGCTGGAACGCCGGGGTGGAAAGCTCCTGAAGGCGCGTGTACAGGCCGTAAAAATATAGATACAGCTTTTGAAAACGTGCGCCCTTCCAGGGAAGCCGAGCGCGCGCACGGGCAATGTCACGGGAGCGATCCAGCTCGCTGCCATTTTTGTTGCGCAGGAAGAACAGGTGGATGTTGCGGTAGTAGTCTGCCAGCATGCATTGCCGCTGGTGTCCGCCCAATTCGCACACGATGACCACCAGCCAGATCAGCCCGCCCCACGGCTTCCCGCCGGAGAAGGGAATGGCCTTCGGCATCAGACGGAGGCACAGCGCGCAGTCAATCGCCAGATACCATACGCTGGTGGACAGCGCGTCCAGAATGCGCCCCAGCGTGGACTTGTTGCCTGTAAGCCGCGCAAGCTGACCGTCGGTGGAATCTAGAATGTTCGCCCAGATCACCAGCAGCACGCCGATCAGGTTCAGGGTGAAGCTTTCCGGGTAGAACAGCCAGCCGCCCGTGAAGCCGATGGCCATGGACAGCAGGGTGACCATGTTGGGTGTCCAGCCTAGACGCATGAACAGCCGCGCCCACAGATAGCCCAGCGGCTTTGTGAAGATGCGGTCAAAGAATTCCTCGGTGTCCTCGGATTTGTAGGCGGAACGGATATCCGAGCGCATCCGTTTCCATTCGCTTTTCAGAGACATGCCGTCATTCCTCCCCAACAGGCTTTGAAAGCGCGTCCGCATAGCGCCAGCTTCGCGCGGCCCACTGACCTCCGAACACGATTTCCTCATAGGTATTTCCTTCGATAAACGTGTTGCAGCCGCGCAGTGTGGTATCGATGGCGAAGGCGGTCATTGCGCGGGCACGGTTAACCTCTTCCGGCAGGATGCGCGAAACCAGCGCATTCATTTCGGCGTTTGTGAGCGGATGCTCCTTCATGGCTGTTCCGAGATAACGGGCAAATTCAAACTCGATGGGCGCGACATAGCCCAGCGGGTCGATCAGCACGCAGCCGCCGTCCTCCACCAGCATGTTATATTCGTGAGCATCGCCGTGTATTAAGTACCGCTCGCAAGATCGAAAGTCCTCCATTGCGGCCAGCGCGCGATCGATGGAGGGCAGGAAGGGCGCAAGAAGCGGATCCTTCGATGCGGCTACAATGTTGCGCGCGTGGGAAAGCACGTCGGTCAGCACGTTTTCATAGCGCGCCAGCGCATTCTCGTTCGGCGCAGCCGGGCGGCGCTGCTCGTAGAGCGAGCGGAACACGCGCTCGCGCGACGCGGCGTCGGCACGGCCGGAGGCGGGCACGTAGCGCAGAAGCATCGCGCCAAGCTGCTCGTCTGCATCGTACAGCGGGCACATTTCGCGGTAGGGAAGCTGGCGGTAGCAGAAAATTTCGCTTTTCAGGCGCGGGGAAAACCACGGCACCACCTTCACGGCTACGCGGCCGCAGTGCGCGCTGGTTCCGTACAGGATTGCGCCAAAGCGAGAGTGCGGCTCGTGCCCCTCGGGCGTGAACGACCATTTTTTGCAGATGCGCTTTAGCTCGTCCGGAAAGGCCTCCAGCCACGCAGGCGCTTCGCGGGGAAACTGCTGCGTGAGGTAGCTGACGGTGCCCTCCGATATGCAGGAATGATATGCCATGGACAGCCGAAACCTCTTTTCGCGGGAGTATGGCAAAATATATACAGAATATTATAGCATTGTATGCGATTTACGGCAAGCGCAAACTGCCGACAACATTGTGAAGAATTCAGTGCCGATCATTTGTGAATTTCGCAAACTGGGAATTGCGGAACACGCGGGGATATGGTATAATTTAATTGGTGAAATAGTAAGGAGGATACGCTGATGAAGAAACATTCCATTCGTATACTGACGTGGCTGCTGGTTCTCGTCATGGCCCTCGGCGGCATGGCAACGGCAGAAACGGTGCAGAGCGTTATGACCACCGTCACGACGCAGAAGCAGAGCACCGTAACCACCATCACGGCGGCGGCGGAGTATCTGGGCTCGATTTTCAATGCGTCCGTGCAGACGAGCACGGACGAGGACGGCTGCCAGCAGATTACGGTCAACGCACCGTTTCTGGCGGATACGCTCTTTGTGCAGATCGGCGAAAGCGCGGTCGTGATTCGCTATGGCGAGAATGCGGTTGAGCTTTCCTACGACGTGCTGAGCGAGGCGATGGACGTCTATTCCTATATGAGACTCGGCATGGACGCGGAGACTGCGAAGAAGCTGTATGCATATTTGAACAGCAGCGAGGCGCTGCAGGATGAAGGCGTGCTGCA
The DNA here is from genome assembly GCA_964554795.1 of uncultured Oscillospiraceae bacterium. Lineage (GTDB taxonomy): Bacteria > Bacillota > Clostridia > Christensenellales > Aristaeellaceae > SFHK01. Next base: position 18,967 of record CAZKQB010000034.1, on the reverse strand, counting down.
GACCATCCTGAATACGGAGCTGAATCGCCTGCTTGCGCTTGTTATGGAGCGCGGCCTTCTGCGCGTGGCGGAAAACGGCGGCTTTGAGATCAACGCCACCGTGGAGAATGTGGTTTCGCTGCTGGCGGAATATCTGAATCGTGCGGCCGCCGATGTGCAGGTTGCGGCGTCGCTTTCGCAGCTGAAAATCTGGAGCGTCATGGGCACGGACGCGCAGACGGGCACACAGGCGCTGCTTGCGCAGCTGACCGCGGCGGCGGAGGCGCTGACCGCGAAGCCGCTGATCGGCGTTTCCGGCAGCTTGTACGTTTCGATTCTGGCGCAGGACCAGATGAGCCTGACGTTTGACCTGAAGGCAGACGAATGCGCCGCAGATATCCACGCAGAAGCTGCGTTTGACGGCGAGCAGCTGACCACCGGCCTACGCGCGAGCGTGAACGGCAAGGCGCTTGAGGTTGGCTTCAACGTGAACGACGATGAGGCGATGCTTCTGACCGTGGCCTGCGAGGCAAACGGCAAGCGTTTCGATCTCACCGGCACCGCGAATGAGGACGGCATGAACGTCGAGTGCCGCACGGTTGCTTCGGCAACGGAGACCACCGAGGAAGCGGTTCTGTGGAATGGCGCGCTGACCATCGGCGAGGATGCGTTTTCGCTGGATGTCAACACGGCTTCTGGCGGACGTCTGCTTTTCAGTCTGGCAGAGGAAACCTATCACGAATACCGCATCGCCTTCGCACTTGCCTGCGGCAGCTTCGCACTGGATGCAGACGTACATACCGACTACGACGTCTTTGAGCTGGAGGCGAACCTGAAGACCTCCGACACCAAGGCGCATATAACCCTGAATGTGAAGGACGACGACGCGGACGGCAAGCTCGACATTGTGAGCGGCAAGGATTACATCACGCTCAACCTGCACGGCCGCGACGACGTGTATACGATCAACGGCTTCGGTAGCGCGGACGGCGCGGCATTCTCGGTAAACGCGATGCTCATCGAAACCTACCGCGGCCTTGAGGTTTCCTTCAGCATTGATGCGACCGACGAGACCGGCGCGAACAGCATCGAGGGCACCATGACGTTTGAAAACGGCGGGCGCTACGCGTACGATTACACGATGCGGCAGAACGGCGAGGTGGTCGGAAGCGCCCATTATGAGCTGACGGACAAGGGCATCCAGAGCGAAACCATTACGGATTCCCAGATTGAGCGGACGGAAGTCGTTATCGAGTACACGAGCACCGGCATGAAGATCAATAGCACGACGAAGAGTTTCGTGCTTGACGAAAACGGCACGGAGACGGAGGCCAGCTGCACCTACGCGGATTACACCATTGACGGCGTGAACTTTGTGTGCAATATGAGCGTCAAAGCAATGGGCATGGAGGAAGCGACTGCGGTTATGTCCTACAGCGGCACGGCGATTGAGGAGCAGAACCGAATCGCGTATCGCATTGACATGGACGTAATGGGCCAGACGGCGTATCTTGAGGCCGGCGTCATCGACGAGGGATCCGAGAACGAAAACGAGATTCGCGGAAGGCTGTATCTGGCTGGCGGCACGGTAGGCGAGGGAGAGGGAAGCCTTGAAATTCCCTTCTCCATAACGAATACGGCGACGCTGACGGAGATTCGTCTGGGGCTGGAAACTACGGAGAACGGCGTTACCCAGTCGGTTGGCAGCCTGTCCCTGAAGACGGAAAGTGTGGTTCCTGAAACCGCGCCCGCGCATGTGACCGGCACGCCGATCACAGTGGATCAGCTGCTTCAGCTGTTTGCACAGTAAATAAGTCTGCGGTTTGCCGCCTCTACGCCGAGCGCGGAGGCGGCAAATTCGCGTTCACGCTCCGTGCGTGAGAAAGGAGTTCACAATGAAAAAATGGTTTGTCGCGCTCTTGATCCTGGCGCTTCTGCCGGCGCTCGGCGCGGAGGCGGACGTCGTGGGGGACTTCACCGTCAGCTACATGGAGGACGGCACCGCCTGCATTGTCTCCTATAACGGTACGGATGCGAGTGTGAAAATTCCTTCGTATTTTAACTCCGGCGACGCCATGCATCCGCTTACCGCCATCGGCGCGGAGGCGTTCATGGGCAAAACGACGATTACCGAGGTTGAGATTCCCGACGGCGTGGCCACCATTGATGCGCGCGCGTTCAGCGGCTGTGTAAACCTTCAGAGAGTTACGCTGCCCGGGAACGTGACGGGCATCGGCGAGGGCGCGTTTGAAAACTGCGCGAGCCTGACGGAAATCAACCTTCCGGCCAAGCTGTATTACGCCGGCGCAAACATCTTCGCTGGCTGCACGAAGCTGATGCTTACCGAGGCGCAGCTGGCCGTGATTACATCCACCGAAAGCGGCGAGAACACCGAGCAGACGGTCAATGTGACCGCTGCGCCCACGGGCAACTACGCTGATTTGCAGGACCGGCTGGGACAGAGCTTTCAGGAGGTTGCCGCCGCGCTGAACTGCACCACTGACGATCAGGTGACAGGCGGCATTCAGTATTCCAGCGACGTTCTGACTGTGAATTCCGACGACGGCACGCGCGTGTCGTCCATCTCCATCAACGCCGCATGCGACTACAGCCTGATGGGCGTGTATGTCGGCTCAAGCGCCTCCGATGCGGGCAGCGTGTTTGTCGGAAACGGCATGACGCTGGTGGATTCGTGGGACAGGGGCGCAACCTATTCGGACGGCGAAAGTCTGAACATTACCTATTGGAAGGACGCGAACAATCTCGTCATCGGCCTGAATGCAGCGCTGCCCGTGGATGAAACGCAGTATGCCAAGGGCAAGGCGATTGAGAACGTTAACCTTCGTACCGCGCCCGGCAAGAACCATACCATCATCCTGAGCGCGCCCGCCGGCAAGACGGTGGACTATCTGGGCGAATCGCAGCGCGACAACGAAGGTATGCTGTGGTATCACGTGCGCTACAACAACAAGACCGGCTGGGCCTCTGCCGATTACATCACGCTGATGAACGAGGACGGCAGCTTTGACGAGGCGTTCCAGCTGCTCAAGCGCGGCTCGAAGAGCGAGGCTGTGACCACGCTCCAGAAGCGGCTGATTGAACTGAAATATCTGAAGGGCACGGCGGACGGATCCTTCGGTCCCGCCACGGAAACGGCCGTGATGCTGTTTCAGCAGGCCTCCGGCATGAACCCCAGCGGCATTGCCGACGAGGACACGCTGAAGGCGCTTTACAGCGACAGCGCCGCCGTGAAGCCCGGCGAGGTGGCCGGGAATGTGCTGCAAATGGGCGATAAGGGCGACGAGGTGAAGGCGCTGCAGGATGCGCTGAAGGCCAAAGGCTATCTGACCGGCGCAAGTGACGGCAGCTTTGGCTCCGCCACGGCCAGCGCGCTCAAGGGCTTCCAGCGGGCAAACGGTCTGCCGGTAACCGGCGTTGCCGATGACGCCACGCGTGCGGCGCTTCTGGACGAAAATGCCGCGGCCATGACCGATGCGACCGTCACGACGGCGAACCTGTATGAAGCCCTCAAAAAGGGCGACAGCGGTACGTCCGTCAAAGCGCTTCAGGAAAAGCTGAAGGCGCTGGGCTACCTTACGGGCACGGCGGACGGCAAGTACGGCGCGGGCACGGAGGCCGCCGTAAAGCGCTTCCAGAAGGCGTTCAGCCTTGCTGAAACTGGCACAGCTGACCCCGAGACGCTGGCTGCGATATATGGCGCGAAGGTTCCCGTGATCCTGCTTGCGCGCGGCGCGAAGGGCGACGACGTGAGCGCGCTGCAGCAGAAGCTGAAGGCGCTGGGCTACCTTACGGGCACGGCGGACGGGCAGTACGGCGCGGGCACGGTGAAGGCGGTCGAAGCATTCCAGAAGGACAACGGACTAGAGCAGACCGGCCGCGTGGACGAGGACACGATGGCGGCGCTGAACGCGAAGGAAATTCCGGCGCGCGCGTCGTTTACGCGCGGCGACATTGGCGACGACGTGAAGGCGCTGCAGGATGCGCTGAAGGCGCTGGGCTTCCTTGAGGGCGAGGCGGATGGAAACTTCGGCAGCAAGACCGAGCAGGCTATTCGCAAATTCCAGCAGGCGCATTCGCTCACCGTTACCGGCAAGGCCGATGCGGAAACCGTGAAGCAGATTCTGGCTGCTGAATCGACCGCAGCGGAGCCGCAGACCGAGCCTACGGCGGACGTCGACGCGGCAGAGCCGCAGACCGAAGCCGCGGAGAGCGCGCAGAATCTTCTGTGCGGCAGGCTGGCTTGCACACTGCCTGAGGGATGGTATCTTGTGAACAGGGATACGGCGGCGGCGCTGGCCGCGCAGCCCGAGGCGGCAGCCGTGTTTGCGGCGGCGCAGGGGCCGGATTTCTTCGCAAAGTGCGCGCAAATGGAAACCGACGAAATCTATAACGCCGAGGGCTACATGGTGATGCAGGTGAAGAACACCGGCCGCATGGGGCAGGATCAGGCTGTGTTGAGCGACGTGAAGGACGTGTTCGGCGAGTCCGTGCGCAAGGAAATGCAGGATAACGGCTATGATCAGAATTATGAGTACGCGCTCGAAACCGTGGGAGAGATCACGTTCTTCGTCTCCTTTGCCAGCCGCGAGGCGGATGGGAAGATCGAGTACATTTCCCATTGCGTAACCATCGACGCTGAGACCGACGCCATTGAAATCGTTACCTATGCAGACAAGGAAACCACGCTGAGCCTGCTGAAGGGCTTCGCGCCCGCTGCGTAAGTGGAGCCGTGCCCTCTGCCGCCCCCGACGGAGTCCATTCCCGCCGGGGGCGTTGCCTTATCGCCGACTTCCGCGCCGGTAACGTTCCGCGCGAGCGAGAGGGCAGGGGCTCGAATGTGGCTTTGTAATCGAGGGAGGGAGCTATGATTACCGAAACCATTGGAGGGATTTCCTTCGTACTTCCAGAGACGGAGGGGCTGTTTTCGCCGCGCGGACTGGATCGCGGGACGCGGGCAATGCTTGAGCTATATCCTCCGGAGCCGGGCTGGCGCGTGCTGGACCTGGGCTGCGGCGCGGGCCCGGTAGGCATTTACGCCGCGAAAATCTGCGGCGCGGAGAACGTGGTGATGGTGGACGTCGATCCTCGCGCCGTTTCTGCCGCCGCGCGAAACGCCGAGGCAAACGAGCTTTCCATCGCGGCCTTCGTCTCCGACGGCTTCCGCCAGTTGACCGAAACCGGCTTTGATGCCATCTATTCCAACCCGCCATACCAGAGCGATTTTGCCGTCGCACGCTATTTTATCGAAAAGGGCTTCAACCGGCTGAACGTCGGCGGTAGCCTGTTCATGGTTACCAAGCGCCGCACATGGTATGAAAAGAAGCTGCGCGCCATCTTCGGCGGCTGCCGCGTTGTGGAGAGGGACAGCTACTTCGTCTTTGCCGCGCAGAAAAGAAGCGCGCGCTACGCCAATGTACAGCCGGAGCGTTCGAAAAAATAAATTTTCTCTGGGCTCATGCCTGCCTTCGCGTGCACCTCTTGCCGGGAGAGCATGAAGGCTTTTTATCGCTTCGCGCGGATGCGCTTCCCGATGTAGAAATTGGACTTGTCAAGTAAATTAACTTGACAGGATGCGGGGGCGGTGGTACAATGAACAGGCTGTGAAAAGGGCGAAGGAGCGTCATGTGTGGAGAAGAGAGTGGAGTATGGCTGGCTGCTCGATTTCTACGGCGCGCTTTTGACGGAGCACCGGCTGCGGGTCATGCGGATGTATCTGGAGGAGGATCTCTCGCTTCAGGAAATCGCGGATGCGATGGGCATCACCCGGCAGGGCGTGCACGACGCCATCAATCATGCGCAGAAGCAGCTGGAGGCCTATGAGGCCAAGCTGGGGCTTTTGAGCCGGTACCGGAGGCTGACCGAGGCGGTCGGCGAGTGCCGGGCAGAGCTGGACAGGGCCATTTCCGGCGAGGATACGCAGGCGCTTGTTCGCGCGCGCGAGGCGCTTCGCCGCATTGAAGATATTGAGAGGTGATTTCCGTGGCGTTTGAAGGACTTTCCGACAAACTGCAAAACGCGTTCAAAAAGCTCTCCGGCCGCGGAAAGCTGACCGAGGCGGACGTCAAGGCCGCGATGCGCGAGGTGCGCATGGCGCTTTTAGAGGCGGACGTCAACTACGCCATCGTTAAAGACTTTGTGAAGACCGTTACCGAGCGCTGCGTGGGCGCGGAGATTCTCGAAAGCCTCACGCCGTCTCAGCAGGTCATCAAGATTGTAAACGAGGAGCTGACAAAGCTCATGGGCGGCGTGAACGCCAAGCTCACGCATTCGCCCACAGCCCCTACCATCTACATGATGTGCGGCCTGCAGGGCGCGGGCAAAACTACCATGTGCGCCAAGCTCGGCCGCATGCTGAAGAAGGAAAACAAGCGGCCGCTGCTCGTGGCGTGCGACGTGTATCGCCCGGCCGCCATCCGCCAGCTGCAAATCGTCGGCTCGCAGGCGGGCGTGGAGGTTTACGAGCGCGGACAGGGCAATCCTGTGCAGATTGCGAAGGAAGCCGTGGAGCATGCGCGGTATTACGGCTTCAATCCCGTGATCATCGATACCGCCGGCCGCCTGCATATCGACGAAAAGCTGATGCAGGAGCTGCGCGACATCAAGGCCACCGTCAAGCCGCAGGAGGTTCTGCTGGTGGTCGACGCCATGACCGGCCAGGATGCGGTGACGGTCGCGGACACGTTCAACAAGGAGCTGGGCGTGGACGGCGTGATTCTTACTAAGCTCGATGGCGACACCCGCGGCGGCGCGGCCATCTCGGTCAAGGCCGTTACCGGAAAGCCCATAAAGTTCGCCGGCGTGGGCGAAAAGCTGACGGACATCGAGCCCTTCCATCCCGACCGGATGGCCGGGCGCATTCTTGGCATGGGCGATGTGCTCAGCCTGATTGAGAAGGCGCAGGATGCGTTTGACGAGAAATCGGCCGAGGATCTTGAACGCAGGCTCAAGAGCCAGCAGTTCAACCTGGAGGATTATCTTCAGCAGATCAAGCAGATTCGCAAGCTCGGATCCGTGGGCGATATGCTCAAGATGATTCCCGGCGTGGGCTCCAAGCTCGCAGGCGTGGAGATCGATGAGGACAAGATTGCGAAGGAGCAGAGGAAGACCGAGGCAATCATCCTGTCCATGACGCGCGCCGAGCGCCGCCATCCCGACATTCTGAACGCCAGTCGTCGCCGCCGCATCGCCGCCGGAAGCGGAACTACCGTTCAGGAGGTCAACCTGCTGATCAAGCAGTATGAGCAGGCGCGCCAGATGATGAAGCAGGTGATGGGCTCCAAGGGCAAGCTGCCCTTCGGCCTGCGCAAGGGCTTCCGTTAATTCGCGGAACACCGGGAAACCCGGATTTCCATATAGGACACAATACAAGGAGGAACACCCCATGGTTAAGATTCGTCTGAAGAGAATGGGCATGAAGAAAGAGCCTTTCTACCGCGTCGTCGTTTCCGACAGCCGTACGCCCCGCGACGGCCGCTTCATTGAGGAAATCGGCTATTACAATCCCGTCGAAGATCCCGCCGTTATCAAGTTTAACGAAGAGCGCGCCAAGTATTGGCTCAGCACCGGCGCTCAGCCGACCGACACCGTTCGCGGCCTGCTGAAGAAGGGCGGCCTGCTGTAATCCGCAAGGACAGCAGACCCTGAGGCAAAACTCGTGGATATGGTCGAAATGGTTCGCTTTGTCGCCCAGAGGCTTGTCGATAAGCCCGATGCGGTCGATGTGCGCGAGGTGGATGGACCTGAGTCCGTCGTGATTGAGCTGCGCGTCGATCCGGACGACATGGGAAAAGTAATCGGGAAACAGGGCAGAATCGCCAAATCGATCCGCACCGTCGTAAAGGCGGCGACGCTCAAAAACGAAAAGCCCGTGTTTGTCGAAATTATCTAAATACGGAAGCTCAAAAGCCGCCCGGCGGGGGCGGTTTTTTTAATTGAAAAGATAACATAAGGCATCTGGCTTTGCGGGAACAAAGCAGCCTTCGTTTCCGTCTGATAGACATCAAACAAAATGGAGGATAAAATTCATGAATCTCACAAAACTGGTTTCTTTTATGCTTACTCTTTTCCTTTGCGTGGGCGCATTTGCGTCCGCGCCCGCCGATGAAGCTGCAACGGAGCTGATTTCCGGCATCGTGAGCGAATATGTGGAGGGCGAGCGCATCCTGCTTGATACCGAAACGCTGGGCAGCGTGCAGGTGAACCTGAGTGCCGAAACGCCGATGGAGATCGACCGCCCCATTCAAACGGGCGACTATGTGTATGTGGTCTTTGACGGCGCAGTGACCGCCTCGCTTCCTCCGCAGCTCAGCGCACAGAGCGTTATCATGCACGCGCTTGCCGGCGATGTCGTGAGCGTCGATGCGGACAACGGCGACGTGCTTATCCGCACGGCGGAGGGGCAGGAGGTGCTCGTGCACCTGCCCGATGCGTGGAAGGATGCGCAGATTGACTTTCCCAGCCTGACGGTGTACTACAACGGCGCCATGACGATGTCCCTGCCTGGTCAGATCAGCGCGGGCATGATCGTTCCCGACTACTTTGTGAACGGCGTGGTGGAGGAAATCGGCGAGGATTTCATTCTCATTGACGCAGATGGCCAGAGGCTGCAGGTCAATACGGACAGCATTCCCGAAAACCTCAAGGCCGAGGACGTAATCCGCGTGCGCTATAACGGCCAGATGACCCGCTCCATTCCCGTTCAGATCGCTGCCCTCGAAATCATCCGCGTAAGCCGGTAAAGAGTAATTGTCTCCCCTATTTGCCTATAAAATGAACGTCCTGCTTGCGCGGCGGGACGTTCATTTTTCTTCCCTTCGGCAATTCCCCGAAGGCTCCGAAATCAGCCAAACAGAACCTGTATCTCCTCCTCGGCCTCGTAAAGCGTCAGACCATGAAAGATTGGCATCCTTTCAAAGGCCGCCACGCATTCCTCCTGCGTTTTTCCGGAAAAGCGGTACGTTTTCAGAAACGGCGGTTCATCCGATGGAATCGTATAATCGTATTCGTCAACAACCAAGGTGCAGTGAGCATCATCGCGGGCTCCCTCAAGGAAATAAAACCTGTCGCGAAATACGAATTCCTTCTCTGGCCCGCCTATGGCAAGCAGATCATCAATAAACTCAGTCAAAGTATTTCCCCTCATCAATAATCACCCCTTTAAATAATTTCTTATACTTTCGATATTCGTCGCGTGTTAGCTTTCGTTTTACGGTTGTTGCTCGTCCATGATTCTCAACGCCGGGTTCTCCATAAACGTGGATATGAAGAATTTTTCCCGTTCCTAAGGGACGTTCCATATGGTATCCAATTTCCAATACAACCTTGTGATTGCTGTCGTACTCCCGGTACTGATGGAAAACCTCTTTTGCATCGAGTAGCATGTACTTGGCTTCGCTGGAATGTGATTCCTCCGGTAGCTTCAACGCCTTCATTCCGTCGATAGGAACGAGAATCTTCGTGTCATCTATCCTGCCTACGGTCTTATAGGTATAGGCCGACGACTGCCCTAAGGAATATGTCCCTCTGCCGCCCATATTAGCGCACCTTCTTTCGAGATTCGGTATAATCTACGATGATAACGTTCCCTGCCATTTCGCGAAATGGTTTTCCAAAGCAGATGACCTTTTCAGGCTCCAACCGCTCGTACATTGTGTCATATCCACGCATAAAGCGCGTTCTTGCTCTTCTGCAGCCGAGGGTGCTGACTGCAACAACAGAGCCTTTTTCGACTCCATCGAAGCAGAATTCATAGCTTTGAGCCGTACTCCAACTGATTGTCGGTACGACATATAAGCCCTTACTCTGCCAGTAAGCTCCGACCCAACGATTTTGTGCAACGCTTTCAATTTGCCTCCACAAGCCCATATCTACGTACGTAGAGAAATCCGGCGTAAGCAGAAAGGCATATTGAGCGTATTTCTCAAGCGAACGCTCCGGATGCGTATAGATGCCGGTAAATCGGTAGTCATCCACAAAAAAGTGGACTCCCCTGCGGCAATTTTCGATGGTATCATTCTTCCTCGTGTCTGAACAAGCAAGGAGAGAAAGGTTACAGGTATCGATTTGTTGTTTACGAACAAGCGGAATGTTCCATTTCCCTTGCCCGCAGAAAGTATTTCGCGTAAAAAGGGGATCGTTTCGCATCTTTTTGTTGACCATTTTCTTTCGAATCCTTTCCCATCCAACATGGATGAGTGTCTGAGTGATAGTTTCCACGAATCGCACACAAAAAACACGCATAACAAAAAAGTGCTTGCGGACAGGAAAGGCTCGCGCTATAATCAATCATGCTACTTGGGATTGCAATCGCGATCCTAACCCGTACGCACTGAAAGGGCCGTTCCAGCGACCATTTCAGTGTGTCTTTTTGTGGGCGTGAAAAACGTTCAAAGGACATTCCCCCTTTCGCCGCTTCGCTGGGATGGGCTATCGCAGGCTTTATGAGATAAACGTCTGTCCGACATTTTCCGGAAAAAACGATAATAGAGCGAGGTTCAGACCAACCTCGAAAAGTGATATTCTACAATAACTATTATATTGTGCTAATTACAAGAAGTCAAGGAAAACGTGTTAATGGCGTGCTAAATTATTTGCATTTTAATAAGCGTATTAGAAATAAAAGTTACTATCGTAATGATGCGAATTATACGTCTTGCTTCTTTGCCAAGAATAAAGGAGCCCCATAAGGGACGAATGTTTTTTCACATTCTACTGCATGCACACATTCCATCAGAGCTCATCAATTTTGCTCCGGGAATCCATTTATCATATTTCTGACTTTTAAGTTAAATTCAAACCTTGTTCCCAATATCCTGTCAAGCCATCGCAAATCTATCGCCATGCACTCTTTTTCAAACGCCCTCGAGAGAGCTCGAGAGGGCCGTAGCCCTCTCGAATTTCAAATATGAGCCGGCGAAGCCGGGTCTCCGCCTTTTGAGGAGGTGGTGCGGAGGGGGAGCGAAGCGCTCCCTCCGCCCTTGGGGAATCAGCGGATGCCGAGCATGGCCTGCTCGCGCTCCTCCTTGAACTGGTTGGCATAGAGGTTATAGTAGTAGCCGCGCTTCTGAATGAGCTCCTTATGCGTGCCGCTTTCGGTCACCTCGCCGTGCTGGATCACGAGGATGCGGTCAGCACTGCGAATGGTGGAAAGGCGGTGCGCGATGATAAAGGATGTACGTCCCTTGAGCGTGGTGACGATGGCCTTTTGAATCTTCTGCTCCGTCTCGGTATCGACGGAGGAGGTGGCCTCGTCCAGCACGAAGATGGCGGGCTTGGCAATCAACGCGCGGGCGAAGGAGATCAGCTGCTTCTGACCGGTGGACAGGCGATTGCCGCCCTCGCCGACGTCGGTGTCATAGCCCTTTTCAAACTTCAAAATGAAGTCCTCGGCGTCCACCAGCCGGGCGGCCTGCTCAATTTCCGCGTCGGTCGCATCCAGACGACCGTAGCGGATGTTTTCGCGGATGGTGCCGGAGAACAGGTGCGGCTGCTGGAGCACGTAACCCAGATGCGACTGGAGCCACAGCTGCGAGCGCTCACGGTAGTCCACGCCGTCGATCAGGATGTTCCCCTCCGTCGGCTCATAGAAGCGGCAGATCAGGTTTACGATCGTGCTTTTTCCGCTGCCCGTTTCGCCTACCAGCGCGATGGTTTGGCCTGCCTCCACGTGCAGATTAAAGTTTTTCAGCACCTTTTCGCCGCCGGAATATTGGAACGACACGTTGTCAAACTGGATATCGCCCTTGATTTCCGGCCAATTCGAGCGGTCGGGGTTGAAGTTGTTTCCGAAGGCCTTTTCCACCTCAGGCGTATCCGTGATTTCCGGCTCGGTTTCAATCAGCGTGAATACGCGCTCGGCGGCGGCCTGGCTGTTTTGCATGTCCGCCAGCGTGCGCACGATGGAAACGATGGGGTCAAAGATGTTGCTGGCGTAGTTCACAAACGCCGTCAGCGTGCCCAGAGAAATCGCGCCGAAGGCCACGCTCGTGCCCAGAACGCTTTCGCCGCCCTTCCACAGGGCGATGGCCACGGTAATGGAGCCCAGCGACATGACCACCGGGAACAAAAGCGCGCTCTGAAGCGCCGCATGAATGGAGCGCTTTTTCATGGTGTCCGTCAGGCGCACGAATTCGCGGGCGTTTGCTTCCTCGCGCACCAGCGTCTTCGTCGTCTTTGCGCCCATGATGCCTTCGTTGAACGAGCCGGTAATCTTGGAATTGGTCTTGCGCACCTCGCGGTAGTTCTTCAAAATCTTCTTCTGAAGGATCATCGTTACTACGGCGATGATTGGCATGACCGACAACACCACCAGCGCCAGGCGCGGGCTTAAGCGGAACATGTGAATCGCAGCCATGACAATGTAGCCCAAGCCCCACGCGAGGTCGATCAGTCCCCAGCCGATGGTGTCGCCCAGTCTCTGGGTGTCGCTGCTCATGCGGGCGATCAGGTAACCGACGGGCGTTTTGTCGTAAAACGAGAATGACAGCTCCTGAAGCCTGCGGAAGCCCAGCTTGCGGATGTGATGCGTCATGCCCGACTCAATGCGGCCGGACGTGAAGCAGAAGGTGAAGATCAGCGCTACCTGCGCCAGAATTACCAGCGAATAGCGAATGGCAAAGCCCGTGAAGCCCTCCAGCGTCTGGTTGGCGATGAAGGTATCGATGGCCTCTGCCGTCAGAAGTGGAATCTCCACGTCGATGCGCGCGCTTAAAACCATGCACGTGCACACGAGCAGCAGCTGCAGGTGATAGGGCTTTGCGTATCTGAACAGCTTTCGCCAGAGGGATGCGTCAAATCGCTTGCTGTAATCCTGTTCTTCCTGATATTGCACGTTCGTTTCCCTCCCTTACGCGCTTTCCTCGGTGGCGTTCAGCTCCTCCTCCAGTGCGGACTGGATGAGGTAGATGCGCCGGTACAGGCCGTCCTCGTGAATCAGTTCGTCATGTGTGCCCATCTGCGCCACGCGGCCGTTCTGCAAAACGACGATTTTGTCGGCTTCAGACAGCGTGGTTAGGCGGTGCGAGATGATGAATGTGGTCGCGCCCTTTTCGCCCTCGGCGCGGCTTTCGCGCAGCGCCTCGCGAATGGCCTTGTCGGTTTCTGTGTCTACGGCGGACAGCGAGTCGTCAAAGATCAGTATGTCGTTTTCACGAATCAGCGTGCGCGCGATGGCCACGCGCTGCTTCTGTCCGCCGGACAGCGTAACGCCGCGCTCGCCCACGATGGTGTCATAGCCGTTTTCAAAGCCCGTGATGAACTCGTGCGCGCTGGCCGTGCGCGCCGCCTCGAAAATCTGCTCATCGCTTGGCTCGCGCAGGGCGATGCCGATATTGTCCTTTACTGTTCTTGAATACAGGAACGGCTCCTGAAGGATCAGGCCGATGCGGCTTCGAAGGTGTGATTTACGGATTTTGCGAATGTCCGTTCCACCGATGCGGATGGCGCCGCGCCCCTCCTCCACATCGTACAGGCGCTGCAGAAGGTGCATGAGCGTGCTCTTACCGGAGCCCGTCGCGCCCAGAATGGCTACGGTTTCGCCGGATTTTACCTTGAAGTCCACGTCGATCAGCACGGGGTTCATCGTTTCATATTCGAAGCCAACGTGGTCGAACTCGATGTCGCCGTCCACCGGCGCGTCGGTTGCGTCAGGCGCGTCCTCCTCCGGCTTCGCCGAAAGAATTTCGTCCAGTCGGTCGAAGGAGACCATCGACTTACCCATATCGGACAGAATACGGCCCATTTGGCGAATCGGCCACAGAAGCATGCCGATGTAGCTTACGAACTTGGTCATGTCGCCTACGCTCAGGCCGCTTGTGGAGGCGGTAGCGGCGAGGAACACGCCGTATACCAGCGTTACGCCGGTCTGCGCCATGCTGATGAAGTCGCTGCCCGGCCAGTAGATGGCGAGCAGGTCGCCCAGACGGCGGTTTTTCTTCCAGAGATCATCGTTGGCCTCGTCGAACTTGTCGATTTCGAACTGCTGCCGGCCGAACGCACGCACGACGCGCACGCCTGTCAGGTTTTCCTGAAGGACGGCGCTCATCTTGCCCTCAGCCTCATCCGCCAGCGTGAAGCTTTTGCGTACCCACTTGAAAAACAGCATTGCAAACACGAATAGCGGCGGAACCAACACCATGCTCACAAGCGTCATCTTCGGGTTCATGCCCAGCATCAGCACCAGCGCCACAATCAGCATCAGAACTGCGCGGAACACCTCTACCACCTGCGTTTGCAGGAAACGGCGAATGGTTTCTACATCCGACGTGCAGCGCTGAATCAGGTCGCCGGTCTTGGCCTTTACGTGGTAGTCGTAGGGCAGCGTTTGCAGGTGTGCATACAGCCGATCGCGCATGTTCTTTGCGATGGACTCCGACGCCGCCGCCGTCCAGCGTGCACGCAGATACTGGAACACGCCGTTGAGCAGGTACAGCGCAATAATTACCAGGCCCACCAGCCATAGGTTTGAAATTACGTAGGAAAGCCCCCCGCGGGCTTCAAAGAATCGGTTCATGAAGCCGGGGAAGTTGAGCGGATTGCTTTCGCCCGTCAGCGTGTCACGGATGGCGTCGGTAATGCCGCCGAGCATGCTGGGAGACACGAAGCCGACTACGCTCGTCACGCCCACCGTTGCAATCGCGCCTATGTAGCGAAGGCGATTGCCCTTCATGAATTCGTTTAGCCGTTTCAGTTTTCTGGATGCCATAAAACCCTCCGTTCCTTCGTCCGATGCGCGCAAAAACCGCCGGGCGCGCAGGTTCGCCCGACGGTGAAAGCATAAAAAGAAGTATGAAGAGACCTATTGCTTCACTTGAGGGCGTACTATGATTTCGAATTCGCTGCTTGCCAATACGCATGCATTGTTCTTCATCAGTTTAGCCCCCTTTCCCTTCAAATCTGTTACCAGTATACGCTTGTTATCCAACAAAATCAAGCTCTGCGCCATTGTTTTGTCTGATTTAACGGCTATTTTACTGCGCGTTCGCCCATCAACGCTTCTTTTGTGGAGCGGACGTCTTCCGGACCGGCCATTTTTCCTGCCCCTCGGAGAAAAGGAACCAGCCGCGCAGGTAGTCGTTTAAAATGTCCGCATCGGTCTCCATGCTCATGTGCGCCGAGTTCAGCATGTGCGTCTCTGCGTCCGGCAGACGCTTTCGAACCCTTGCGGGAATCTGGCTGCCGAAAATGCGGTCGTTCGTTCCCCAAATCAGCATTGTTGGGCTCTTTGCCTGATATGCGTCTGCAGGCATGTGATAGCCCTCGCGCATCAGCCGCGCCAGCGTGTCCGGCATGCCGCGCCGGCAGACGGATCGATGCAGCGCCTCCATGCGCGTTTTGCTTACGCGCCCGCCGTATATGCGGCGCACCAGCCTGGCGAAGCCGTGCCGGTCGAGCACCTTTTTTTGGAACCAGAGGTCAATCAGCCTCTTTCCTGCAGGGCTTTCCAGCAGGCGATGAAGAGGATAGGGCATGAAGCGGTCAAACACCGGGCTGATCAGCACACGCGATTTTACGCTGTCCGACTGGTACAGCGTCATCATCATGATGGCGGCGGCAGCGCTTCCGTGGCCGATCAGATGCCACACGCCCTGCTTTTCACCGAGGCGGCGCTCTACCTCGTCCAGAATGCCCCACAGAATCTGCGCGCGCGTGTCGTTATCCTGAACCACGCCCGGGCCGCAGGCGCTCGCGCCGTAGCCGGGCAGCTCCGCAGCCACGCACAGGCAGCCGTTTTCGGCAAGCATGCCTGCCAGCTCCGTCCACGCATCCGCATCGGCCAGAGGGGAGCTCACCATCAGCACGCGACGCGTCGCCTGTGCCTTGGGCATAAAAACGCGAAAGCGCACCTTCAGCCCCTGAAACGACAGACGAATTTCCTCAGTTCGCATGCGGACAATCTCCTTCCCATAAGGCCGTATAGACATACCATTGTATTTTAGCATACCCATCTGAGCGATAGATTTCCATTCTATTTAGCTTTCGCTACAATTCACTGACAATCTTCTCTCAGGTGCCGCCGAAGTGCAGAGCTTTTTCGAAAAACCTGTGCAAGTGTCCCTTGACGAAACACAGATGTGCGTGTATAATGGACGGTAATTCGAAGTCGGAGGCGGAGTATGGGCGTAAAGGTGGCAAAATTCGGCGGGTCGTCGCTGGCGGATGCAGGGCAGTTTCAAAAGGTAAGGAAAATTCTTCTTTCCGACCCGGAGCGGAAATTCGTGGTGCCCAGTGCGCCGGGGCGGCGGTTTGATGGGGATGATAAGGTAACGGATCTTTTGTACCGCTGCCATTTCGCGGCGCACGCAGGCGAAAACGGCTATGTGTACTTTGAAAGGGCGGCGGCGCGGTACAGGGAAATCGCCGCGGCGCTGAAGCTGAAGACGGATGTGGATGCGCTTCTGAAAAAAACCTTCGAGCAGATTCTCGAAACCGGCACGCCGGACTTTGCGGCCAGCCGGGGCGAGTACCTTTGCGGGCGGCTGCTGGCGGATTACCTTGGCTGGGATTTCGTTGATCCGCGCGAACTCATTCGCTTTGACCGCCGGGGCGCGTTTGCCTCGGAATGGACGAACGAGGTGCTGCGCGCGGAGCTGAAAAAGCACGAGCGCGCAGTCGTTCCGGGCTTTTATGGTTCCTTTCCGGACGGAGAGGTACGCACGTTTTCCCGCGGCGGCAGCGATATTACCGGTGCGGTGGTTGCGCGTGCGGCGGACGCGGCGTTGTATGAAAACTGGACGGACGTTTCCGGCTTCCTGATGGCCGACCCGCACATCGTTTCGAACCCGCGAGGCATACGGGAAATGACGTATCAGGAGCTGCGCGAGCTGAGCTATATGGGTGCAAAGGTCTTACACGAGGAAAGCATCTTTCCCGTGCGCGTGGCGGGCATCCCTACGCAGATTAAAAATACCAACGACCCGACGCATCCCGGCACGATGATCCTTGCGCGCCCATCGAAGGACGGCGGCGTAATTACCGGCATTGCCGGGCACAAGAGCTTCACGCTGATTTCCATTGAAAAGGGCATGATGAATGCCGAGCGCGGCTTCGGACGCCGCGTGCTACAGGTGCTGGATGATTTCGATATATCCTTTGAGCATCTGCCCACAGGCATTGACACGATGTCCGTGGTGATTTCCACGGAGGAGCTATCGACGCGCCGAAGCGAGATTCTGAAGCGCCTGAATGAGACCTGCCAGCCGGACTCCATCGAAATGACGGACGGCATCGCGCTCATCGCCACGGTCGGCCATGGCATGGTGCGTAATCCCGGCACGGCGGCGCGCTTGTTTGCGGCGCTCGACCGCGCGCATGTGAACGTGCGCATGATCGATCAGGGCTCAAGCGAGCTGAACATCATCGTCGGCGTGGACAGCACCGATTTCGAAACCGCCGTTCGCGCGATTTACGGAGCGTTTGAGAAAAGCGGGGAATAAAAACGATTGCCATGCGAGCGCCTTCCTGCCAGATAGACAAACGAAAACCGGGATCTCAGCAAGGAGGTCTCGGTTTTCGTTTGGGAGAAGCGCTGCGCCGGCATCTGTACCCGATGTCGAGCCGCAATATTTGAACCCGGCGCGGCGAACGGTACGCTGCATTTTCAAAAAACATTTCCCTGCTGTCATACGATCAGGAAAGAGGAAGTGCGATTTCCGCCGGCTTCGTCTACGCCTGTATGCTCAGCATGACCAGCGACGACAGGGCAAGAAGAAGGCCGACAGCCTTGAAGGGAGTAATTTTCTCCTTGAAGAGAAACACGGCAAATACGATGGACAGCACCAGCACGCCGCCGTTTTCCACCGTGTACAAAACAGGAACGTTGACCAGCTGCATCACGTACATCAAAAGGTTTAGCGCCGCCGCGGCGGAGATGCAGCACAGCAGCATGCAAAGGGCAGAGCTCTTCGTCTGGCGGAACGCTGCAAGGCTGCGACGGCCGCGCTTTGCAAGCAGCATGGCAAGTCCCAGAAGTGCCGTGAAAAGGAAGGTGACGATGATCATTTCCTCGCGCTGCGCGTTGCCTGTCGCCTCCTGCTGCGCGTTCAGAAGCGCGCCGTACAGACCGTTAAACAGGAATAGGAGGGCGCAGAACAGAGGAAACAGCCGGTTGGACGCCTTTTTCTCTGCCTTTTCCTTTTTACTGCCGATGATACCGTCCAAATTCAGAAACAGGAACGCCGCCAGCATCACCGCTACGCCCGCGTATTGCAGCGCGTTCAGAGGTACGTGATATACGGTCACGGACTGGAACAGCGGAATCAGGATGCCGCCTGCCAGCAGA
This sequence comes from uncultured Oscillospiraceae bacterium, assembly GCA_964554795.1. GTDB lineage: Bacteria > Bacillota > Clostridia > Christensenellales > Aristaeellaceae > SFHK01. The sequence continues at coordinate 690 of CAZKQB010000034.1, read as the reverse complement.
CAAAGATTTGCCACGGCATAGGAGCCGCCCGCCGTCGCCTTGATCAGCGACAGGTTGTAGCCAAACAGCACCGCGCCGTTCAGAAGTCCCAGCACGACCGTCGCTGTCGAAGGCGCAAAGCGCCCTTTACCCACTGCAAATGTGACGATTGAAACAAATACGCCGTAAATGACGTTGTAAACAAACGGCGAGGTCGATTCCTCTCCCGGATATCGCTGGTTGTAAAGCCGGCAGAACAGCGTCTGACAGGAATACAGCACGATCATCAGCACGATCAAAAGCGTAGACGTCATAAGCTTCAACCTCCGTCGCAGAAATTTGTGTGACTCATTGCCGTAAGAAAGCAGACGCGCCACTCGCTACGTCGCCTAAGGGCAGTCGGAGAACAGAGCACCCCACGCTCGTTCCGCCAGAAGCCAAACACCTCACCAACCACCCCCGGGAGAGCGCGAGAGTGCCAAAGCCCCTCTCGCACCCCGTCCCCCGAGGGGGAGTAGGGGAGCGGAGCGCCCCACACCCGCGTCGTTGGGAACCAAAATCCTCACCAGAACAACCCCGGGAGAGTGCGAGAGGGTCGCAACCCTCTCGTACCCGTCCCCCGAGGGGGAGTAGGGGAGCGGAGCGCCCCACACCTTGCATCGTCGGAAACCAAAATCCTCACCAGAACAACCCCGGGAGAGCTCGAGAGGG
>CAZKQB010000033.1:0-38440 GCA_964554795.1 uncultured Oscillospiraceae bacterium | reverse complement strand
CCCGGGGTTGTTCTAGTGAGGGTTTGGCTTCCGACGGAACGGGCGTGGGGCGCTCCGCTCCCCTAGACCCCCTCGGGGACGAGGGATGAGAGGGGTTGCGACCCTCTTGCGCTCTCCCGGGGATTTTTGGCAGCATGAGCATGGGGTTGATTTCCATGCTTTTTTTGATGTCCGGCCTTGTCTCTGCGGAGCGGAACGGTTTTTTAGCGTGCCGTACGCCAAAAACTCATAATGCTATGCTATACTTATATTGGATATTTATTGAAGGATGAATGGTGCATGCCTGAAAATGAATTTGTGATTCAGACGGAGAACCTAACCTATCGCTACGACGGTGCGGACAGAGACGCGGTGAAGGGCGTGAGCCTGTCGGTACGGCGGGGTGAATTTCTGGCCGTGCTGGGGCGGAACGGCAGCGGAAAGTCAACGCTTGGGAAGCTTCTGAATGCGTTGATTGCGCCGACGGAGGGATCGTTGTGCGTGTGCGGCATTCGTCCGGACACGGAGGACAATGCGTTTCTGATCCGGCAGAGGTGCGGCATGGTATTCCAGAACCCGGACAATCAGACGGTTGCGACGATTGTCGAGGAGGATGTGGCGTTCGGGCCGGAAAATCTGGGCGTTGCGCCAGAGGAGATTCGCGCGCGTGTGGATTGGGCCTTAGAGAAGGTGGGCATGACGGCGTTTCGCCGCACGGCTCCCAGCATGCTGTCCGGCGGGCAGAAGCAGCGCGTGGCCATTGCGGGCGTGATTGCCATGAAGCCGGAGATTATCGTGTTCGACGAATCTACCAGCATGCTTGACCCGGCGGGGCGCGCGGAGGTTATGGAGGCCGCGAAGGCGCTGAACCGCGAAAACGGCGTTACCGTCGTGTGGATTACGCATTTTATGGACGAGGCGGCCCAAGCATCGCGGCTGATCGTCGTGGACGACGGCGAGATTCGGCTGGACGGTGCGCCGCGCCAGGTGTTTTCGCGCGTGAAGGAAATTCAGTCCTATGGTCTGGAGGCGCCGGATATGACGGTGCTGGCAGCCATGCTGCGCGAGCGGGGGCTGGATATATCCGAGGAAATTCTCACCGTTGAGGAAATGGAAGTGGAACTGTGCCGATTGAGGTCAAGCATCTGACACATATTTACGCGCCGGGCACGCCGTTTGAGTCCCGCGCGGTGGACGACGTATCCTTTACCGTGAACGACGGCGACTTTGTTGGCCTGATCGGGCACACCGGCTCCGGAAAGAGCACGCTGATTCAGCATCTGAATGCGCTTCTCAAGCCCGCGAGCGGGCAGGTGCTTGTGGATGGAGAGGATATTCATCAGCCGGGGCGAAGCTTTGCCGCGAGGCTGAAGGTCGGGCTGGTGTTTCAGTATCCTGAATATCAGCTGTTTGAGGAGACTGTGAGCAAGGACGTGGGCTTCGGCCCGCGAAATCTGGGGCTTTCCGACGCGGAGGTTGAGGCGCGTGTCGCCGAGGCGCTCCGGCGCGTGGGGCTTTCGGAGGCGGACTGGGAGAAGTCGCCGTTCGAGCTATCCGGCGGGCAGAAGCGGCGCGCGGCGATCGCGGGCGTGCTGGCAATGCGGCCCGAGTTTCTTGTGCTGGATGAGCCGGCGGCGGGCTTGGATCCGGCTGGACGGAGCAGCATGCGCGCGCTTGTAAACAGCCTGCATGCCGAAGGTACGACGGTGATCATGGTATCGCATTCGATGGATGATGTGGCGACGCTGTGCAGCCGGATTTTGGTAATGAACGGTGGGCGGTTGGAGATGGATGCCGCGCCGGCCGAGGTCTTCCGTCAGGGTGACCGGCTGCGTGCAATGCATCTGGATCTGCCGGGAGCCGCGCGGCTGCGCGACCGGTTGAATGCAGACGGCTTTAACCTTCCGGGCGATGTGTTCACCGTGGAGCGCATTGCAGAGGAAGTGCTGAAGCGCTTGAAGAAGGGAACAGAAACGTGCTGAACAACATTACGATCGGACAGTATTTCCCCGGCACGTCGCCGGTGCATTCGTTGGATCCGCGCACGAAGCTTCTTGCGGTGGTGGCGTATATTGTTGTTATTTTCCTGTCGCAGGGCTTTGCAGGCTTTCTTGCGATTGCCGCGTTTACGCTTTTGTGCGCGTGGCTTTCGCGGATACCGCTGCGCTTTTTCGTGCGTGGTCTGAAGCCCATCGCGATGATTATGGCATTTACGTTTGTTTTGAACCTGTTCCTCGGCGGAAGCGGGAGGGTGCTGTGGCACTGGGGGCCGCTTACGATCACGGAGCAGGGCATTCGCAATGCGCTGTTTATGGCGGTACGCCTGATTTTGCTGGTGACCGGCACGCAGCTTCTGACGCTGACTACCTCGCCCATTTCGCTGACGGACGGTCTTGAGAGCCTGTTTAAGCCCTTCGCTCGAATTGGCTTTCCGGCGCATGAGCTGGCGATGATGATGTCGATCGCGCTGCGCTTTATTCCCACGCTCATCGAGGAGACGCAGAAGATCACCTTTGCGCAGAAGGCGCGCGGTGCAGATTTTGAAAGCGGAAATTTGATCAAGCGCGCGAAGGCCATGCTGCCGCTGCTGGTGCCGCTGTTTGTGAGCGCATTTCGCCGCGCGGATGAGCTGGCGATGGCGATGGAGGCGCGCTGCTATCGCGGAGGCGAGGGACGTACGAAGATGAACCCACTGCATTACCACGGGCGCGACCTGTATGCAGCGGGCGCGCTTGTGCTGCTGGCGGCGGTAGTCGGAATTTTGAATGCCGTTGGCGCGTTCTGAGGGAGGCGGGAGCATGCGGCGCATTCGAATGATCATCGAATACGACGGTACGAATTACAGCGGCTGGCAAAGGCAGCTGAATGCGCCCAGCGTGCAGGAGACGGTGGAGAACGCATTGCGCAGACTGACCGGGGAGCGCGAGCTGTTTGTCGTGGGTGCAAGCCGTACCGATGCGGGCGTACATGCCGCCGGGCAGAATGTGCATTTTGACACGGAATGCCGCGTCCCGGCCGACAAGTTCGCCTTCGCGCTCAATACCATGCTGCCGCCGGATGTGCGCGTGCGCGTATCCATGCCTGCGGCGGAGGATTTCCATGCCCGGTTTTCGGCAAAGGGCAAGGAATACCGGTATCTGTTCTACAATTCGCCGCACGCCAGCGCCATGTATCGCAATTTGACTGCGCATGTGATGTATCCGCTGGATGCGGAGAGGATGGACAGGGAGGCATGTCTGGCGCTGGGACGGCACGATTTTGCGCCGTTCGCCGCCAGTGGGTCGGTTGTGAAGGATACGGTGCGTGAGATTGACGATGTGCGCGTCGAGCGTCACGGCGACCTTGTAGAAATGCGCGTGCACGGAAATGGCTTCTTATATAACATGGTTCGGATTCTCGCCGGAACGCTGATCGGCGTAGGTACGGGAAAGCTGCCGGAGGGCGCGATTGCGCGGGCGCTGGAAAGCGGGTCGAGGCTGGATCTGGGTGTGACCGCGCCGCCGCAGGGGCTGACGCTGATGCGTGTGGACTACGGCGTGGACGGGGAAGGGGCGCCTGAGAGATGACGACGACAAACGTCATGCGGATTCTGACAAGAGCCGGCATTCCTTTTGCGCATGCTGAATATGAGGTGGACGAAAGCGACCTGAGCGGTGTGCATGCGGCGGCGGCCATGGGGCTGCCTGTGGAACGCGTGTTCAAAACGCTGGTGGCGAGGGGCGACAAAAACGGTCTGAATGTGTTTGTGATTCCCGTGGCCGAGGAGCTGGATCTCAAAAAGTGCGCGGCAGTTTCCGGTAACAAGAGCATGGAGATGCTTCACGTGCGCGAGCTTCTGCCTGCCACGGGCTACATTCGCGGCGGATGCTCGCCCATTGGCATGAAAAAGAAGTATCCCACGTTTGTGGACGAAACCGCAATGCTGTTTGATGCCGTGGCCGTCAGCGCGGGGCAGAGGGCATTCAGGTGATGCTGAATCCGGAAGATCTTTTGAAGGCTGCGCAGGCAAAATACGAATCGCTGACGCGGGACTGACGGCGGGGCTTTTCAAACGCACCTCTTCGTGGTATAATTGCAAGCATGAGAAATTCAAAAAACGGGGTGTTACGCATATGAAGGAATTCTACGAAATCCATGTGGCGGGGCTTACGCGTCAGCTGCCCATCTGCCCGCTGAACGACAAGCTGTCCATCGCCGGCTTCGTCATCTTCGGCGATCCTGACCTCACCTGTGCCTGCGCGCGCGACCTGCTGAAAATCGCGCCTGCGCATGACGTAATCATCACCGCCGAAAGCAAGGGCATTCCGCTGGCACACGAGATGGCGCGGCAGGCGGGTGAGCACCGCTATCTGCTGGCGCGCAAGGCGACGAAGTTGTACATGAAGAACGTGTTCGGCGTGGAGGTAGACTCCATCACCACCGATCACCGGCAGCACCTGTATCTGGACGGCGCGGACGCGGAATACATGCGCGGAAAGAACGTGCTGATCGTTGACGACGTGATCTCTACCGGCGAATCGCTGAAGGCGCTTGAAAAGCTGGTCACAGAGGCGGGTGGCAACATCGTAGGCCGCATGGCCATCCTGGCCGAGGGCGAGGCGTGCGAGCGTGAGGATATTCAGTACCTTCAGAAGCTGCCGCTGTTCCATCCGGACGGAACCGAAATCTGAGCAAAACCGACATTTAATGCGCCGCTTTATGCAGAAATGTGTAAAATGGCGCATTTTGTCAAATTCGCAGCAATTTTATATGTCATTTATCATTTACTTAACTTGAATTGGTGCGATCAAATTCGACAGATATGTTATGATTAACGCAATGCGTTTACCGAAGAAGGGGAATGCAGGAAGAAAGAAGGAGGCTTGCATATGGTAGCTTGGTTTATCGTAGTCCTTGCGGTCGCATTGCTGAGCATTGCGTATGTGATGTACAATTACATCAACATCAAAAAGCTTGGCGAAGGCACGCCTGAAATGGCGGAGCTGGCTGGCATCATCCGCAGTGGCGCCCGCACCTTTATTCGTACGGAGTTCCGCACGGTTGCCATCGTCGTTGTCCTCGTCGCGCTGGTATTCTCTCTTTTCGTTGAGAAATACAGCGGTATCAGCTTCGTTCTCGGCGCTCTGATGAGCTCCATCGTCTGCATCCTGGGCATGCGCAGCGCCACCTACGCCAACGTTCGCACCGCTAACAAGGCGCTGGAATCCCGCTCCATCGGCGAAACCGTTAAGGTTGCGCTGTGCGGCGGCAGCATCTCCGGTCTGAGCGTGCAGGCGTTCGGTACGCTTGGCTTCGTTCTGGTTATGCTGGTTCAGGGCACGATTGACACGAAGGCGGTCGGAGGCGGACTCCTCACCACCATCGAGGGCATCAACCCCTACGTTCTCTCCGTTTCCACCTACTCCCTCGGCTGCTCTCTGGTTGCCATGTTCAACCGCGTTGCGGGCGGCAACTACACCAAGGCGGCCGACATCTCCTCCGACATTCTGGCCAAGCTGCGCCACGACATGCCTGAGGACGACAGCCGCGTTCCGAACGTCATTGCCGACTTCATCGGCGACAACGTGAACGACATCGCCGGCAACTGCTCCGACCTTCTGGAGAGCTTCGTTGCTACCATGTCTGCGGGCGTTATGCTGTCCATCTCCCTGTTCAACTCCTTCAACGCCGACGAAACGACCTTCATGGTTTCCGAGAAGCTCTTCAAGGCCAGCTACACCTTCCCGGTGCTGCTCGCGGGTCTCGGCCTTCTGGGTTGCCTGCTGGGTCTGGGCTATGCCGCGTATCGCAAGATGGGCGACAATCCCTCCAAGGAACTGAACCTCGCTACCTGGATTTCTGCCGGCATCACCGTCGTTCTGGGCTTCTTCGCCGCGCTGATCCTCTTCAATAGCAAGGATATGAGCCTGTATCCCGAGTTCAAGTGGGGCTGGGTCTCTCCGTGGATCTCTGCCGTGCTGGGCATCGCGAGCGGCGTTCTGATCGGCATCATCACCGAGTATTACACCTCCACCGACTATAAGCCCACCCGCAAGCTGGCTGAAATCGCCACCGAGGGTGAAGCGTTCGTTATCACTAAGGGCGACGCCATCGGCTCTCGCTCCTGCCTGCTTCCGATCGTTCTGATCGGCGTGGCGCTGCTGCTGTCCGGCTTCGTGTGCGGCACCTACGGCATCGCCATTTCCTCTCTGGGCATGCTGGCCTTTGTCGGCGCGACCGTTTCCATTGACGCCTTCGGCCCCATCGCCGATAACGCCGGCGGCATCGCCGAAGCCTGCCATCTGGAGCCCGAGGTTCGCGAGATCACTGATAAGCTCGACGCTGTCGGCAACACCACCGCCGCCATCGGCAAGGGCTTTGCTATTGGCTCTGCCGCGTTTGCGACCGTGTCCCTGATCGTCGCCTACGTGAGCACTTATTCCGACGCCGTGTCTCCCGACCTGAACTTCGCCAAGTTTGTCGTCGTCGCCGGCGGCATCATCGGCGGCGCGCTGGTCGAGTACTTCAGCGCTCTCTTGACCGACAACACCATCGAGTCCGCCCGCATCATGGCCGACGTCGGCGATGCCGAGCTGTCCAAGCCTGGCGTTCTCGAAGGCACTGTGAAGCCCGACTACGAGAAGTGCATTCAGCTGGCTGCGAAGCAGGCTCTGAAGAAGATGCTTCTCCCGTCCGTTCTCGCTCTTCTGATCCCCATCGTTGGCGGCTTCCTGTTTGGCGTAGAGTTCGTTGGCGGCCTGCTGGTCGGCGCAACGATCGTCGCCATCCCGCGCGCCATCTTCATGGGCAACTCCGGCGGCGCGTTCGACAATGCCAAGAAGTACATTGAGAGCGGCGCACTGGAGGGCACCGGCAAGGGCACTCCGGCTCACAAGGCCTCTGTCACCGGCGATACCGTCGGCGATACCCGCAAGGACGTCGTTGGCGTCGCGCTGGATATCTTCATCAAGACCATGTCCACGGTCGCTAACACGCTGGCTGTCGTTATCAAGCAGATCTCTCTGTTCAAATAACGTTGCCTGCGGGAAAATCTCCCATATTTGCCAAACAGCCCGACGGCTTTGCCGTCGGGCTGTTTTTATACGCAGGCAGACGAACGAATAATTGCATGAATTCAATCTGTTTGCGTGTGCAACTTTACGAATTTGCGCTATAATGCAAAGAGATTAAGCGGCTCGCCATAGGTTGCAGCGGCCGCGGAAGGAAAACGCTTATGGCCGATTTTGGAAGCGCGCGAAAATGGGCGCGAGCACTGATCGAGGCGAACGTCGTCGCCGGTGCGCGAATTGTGGACGCGACGATGGGCAACGGCTACGATACTGAATGGCTGGCGGGGCTGGCGGGAAAGGACGGACACGTGTTCGGCTTTGACATTCAGCCGGAGGCGGTGGAGCGCACGCGTACACGGCTGGAGTCGGCCGGGTTTCTGGATCGCGCCACGCTGATCTGCGACGGGCATCAGAACCTGACGGCGTATGTGAAGGAGCCGCTGGACGCAGCGGTTTTCAACCTTGGCTGGCTGCCCGGAAGTCCGCATGCGTGTACAACGCGTGTGGAGACGACGCTTCAGGCAGCCAACGCCGCGCTTTCGCTTTTGAAGCCTGGCGGCGTTCTGACCATCTGCGTGTACCCGGGTCACGAGGAAGGCGCGCGGGAACGCGAGGCGCTGCTTAAGTGGGCGCGTGAATTGGACGACGGCGTGTACGATGCGATGGCGCAGGAATATCTGAATATCCGCAAAAGGCCGCCGCTGTTGATCGCGGTTACGAAGCGGTAGGGAAAAAGATCGCAGAGACCAAAAGCATATTGAAACTTAACAGCGGTACAGGCAGGAAAAAGGAATTTGTTGTCGTAATTTGAATTTGGATTCGATTGGAATTGTTGCTCCAACAGGAGATATGGAGGGATAAAAATGAGTGTGGAACGCAATTTGCCCATCATTCGTGAGCGCAAGCAGACGATTCTCGCCGGCGACGCGGCGCTGATTGCCGAGCAGAAAAAGGCCGGCAAGCTGACTGCCCGCGAAAGAGTAGCCTGTCTGCTCGATCAGGCGAGCTTTGTGGAGCTGGACGCGCTGAATGCGGACGCCGGCGTCGTAACCGGTTACGGCACGGTCGACGGCAATCCCGTGTACGTATACGCGCAGGATTTCACCGTGGGCGGCGGCGCGGTTGGCGAAAAGCACGCGCGCAAGGTTCTGAAGGTCATGGACATGGCGGAGAAGACCGGCGCGCCCGTCGTGGCGATGCTCGATTCCGCCGGAGCGAAGCTGGACGAGGGCGTTCAGGCACTGAATGCCTATGCGATGATCGCCGCCAAGGCGACGGAGCTGTCCGGCGTTGTACCCCAGATCGCGCTGATCCTCGGCCCCTGTGGCGGAACGGCCTCCGTTATCGCGCAGATTGCGGACGTGACCCTGCAGAGCAAGAATGGTCAGCTGTTTGTGAACGGCCCGCTGGTCGTTTCTGCGGCCACTGGCAAGAAGACAGACATGAAGGAAATCGCGGGCAGCGAAGCCAGCCACAAGTCTGGCGCGGCAATGCTCGTGACCGAAACCGATGAAGAGGCCGTCGCCATGGCGCACAAGCTTATCGGCATGCTGCCGGTTAACAACATGGACGAAGCCGTTTATCCCGAGACGGACGACCTGAACCGCGAGATTCCCCAGTTCAACACCATCGATACCGTGGACGACGTTCGCGATGTAATCGCGGCCGTGACCGACAACGGTGAATACATCGAGCTGTATTCCGAGTTTGCCTCCTCCATGGTTACCGCGCTGGGCAAAATCGGCGGCCGCACGGTGTGCTTCGTTGCCAACCAGCCCAATAAGGACGAGGGCCGCCTGACCGTGTACGGCTGCAAAAAGGCCGCGCGTCTCGTTTCCTTCGCCGATGCCTTCTCCATTCCGGTTGTCACGTTCGTGGATTCCCTTGGCATGAAGATCAACGGTGCACCGCAGGGCGAACTGGCGCGCGCCGGCGCTTCCCTCCTGTACGCGATGAGCGAAAACTCCGCGCCCCGCGTGGCGGTAATTATCGGTCAGGCTATCGGTATGGGTTATGCCGCCATGGCGTCCCGTGCCGTTGCCGATATGGTCTATGCGTGGCCGGGCGCCGTGATCAGCGCCGTTTCTACGCCGATTGCTACGCAGCTTCTGTACGCCGATGAGATGGATGGCGCCGATGATCCCATCGCTCGCCGCTCTGAGCTCGAGAAGAAGTATGCCGACGACGTGGCCGACGGCGTGAATGCCGCGAAGCTGGGCTACGTGGACGACGTGATTGAGCCTGCCGCGACCCGCCAGATGCTTGCCTCCGCGCTTGAAATGCTGGCCGGAAAGCGCGAAGCGAAAATCGCGAAGAAGCACGGAAATCTGCCGCTGTAAGGCGGGAAGGGAGAAAAAACGATGAATGTATTCATGTATGGCCTCACCGTAACGGGCATCGGCATGCTTTTCGTGTTCGTCGGACTGACGATCCTGATTTTGCTTCTGATGCTGATGGCGCAGGTATTCAAGAAACTGGATAAAAAAAAAGATGAACGCAAGGTAGAAGTATCTAACTCTGCCGTTCAGGAGTCCCTGCCCGAGGTTGAATTCGTAAACGGCGAAGCGGAGATAAGCCATGATGAGCTGATCGCGGTTATCGCTGCAGCGATTGCGGCCTATGACGGCGGCAATAAATCCCTGGTTGTCAAGTCCGTGCGCCGGGTGAGCGGTTGGAAGAACGCGGCCCGTGCAGAGCAGGTTTACAAATTCTGACAATGGATCATTTGAATGGAGGAAACCATCATGCGTAAGTTCCAGATCACCGTTAACGGTCAGTCCTATGAAGTGGAAGTTGAAGAAGTTGGCGCGTTTGCGCCCGTCGCTGCCCCTGCTCCCGTTGTAGCCGCCCTCGTGGCCGCGCCCGCTCCTGCTCCGGCTCCCGTTGCCGCCGCTCCGAAGGCTGCGCCCGCGCCCGTTGCCGCTGCCCCCAAGGTTGCGCCTGCCGACGCTGAGGCCATCAATGCGCCCATGCCCGGCAACATCAACGATGTGAAGGTTACCGCTGGCCAGGCCGTAAAGAAGGGCGACGACCTTGTGATCCTTGAGGCCATGAAGATGGAAAACGAAATCAAGGCGCCCCGTGACGGCGTTGTTGCCAGCGTCAACGTGACCAAGGGTCAGACCGTCAACACCGGCGACCTGCTCGTGTCCCTGAAGTAATCCTCTCGTTTCTCTGAAACGGAGGGGCACAACGGAAACGAAATTGATTGGAGTTGGACGACATATGAGCCGCATGCAGAGAAAAACCTTCCGCAACCGCTGCTTCGCCATCGCGCTCATTCTGATGCTCGCATGGATGTGCTCGGCGCTTGCGGAGAGCCTTACTTCGGGAAATACCGAAGCGACGGCGCCTGAAGTAACGGAAACCATATCCCCCGCCGCCGAGGAAACCTCGACGGATACGACCGCGCTTGAGGCGGAGACCGAGACTACGACCGAATACGTGGATCCCGAAATCAATTTCTGGGATGGCGTTGTGAAAATCGCCAAGTCCACCGGTTTTGCAAACGGTACGTGGCGTGAATACGTGATGATCGCCGTGGCCTGCTTCCTATTGTATCTTGCAATCGTGAAGCAGTTTGAGCCGCTGTTGCTCATGCCGATTGCCTTTGGCATGCTGCTGGCCAACCTGCCCCTTGCGGGTCTGATGGGCGACCCCCAGTATTCCTTCTTTGATTCCCTTGAAGCCGCGAAGGCGGCGGCTGTAGCCGCGCGTCACGACGTGGCCGAGATTACCTATCGCCTGGATGAAGCGACCAACACCATGCGCTACGGAATCCAGACCTCCAACGGCGGCCTGCTGTACTATCTGTACAAGGGCGTTAAGCTGGGCATCTACCCGCCGCTGATCTTCATGGGCGTCGGCGCGATGACGGACTTTGCTCCTCTGATCGCCAATCCCTCCGCGCTTCTGATGGGCGCGGCTGCGCAGCTGGGTATCTTCATCACCTTCATCGGCGCAAAGCTTCTGGGCTTCAATGCCCGTGAAGCCGGTGCGATCGGCATCATCGGCGGTGCAGACGGCCCCACGGCCATCTTCGTTACCACGAAGCTTGCCCCGCACCTGCTTGGCCCGATTGCCGTTGCCGCGTATTCGTACATGGCGCTGGTGCCGGTCATTCAGCCACCAATCATGAAGGCGCTGACTACCCAGAAGGAACGCACGATCCGCATGGGTCAGCTGAGAAGCGTTTCCAAGACTGAGCTGGTCATTTTCCCGATTCTGGTTACCATTATCGTGTCTCTGCTGCTGCCGGACGCCGCGAGTCTGGTAGGCATGCTGATGCTGGGCAACCTGATGCGTGTGAGCGGCGTTACGGAGCGCCTGAACAAGACCGCGCAGAACGAGCTGTGCAACATCGTAACCATTTTCCTGGGACTGACCGTTGGCGCGACCACGAAGGGCACTACCTTCCTCACGTGGAGCACCATCAAGATCGTTGTTCTCGGCGTCATCGCCTTCAGCTTTGGCACCGCGGGCGGCGTTCTGCTGGCCAAGCTCATGAACAAGCTTTCCGGCGGCAAGATCAACCCGCTGATCGGCTCTGCCGGCGTATCCGCCGTTCCGATGGCGGCGCGCGTATCGCAGAAAGTGGGACAGGAATATGATCCCGGCAACTTCCTGCTGATGCATGCCATGGGTCCGAACGTTGCTGGCGTTATCGGCAGCGCCGTGGCGGCAGGCGTGTTCATCGCCCTGTTCGGCTGATCGATTCGTTAATTAGGAGGAAGCTATTATGGGAAAGGTAATGATTACTGATACCATTCTTCGCGACGCTCATCAGTCTCAGGCCGCAACCCGTATGCGCACCGAGGACATGCTGCCCGCCTGCGAGGTATTGGATAATGCTGGTTTCTACTCTCTGGAGTGCTGGGGCGGCGCGACGTTTGACAGCTGCCTGCGCTTTCTGAACGAGGATCCGTGGGAGCGTCTGCGCAAGCTGCGCGAGGCCATGCCCAAGACAAAGCTACAGATGCTGTTCCGCGGCCAGAATATTCTGGGCTACAAGCATTACGCCGACGACGTGGTGGACGAGTTCGTGCGCCTGTCTATCAAGAACGGCATCAACGTCATCCGCATTTTCGACGCGCTGAACGACCCCAGAAACCTCAAGCAGGCCATTGATTCCACCAACAAGTACAACGGCATCTGCGAGGTAGCTATGAGCTACACCGTCTCGCCCGTGCACACCGAGGACTATTTTGTGGATCTCGCCGTGCAGTTCGAGAAGATGGGCGCGCAGAACATCTGCGTGAAGGATATGGCAAACCTGCTGCTCCCGTATCAGGCCTATAGCCTGATTAAGAAGCTGAAGCAGGCGCTGAAGAAGGACACGCTTGTGCATCTGCACACCCACAATACCACTGGCACCGGCGACATGGTGAACCTGAAGGCCATCGAGGCGGGTGTGGACATCGTGGATTGCGCGCTGTCTCCGCTGGCCAACGGCACCTCTCAGCCCGCGACCGAGTCTCTGATCGCCACGCTGCAGGGCACTGAGTATGACACCGGCATCGACCTGAACGAGCTGACCAAGGCCACTGAGCATTTCCGTAAGGTTGCCCAGAAGCTGCAGTCGGAAGGCATTCTGGATCCCAAGGTGCTGCGCGTAGACGTAAATACTCTCAAGTATCAGGTTCCCGGCGGCATGCTGTCCAACCTCATCAACCAGCTCAAGCAGGCCGGCAAGTCCGACAAGCTGTACGAGGTGCTGGCAGAGGTTCCGCGCGTGCGCAAGGACTTCGGCTATCCGCCGCTGGTCACGCCTACCAGCCAGATCGTTGGCACGCAGGCCGTGATGAACGTCATCGCTGGCGAGCGCTACAAGATGAACCCCAAGGAGTCTCAGGGCCTCATGCGCGGCGAATACGGCAAGCTGCCGGCGCCCGTGAACGAGGAAGTGCGTCGCAAGGTTATCGGCAACGCGAAGGTAATTACCTATCGTCCTGCCGACGATCTCAAGCCCGAGCTCGAGAAGTACCGCAAGGAGTGCGCCCGCTGGTATACCCAGGAAGAGGACGTGCTCAGCTACGCGCTCTTCCCGCAGGTTGCGCCCAAGTTCTTTGAGTACCGCCAGGCTGAACAGCTTAAGCTCGACAACAGCGTGCTGGACAAGAAGAACAACGCAATGCCCGTATAAAAAGCAGGGGAGTCTGCTCTATGGAAAGGGACGTCTGAGAAATCGGGCGTCCTTTTTTTCATGGAAGGCGGGACGAATGGAGAGAAGCATATGAACCAGCGGGAGCTCTGGCGTTATCTGGACGAGCGCGGAATTCAATACGAAAAGGTGCAGCACAGCGCCGTAAGCAATATGGCAGAGGCAGAGGCGCTTCACCTACCGCATCCGGAATGGGATGCCAAAAATCTGTTCGTTTGCGATGACAAAAAGCAATTCTATGCCCTGATTACCGTGAAGGGCGATAAGCGTGTGGATTTGAAGGCGTTTCGAAGGCAGCATGGGCTGCGAAATCTCTCTCTTGCCTCTGCAGAGGAGCTGATGGCCTATATGCAGCTTACGCCCGGAAGCGTGACGCCGCTTGGACTTTTGAACGATTCGCAGCACCGCGTTCATTTCTATGTGGATGCGGAGCTGGCTGAGACCGGGATTGCCATGCATCCAAACGAGAACACGGCCACGCTCTGGATGCAGACTGCGGATTTGATTCGCCTTCTGAGGGAACATGGAAATGAAGTAGATATTGTTCATATCTGAAAGCTTATAAGAAAGCGCCGGTGCGTCAAGCATCCGGCGTTTTCTCTTGGAATTTTCTGTATAAATTATATACATAGCAACACCTTATGTGAATAACGATAATAAACTTCTGCAAGACAATATATTGGGCAAAAACAAAAAAAGATAGAAGTAAATTTGGCAAAGGTGCTTGACAAAGGAAGAAATATCAAATAAAATATCTACATGCTTAACGTGAGCAATGGACGTAATGTTATGGAGGATACAGTTCATGAGCGATCTGGCAATCAGAAACCGTCGAACCCTTGGTAGGCGCGTGTCGCGCTGGGCACATGAACGGAAGCTGGGCAGAAACTGGCAGTTCTATCTGATGCTTCTGCTGCCTATTGCATGGTATTTCATCTTCTGCTATATGCCCATGTACGGCATCACCATCGGATTTAAGAAGTATAAGGCCATGGCCGGCATCTGGAACAGTGAATGGCTGGGCTTTAAGTGGTTTCGCGATTATTTTGCTTCTCCGTATTTCGTCCGAACGCTGTACAATACCTTTGCGCTCAGCTTCTTGTCGCTCCTGTGCGGCTTTCCGCTTCCGATTCTTCTTGCACTGATGCTCAATGAGGTTACCAATCGGTTCTATCAGAAATTCGTTCAGAATGTCACTTACATACCGCACTTTCTCTCGACTGTCGTTATTGTTGGTCTCTTGACCAGCTTCACAAACCGCGATTATGGCATTGCAAACAAGCTGATCGAAGCAATGGGAGGAGAGGCAGACAACTGGATGCAGGTTCGCAGCCTGTTCCGGCCGCTGTATATCGGATCAAGCGTCTGGCAGAACATGGGCTGGGACTCGATCATTTACATCGCCGCGCTGGCAGGCATCGATCCGCAGCTGCATGAGTCGGCGCATATCGACGGCGCCAACCGCCTGCAATGCGTGTGGCACATCAACCTTCCAGGCATTCTGCCCACCATCGTCATACTGCTGATCCTCAATTCGGGCAACATTCTGTCGGTCGGCTTTGAAAAGGTCTACCTGATGCAGAACAGCATGAACATGGACGTTTCCGATGTAATTGCAACCTACGTCTACCGCATTTCGCTGCTCGATTCCAACCAGTTTGAGCTTTCCACGGCGATCGGTCTGTTCAACTCGGCAGTGAACTGCGCGATGCTGGTGATTGTGAACCAGATTTCCCGCTCGCTGGGCGATACCAGGCTGTGGTAAAGGAGGAGAGGAGCATGTCGCAGAAAGTAGCGGTTCGCGCAATGAAAAAGCATGTGCGCAATTCCCGAAAGTCCAAGGAAGACATCGTGTTTGAATGGATTGTGTATGCGATTCTGGCGCTGATTTCCATCATCATCATTTACCCTTTGTGGTTCGTCATCATCGCGTCGTTCTCGGAGGCAAAGATGGTCGTTGCCGGAAAGGTGCTCTGGCACCCGGTGAACATAACGCTTGAAAACTACGGGGAGTGCTTTAAAAACGGCGATTTGATGATTGGATACAAAAACTCACTGGGAATTCTTTTCCTGGGCACGGCAACCAACCTTACGCTTACGACGCTGTGCGCGTATCCTCTCTCCCGCCGAGACCTGTGGGGCAAAAACGCCATCATGATGTTTGCCACGTTCCCGATGTTCTTCTCGGGCGGCATGATTCCCACCTATCTTCTGGTCAGCAAAACGCTGGGTCTCTCCAACAGCTGGTGGGCGGTCATTCTGGTGGGCGGCATCGCCACATACAATATGATTATCATGCGCACGTTCTTTTCGAACTCGATTCCCTACGAGCTACAGGAGGCAGCGCAGATTGACGGCTGTACGCCGTTTGGAATTCTGTTCCGAATCATCCTGCCGCTGTCTATTCCGGTTATCTGCGTTATCGGCCTGTACTACGGCGTGTTCCTTTGGAACAGCTACTTCCAGAGCCTGATTTACTTGACGGACAAAAACAAGTGGCCGCTGCAGTTGTTCCTCCGGCAGATACTTGTGGCGAATGATGTTTCTGCCGTAGACGGCGGCGCGTCCTCCGACGAAATGGCTCGCCGTGCCATGCGCGCGGAAACGATCAAGTATGCCATTGTCGTACTTGCGTCGATTCCTATGCTGATTATCTATCCGTTCGTTCAAAGGTACTTCGTCAAGGGTATCATGATCGGCTCGGTCAAGGGTTGATCGCAAAAGGGTTTCTTGAGCGGCGCGTCCGCTTTTGAAAAAAATTAGAAGGGGGTTCCACCATGAGGAAACTTGCTCTCCTGTTGGCAGCCTTGCTGGCGCTGTCATGCTTCGCGGCGCTTGCCGACGTCGAAGGCCCGCGCATCGACAATTCGCTCTACCCGCTGGTAGACGAAAAGATCACCATTAAGATGGTTCACTGCTATACGGACGTTATGCCCTCCGATTGGAGCACCGTGTGGTTCTGGCAGCAGCTCGAGGAGCTTACCAATGTTCACATTGAGTTCACTCCCGTTCCCTCCTCTGACCGCGCCACCCGCCTGAACCTCATGTTCGGCACCGGCGATCTGCCGGACATCATCTTCAAGATGTCTGTTTCCGGCACGATGCAGTCCCAGTACGGCAGCGAGGGAATGCTGATTGACCTCACCCAGTATGCGGACGTCATGCCCAACTTCAACTACTGGCTGGATGCGTATCCCACCGCTCGCGCGGCTGTGACGCAGGTGAACGGCGCCATCTACGGCTGCCCCTACATCCTGACCGGCTATGCTATCCGCATGGGCGACCGCATGTTCTACAACCGCGAGGTTCTGGACTATGCCGGCTACGAGAACCCGCCGAAGACGCTGGACGAGTTCTATGACTACCTCACCAAGATCAAGGACTTTGATTACAACCAGAATGGCGAAGACGACACCATTCCGTGGGGCTTCTCCGACTGGAGTCAGCTGGACTACACCCTGGCCGGTTCCTTCGGCCTGATGAACCGCGGCGCTTCCTGCTACTGGTTCGACCAGAACGAGGACGGTACCGGTCGCTTCTGGCACACCGCTGATGGCTACAAGGAGCTCATGCGCTACGCCAACAAGCTGTACTCCGAGGGTCTGCTTGACAAGGATATCTTCACCGATACCTTCGCGCAGCTGATAACCAAGTGCTCCACCGGCCGCACGCTGACCTACTGCTTCGTAAACAACAGCCCCGTTTCCGGCTCCTACGAAGCCCAGACCGTTCCCATGACCGAGCCGCTCGAGGGCTACAATGGCGAAAAGATGTGGTGCAACTTCTCTATGCCTGCCAGCCAGAGCGCAAACCTCTGCATCACCAAGAACTGCCCCGAGGAATACCGTGAAACCATGGCCAAGTGGGCGGACTACTTCTACTCCGTAGAGGGCATCGTTGCCTACTTCATGGGCGAAGAAGGCAAGAGCTACACCTATGACGCCGAGACCGGTACCTACGCTCTGACCGACGCGATCCTGAACGATCCCGATGGCCGCAACTTCGAGCAGGTACAGTCTCAGTGGTGCACCTGGGCGGGCGGCATGAACCCCTCCTGCGCGACGAACGAGCTGTTCAAGGGCGGCGAGACCTGGCCGGTATCTCTGGAATCTGCGGCTGGCCTGATCAAGTACACGCCTGACCAGTGCGGCGGCGCCGTGTGGGCTCCTTTCGTGTACGATTCTGATACCGCTTCCCGTGTATCCGTGCTGACGGCTGACTTCGACACCTACCTCGACGAGTGGGCAGGCAACTTCATCACCGGCAAGAAGAGCGTTGACGATGATTGGGATGAGTACGTCAATGGCTTCAACGCGCTGGGTGTTGAGGAGTACATGGACATCATCGATGAGAAGATCGAAGAGAAGGGCCTGTAATCCAATTCTCTGACGCATCACACATAAGCAGAGGGCTGCTGCGGAATTCGTTCCGCGGCAGCCCTTTTCTGAGGCGTGGGAGAAGCTTGCTTCCGCATTGCGGTAAATGGCACGCACGCTGCGAAGTGGGTGGGAATCGGCGTATGCTGCACAGATTAGTGATTTCAAGAGTTCCTTCATTGCTCGTGTGGCCGGGGAATCTGGTAATCGGGTAGAAAGGCTTGCGGGAGAGGCAAGCGATTCGCAGAGAGGAGATATCGTCATGGCTGCCTGCGCGGAGGGTGCGTGCACTCTTGTTTGGGGGAAAGTATGCCTGAGGCTGAAAACCGCGACAGTGAGAAAACGCTTTTCATCAGGCGTTATGGCAGAAATAGCCGTCAATTTCGAGCATGCGCTCTATTTGCTTTACGCCAAACGGGCAGCGTCGCTCGCAATGACCGCAGTGCAGGCATGCGTCGGCCTTCACGGACAGCTTGGTATAGTGGTTCGCGGCCATCTCGTCGCCCGCGCGGGCAAGGTCGTAATACTTGTTCACGAGGCCGATGTCAATGCCGGCCGGACAGGGCTGACAATGGCTGCAATACACGCACGTGCCGGCGACGGCGTCCGCCTTGAAGGAGCCGATGACGGAATAATCCCTTTCCGCGTCAGTGGCGGTGAGAAAGTGAAGCAGCTGATCGAGATGAGCGAGGCTCTGCACGCCAGGCACGGCTACTAATACGCCGGGACGGTCGAGCGCGTATTGCAGACACTGGGCATGCGTCAGCGCCGTGCCGAAGGGGGACTGCTCCGCAGTCAGCAGCCGCCCGGCAAAGAACGGCTTCATGACCGAGATGCCCACACCCTCCCGCTCGCAACGGCGGAAGAGATCATACCGCTCATGAACGCTGCCGACACCGTACTCGTCGCCCTTCTCAAAATCGTAGGCTGGGTTCAGTGAGAACATCATCATGTCAACGAAGCCGTCGTCGAGAATGCGGTTGGCAACAGCGGGCGTATGGGACGAAAAGCCGATGTGGCGCACGATGCCCTTCGCCTTCAGCTCCTTCAGATAATCGACCAGACCAATGCGGATGAGCGTTTCATAGTCGCCAAGCTCGTCCACGCAATGGAGAAAGCCGAAATCCACATAGTCGGTGCCGAGCGCGTCCAGCTCCCATAGGAAGGTTTTGCGGATGGTTTCAAAGTCGCGGCTCCAGCCGTATTCACCGGCTTCGCTGTATACCGCGCCGAAATGTACCTGCACGAATACCTTCTCGCGATGCGGACGAATCGCACGGCCGATCGGGGCGTACACGTTTCCGCCAGTACACAGGTCAAAGAAGTTCACGCCGTGGGCAATGGCCTTGCGAATCACGGCTTCGATTTCCTCTGCGGGCGCGTTCTGAATTCCGCCCATACCCAAACCAAGCACACTGAACCGCTCGTGCGGCGCGCCATGCGGCAGCTGTCTGTATTCCATGAAATGCCCTCCTGTTGACCAAAGCTCATGGCTCTGATATAATGACTATATTCTACAACTTAAAGTATACTTTAGGTCAATACCTGGAGGAAAAAATGCTGTACACGGTAAGTGAGGTTGCGAAAATACTAAACGTAGCGCCGTCTGCCCTGCGCTACTACGACCGGGAAGGGCTGCTTCCGTTTGTGGGGCGTTCGTCAGGCGGAATCCGCAGGTTTACGGAAACGGATCTCGGCTGGCTGAAGATGATTTCCTGCCTGAAAAGCGCCGGCATGCCGATTAAAAGCATTCGGCGGTACGTCGAAAGCGCCATGCGAGGCGATGAAACACTGAAGGAACGGCTGGAAATGATTTATGAGCAGCGCCAGAGTCTGCTTGCCCAGATGGAGGAGCTTCGCCGGACGCTGGATGTGGTGGAATATAAATGCTGGTATTACGAAACGGCGGTCGAAGCCGGCACGGAGGCATGTATGAATACTCTGCCGCCCGAGGCGATTCCGCAGCGTTTTCGGGAGGCGTTTTGTCGGCTTCATGGCGAGGCGGAAGACCCCGGCACTTCAGCTGGGAGCGCAACGCAGATGGAGAGCACGCTGGGCTGACGTTTCGAATGACCGGCATGCGTCCTCCGAATCAAACACATTGCTATTAACAACGATATGTTATTGATGGCGCAGGATTCCCCCAATTGTCAAGCGCCTTTACTAGAATGCTTGAAATGACGGTTGCGTTCGTGTATAATAAAAGAAAAACAGGGGAGGCCAGCCCATGAAGATTACCGATATTCGCCTGTGGAGGCTGTCTGTGCCGCTGCGTGTGCCCTTTAAAACGGCGCTGCGCACGGTGTATCGCGTGGAGGACGTCGTCGTAGAGGTGCGAACGGACGAGGGCGCGGTTGGTTGGGGCGAGGCGCCGCCTACCGGCAAGATAACTGGAGATACGTTTTCCGGCATTGTCGGCGCAATTCGCGACCATATTGCTCCGGCAGTTATCGGGCGCGAGGTGGAGGCGCTGGAGCCCCTGCTTCAGACGATTCAGTCCTGCGTCGTAAAGAACACCAGCGCAAAGGCCGCCGTGGATATGGCGGTATGGGATTTGTATGGTCAGAGGTACGGTCTGCCGGTCTATAAGCTGCTGGGCGGCGGACGCACGGCGATTGAAACGGACATAACCATCAGCGTAAACGAGCCGGAGGTAATGGCGGAGGATGCGCGCGAGGCCATCCGCCGAGGCTATGGCTGCTTGAAGGTCAAGGTGGGAGCAAACCCGGCGCTGGATGTGCGGAGGCTGGCCGCGGTGCGCGAGGCCGCGGGCGCGAGCACGATTCTGCGCATTGATGCAAACCAGGCGTGGCAGCCGAAGGAGGCAGTGCGCATTCTGAATGCTATGCAGGATCGGGGACTGGACATTGAATTCGTGGAGCAGCCCGTGGCCGCGCACGATTTCGAGGGACTCAAATACGTCACCGAGCGCAGCAGTGTGCCGGTGCTGGCGGACGAGAGCGTATTCTCACCCGCGGATGCGCTGAAAATCATGCAGATGGGCGCGGCAGACCTGATCAACATCAAGCTGATGAAGTGCGGCGGTCTGTACCCGGCGCTGCAAATCGCATCAGCGGCCGAGGTGTACGGCGTGCCGTGCATGATTGGCTGCATGCTGGAGGCGAAAATCTCCGTGAATGCTGCCGTACATCTGGCGTGCGCGCGCGGAATCATTACGAAAATCGATCTTGACGGGCCGGTGCTTTGTTCCGAGGATCCCGTGCTGGGCGGCGCGGTATTCGCGGAGAAGGATATTGCCGTGTCGGACGCGCCCGGACTTGGTATCCGCGGCGTGGAGGCAGGTTACTTGACGCCCATCCCTGAAAACTGAAGGACGGCGGAAAACGATTCCGGGCGCATCAGACGTGCGCCCGGTTTTCTATGGACAAGGGACGAATGCGCGGTGCCCCATTCATAGGGCATCGGGGACATGAAGGCTTCTTGCGCTGGCCTGCGTGCTGGCAGGCGGAGAATTTGTGCGATTCCGTCGGGGCTGAAAAGGTTTCCGCGAGGCGGGCAGCGCTTCATGTGCACGGAGGGCATTAAAACATCCAGCCTTCCCACAGGCGACGCCATGCGTCAGGGAATCCCTGACGCGCCACGGAGTCGGCGGCGACGACGGGAATGCGGGCAATGGTTCGGCCGTTCAGCAGAATATCGACGGAGCCAATCTCGTCTCCGGCAGCGATGGGTGCGGCAACGCTTGGCGGCAGGTCTGGCTTCAGTTCGATTTCGGCGGCGTCGGCCTTGTTCATCAATAGCGTCAGGTCGCCGTCCAGCGCAAGCGGCACGCTTTCAAGGCTTCCGCCCGTCACGGGCATTTCTCCGCGCACGCGCGTGCCCCTTTCGGCTGCGGTGAGCAGGCGATAGTTGGCGAAGCCATGATCGAACATCGTTTCGGCGCAGGCAAAGCGCTTTTTCCCGCTGCTGCCGCCCAGTACCACAGCAATCAGGCGCATGTCGCCGCGTTTGGCGGTGGCGGCGATGCAATATCCGGCTTCGTTTGTCGAGCCGGTCTTGCCTCCGTCGCAGCCATCGTAAAAGCGAATCAGCCGGTTTGTGTTGGTGAGATCGGTCACGCGGCCGTCGCCATGATCCACCTTGTCCATCCAGACGCTGGCGTACTTGTAATACAGCTCGTGACCAAACAGCGCCGCAGCCATGCGCGCGACGTCGCGCGCGGTGGTGTGCTGCCCCTGCGCGGGCAGCCCGGTACAGTTCACAAACACGGTATCCTTCATGCCCAACGCTTGTGCGCGGGCGTTCATTTGCTTTACGAACAGCTCCTGTGAGCCATATAGATGCTCGGCAATGGCAACGGCTGCGTCATTGGCACTGCCGACGACGGTGCTTTTCAGAAGGATGTCCAGCGGCTGCACCTCACCGGTATCCAGAAGCACCTGCGAGCCGCCCATGCCGGATGCGTTCTTCGATATGGTCACGTGGTCGTCCAGCGACACGCGCCCAGCATCGACGGCCTCAAGGCACAGCAGAATCGTCATAATCTTTACGACGGACGCGACCGGGCGCTTCTCATCGGCATTTGTTTCAAAAATGATCTGGCCGCTGGAGGCTTCCATCAGAAGCGCGCTTTTGCATTCCAGCGATACGGGCGCGTGCTCCTCCAAAGGAAGCAGGGACAGCTCCGCACGCGCCGGTACGAAGAAGCCGAACAGAAACACGAGCAGAATGGAAAAACGCCGCCTGAAACCGTGCATGAAAAGCACCTCCCGCCGTTCATTGATGCATCATACGCACGGAAGGGGCTTTCGATGATTTTTTATGGGAAATCGGGCGTTCTGCGTAGACTTTGGATGAGTTAGGCTTTCGCATCGCGGAAGGCGTTCTCGGCGAAGCGGACGATGGGGGCAGGATCGGAAAGCGAATGCGGATGGTGATCGCAGTCCGGCTTCAGAATTGTCTCAACCGTTTCGCCTGCGGCACGGCGCTGCGCCGCAAAAATGGCTCCGTTTTCTTCATAGGGAACCGTGCGGTCGGCAAGCCCTGCTACGATGAGAATTTTTGCGTCCTTCAGCGCCGGGTCGTTGGCGCGGTCGATCGGATTTTGATCAAAACAGACCGAAGTCTCTTCTGTAAGGCCGTAGCAGCGCAGGCATTCCTCCCATTCACGCGGGTAGCGCTCGGCTCTTCCCATACCGCCGGGCCAGCTGCGAATATCGAGCACAGGTGCATCCAGATACAGCGCCGCGTAGCAGCCGGGATGTGCGAGAGCGAAGTTGACGGCATACAGTCCGCCGCGGCTGAAGCCGAATAGGACGGGGAAGGGACTGAACGCATATTCGGCGGTCAGATGGCGATAGAAGTCGAACATGGCCTCGATGGCTTCCGGGCAGCCGTACAGATCGGACGCGCGTAAATAGGCGATATGCCAGCCGCGAGCAAGCAGCGCACGGTCGGCGTCATCGAACGCACCCAGAAATTCCGTGCGCCACACCCACGGCCTGCCCGGTGCAGGCTGATCGGGAAAGATTAGAATTGCGTTTCTGCCGTTCAGAGAAAACTCGATTCTACGGGATTTATCCATAAAGGGAACCTCCTTTGCAAGCGCGCACCCGTTTTTCGCGGCGGCATATGATGCGTTGTGGGCGCCGGAGGGCGTCCGAAGCGGAAAAACGGGAGGAATGCGTATATGTCGTTTTACAGCTATAAGAATGCGAATGCTGACACCAGCCCCGGTCAGATCACGGGGAACGCCATGGACGGAATCTGCGAACGCATCTGTATTCAGGTGAAGAACGTCTACGATTCGTGTTTGCAGCAGGAGCAGTTGAACGACAAGGAGGTTACGGTGTCCAACATCGTGCCTGTGCTGCCCAACACCAACTGCGGCGCTCAGGAAATAAACCGCAACTGCCGTTGCGATTGCAGCGGCAACAAGTGCAACTGCCGCTGCGGTACCTGCGGCGAAATTACTTATCAGGATGCACTGGAAAACGCCGAGACCGCCGAGTGTCTCCCGCAGCCCTGCGGAACGTGGACGTTTGAAAGCTGCCGTTCCTCGACCACGGAGGGCGTGATTTCCAATCTGTCTGTGGACCGCCTGTGCGACCGGCCGCAGTTTGCGCGCGTCAAGGGAGACGTTTCCATTCCCATTGACGTGCTGTTCATTGACCAGAAGTGCCAGGAATGGATGGGGCAGGCAACGCTGAAGGTATCAAAGGATGTTCTGCTTGCCATCCCGGACGAATCCATTGTGCCGTTTACGCTGGAAAGCCTGGTCAGCGCCATCTGCGTCAGCGGACGCTATGTGGGCAACTGCAAGTTCCAGATTACCATCTGTGTAACGGTGGTGCTGAAGATTCTGGCAGAGGTGGAGGTCATGGTGCCGTCCTACGGCTTCTGCGAGATTCCGCCGTGCGAGGAGTTTGCCGAGAGCGTGTGCGACGAGTTTTTCTCGCTGCCCATTTTCCCGCGTTCCAGCGCGTGTCAGCAGACGAATACTGCGGCGGCGAACACGTCGATCGGCGGCTGTACGTTCTACACGGGCGGAAAGCCCACCTGCAGTGGAACCTGCTCTGCAAACGGAAGCGTCGCGGGAGCAACGACCACTGGCTGCTCGTGCTCGACCTGCTCCAATTGCGGCACAAGCTGCGCCGGAAATTCGACGCTGTGCCCGCGCTGCGGCTGCACGATGACCGGCAGCAACTAATCCCCTTTCGGCGGCTGCCGCCCCCGCCACATGAAATGCAACGGGCGGTTTCAGATAGACGTCGGCGCTGGGAGAACAAAATGGAACAAATGAGACCGGCGTCCCATACATATCAACGTGGCAGAGGGAAGTCTCTCTGCCATTTTTGCTCCAAGGCGGAGGAATCTGGCGGCGCGATCGTATTTTCCATACGCATAGCGGAAATGATCGACATGATTGTGCGGAGGGAGCGTGCGATACCGAACCTACAGGCGGTAGAACCAGCCGTCATGCGCCTGTTCGCACACGACGGACAGGCGGTTAGGGGTGAGACAGAAGTCGAGGTCGCGCCGGAAGCCAAGGGAGAGCAGACGGTTATAGTGCCGGGTGGCGGAAAGTGCGCGGTGCAGGTCACCGCGGGCAGTGAGCCACAGGGCTTCAAAGGCGATGGCTGCGTCGTCCTTTTCGGCGCCGCTTAGGCACAGGGACAGCGCACCGGCAGTCAATGCATCCTCCAGCGTGAATGCGCCGGCGGTTCCGGCGCACACGATGGCCACGGTATCTTCCCTTTTGCAGACCTCTGCCACAGCGGCGACGTTGACGAGCGCGGCCAGAAGCAGACGGCGCGCCGGGGCGCAGGCGGCAATGGCGCGCGTGCCGTTGGACGTCGTCATGACCAGATGCTTCCCGCCGATGGCCTCGCGGGTATATTCGAGCGGAGAGTTGGAAAAATCAAAGCCATCGATCTTCAGGGCGCTGCGTTCGCCGCCCAACAGTGCGCCGCGTGCATCGGCGGCCTCACGTGCGCCCTCGACGGTTGCGCAGGCAAGTAGCCCGGCGCAGCCGTTGCTCATGGCTGCGGCGGCAACGCTGGTCATGCGCAGCGTATCGATGACAATCGCCGTCGCGCCATCCAGATCGCCGGGAAGAAGATCGTTCGGCGTGGCAAAGCAGCGAATCTTCATGTGGTTTCCTCCGTCCAGCCCTCGTACAGCGTGCGCATCCAGCCGTATACGTCCATGTCGTAGACCTGCCGAAGATGCTCGTCGGTGAG
This sequence comes from uncultured Oscillospiraceae bacterium, assembly GCA_964554795.1. GTDB lineage: Bacteria > Bacillota > Clostridia > Christensenellales > Aristaeellaceae > SFHK01. Next base: position 13,173 of record CAZKQB010000033.1, on the reverse strand, counting down.
CACGGCTCGAATGTCGCCCGACGCGCAAACGCGGCCGTCCTTGAGAAGCAGCGCATGTGTACCGTAGGCGCGAGCCAGCGATAGATCGTGAACGACGGATACGATGCAACGGCCGCTCTGTGCGACCCAGCGGCGCACGAGGTCAAAAATCTGTTTTTGATATTTGGGATCGAGATGGTTCGTCGGCTCGTCCAGAAGCATCAGACGCGGATCCTGACACAATAGCTGCGCAAGAAAGGCCCGCTGCATTTCACCGCCGGATACCGTCAGCATCGACTGCTTCAGAAAGCCCGTCAGTCCCGTTTGCTCCACGGCGTCGAGAAAAGACGCCTCGTCTGCCTCGCCGCGCAGGGAAAACGGGCTGCGTGCGTGGGCATACCGACCCATGCGGACGATTTCCTCTACCGTGAACGCGTAGCTCACATGATGATTCTGGGAAAGCACGCCCAGCTTGCGGGCACGTGCGCGAGGCTTCATGCAGCGCACGCTTTCGCCGTCCAGTCGCACCTCGCCCGTATAGGGAATGCCGCCGGAGATGGCGTTTACAATCGTGCTCTTGCCAGCGCCGTTAGGGCCGAGAATCATGAGCCACTGTTCATCGCGCGCGGAAAAGCTTACATCCGTAAGAATTTGCACGCCGCCGAGGGTTACGGAGAGGTTTTTTACTTCAAGCACGGCTTTTCCTCCCCGATTTTGCAAAGATATAAATGAACAGCGCGGCGCCGATCAGCGACGTAACCACGCCGATGGGCAGCTCGACCGGGCTCAGCAGTGTGCGCGCGACGAGGTCGGACAGCATCAGGAAAATTGCGCCGCCGAACGCGCAGGCAGGCAGCAGCCGCTTGTGGTTTGGGCCGGTGAGCAGCCGCACGATATGCGGCGTCACTAGGCCGACGAAGCCGATCGAGCCGCCGATGGACACGCACACGCCGATCAACGCAGACACGCACACCAGCAGTCGAAGCTTCACGTGCCGAACGTTTACGCCGATAAAGCGAGCGTTATCCTCGCCCACGGCGAAGGCGTTCAGTTCGTGGGCATGCAGAAGAATCGCGCCGCCGAAAACGGCAAAGGCGACCAGCAGCATCAGCGCATTCGAGTAGGAGCTTCCGGCCAGGCTGCCCATCGTCCAGAAGGTGATCTGGCGCAGACGGTCGGATGCGAAGGTAACGATCAGGCTCATGGCACTGGAAACGAACATCGAATAGACCACGCCGATCAATATGATCGTGTTGGTAGACAGGGAATGGTCAAGCTTAAAGGACAGCGTAAGAATGAAAAGAAGCGAAAGAAACGCAAACAGCATCGCCATACCCACCGTTCCTGCTAATGGCAGGCCAGGAATTGACACGCCGAATGCAATAGCGACTACCGCCCCCAGCGACGCGCCGCTGGAAACGCCCAGCGTGGAGCCGTCGGCCAGCGGGTTTTTAAGCAGCCCCTGCATCGCCGCGCCGCACAGAGACAGAGACGCGCCTACCAGCGCGACGCACAGCACGCGCGGCAGACGCACACGGGCAATAATGGCGGGATGGAGGATGTGCGAGGGCACATCCTCCCCGAAAATCGTGCACAGGATGACCGTAAAGGTATCCTTCAGCGGTACGCGTACGCTGCCGATGGACACGCATGCCGTCAGGGTGACCAGTGTGGCCAGCGGAAGCAGTACCCACAAAAGAACGGTGAGGCCGTTCCGTTTTCGTATTGCAGCCATGAAGCGCCTTTCGTTTCCTTATTCGGTCTGTCCGGCGGTCGCCGCAGCGGGCGTCGTTTCGTCAAGGGTCGCCTCGTCGGGAGTTGCGGAGAGCGCGGGCGCTTTTTCGTTCAGGTAAACGGTGATCGAGCCGCGAACGCCTTCCGTTTCCTCGACGGGCTCGATATGGATTACGTCGTCGGTCGGGGATACGCGCAGGTCGGGCAGCTTCACGTAGGAATCCAGCTCCAGTGCGCCGTCCACGCGCACGTCCGTGCGAACGAAGAACAGCATCGCTCGCGGGTAGGCAGTGTATACACGCGGGAATGCCTGCGTGTCCAGCATGTAGATGGAGTCGGTCAGCTGCTCGATATAGTCCTGCGAGCGATACAGGTAGACCTGATGCGTGGCAGCAGGGCTGATAAAGGGCTTATTGTTGTTGCGCATGGACATGTCTGCCGTCGCGGGCTCGGATGCAGGCGTGGTTTCGCCCTCCGAGAAGCGAACGGTAATTTCGCCGGACGCGACGCCGGTTTCGTCCTTATCGATGTACAGGCGGAACGTGTTCTCATCCACCCATTCATCGGCTATGTTCCAGCTTCCGTTCACGGGCACGAGAATTTCACCGTCGACCGTGTAGGAAATGCCCTCTGTGGCCTTGGGCACCCGCACCGTGTACCTGTAGGCGTCGATGCGGCCGACATAGCCTGTCTGGCCGTTTTCGTCGGTTATTTCCTCGGGCATTGCGCTCTGGCGCATAAGCATGAGCGTGCGTCCGTTCACTTTCATAGCGGCCTCCGGCGCAAGCTCCAGTGAGCAGATGTGGCTTACCATACTGTACAGCGCGGTGAACATGGAGATGACCAGCATCAGCAAAATGCCGGGCACCAGAACCTTGAGGAAGGTGTTGGGCATGCGCTTAAAAAGCGATAGAATAATCAGGAGCGCCGTGCAGCCGGCGATCACCATTACGGCCAGAGGGCGGATATAGGCGATCCACTGGAACATGAATCCCTTTGTGGCAAGCACCATGAGCAGCATGCAGACCAGCGTAAACACGCACATGAAAATGCGGATGATCGTGCCGACGATCGTCTTGGGATGAAGGCTGAAAAAGGGAAGGGTGTCCGGGTCCTTGGCGAACATGCTTTTTGCGCCGGGGTAACGTCTTCTGGCCATGAATGATTCCTCCGAATTCCAAATGAAGATTTATAGGGTTTCGCGAACGATGCGGCGGTCGCCGGTGGTGGCGAAGGCAGTCGCGCGTCCTTTCTGAATCAGGCAGCCGCGCGTGACGGACAGCGCGTCATAGTATTTCAGATACGCCATCGATGTCGAGTGCTCGGTAAGCCACAGGTGCTTGACCGCCTTCTCCCACAGCGGGTAGGCCTCGGTCACATCAAAGTACACATAGGGTTCAAAGCCCTGCGCATCCTCCCAGTTTTCTGCGCACAGGAAGGTGCGGATGGGCGCGGGGGCGAGGCCGTCCAGCTCAAAGGTGGGCAGCGACGCGAAGAAAATCGCGTTATCGGTGATGCGATGCGCTTCCACGTGGTCCTTGTGAATGGAGCTTCTCCAGTGGTACAAAACAGCGTCTACCTGCTTTTCGCGCATCAGGCGGGCCAGCTGCAGCTCGATTTCCGGGCTGTCGCGTAGCTCGCCGTCAGGAATATCGAATACAACGGATTCTCCGCCCAGCTCCTCGGCAAACCTTCTTGCGGCTTCTACGTTGCACGGACGGAACGCCTCGGGCGTCGTGTCGGCCGGACAGCCGCGTTCACCTGCGGTCAGATCGACCACGATGATCTTGTCGCCCTGCTGCGCGTGTTTAGCCAGCAGCATGCCCATCGTAAGCTGTGCATCGCCCGTGTGAGCCCCGACGGCCATGATCACCTTGCGATTTCCGTCCATGGTTTAGGCCTCCTTTTTCATGATTGCGAACGTGCGGCGTACCTCGAAGCCGGTGTGCTTGTACAGACGCTGCGCGTGATTGTCGATGCCGGTGAAGAGCGTGGAGAACTGCGCGCCTTCCTTAACGAATTCGCGCATCAGGTCATTGAAGAGAACCGTGGCGATTCCCCGCCGACCGTACAGCGGGTCGACGCAGATGCCGGTGAACCAGCCGCGCCCGGAGGGCTCCTTGTCCACGGGGCCGGTGAAGCCGACGATGTGGTTCTGGCATACGCCGGCCAGAATCACGCGCGGGTGTGCGGCGGCCGTTTCGTCCTGAAGCACCTTGCGCCAGTATTCGCTGCCTACGCGGTCGCACATGCCGTCAAACTCGCAGTTCAGGGATACGTCGTATCTGCCGGTGTAAATACCCTCGGAGAGTAAGCGCTGCCGCGTTGCCTCCACCTCGGGCTTGTACACGTAATCCTTCAGGTTCAGATACATCGACGCCTCGCGGTGCGCGTCCGCATAGCCGCGCTTTAAGAGGAAGGGGTATCCTGCGCACGCTACGTCCGTGCCAGGGGCGTTGTTGTGGTCGTGCCCCGGCGTACCCGGGATGAACCACGGCAGGTTCACGGGATTGTTTCCGCTGGAAACGAAGCTTTTCTTGCCCGCCGCGCGAAACGCATCCTCAAGCGCGTTCAGCAGTGCGCTGCCGATGCCTAACCGGCGCACGTCCGGCCGTACGAAGATAGCCGTCAGATAGCCCGGCGTATTTTCGCGCGTTTCACCGGGCAGAAAGACCTTTTTCTCCGCGCCGGAGATGAAGCCTGCGACGCCGCCGTTTATCTCGCACACGAGATCGTAGGATCCGTCGTAATTCGGGTTATCCTCAAACAGGCGGGTGAATGCCATGGCGTCGAGAGGCTTGTAAACGACCTCGCGAGAGAAGCAGCTTTCGTTCCAAAGGGCGTATATGGCGGGACGATCTGCTGCGGTGGCCCTGCGAATCTGCATACCGATGCCTCCTATTCGTACAGGTAATATTTCCTGCTGCGGCGTTTAAAATCCTCTATGAGCGGGCGGTGCTTTTGGATTAGCTCTTCAGCGCTCAGGCCGCCTGCACGGAATTCGTCCGTGCCGAGCAGAAGGTTTGTGCCTGCCAGCGCCGTGGGCTCGTCCGAAAGGTACTTTGCGTCGCGCGGATACAGATCAAGAATGGCTTCCAGCAGGTGGATTCCGGCCGCGAATGCGTCAGCTTCGCCGGAGGAAAGAAATAGCCGCACGCCGCGGCAGGCTTCTCCCTGCCATTTGGAGGTTGTGGGCGTGAAATACGCGGGCATGAAGCCGATGCCGGACAGATTCAGCGCCCGCATGCGCGCCGTCAAGCGCTCAGCGTCGATAAACGGTGCGCCGACAACTTCAAACGGTGTCGTAGTACCCCGCCCCTCCGACAGGTTCGTCCCCTCGAAGATGCAGGTGCCGATGTAGGCCAACGCGGTATGCGGCGTGGGAATGTTGGGCGACGGCGGCGCCCACGCTGCGTCGGTATCCTCCCACAGCATGTCGCGCTTCCAGCCGGTCATCGGGACGACGGTCAGGTTGACGTCTAACCTCAGGTGATCCTTCACAAACCGTGCAAACTCGCCGATCGTAAGCCCATAGCGCGTGGGAACGGAGTATTCACCCACAAAGGAATGGAAGCGCTCGTCCAGAAGCGTGCCGTGCACGATGCGGCCGCCGATGGGATTGATGCGGTCGAGCACCACAATGGGCTTGCCTGCGCGGGCGCAGGCGATCATTGCAAATGCAAGCGAATATATATAGGTATAAAACCGCGCGCCCACATCCTGCAAATCAACCACGAACACGTCGATTTCGGAAAGCATCTCCGGCGTGGGCATTTTTGTGTCTCCGTACAGAGAGAAGACCGGAAGCCCCGTTGCGGCGTCTGTTTCCTGATCGATGTGTGCGCCTGCAACTGCGTTGCCGCGAATGCCGTGCTCGCAGGCGAACAGCGCCGTCAGATGATAGTGCGCGTGCAGAAGGTCGATCGTGCTGGTGAATGTGGAATCGAAGCCGCATGGGTGAGTCAGAAGGCCGATGCGGCGGCCGCTCAGCACGCTGTGTACCAAATTCAGGTTGTCAACACCACTTCGCACGTGGATCTTCATCGTGAAACCGTCTCCTTTCACATTCAGTAAAGTGAGGTTGGACTGTTCCCTACCATTATAACATAAAAATGTGTTTTGCGCACTCAAATTCCCGCAGACTCTTGCTTTTCTTTTGTGCGTTGTGTTAAAATATAAACAAACGACAAAGGAGACAATGCGCTATGCTCATTGGAATCGACGGCGGCGGAACGAAAACCGCACTCGTACTGGCGGAAACGGACGGGTGCTTGCTGAACGCATGCAGAGGGCTGGGCAGCAATCCGGCGGATATCGGCCTGGAGGAATGTGAAAACAGACTTCGGTCTGAATTGGAAGAGCTGCTGTGCGATTTTGGCGGTCGGGACGCTGCGGTAGACAGCGTGTATGCTGGAATCGCCGGGAGCGCAAACGAGAGAACGAAGGCGGCGGTGGGCGAGATCCTTCGGCGTCTGCTTCCGAACGCGCGCCGGGTGGACAACGGCAGCGACGCCTTCAATGCGCTGTACGGCGAGGCGGAGGAGGGCATTGCGCTGATTGCGGGCACGGGCTCATCGGCGTTTGTATTGACAAAGGAAGGCGTGCATCAGGTCGGCGGCTGGGGCTATCTGGTGGACGACGCAGGAAGCGGCTTCCGCGTGGGCGCGGACGCGCTGAAGGCGGCATATCGTTCCTATGACGGCCGGGGCGAGAGGACGCTGCTTGAGGAGCTGTGCCAGCGTCGGCTGGAGCTGCCGCTGGGCGAAGCCATTCCGCGCATCTACGAGGGCGGCAAGCGGTATATCGCGACGTTCGCCTTTACCGTGCTTGAGGCGGCGCATGCAGGAGACGCGATTGCGGAGGGAATTCTCTCGGACGCGACAGCTGCGTTGGCCGATCACCTGCGCGCCTGTCTGCGCTTCGTCTCCGTGCGCCCGGCGGTAGCCGTGGTGAGCGGTGGTCTGATTGAAAACAACGAGATTCTTGAAAGGGTGCGCTCGGCGCTAGGCGAGCAGAAAAACGACGTACAACTCGTGCGGCCGGACGTTGCACCTGTGTATGGCGCGCTTGTCAAGGCGGCGCGCAATGCGGGAGTGCCGGTTACGGAGACGTTCCGCGAGGGCTTCAGGAAGGATTATCGCCTGTAGGAGGATATGCAAATGGACTACGGAAGACTCGATACTGAAAAGACAAACGAGCGCAGCGAGCGCCTGGATCAGATGAACGCGCTTGAAATCGTGACGCTGATGAACGAGCTGGACGCCGGCGCGCTGGCGGCGGTACGCTGTGCACTGGGCGAGATTGCCCGCACGGCTGAGGAAGCGGCAGCGCGCATTCCGCTGGGTGGCCGGCTGATTTACATGGGTGCGGGTACGTCGGGACGGCTGGGTGTGCTGGACGCGAGCGAATGCCCGCCGACGTTCGGTGTGCCGGACGGCATGGTGGTGGGAATTATCGCGGGCGGCGATGTTGCGCTGCGCACTGCCGTTGAGGGTGCGGAGGATAGCGAAACGCTGGCTGCGGAGGAGCTGGACAGGCTGCGCGTGTGTGAAAAGGACGTGGTTGTGGCCATTTCCGCCAGCGGGACCGCACCGTATTGCATCGGCGCGCTGAAAAAGGCGCGGGCGGCGGGCGCGCTTCCGGTATCCATGTGCTGCAATGTGGGCGCGAAGCTGTCCGGCTATGCCGATATTGCCATTGAGATGCCTACCGGCGCGGAGGTGCTCTCCGGAAGTACGCGTCTGCGCGCAGGAACGGCGACTAAGCTGGCGCTCAACATGATTTCTACGGCCTGCATGGTGCGTATGGGTAAGGCGTATAAAAACCTGATGGTGGATGTGCGCGCTACGAACACCAAGCTGAAGGATCGCGCCGTGCGCATTGCCATGAAGGCCATGAATGTGGAACGCGCCGAGGCGCAGGCACGTCTGGCGGAGGCGGATGGAAACATCAAGTGTGCCATCGTAATGAAGGAAACCGGCGCGAGCCGCGATGCGGCAATGGATGCGCTTAAAAAGGCGCAGGGCTTTACTCGAAAGGCGATTGAAATGCTCGGCTGAGGGCTTTACGTATAAGACGGCGCGTCCGTCCGACAGAATCCGTCGGGCGGACGCTTTGCACGCAAGGGTTAACCTGATTGTGCTTGTCCGATGGGGATGGAGACGCTTACAATGGCTGTCGATCAAATACAGGAGAAGAGCGTATGCAGCGTTTGGACAGACAGAGCAATGGCATTACCGACGGCGTCATCTGGAAGCAGCTTCTGAAATTCTTCCTGCCGATTATGCTTGGCACGTTTTTTCAGCAGCTGTACAACACAGTGGACGCGATTGTGGTCGGCAACTTCGCGGGCAAGGAGGCGCTGGCTGCCGTTGGCGGCTCGGCGTCGCGCATACTGGATCTGGTGATTGGCTTTTTTACCGGCCTCGCCTCGGGCGCGACGGTTATCGTGTCGCAGGTATACGGCGCGAAGGATGAGCAGAACGTGTCTCGCTCCGTGCACACGGCGATGCTGCTGGCGCTGGGTGGGGCGCGATCATGACGGGAATCGGCCTTTTGATTTCGCCTACGCTGCTGGTGTGGATGAAGACACCGATGGACACAATGGCTCAGTCGCGCAGCTACGTGGACATTGTGTTCATGGCGATGATTCCGAGCATGATATACAACGTCGGCTCGGCGATTCTGCGCGCCGTGGGCGATTCCCGTCGGCCACTGTATTTCCTGATTGCCGCATGTCTGACCAATATCGTGCTCGATATTCTGTTTGTGGTCGTCCTTCCGATTGACGACGTGAAGGGCGTGGCCGTCGCTACGTCGCTTTCGCAGGTGGTCAGCGCGGTGCTGGTGTGCGCATCGCTGATGCGGACTCGGGAATGCTACCGGCTGGAGTTGCGTAAGCTTCGCACAAACCTGAAAATGCTCGTTCAGACGATTCGTATTGGTCTTCCGACGGGCCTTCAGTCGATCATGTATGCAGTGTCCAACATCATCATTACTACGTCCATCAACACCTTCGATACCGACGCTGTGGCGGCGTGGGTGACGCTGAGCAAGGTGGATGCGATGAACTGGATGATTTTGAATGCGTTCGGCATTGCGGTGATGACGTTCGTCGGGCAGAACTACGGAGCTGGACGCTATGACCGCGTGCGCCGGAGCATGAAAACTTGTCTGATGATGGCGATGGGTATGTCGCTTCTGTTTGGCACGATTTTTGCTTTGTTTGGACGAACGCTGTTTGGGCTCTTTAATAAGGATGCGGGCGTTTTGCAGCTTGCGGTGATGATGATGACGTATATGGCGCCGAGCTACTGGCTGTATGCGCCGATTGAAATCATCTCCGGCTCGCTGCGCGGCATGGGAGATACGCTGATCCCCACAATCATTACCGCAGTGGGAATCTGCGCGCTGCGCGTGGTGTGGCTGCTGCTCGTCGTTCCAGCAAGGCACGAAATTGGCATGGTGTGCATCAGCTATCCGATCTCATGGACGCTGACGTCCGCTGCGTTTATACTCTACTATCGCCGCTTCCGTGCGCGCAGACTCAGCGTGGGGATGCTGGATCAATGAGCGGGCGCTCGTAGCAGTAAAAATCCTCTTCATACTTATAAACCTCGCCGCGCCGCGAAAAGCTCAGCTTTTCATACAGCCGGATTGCGGCGAGGTGGTTTTTGTCTACGGCCAGCCTTGCTGCGCGGAACCCTTGCGCGGATAGGATTTCGAGCACGCCGGAAAGAAAGCATGTGGCAAGTCCACGCCCCTGAAGAGATGGGCGCACACATACGCGCGCGAGCATCACAGGGTTGTCGTTCAGTTGCCAAGGAATGCCGTCGTTTGCCCACAGGGAATGGCTCAGCACCGAAACGGCAGCCAACAACTGACCGTTTTCCTCCAGCAGATAGACGGCTTCATTTGAAAGGTCGTCTGCGAGAATTTCCGCGTTCGGATAATCCGTATTCCACGCGCAGAAGGGGAGACCGATGCAGGAAGTATATAGCGAAAGAAGCTGGGCGGCGTCGTGTGCGTCGGCGCGTCGGATTGTCATAGGGGCACCTCGCTTTGCTCGTTTTGCTGAATGGAGCTTCATTATAGCATGCGTTCGGGTACGAAACCGGGCGAAATGAAGGTTATTTTTTGATGAAGTCGGGCGTGAGAACGGCATTTCGCAGAATCATAACTTGCATAACCGGGGGCGCTGAGGTATAATTGATACGTTGTGTGTGGGTAAGCTATGCTTATCTGCCGGACGGCACGGCTGCGAAATGCCTACGCGCGACGAGGGATGAACCGGGAGGTTGCGTTTTTCCGCGCATTCATGCGGATGAACGCAGGAAAAACGGTAATTTCCGGGGACCAGTCCGACAATCGGGCGACGGCTCATGCGCCGTCGAAAAATTGATACAGGGCACGCCCGGCAGCGTGTGCATGAGTCCAAGAAGGAGGAAACCCAAGAAATGGCAAGCCAGAAAATCCGCATCAAGCTGAAGGCCTATGAGCACGAGCTCATCGACCAGTCTGCGGCCCGCATCGTGGAAACCGCCAAGCGTAACGGTTCCCGCGTATCCGGCCCGATCCCGCTGCCCACGGAGAAGGAGATCGTCACCATCCTGCGCTCTCCCCACAAGCACAAGGACAGCCGCGAGCAGTTCGAGCTGCGCACTCATAAGCGCCTGATCGACATCCTTCAGCCCACTCCCAAGACGATCGACGCCCTCACCAAGCTCGATCTTCCGGCCGGCGTGGAAATCGAAATCAAGCTGTAAACCAACTCGGAGGTGTAACAATGAAGAAGGCAATTCTCGGCAAAAAGATCGGAATGACCCAGATCTTCCTGAGCGATGGTCGTCTGGTGCCGGTCACGGTCGTCGAAGCCGGTCCCTGCACTGTCACGCAGGTCAAGACGGTGAAAACCGACGGCTATGAGGCGGTTCAGGTCGGTTTCGGAGAGCTCGCGGAAAAGCGCGCTCAGAAACTGAAGAACAAACCCGAGCTCGGCCACTTTGCAAAAGCGGGCGTTCCCGCCACTCGTTATCTGCGCGAGCTTCGTCTTGACGACATCACCCCCTACAAGGTGGGCGATCAGATCAAGGTTGACGTGTTCGCCGAGGGCGATAAGGTTGACGTTTCCGGCACCAGCAAGGGCCACGGCTACACTGGCGCGATCCAGCGCTGGAACCAGCATACCGGCCCCATGGCGCACGGCTCCAAGTATCACCGCGGCGTCGGCTCTCTGAGCGCAAACTCTGACCCGTCCCGCGTGTTCCCCGGCAAGCACATGGCCGGACAGTACGGCTGCGAAAAGGTCACCGTCCAGAACCTGGAAGTGATCCGCGTGGACGCCGAGCGCAACCTGCTCCTCATCAAGGGCGCACTGCCCGGAGCGAACGGCTGCCTGCTCGCCATCCGTGACTCGGTCAAGGCCTGATTTTATCTGGAAGGAGGACGCAAACATGCCTACTGTTAAAGTATTGAATATGCAGGGACAGGACGTCGGCTCTCTCGAGCTGTCCGAGGCCGTTTTCGGCGCGGAAGTCAATGTTTCTGCCATGCATACGGTTGTCCGCGCGATTCTGAATGCGAAGCGCCAGGGCACCCAGTCCGCAAAGACCCGCACGGAAGTGCGCGGCGGCGGACGCAAAATCTATCGCCAGAAGGGCACCGGCAACGCGCGCCATCATGGCCGCCGCGCGCCGCAGTTCACCCACGGCGGCATGGTCTTCGCCGTGAAGCCCCGCTCCTACCGCATGTCCGTTCCGCGCAAGGTTCGCCGCCTCGCTATGGTGAGCGCGCTGACCAGCAAGGCCGTGGAGAACGAAATCATCGTTCTGGACAAGCTTGAGCTGGCGGAAGCCAAGACCAAGTACGTCGCTCAGATGCTCAAGGCCGTAAACGCCGCGAAGAAAGCGATGATCGTGACCGCAGACGCCGACACCAGCGTGGTGCGCGCCGGCTCCAACATCGAGGGCGTGAAGGTTTCCCACGTCGGCATGCTGAACGTTGTGGACATCCTCGGCTACACGAGCTTCATCGTCACCAAGGACGCCATCAACAAGCTCGAAGAGCTTTATGACGATACCGTCGAAGCCGCCAGCGAGGAGGTTAACGGATAATGAAGACTGCATATGACATCATCGTTCGTCCGGTCCTCACCGAAAAATCCTACGACACCATCGCGGACAAGAAGTACGTCTTCGTCGTGGATATTCACGCCAACAAGACGCAGATCAAGGCCGCAGTCGAAGAGATCTTCGGCGTGAAGGTCGATTCCGTCAACACCCTTCGCACGATGGGCAAGATGAAGAGACAGGGCCGCACGCAGGGCAGAACCCCTGAAATCAAGAAAGCTTACGTGACGCTCAAGAAGGACTCCAAGCCCATTGAGTTCTTCGAGGGCATGGCGCAGTAATAGGGAGGTCAAGCAAATGGGAATTCGCGTTTATAAGCCTACCTCGCCTGCAAGGCGCTTCATGTCGGTGCTTACGTTCGACGAGCTCACCAAGAAAGAGCCCGAGCGCTCTCTGACCACCGACCTGCGCCACAAGGCTGGCCGCAACGCCTCCGGTAAAATTACCGTTCGCCATCAGGGCGGCGGAGCGCGTCGCAAGTATCGCATCATCGACTTCAAGCGCAACAAGGACGACATCCCCGCGAAGGTTGCCGCCATCGAATACGATCCCAACCGTACCTGCTTCATCGCTCTGCTGGTTTACGCCGACGGCGAGAAGAGATACATCCTCGCGCCTCTGGACCTGAAGGTTGGCGACACTGTGATGAGCGGTGTTAACGCCGACATCAAGCCCGGCAACTGCCTGCCGCTGGCCAACATCCCGCTGGGCACCCTGATCCACAATGTTGAGATCAAGGTCGGCAAGGGCGGCCAGATGGTTCGCGCCGCTGGCGCTGCCGCGCAGGTCATGGCGAAGGAAGGCGCGTTCGCGCAGATCCGCCTGCCCTCCGGCGAAGTCCGCAAGGTGTCCATCAACGCCCGTGCTTCCATCGGATCGGTTGGCAACACCGAGCACGAGAACGTGCGTATCGGTAAGGCTGGCCGCCAGCGTCATCTGGGCATTCGCCCGACCGTCCGCGGCGTTGTCATGAACCCCGTCGATCACCCGCACGGCGGCGGCGAAGGCCGTTCTCCGGTCGGTATGCCCGCTCCGATGTCTCCGTGGGGCAAGAAGACGCAGGGCGTCAAGACCCGCAAGCATCGCAAGTATTCCGACAAGATGATCGTCAAGAGGGCCGGCAAGCGTTAAGCCGGACGCCGATGGAAGGAGGCAAACCACCTAATGAGCAGATCTGTTAAAAAAGGCCCGTTCATCCAGGAAGCGCTCTACAAGCGCGTGCTGGAGCTCAATAAGAGCGGCGAGAAGAAGGTTCTGAAGACCTGGTCCCGCGCGTCTACGATCTTCCCGGAATTTGTTTGACACACTGTCGCCGTACACGACGGCCGCAAGC
>CAZKQB010000032.1:40318-40458 GCA_964554795.1 uncultured Oscillospiraceae bacterium | reverse complement strand
CGGGCGTGGGGCGCTCCGCTCCCCTACACCCCCTCGGGGGACGGGGTGGGGGGGGGGGGGGGGGGGCGCCGGGGGCGGGCGGGGGGGGGGGGGGTGTGGGGTTGGTGGGTGGGGGTGGGGGGGGGTGGGGGGGGGGGTGG
>CAZKQB010000032.1:0-40308 GCA_964554795.1 uncultured Oscillospiraceae bacterium | reverse complement strand
ACACCCCCTCGGGGGACGGGGTGCGAGAGGGCTTCGGCCCTCTCGCGCTCTCCCGGGGAGTTTGAGGACGGATGCGTGGGCTTTAGGGGCGCTTACGCTTTTTTATCGCGTGTTTGGGCGGGGAGTTTGGTTTCCGGCGATACGGGCGTGGGGCGCTCCGCTCCCCTACACCCCCTCGGGGGACGGGGTACGAGAGGGCTTCGGCCCTCTCGCGCTCTTCTGGGGGTGCTCTGGTGAAGAGTTGATTGCCGACAATACGAGCGTGAAGCACGCCGTTTCCCCTCTCTCCTCGGGCAACGGAACGGGAGAGAAGGAACATCCTCCCATGTTCTCCTCTGGTGGGCATGGGAGGAGCTTTTCGCTTTCGACAAAGGCGAGCAAGAACTGCATGGTTCTCGCTCGCCTTTGTTCTGCTATCGCTACTCTTTTGGCATCAGGTGATCACAGCTGCCGTTTCCATCGCTGAGTAACTGGCTACGCGCGGCTTTGTGCTCGTCTCGGCTTCAGGCAGTCCCGCGCGGCCGCCGCCTTCGCTTTATTGCAGGCCGCGCGCGACTTTATGCCATCTCTGCTTCAGGTATTTCACATGGCTACGCTTCCGGGTGAATGGGTTTGGGCTTAAATGTCAACCGGGTTTTAGTTATCTGTTTTTTACGGGTGCAGGCTCGAATGCGAGTTGATGAAGAATTCCTCCTGGCGTGGAAGCGTTTGCTTTTCCCTTGGCGGAAAGCGTTTGTCGTATTCCTCCGCGTCGCGCTCGTCGATTTCGCAGACCGGGCTTTCGGTGAAGCGCCAGCGACGCCCGTCGAACGCGCCGTCTACCAGAGGCTTCACAAGCAACGCCGTCGGGAAATAGCCGTCGCCGATGCAGACGTTCACCCGAAGGCAGCTCACAAAGCCGCGCGCGACGTAGTTGGACGGATGGCCGAAGATAACCACGCTTTCATAGCCCATTTCGCGTGCCTTTTCAAGCGTTCTCTCGATCAGAGCCCGGCCGATGCCCCGCCGCTGATAATCCGGATGCACGGCAATGGGGCCGAACGTCAGGCATTTTTTCTCGGTTCCGTCCTCCGCCGTCAGCGTCGAAACGGTGTACAGGATGCTGCCGACGATTTTTCCGTCAAGCTCGGCCACCATGTCCAGCTCGGGCACGAAATCCGCATGCTGTCGGATCTGATGCGCCAGATACGGCTCCGACGCGCCCGGCGTCTGCGCGTTCCAGAATGCATCCCGGATCAGGCGCTCGACCGTGTCCCAGTCCTCCGGCCGCTCATTTCGAAGAACAAGCTCGTTCAGCCGTTTTTTCGTTTCCCCGGCTCTCGCGCGCACCATCAGCATCATGGGGCGGCGCAGCTCGTCCGCCATGCCGGGAACGTCCAGCTGATCGTCCGCAGGGCGCGCCTCCTCCACAGCCTGAAGCTCGAAGCCGCAGTTCAGAAGTCCCATCAATATCTGCGTCAGTGTGTGGTGCTGCTTGCGCACATGGCAGCCCAGAAAGCTTGTGCGCCGTTCGCCTGGGCGGAAATAATCGTCCACAGGCCAGTGCAGCGGCCGACCGGCTTCATCGCGAGCCCAGTCCTGCTCCACCCCTGCGGTAAACGTAGGGTGCTCGATGTTGAAAAGGAATACGCCGCCCGGCCGCAGGGTTCGGCGCACGCCCGCGAACACCGCGTCGATGTCCGCCACATAATGCAGCGCCAGATTGGAAATCACGCAGTCCCATGCATCCTCCGGATACCCGTAGTCCTCAATCGCGCACAGGCGGTACTCAATGCGCGGATCGTTTCCGCGCGCCTCGGCCTCCTCAAGCATCCGGCGGCTCGAATCGATGCCCAGCACCTGCGCCGCACCCTGCTCGGCCGCATACCGGCAGTGCCAACCATAGCCGCAGCCCAGATCCAGCACACGCCTTCCCTCAAGCGGCGGAAGCAGCCGCCTAAGCTGCCACCATTCTCCCGCGCCCTCCAGACCCTTCTGACTGCGCTCCATGCCCGCATACTGCCGAAAGAATTCCTCGTTGTCATACTCGTTCTCTCGCATTTTCGCCTGCGCCACCCTTCATAAACCCTTGTCCATTCTCCCACCAAAGCGCCCTCAAGGCCCCTGCCGCAAAAGCTCGGCCGCCGTGGCAAGAAGCGACGCGGTAGTGGGCTTTCCGCGGCGCGCGTCGATCGTGTTCCCGAACAGCGCATATTGACGTTCGCTGTTTCCGGTCGTCCATGCACTGTCAATGGCGCGGCGAAGCCCGTCCTCTACGCGGCGGGGCGTGGTGCGGAAATGCTCGGCAACGGCAGGATAGACAACCTGCTTCAGCCGTCCCGCGTTGGCGGCGTCGTTCAGCACCAGCGCGACGGCGTAGGCCATCCGGCGACGGTTTTCGCCAGGTGCAATGTCCATTTGCGCCAGCAGGCTTTCCGCGCGAGCCTCATCCTCCGGCCGCACGGAAAGCGGCAGCACCCCAGCGATGCAGGCGCGAAGCGCTTCCACATCCGGCGATGCGCCGATAAAGGGCCGCATTCCGCGCGTCATGGACTCCGGGAGATAGGGCGGCACAAGGTACACGAGCGCCGGCCGCCGGGAAAGCCGCAGCCGATCAATCTGCGTCTGCGCCGTTCCCGCGTCCAGCCCCGCAGTGAGCGCATGGACGAGGATCACCTCTGCATGATGCCGCGCCGCCGCATCCAATGCGCCCGGCCAATCGGCGCAGGCCGCGGATATCGCCAGACCGGCCGAGGCAAGAAGCTCCGCCAGCGCTTCTCGCGCAGGTCCGTCGGGATGCACAAGAATGCAGCCGACCCGATTCGTTCCATCCATCCGAATCCCCCCTGTCCCAGCGTTCATGCAGGCAACCGCCTTCTCCATGTCAGAGAAGCGTCCTCCACGCCATCCCTTCAGCCATGCCCTGCGACGGAATCGATTTCCTGAAGCTCGAATCTCCATTTCTGCGTGGCATTCGGGTATTTTTCGCGGTCCACCGGCTCCAGAAACATGGACAGCGGCCGAATCCACAGGCCGCAGTCGCCATAGAGCTTCCGGTAGATCACATAAAGCTCGCCTGTTTCGGAATGCTTCGCCACATCCTCAACCAGATAATAGTCGCCCTTAAAATGGCGGTAAATCCGCTTGACCTGAATTTCGCGCATGCGCATCCCTCCGTTCCGCATAACCTTACCACAAATCCCCGCTTCTGTCAAATGCTTCCCGCAGCATGACAGGGCCTTCTTTGAATCCGCCGAATTCCCGCTTCGATTGAAACGAAAAAAAGCCGCCTCACGTGCGAATGCGCATCGTGAAGCGGGCAACCCTTGCGAAAAGGACGCTGAAGCAGCTTATCGCATGATTTCGAAGGGGTACACGAAGATCAGCTCGTAGTTTTCGGCGTTGAGGGCGGCGGGGTTGTATTCGTACAGTCCAACCTGCTCGCCGGGCATGCGCTGAAGCGTCAGGTTTTTAAGCATGGGAAGCGTCAGCTCGTCCAGCACGACCTGCGCGTCCATGCCCTCAACCAGCAGGTTTTCAGGTGCGAGCACGAAGGCAGGGTCCTTCTCGCCCATGCGCTTGGCATAGCTCAGCTCGACCTGCACAGGACGGGGCACGACGGCGAACGGGCACGCACGATTGTCAATCTCGTAATTCCGCCCTGCGTCCGCATAGGCAATATAATCGCCAACGTTCAGCCCCGTGCCGAGCACGCGCACGCGCACGCCCGGGCAGGTAGCAAGAGGCACATGCAGCTGGCCGTCATAGACAAACTCGGTTTCATCCCAGTCCACGGTAATCGGCGCGCGATGAATGGTGAACGTGCAGATGGGATTGGTAATCTGATAGCCGTCCTCCGCGACGGCCTCAGCCACATAGGTGCCCGCGTCGGTTCCCTCGCCGATTACCCGAATGACCATGCCGGGATAGGCCGCCATGGGCTGATGCGCTTCTCCGTCGTAGACAAATTCCGTGTTGAGCCAGTCCACGCTGATTTCCGCCGTTTCCCACGGCTCCTCCTCCAAGGGCTCTTCATTCGCCGCCTCCGTCAACGCCGCGAGCGGCGCCTCGTCCGCCCCCGCGTCCGTCGTCTCCTCGGCCGTACCGGCAAGCATCAGCAGCGCCAGCGCCAGAAGCAAGGCCAGAAAACGTTTAAAGCATAAGCCAATATCCATGATTCATCCTCCAGTGAGTGCATAAAAATGACAATATGCAGCGTTGCATGCATTATATCGGGAAACCCGTACGCTGTCAAGCACTGCCTCTGTGCAAAAGAAATGCTCGGAGGTCAAAAGACCTTCGAGCATCCAGTGCGGTTGACGAGACTTGAACTCGTACTCCTTGCGGAACACGCCCCTCAAACGTGCGCGTATGCCGATTCCGCCACAACCGCATGAACAGATGATATTATAGCATCCGTTTACGCGGTTGTCAATAGCTTCGCGAAAAAGTTTTTGGAATACGCCGTTTTTTTACTTTCCGTAGCCGTTGGGGTTCTGGCTCTGCCAGTTCCACTGATCGCGGCACATATCCACCAGCGTCTTCTCCGCCTGCCAGCCGAGCTTTTCCTTCGCCTTGGCAGGGTTGGAATACACGGTGTCGATGTCGCCGGGGCGGCGCGCGCCGATGACGTAGGGAATTTTGAGGCTGTTGGCCTCCTCGAAGGCATGCACCATATCCAGCACGCTGTAGCCGACGCCCGTGCCCAAATTGATGGCGTCCGCGCCCTTGAACGTATCCGCATAGCGGACGGCGGCAACGTGACCGCGCGCCAGATCCATCACGTGGATGTAATCGCGCACGCCGGTGCCATCGTGGGTGGCGTAGTCGTTGCCGTACACGGTCAGGTGGTCGCGGCGGCCGACGGCGGTCTGAGAGATATAGGGCATGAGGTTATTCGGAATGCCGGAGGGATCCTCGCCGATTCGGCCGCTCTCGTGCGCACCGACGGGGTTGAAGTAGCGAAGCAGCACCACGCTCAGGTCCTTATCGGCCACGGCGGCGTCGCGCAGAATCTGCTCGTTCATGTACTTCGTCCAGCCGTATGGGTTGGTGCAGCCAAGCTTTCCGCTTTCGGTAAGCGGCACCTGATTCTCAGCGGAGTACACGGTGGCGGAGGAGGAGAAGATCATCTTCTTCACGCCCGCAGTCTCCATCGCCTTCAGAAGGCGGATGGTGCTGAGCAGGTTGTTTTCGTAATAGCGCAGCGGAATGCGCACGCTTTCGCCCACAGCCTTGAGGCCGGCAAAGTGAATTACGCTGTCCACGCCGTGCTCCTTCATGATTTCCACGAGCTTTTCCTCGTCGCAGGCGTCCGCCTCATAATAGGGGAAGGTCTTGCCCGTGAGCTCCATCACGCGCTTGAGCGCCTCGGGGCTGGAATTATCGTAATTGTCCACGACCACGATGTCGTAGCCCTCGTTCAGAAGACAAAGATCGGTATGGGAACCGATGTAGCCTGCGCCGCCGGTGATCAGAATGCTCATATGGCTGCCTCCTCGGAGATGATTCTCTCCATGTCCTTCCATTTTTTCTCCATATCGCTGACGAGCTTAAACTGCGTGCGGCAGCGATCCAGATTGTGCTTTTCGCGGTGAATGCGGAAATAGGTGTCTCCCTCCAGATAGTCGGTAAGGAAGCGCACGCCGCATTCGAATGTCATCAGCTTCGCGCCCATGGGCAGCGTGCGGATTTCGTCCTTGGTGAGCTTGCTGCCGCACGCGCCAAGAAAGCCGCGCACGTAGGCCGCGTACAGGTCGAGCGACAGAGTCATCTTTTCAAGATCAGTCTCATCCTCGGCGGCGGTGGCCGCGCCGAAGCGGATGGAATCGCCAAAGTCGTTCGCCGCGAGGCCAGGCATCACGGTGTCCAGATCGATGATGCAGATGGGCCTGCGCGTTTTTTCGTCAAACAGCACATTGTTGAGCTTGGTATCGTTGTGCGTCACGCGCAGCTTCAGCTTGCCTTCTTTTAGCAGCTTCAGCATTGCGCCCGCCTCCTCCTCGCGCGCCAGCGCAAATTCGTATTCGGCCTGAACCTCCTTAAGCCGCCCCAGCTTATCGTTTGCCGCAGCGATTTTCAGGTTGTTCACGCGGTTGGCGGTATCATGGAAGCGCGGAATCGTCTCGGACAGCACGGCGGCGTCAAAGCCCGCCAGCTGGTTCTGGAACGAGCCGAACGCCTGCGCGCTCAGGAAGAACTCCTCCTGCGTTTCCACCTTTTCAAGGCATATGCTCTCATCCACAAAGTGGTACACGCGGTAATAGCCCGTCTCGTCGTGATGGAAGCACTTGCCGTCCCGCGTATGCACCAGCTGAAGCGAATGGCGCGGGTCGGGATCGCATGTGCGCAGATATTCCGTCACAAGGCGGATGTTTTCCATCAACGCGGGCACGTCCTTGAAAATGGAATCGTTGATCTTCTGCATCGTGTACTTGTTTCCGGCCTCGTCGGTCAGAAGACAGGTGCGGTTGATGTGTCCGTTGCCCATCGGCACGCAGGTCGCGGGCGCGGCTGCCAGCCGAAAGTTTTCCGCGGCGTTCAGCATGGATGTTATCCCCTTTCCCACAGGCGCTCCGGGTACGCGCCCTCGTCCTTCATGCGTTGAATATTGGCCTTCGTTTCCGCGAGATCCTCCAGATACGTCATGCCGAACCACCTTGCCGACGTGGGCAGCACGGATACCGTGGCCTTCTTCTCAGCAAGCAGCTGGTTGGGCACACTGGGCAGGTAGTATTCTGCCTTCAGCGGCTTCTCGCTTAAGCCGTTTTTCAGGAACGTATGGAAGCGCGCTTCCATTTCATCAAAGATGGAGTGACGGAAAATCCAGAAATTCAAAGACACCGTCGCATCGCCGGAGATGGGCGTGTAGGTCTCGCCGTCCTCGGTGAAGGCAGCGTCGTTCCCGCGCGCGACGATCTTCGTGCGCTCCACGACGCTCAGAAGATGGCCGTTCTCGTCCGCCGTACACACGCCGCGGGCAACCGCGCCATTGGGCGTCATGGTGTTGCGCAGGCGGTAACCCACCATGGCATGCGCGTTGGACGCGCCGGGCGCATCCAGAAAGCGAATGGCGGCCTGATATGCGTCCGCGCCGTAAAAATCATCGGCATTGATGACAACGAAGTCGCCCGACACCTGCTCGCGCGCGCACAGGGCTGCGTGACCCGTGCCCCACGGCTTCTCGCGCCCCTCCGGAATGCAGAAGTCCTCGGGCAGGTAGTCGTTCAGCGTCTGGTGCGCGTAGGCTACCTCGATAAACGGCGACACGCGGCTGCCAATCGCATCATGAAACAGCCTCTCGCTCTCGGGCTTGATGACGAAGACGACCTTTTTAAAGCCTGCGCGGATCGCGTCGTAAATGGAATAATCAATGATCAGGTGCCCGGCCTCATCCACCGGCGTTACCTGCTTCTGCCCCGCACCCGCGCCGAAGCGGCTGCCCAGACCCGCGGCCATGATTACCAGCGTATGCTTCATTCAAAGACACTCCCTATCTAATGGATTGTGTTTCTTATATTGTATCACGCGCCCGCAAAATGCACATGCGCATTTCTGTGAATTCAAGCATCCGGCGCGCCTACACCGTTACCTCCACGTTCACTGTACCGCCCGGCTTCAGCGGCAGCGCGCGTCCGTCCGGAATCCGCTCGCCGTCCGCCGTTACGGAGAACGAGCCCGTGCGCGTATACGTCACGCGGTATTCGCAGCCCCGAAGCCTCTTGACCGCCGCGCATTCGTTCCAGCTCTCCGGCAGGCAGGGATGAATGTGCAAACCGTCGATGTCCGGCTGCAGGCCCAGCACATACAGCGTCATGGCCTTCACGAACCACTGCGTGGACGCGGTGCGCCAGCTCTGTCCGGGCGTAGCATAGCGATAGCCGGTCTGGTCGCCGAAGTAGGAATTGAACAGCACATACGGCTCGCCCTCGGTGGGCGCGTAGGTGTGATCCCACGGAAGCATCTGCCGAAGGTCGCGCTCCACGCGCTTCGCGTCGCCCAGCATCGCGTCCACGGCCAGCCGCCACGCCATCGTGTGCAGATACACGCCGCCGTTTTCGTGCACGCCCGCGGTCTTCTGCGTAACCGCGCCAATGCGGTTGTCAAGGTGCGTGTACGCCGGCCAGCTTATGCGCGTGCCCAGTGGCGCCTCCAAAAGCCGGTTTGCGCTTTCCATGGCCGTTTTCACGCGCGCCTTGTCGTCCAGATCGGCAAGCACCGCCCACAGCTGCGGAATCAGGAAGATCCTACCTTCCTCGTTTTCATGCGAGCCGACGCCGCGTCCCTCGTCGTCAATGGCAGTCAGATACCATTCCCCGTCCCAGCCGCGTGCGTCCACGGCGCGGTTCATCTGCCTGAGCTTCGGAGCGAGCGCGTCCGCGTCCGCATCGTGCCCGGACAAGCGCGCAATGCGCATCATCTGCTTGCACGCGCGAATCCACGCGATCGACAGCCACACGCTTTCGCCCTTCCCGCCGATGCCCACGCGGTTCATACAGTCGTTCCAGTCGCCGCCCCAGATGCGCACGAGACCATCCGGGCCGGTGAAGCCGGAAAGGAATTCCACGCTGCGCCGGGCATGCTCATACACGGTAGCAGTCGCGCCGTTGTTGAAGGAAACGACCTCGTTTAAGAACGAAAGGTCGCCCGTTTCGCGCAGAATGGCGTCCAACGCAAAGGGAATCCACACGGCGCAGTCGGAAAAATTATTGTCGCATATACGCCCGGCAATAAACGTGCGCGGCGCGTAGCCGTTTTCATACTGATAGGACAAAATGCGCTTGAACCTTTCGCGCGCCAGGTCTGCATTAAAGCAGGACAGGCATTCGGTGTCGCTGGTCATGTCGCGGTAGCCGTTGTGGCGCACGCGCGCCCAGCGGCTGCCCATGCAGGTGGCGTACAGGTAAAAGCCGTTAAATGCATCGTTCAGGCGCGCGTCCGGCGTGGTGATCGAAAGGCCGGAAATTTCCTCCGCGCGCCTTTCACAGACAGCGGAAAGCAGCGCCTCGGATTCCGCCGCAAGCGCGCGAACGCCCGTCAAATCGCACAAATCGCGCTCCGCACCAATGACGACGGTGAACGTTTTTTCCTCGCCGGGCTTCAGGTCGGCGCGAATGTCCAGCGCCAGGCAGAGCTTCTCGCCCAGCATGTCCTCGTTTCCGAGCCCGCGTCCCTCCTCCAGCGCCTCCGGACAGAGCTTCGTGCCGTACACGCCGATAAACGCATTGCGCCGCGCGCAGAAGGCAGATGGCTCGGCGTCGGAAAGCATGTAGGCATACAGCGGCGCGGAGTCGGGGCGCTCATACTGCTGAAAGAAATGTCCCCACACGGCGCCGTGCGCCGCGTCAAAGCCGCCGAAATCGGTGTTGTAGGACTGCGGGCGGTACGGGCCGTCCACGTCGGTATCGACAAAGGGAATCAGCGAAAGCGAAGCCGGCGCTTCCCCCTCGTTGACCACGCGCACGCGCCACATTTCGCGCCGACCCGCCTCGGGCACAAAAAACGTGGTTTCCATGCGAACGCCGTCCTTCACGGCGGTAAGCGCAGTATAGCCCAGCCCATGACGGCAATCATAGGCATCGTATTCCTCGCGCATCGGCAGACCGTTGGCGGACGACCACGCGCCCGTTTCGCGGTTCACCACATACAGCATGCGATCCTTCACCAGCGGAATGCGGCGTCCCAGCGCATCCTGCGCAAGACCCTCGCCGAAGCCCACCTGCGAAAAGAAGGCAACGTATTCATCGTTGTACATATAGTTATGCCAGTGCCGCGGCGTTTTTCGGGCGGTAACCACAAACTCCCGGCCGCCGCATTCAAAATGTCCGTATTCCATGGAATCCTTCCTCCCATGCATGCGTTCGGCTCCAGTTTCCTATTATAATCGAAAAACGCCGCCTTCGCAACCATCTCTGTGCGAAAGCGGCAAAAAAGCCTATAGAATCCCGCGAATCATGCCGCGCCTCGCGCCCTCGGCCAGACACATATAGGTCATAGCCGTATCAAAGCGCGCGTCATGGGCGGCTGCACCGCCGCCAAACCATGCCTCGCTGTTTTTCTCGATGTCCTCGGTCTTCAGCTCCATATACTCCGCCAGCTCAATCAGTTTGGGCGGCTTGGGACGGCCGGTGCGGAATTTTCGGCGCAGCTGCATGTCGCCGGTAAAGTAATTCATGGTGCAAAACGTGCGCTTTTTCGGCAGCTCGTAGCCCGCGCGGCTCAGCTCCGTGCGCAGGAAGCGGTCGTCAAATGCCACGTTATGTCCCACCATCAGCTCGCAGGCAGAGAAATCGTCGAAAATCTCCTGCGCACGATCCTCCATCCGCTCCCCGCCGGACAGCTCCTCCAGCATCTCCATGCTCATGCCGTGCACGGCCTCGGACGACTCGCTCATCTCGTCCACGGTAAAGAACATATTCTTGCCCGTCACATCTCCGTCCGCCGCAATCAGATAAGAGAGCTGGCAAATCTGTCCGGGACGCAGGTCGGTGGTTTCGGTATCGAATACGATCAACCTCATCGCTTCTCGATCGTCTCGCCGATGCGCCGCAGTGCCTCGCGGATATTCGCATGCGTCGTAGCGAAGTTCAGGCGCACGAAGCCGCGTCCGCGCTCGCCGAAGGCCAGGCCGTCGGTCGGGATGACGCCGCAGTCGTTGATGAAAAAGCGCTTCAGCTCCTCGCTGTCCATGCCCAGCTCGCGCGCGTCCACCCACATCAGATACGTGCCCTCCACGTGCGTAGGCTTCAGGCCGGGAATTCGGCAAAGTCCGTTATACAGCAGGTCGCGGCCGTCGCTCAGGTAGCAGAGCAGCGTGTCCAGCCATTCCGCGCCGGTTTCATAGGCTGCGCGAGTAGCAAGACGGCCGAACAGGTTCGTTTCAGCCATAGCCTCCTTCAGGCTGTCCGCAATCGCCGCGCGCGAGCTTTCATCCGCGCACAGAATCGTGGAATGCCGAAGCGCCGCCAGGTTGAACGTCTTGGTGGCCGAAATCATCATCACCGCATTCTCCGCGCCCGGTATGGACAGAATCGGCGAATGCACCGCGCCCGCCAGCTCGAAGTCGGCGTGAATTTCGTCGCAGATGATGCGGGTGTGATACTTCGCGCACAGCGAAACCAGCGTTTCCAGCTCCGCCTTCGTCCACACGCGGCCTACAGGATTGTGCGGCGAGCAGATCATGATCGCTTCCGCGCCCGCGCGCAGGCAATCCTCAAGGTGCGCATAGTCCATATGCCAGCCGCTTTCGTCGTGCAGAAGCGGATTTTCCACGCACGTCATCTTCGCCTTCTCGATCATGCGGCGGAACGGCCCGTAGACCGGCGTCTGAATGACGATGTGCGAGCCTTCCTTAAAAAGGCCGTGCAGGATGTGATACATGCTGTCCACCACGCCGGGGCTGTACAGCACCCATTCGGGCGATACATCCGTATGATGGCGCGTCTTCATCCAGCTCACGACGGCGTCGCGGTCACGGTCGCAGTCCTGCGTGTAGCCGAAAACGCCGTGCGCCGCGCGGGCGGTGAGCGCCTCCACAATGCTGTCCGCCGTGCGGAAATCCATGTCCGCCACCCACATAGGAAGCGCGTCGGCATTGCCAAAGTCCTTGCGATTATCCCACTTGGCGCATTCGGTGTTCACGCGGTTCACCGGCTCGTCAAATTTCTGATACAGCTGCTGATTCATCCTGCGTAGCCTCCTCATAACAAAAGCAGAGCACGTACACACTCTGCTTCTTTTTTCTCTTTTGCACTGGCTCAGCCGATCACGAACGGCTTGATTTCCTCAAGCAGGTCGTCGCACTTATCCTCATATACCTCCAGCGTAATGGGCTTGGAAAGGTCTAAGGAAAAAATGCCCAGGATCGACTTTCCGTCCACAACGTGGCGTCCGACGCGCAGATCGATATCGTAGGGATAGCGGCTGGCGATGTTGACGAACTGCTTCACGTTTTCAGCCAGACTGAGCTTGATGTTTACGGCTCTCATCGATTGAAATCCCCTTACCATACGGCGCACTCGCACCGCTTGATGTCATAAACCATATTACATGGCGGAGATTAAAGTTTCAAGTGCGTGCGCTGAAATTATCCACCTTTTAACGAAGTTGCCATTTCCGGGCGGATGTGTTATGATACAAATGAACGAAAAACAGAGCAGTAAGGACGGTATGCAGATGCTTTCGGAAAAAACGCGCGACTGGTTTCGCACCTCCGTCGGAACGCCGACCGAGGCGCAGCGCATGGGCTGGCAGGCGATTTCAGAGGGGCGCGACGCGCTGATTTCCTCGCCTACCGGCTCGGGCAAGACGCTGGCGGCGTTTCTGTATTTTCTGGATGAAATGCGCTGCGAGCTGGATGCGGGCGCGCTTGCGGAAGGACTGCGCATCGTGTATATTTCGCCGCTGAAGGCGCTGGGAAACGACATCCGGCAGAACCTTGAGCGCCCGCTGGCGGGGCTGGGGCTGACGGACGCCGTGCGCGTGGCCGTGCGTACCGGCGATACCGATGCAAGGGCGCGGCGCGAAATGCTGAAGCATCCGCCGCACATTCTGATTACCACGCCGGAATCGCTGTACCTTCTGCTTACGAGCCTGTCCGGGCGCGAAATGCTGAAAAGCGCGCGCACGGTGATTGTGGACGAGCTGCACGCAGTCATATCCTCCAAGCGGGGCACGCATCTGTTCCTGTCGCTGGCGCGGCTGGATGCGCTTTGCGGCGGGCACGTGCGCCGCGTGGGGCTTTCCGCCACGCTGAACCCGCCGGAGGAGGCCGCGCGGCACCTGACCGGCGGAGAGCCATGCGTGATCATTACCCCCAAAATCGAAAAGCGCACGGAGCTGACCGTGGACGTACCCGTGCCGGACATGCGGCAGCTGCCGGAGCACAGCGTGTGGCCCGCGATTGCCGAGTGCATTGTTGAAGCGCTTGGCGGCGCGCGCACGGTGCTTGTGTTCGTGGACGGCCGCGCAGGCTGCGAGCGGTTGGCGCTGAAAATCAACGAGCGCGCCGGAAAGACGCTCGCACGCACGCATCACGGCTGCGTATCAAAGGAGCAAAGGCTGGAGGCCGAGCGCATGCTCAAAAGCGGCGAACTGCGCGTAATGGTAGCCACCTCCTCGATGGAGCTGGGCATCGACGTGGGCGAAATCGATCTGGTCGTTCAGGTCGGCGCGCCGCCGAGCGTATCGTCGCTTCTGCAAAGGCTGGGACGGGCAGGACACAGTCCCGGCCGCGTGAGCCGCATGCGCATGTATCCGCGCACAGCTGCCGAGGCCATCGGCTGCGCGCTGGTGTGCGAGGCGGCGCGCCAGGGGCGCATCGAGCGCGTTCATGCGCCGGAAATGTGTCTAGACGTGCTTTCGCAGCACCTCGTCTCCATGGCGGCAACCGGCGCATACACGGTAGACGAGGCCGTGCGCGTGCTTTCGCGCGCCTATGCCTATCGCCGCCTTTCGTGCGAGGACGTGAAGGCGGTGCTTGGCATGCTTTCGGGCGACTATGAGCGCATGGACGACCGCCCCGTAAAGCCGCGGCTGGTCTACGACCGATTGTCCGGCCGCGTAAGCGGCGATGCGTACACGCGCATGCTGGCGCTTTCCTCGGGCGGCACGATTCCCGACCGCGGCTGGTTCGCCGTGACGCTCGCCGACGGCACGCGCCTGGGCGAGCTGGATGAGGAATTCGTGTTCGAAGCCCGTCTGGGCGACAAATTCTATCTGGGCGCATTCCCATGGAAAATCGAGGAAATCACGCGCGACCGCGTGATCGTTTCGCATACCACGCCGGAGGGCGCGTCCTCCCCGTTCTGGAAGGGCGACGGCGCCTCGCGTGCCTACGAAACGGGTGCATTCTACGGCTCTCTGCTGGCAGGGTGGGAGGACGCGGCGCGCCAAAGCTCCGGCGCGCTTCACGCTGCGCTGCAGAAGGCCGGTCTGACCCCGGACGCAGCGGAAAACGCCGCGCGCGTACTCGAAGGCCAACTGCATGCGGTGGGCTGTCTGGCTACGGATCGCGTGCTCGTGGCGGAGCATTTCTCCGACGAGGCGGGCGAGCATCAGCTGATGCTGCATTCTCCCTTCGGCGATGCCGTCAACCGCGCGCTGGGCATGCTGCTCTCGCGCCGCGCTGCCTCCGCCGCCGGCGCAGACGCTCGCGCCTATGACGATGACGACGGCACACTGATTACCCTCGTCGGCGGTAGGGAAATCCCCGACGGCCTCCTTTCTTCCCTCGCCGCAGCCTCCGCGACCGGCGCGCGACTCTCCTCTTTCGATTCAGACGCCGCACGCGGTGCTGCGACCGGCGCATATCCTTCATCCTCCGATCCGGATGCCGCACGCGGTGCTACGATCGGTGTGCGTCCCTCGTACTCTGATCCGGATGCCGCAGCCTCCGCGACCGGCGCGCGACTCTCGTTCTCCAACCAAGACGCCGCACGCGGCGCGCATCCCTCCTCTTTCGATCCAGATGCCGCATTCATTCCTGTCTGCGGTGCGGTGGCAGAGGTATGGGCTCTTTTGCCGGCGTCGCCGATGTTCTCCATGGCGTTTCGCTACAATGTGCAGCGCGCCCTGCTGAACGGTGTGCGCGGCGGACGGCGGCAGCCGCTGTGGGTACAGCGATTGCGCGGTGCCGAAGCGCTCAGCGCAGCGGCCACACATTCGGAGCATCCAATGATGCGCGAAACGCTGAACGAATGTGCAAACGATTATCTGGATCTAAACGCGCTTGCGCGGCTGCTTTCGGCCATCCGCACCGGGCAGGTGCGCGTATATGAGGTGCACACAAGCGCGCCTTCGCCCCTGTGCCTGAACCTGCGTCGGCAGGTAGAAGCAGAAATGATGTACGAAACCGCGATTCCCTCCGCTGCCGTCGCCCTTTCTACAGAAGCACTTTTGACGCTCGCCCCCACGGAGGAGGCCATGAAATCGGTCACACAGCCGATGCGCGCGCCCCGCAGCGCAGATGAGCTGCATGCGCGGCTGCTGGCCGAGGGCGACCTGCTGGCCGAAGAAGCCGACGCACCCGCGGAATGGATGGACGCGCTGGAAATCGCCGGCCGTGCCGTCTATATCGAGCCCGGTCTATGGATTGCGCGCGAAAACGAAGCGGAGTATCGGCTCGCGCTGGAGAAGGCCGACGCATCGGCGCTTGCGCGCATCGTTCGCCGGTCGGCGCGCTTCCACGGCGCACAGACGGCAGAGACGCTTTCCGGGCGCTACGCCGTCGACGAGCTGCGCGCACAGGAGGCCCTGAACGCCCTGCTCTCCGAGGGGATCCTGCGCGCGTTCGGCGGCGCGTACGTCCATGCGGAGCTGTACGAAAGCGCGCAGCGCATGACCGTCGCATTGAATCGGCAGCGCGTTGAAACCCAGCCCGCGCGGGCCTTCGCGCGCATGCTGTCCCGACAGGTGCGCGGCATAGGCTCAGCCTCGGCGCAGCTGACGCAGGCGCTTGACAGCCTGCGCGGCTGCACATACCCTGCCTCGGCATGGGAGGGCTACCTTCTTCCCGCGCGCGTCTTCGGCTATCGCCCTCAGCTTCTTGACGAGGCTCTCGCCCGCGGCGACGCGGCCTACCGCATCCTCCCCGCAGAATCCACCACATCTCCCAGAGCCGAAACGCAGAGTGCTCTTACCGCCAGTACCCATGCCCCGGGCGAGCGGGCCCGACTGCGATTTGATTTGCCGGACGATGAGGGCGACTATGAGCCTCTGCCGGATGACCTGACGGCTATGGAGCGGGACGTTTTGCAAACGCTGACTGTGCGCGGCGCAAGCTTCGCAAGCCGTCTGCCCGCAAATGCCGGGGAGGCCCTAAAGACGCTGCTGGCGCGCGGACTGGTGCGCGCGGACAGCTTCCTACCAGTGCGGGAAATGCTGACGGCAGAGTCGGGAAATGTGAAAAAGGCCGTGCGCCGTCGCGTGCGGATCATGGACGCAGGGCGCTGGTCGCGCGTGGGCGCGCCTGCACAAGCAGACGCCGAGTCGCTGGTGGAGCGTCTGTTTGACCGCTTTGGCATCGTGTGCCGCGAGACGGCGGGCGCGGACTGGAACGCAGTCTTCGGCGTACTCAAGCACATGGAGTATGTCGGAAGGGCTCGCCGCGGCTACCTTGTAAAGGGACTGAGCGGCTCGCAATTCGTGCGCGCGGCTGACTTTGACTCGATTGCCTCCCGGCTCCGTCAACCCTCGAACGAATGCCTTTGGCTGCCCGCTGCCGACCCCATGCAGGCATGGGGCGCATACCTTCCCCATGAGGACGGCCGCGCGTTCCTGCGCGTGCCCGGCACCGCCGTCGCGCTCATGGATGGCGCAGTGGTTGCCGTATCCGAAAAACAGGGCGAAACGCTGCGCATTTTCGACGAAGCCGCCGCCCCGGAAGCCCTTCGCGCCCTCTCCGACGCATTCCGCCGCGGCGCAATCTTCCCCGCGCTTACCCGGCTAATCGTCAAAAGGTATCCGTCCACCGCTGCCACGCTTCTGGAGGACGCAGGCTTTGTGCGCGAAATGCTGGATTACACGCTTATGCGACGGGGATGAGGACATCCATACCGACGCAAACGCTTACGTGCCGAGAATAACGCCCCTTTTCGCCGGCTCATTCCGCTGCGGCGCTTACCCGGCTGATCGTCAAAAGGCGTCCGCACACCGCCGTGCTTCTGGAGAACGCAGGCTTTGTGCGCGAAATGCTGGATTACACGCTTATGCGACGAGGATGAGGTTTTTTCCACTGAAGGCCCGAACGGCCCAGAAGGGCATTTGAAATCGAATAACGGCATGCGTCCTTAGCCGCGCGCTGACACAGCTGTATTCTGCGCTAAATCGTCGGGATGGAGTACTTGCTCCATTACAGAAGGGATACATACGACGCTTGGCTTGTACCCTCCCCTACAAAGGGAGGGTATTCTCATGACGACCTACAAAACGCTCGCAATCGTTCTGATGATCACTACGACATTTACGATTCACATCGGAAACCATAGGATGTAAAACAAGAGCCGCCATCCAGCGCGAACGAACGGCGGCTCTGCTCAATCACGGAGAGAGAAACCCGCCCCAAAGCGTCATCCCTTCCTGCTTCTCTTCTATCACGGCCTATGAACAGATGCCAACGGAAAGCTGTTGGATAGGTCCTTTCCGTGAGATCGCAAAAAGGACGGCATAAGAAACCCCGCCGGTGAAGGCGGGGGCAGGATGGTTCATCAAGAATCTTTTTTCCTGCGGATTCTGTCGATACTTTCGGCGATAATGGTTATTCTCCAAATGAGCAGGCAGAGGCCATCATGCGCAAGGCTGCACAGGAAACAGCAAACGGCATGCCCGAACGCGCGGAAACAAAATGCAAAAGGGCAGAGGCGCCGGTGCTATACTTTCGCCTGTAAGAACGAACCGCACAAGCCAAGCGCAATAAGGAGGATATTACAATGGCAAACAAGCTGAATGAATCCGTCGAGAAGATCGTATCCCATGCACAGGAAAAGGGCGTAAACGTTTCCTATGACGAAATGATGAGCCTGGTCAAGTCCCATGCAGCGGGCGCTGCCGCCTCCATGATGGCCGCCGGCACGCTGCCCGGCGTTGGCGGTGTTGTTGCCGCTGGTATCGAGGTCAGCTTCGTATGGTCGATGTATTACCGCATCTGCACCAAGCTTGGCCTCAACGTGAAAAAGAATCTGATCAAGGGTCTGGGCTCCGCCTTCGTCACCAACATAGCCGCATCCATTGCAGCTCTGCTGGTCGCGGGCACCGTGCTGTCCATGGTTCCCGGCATCGGCACGGCCGGCGCGACAGCCCTCGACGGCCTGATGGGCTACAGCGTAACCTATTATTCCGGCATCATCTTCATGAACCTGCTCGTGCGCCTGTTCAAGGCCGGGAAGTCCATCAATTCCTGCACTGCCGACGAGCTCAAGCGCATGATGAAGCAGGAAAGCGAGAGCACCTCCTTCCGTCAGATTCGGAAGGAAGCCCAGCAGGCCTTCAAGGCCCGCAAGGCGGACGGCGTAGCGGAGGCCCTTCAGGAAAACTAAAAAGAAACGGAATGCAAAAGAGCGGAAGCGTCCGTGCTATACTTTCTCCTGTAAGAACGAACCGCGCAAGCCAAGCATAAATGAGGAGGATCTGGCCATGGCAAACAAGCTGAATGAATCCGTCGAAAGGATCGTATCCCAGGCACAGGAAAAGGGCGTAAACGTTTCCTATGACGAGATGATGAGCATGGTCAAATCCCATGCAGCGGGCGCTGCTGTCGCCATGATGGCCTACGGCGCGCTGCCCGGCGTCGGAAGCACCGTCGCAGCCGGCATCGAGATCAGTTTCGTATGGTCGATGTATTACCGCATCTGCGCTAAGCTCGGTCTCAGCGAGAAAAAGGAGCTGCTTAAGGGCCTGCGCTCCGCCTCTGTCACCAACAGAGCCGCATCCTTTGCAGCTCAGCTGATCGCGGGCACCGTGCTGTCTTTGGTTCCCGGCATCGGCACGGCCGGCGCGACGGTCATCAATGGGCTGATGGGCTACAGCATAACCTATTACTCCGGAATCATCTTTATGAACCTGCTCGTGCGCCTGTTCAAGGCCGGAAGTTCCATGGACTCTTACACCGCCCGCGACTTCCTGCGCATGATGAAGCAGGAATACGACAACATCTCCTTCCGGCAGATTCAGAAGGAAGCCCGGCAGGCGTTCAAAACTCGCAGCGCAGACGGCGTGGCGAAGGCTCTTCCAGAAGGCTAAAAGAAACGAATAACCCGTGCGAATTCGATTCGTCCGGTGAAAAAAATCCGTCGCCAGTATTGTCTGGCCCGTAAAGGGACTTTACCGATCCTATTTGAAATTCATCGATAACAGGAGGAACAGAGAATGACACTGATCAATTGTCCGGGATGCGGAGCACAAGTATCCGATCAATCTCATGTATGTACAGAATGCGGCTGCCCTCTCAATGCGGAAAAGGGCGAATTGATTATCTACGGTCTAACGCAGTCCTTTCTGATTGGCGGCACGCTCAAGGTTTTTCTGGACGGCGAGCTTGTTGCGAAGGTTCACAAGCGCGAAAAGGTAACCTTGCCCATCACGCATATCTGTGAATTGTCGATTTGCTGTGGGAGCAATCCCAACAAATCCCAGAAGACTGTATTTCCCAATCGTACAACGAAGATTCAAGTGATTTATAATCGATTGTCCGGCAACTTTACCCTTAGAGAGTTGGATTAGAGAACATAGTGTGGCATGAGCCTTCTGAGGTTCAACCGCCAAGATGCCGCTCTGGTCAAACGCCTCATGGGCTTCAGCAGCCCGGAGGCGGACATAAGAGCAATCAATCGCAAGCCATGATGCACACGATGAAAACGAGCCTGCCGCAGAGGCAAAATTCTGCGGCAGGCTCGTTTTCATTTGTATAAGATGGCAGCCCTGTGCGTCAGCGGATTTTCTTTCCTGTCGCATTCGTCGCAAACGGCTCCGCCGTCAGGCGAACGTTCATCAGGCGCTTGTAGGCGGGAAGCGTCTTGTTGAGCTCGGCAATGTGGGCGCGAGCCTGCGCGAGAGCCTCCTCGCCCGCATCGCCCTCCACAAACAGGGCAATGGCCAGCGTGCGGTTTTCCTCGGTGACAAGCGCGTCACGCACGCCGGGAATCTGGTTGACGGCCAGCGTTTCCAGCTCCTCGGGCGACACGTTTTCGCCGTTTCCAAGGATGATCAGGTTCTTGATTCGGCCGGTCAGATACAGGCAGCCGTCGTCGTCCATGCGTCCGAGGTCGCCGGTTTTAAACCAACCATCCTCGGTAAAGGCGGCCTGCGTCGCCTTTTCATTTTTATAATAGCTCTTCATGACGTTCTCGCCGCGCACCTGCACCTCGCCGTCGTCTGCAATGCGCACACGGCAGTAGGAGCCGGCCATGCCCACGGCGTCCTTCTTCATGCCGGTGTTCAGCGATACCAGCGGCGCGCATTCGGACAGACCGTAGCCGGTCATCACCTGAATGCCCAGCTTGTCGTATGCGTCCACCAGCGCCTGCGGAACCGGCGCGCCGCCGCAGATCAGGCGCCTGAGCTTCGTCGCCTTGTCAAGGAACGGACGGAATCGGGTCAGCAGCGCCTCGGCCAGCGCAGGAACAATATACAGGCTGTCCACGCCGGAGGATGCGACCATCGGCGGGAACGCGCGCAGGCTGGGGCACAGATACAGAAGTCCGCCGGTGTACAGCATGACCAGCACGTGGCACACGCTCTCAAACGCATGCGACATCGGCAGGATGGAAATGCTCACGTTTCCGGCCAGCGGGATGAACTCGCTCGTTGCGATGCACATCATGTTGTGCTGCGAAAGCATCACACCGCGGCGCTCGCCGGTGGTGCCGGAGGTGAAGATAATCTTCGAAAAATCGTCGCCTGCGGGCACGAGCTCGCGCACGGTGCCGTCGCCCGCGACAATGCGCTTTTTGCCGTCTTCAATCAGCGCGTCGCACTCGCTGAAGGAAACAGTTTCAATCAGCGGCTTCAGCGACGGCGCAAACAGGTCGTCGGCCAGAATCACGGAAACGTCCGCCGTGCGCACCAGCGTCTTCAGACCCTCGGCGGGCGTGTCCGCCGGAATCGGCACCATGACGCCAAGACCACACAGCACCGCCAGATACGCGCGCACCCAGTTGTAGCTGTTCACGCCCATTACGCCAATGTGGCGGCCCTTGCAGCCGCGCGCGTTCAGCGCGGTTTCCAGCGCGTCGACGTCCTCCTTCACCTGACGGAAGGATATGGTTTTCATTTCTCCATTCACCTGCTCGGCGTACGCCGGCCTGTCGGCATAGGTCTCAGCCGCAAAGTCAATCAGCTCGCGAACGGTATTCGGCTTCTGCATATTCATAAACCTCCTATTGTCAAAACACAACGTCTGCACTATAATATTATATATAAATCGGCCCGATTGAAAATGGCTGATTCGATATAATTTGATAGGCCCACTTTGGAAAAGGAGGGTTAAACGGCATGCTTAGCTACACCCTGTCGCGCGAGGAAAAGCGCCCGCTTTACGACCAGCTGTATCGGTTTCTGCGCTCGGATATTGAGTCCGGCGCGCTTTCGGAGGGCGAGCGTCTGCCCGGCCGCCGCGCACTGTCCCAGCAGCTGGGCGTAAGCCGCGTAACCGTGGAAACCGCCTATCAGCAGCTGGCCGCCGAGGGTTATGTGCACGCGCGCACCGGTAGCGGCTACTATGTGGACAAGATCGATGTTCCTCTTCCCCGCGTGGCGCCCCCGGCAGGCCTTGCGCCCATCGAGACAGACGCGGGCTACCCGGTGGATTTTGTAAAAAACGCTGCGGACGAGGCGTTGTTTCCATTTTCCGTGTGGGCACGGCTCACGCGCGCGGCGCTGATCGACCACGAGCGCGCGCTTCTGGCAGCGGTTCCTTCAATGGGCATTCCGGAGCTTCGCGAGGCCATTGCCCGCCTTCTTTACCGCATGAAGGGCATTTCCTGCGCACCGGAGCAGATCGTCATCGGCGCAGGCAGCGAGTACCTTTTCAATATGCTGATTCAGTTTCTCGGCCGCGACCGCGTAATCGCCGTGGAAACGCCGGGATATCCGCTCACGGCTCGCATCCTGCGGAAAAACGGCATGCAGCTTGCGCCCGTTGCGATGGACGAGCACGGCGTTCGCATGGACGCGCTGGCCGAAAGCGGCGCACGGGCGCTGGTGCTTTCGCCGTCGCATCACTTCCCAACGGGCATCGTCACCTCCATCGGCCGCCGAAGAGAGCTTCTCCGGTGGGCAGAGGAAACCGATTCGCTCATCGTGGAAAACGACTACGACAGCGAGTTCCGCTTCTCCGGCATGCCGGTTCCCTCGCTCACAAGCATCGACACCGCCGGGCGCGTGGTGTATATCAACACGTTTTCCAAAAGCATCGCCCCGTCCGTGCGCGTGGCCTACATGGTGCTTCCTCCGGCGCTGGCGGCGCGCTACCGCGAGGAAATGGGCTTTTATACCTGCGCTGCCCCGGCGCTTGAGCAGTACGTGGTGGAGCGCTTTCTGACGCTGGGCTATTACGACCGCCATATCGCCCGCACGAAGCGCGCCTGCCGCGCCCGGCGCGACCGCGTGATTGCGCTGATTCGCAAAAGCGCGTTTGCCGACCGCGTGACGATTCTGGAGGCCGACGCCGGACTGCACTTTCTTCTGCGTGTGCGCACAAACGAAAGCGACGCCGCGCTCAAGTGGGCGCTGCGCCGCGCAGGCGTGCGCGTGGCGTGCCTTTCGGACTACGCCTATCCGGGAACAACCACAGAAGCGCACGTGCTGGTAATCAATTATTCAAATGTGGATATAACCGCGCTGGAAACACATCTCCCGCGCATCGAGCAGACGCTTACGCGCGAAATCTGACGGACCTTGCGGGAGGGATGTCTTCGTTCCGGCGAGAAAATGGAACGCACGGCGACTTTGCCCCGCCTTTCGCCGCGCCGGATTACAGCAGACTTCGTCCCCATTTTCGTCCGTGCACGCGCACAAGGCAAAAGACCGTGCGGGCCGTGAGGGCAATCATATTGGCCAGCCACATGCCCGCCACATCCATCTTCAGCGGATAACAGAACAGCCACGTCAGCGGCAGGCGAATCAGCCACACGCAGACAGAGCAGGTCAGCATCACATATTTCGTGTCGCCCCCCGCGCGCGTGGCAGGCTCGGTCACATTCACGGACACGGCGGTATAGCAAAACGGCAATATCAGCCACATGATGCGCACGCTGTCCGAAATCACGTCCGGGTCGGACGAAAACAGCCCCGCGAAGAAGCGCGGAAACAGGCAGGCCACGAGGCACAGCGCCGTTGTAGCCGCGAGGGTATACAGAAGAATCGCGTTCAGCCGCCGCCGCGCGCCGGGCAGGTCTCCCGCGCCCACCCTCTGCCCGACCAGCGTCGCGGCACAGGCATTGCCAATTCCCTGGCAAATGCCCGCAAAGCTTACGATGGTCGCAATCACGTTATACGTGCTCGCGGCACGCACGCCCAGACCGATCAGAAGCGAATTGTTGAGCAGATAACCCGCCTGTACCGAAAAGCTGTCCACGCTGGTAGGCAGACCCACGCGCAGTATCTCGCGCACCACGGGCATGGACGGCCGCAGTATGCGCGCGCCCTCCACCCTGAAGCCGCGGTGATGCCCAAACACGGCAATGACCATGGCAATCGCGCCCGCATAGCGGCAAACCACATAGGCGCAGCCCGCGCCCATAATCTTCATGTCCATGCAGTTGATGAAAATATACGCCGAGGCAATCTGCACCACATTGACCAGGATGCTGTTCAGAAGCGCCAGCCGCGACTCGCCGGAGGCGCGTAGAAGGCCGGTCAGCGCGTTCATCGTTATCAGTCCCGGCAGAGACAGAAGCAGCATGCGAAAATAATCAGTGCTTTCCTTCACAAAATCCGCCTGCGCGCCCGGCATTAAAAGCCGCATCAGCGGCGCGGAAACCGCCAGCAGCACGGCCGCAACCGCCAGCGAGGAGGCGGGCGCGAGCAGCAGCGTGTGCTCCACCACGCGCGAGGCACGCGGAATGTCGCCGCGGCCGGTAAGCTGCGCCGTCAGCACGACGCCGCCGGTGGTAATCACGGCGAACAGCGCCACGATGAGGTTTATTGCCTGATTTCCCGTGCCCATCGCCGCAAGCGAGCTTGCGCTGATACCGCCGACAATGGCCGAATAGATCAGCCCCACGCCGGTAGTGAAGATGTTTTCGGCAACCACCGGCAGCGTGAACCGCAGGGCATCCGATTTAAGCGCTTTCATTCGTCTTCCTTTCGCCGCGCGGCTTCCACTGCGCAAGGCACACCGCCGCCAGCATCAGCGCGCAGCCAATCAGCTCGCGCTCGGTCATTTTCTGGTGAAGAATCAAAAAACCGAATACTACGGAAAACACGCTTTCCATGCTCATCAGAAGCGACGCCATCTGCGGACGGCACCGGCGCTGTCCGATGATCTGAAGCGTGTAGCCCACGCCGCTGGACAACACGCCGGTATACAGCACCGGCAGCGCCGCATCCCGGTACGCCTGCGCCGACTGCGTCTCCGTGCACACCGCAAGCACGCCCGAAAGCACGCCGCACACCAGAAACTGAAGCGCCGAAAGCCGGATGTTGTCCACCATGGGCGCGAAGCGATCGACCACGATGATCTGCAGGGCAAACATCAGCGCTGACAAAAGTGCATAGCCATCCCCGCCGCCGAGGGTAAAGCCCTCCTTCACGCACAGAAGATACATGCCTGCCAGCGCCAGAAGAATGCCCGCATATACGTTTGCACCCACACGCTTTTTGAGAAACAGGCTCAAAATCGGCACGAGCACGATATACATTGCCGTCAGAAAGCCAATCTTGCCCACGTTCGCGCGCCCGGCTGCGTCCGTCCACGAAATG
Source organism: uncultured Oscillospiraceae bacterium (assembly GCA_964554795.1). Classification (GTDB taxonomy): domain Bacteria; phylum Bacillota; class Clostridia; order Christensenellales; family Aristaeellaceae; genus SFHK01. The sequence goes on along the minus strand of CAZKQB010000032.1, from coordinate 15,915 downwards.
GCAACCTGCTGAAGGTTCACCGCCAGCGTAAGGCACAGCCCGCACAGCACGCCGCCAAGCCACAAAAGCCGGCGCTCCCGTCCCTTCGGACGACCTGCGCCTCCTTTTCGGTCGTTCCACGCGATCACCGGCAGAAGCGCCAGCGCGCCGATCAGGCTGCGCGCCGCATTGAAGCTCAGCGCGCCCAGACTGTCTCCGCCCAGCGACTGCGCCACGAACGCGCCGCCCCAGATCACCGCCGCCAGCAGCAGCGACGCCTCGCCGGGAATTCCCCGGTGCCTTACGTTTTTCATAGGGTGCCCTCCGTTACAGCTTGATGTTCAGGAACGCGCCCTTGCGCACGCGCGCGTTCAGCAGCGCCTCGCGAATATACGCGTCGATCACGAAGGAAATCCACGGACCGGTATAGGCCAGCTGAAGCGCCGGAAGCGCCTGATTCAGCGGATAGCACAGCACATAGGTCAGAAGCGGCCGGATAATCGCCACGCTGATCAGCGAGCAGAACGCCACATACTTCACGTCGCCCGCGCCGCGCAGACAGCCAGAGAACACCACTCGCCCGTTCTGCGCCATGATGCCGAATACCACCGTTGTGAACGCCAGCGACGCGCCCGCAAGGATGGTCTCATCCTCGGTAAAGATCTGGCCCAGCGCGCGCCGCGCGAAAAAGATCACCACCATCAGAAAAAACGATGCGATCATCGAAATTTTGCGGCTTGCCTTCACATAGGCCATGGCCTTGTCCTTGCGCCCGGCGCCCAGCGACTGACCAACCATCGTCGCGCCGGCGGTCGCCACGCCGTCGCCCAGCGTGAACGAAAGCCCCGTTACCTGCTGCACGATGTTGTAGCTCGTCAGCTCGTCCGCGCCGATGTCGGCAATCATGCGCGTGTTGACGAAAAAGCCCAGCCGCAGGAACACGCTCTCCGCCATCGACGACGAGCCCACCCTCATCAGGCCCGAAAACGTCTGTCGGTCAAACCGCAGCCCCCGCACGCGGAAAATCAGGTAACTGCTCGGCCGCGTTGCATACACAAACGCAATCACGCAGGACACCGCCGTGCCGCACACGGTCGCAATCGCCGCGCCGCGCACGCCCAGTGCAGGAAATCCCAAATTTCCGCCAATCAGGCAGTAGTTTAAAAACACATTTACCAGATTCGCCGTAATGTTCGTCACCATCGTGATGCGCGTATTTCCAATGGCGCGCAGCGCCGCGCACAGACACAGCGACCAGCAGTTGAAAATCAGGCCGCACGCAATGATGCGAAAATAGTCCACCGCCATCTGCCGCGTTTCGTCCGCCGCTCCGGCCAGCTCCAGAATCGGCTCAGCCAGAAAATATCCCACCAGCGAAACGATAATGCCCACCGCCGTAATCAGCGCCATGGACTGCGAAAGCACCGAATTTGCGCCCGCGCGGTCATTTTCACCCTTGCGGCGCGCAATCAACGCCGTCGTCCCCACGCACAGCGCCTGCGCGATAATCAGAAGAATCATGCGGGGCTGCGACGTAAGACTCACCGCCGCAATGGCGTATTTATCCACCACGCGCACCATCGCCGTGTCCGCCGCGCTGATCACACTCAGAAGCGCGCCCTCAATGGTCGCCGGCCACGCAATCGCCAGCGCACTTTTGTAGATCTCGCTGTCCTTCGGGCGCTCGCCTGTCCAATTCACGCCCCGGATTCCTAAAAATTTCCGTAAAGCACCCATCATTCGCGTCTCCGTTTCTTATATTAAAATGCATCATACCATATTCAGATGAATTTGCAGTTAACTTTGGCGCGGAATTCACGGTGCATATCCTCCTCTCTCATAAAAAACGGCCACAGCAAACCGGCAGCTGTGGCTCTGTATGAAATTGGAGGGCGCTCGTTCTCAGCTTCCGTACACAAACTCCACAAACGCCTCGTAATTGGCGGTGAAGTCCACGTCGTAGAACATGCCGCCGTTATCCGTATAGGTTCCGTTTTTCGGCAGGCGGGTTTGGTCGATTTGGGAGGTGAACAGCGCCTTCTCGCCCAGCGAAAGCAGCTCGGCGACGTTCATGTTGGTATCCAGCATGGAAATCGCGCCGACGGCAGCGTGAACGAGCGTGACCGGGCGGGTAAGATTGCCCTTTAGCGCCGTCACGGCCGCAGAGATCACGCGGCGCTGACGGTTTGTGCGGCCGTAGTCGCTGTCCAGCTTGCGGATGCGCGCATAGCCGAGCGCCTGAAGACCGCTCAGGTGCAGGTTTTCGCCGCCGCTGGCCAGCTTTTCGCGGTTATAGACCTCCCATGCGCCGTCGTAGGTAAGCAGACCGCCTTTATAGCGCGTGTTGATTACCTCAAACATGTTTTTGTTGATCTGCTCGGCCTCATCGTCCGTGACCGAAAGCTCCACACCGCCGATTCGGTCGATCAGGCCCTCAAAACCATCGTAGTCCACCACCGCATAGCGGGTGATGTTCAGGCCGAAATTCTGGTTTACGGTTTTGAGCGCAAGCTCCGCGCCGCCGTAAGCATAGGCCGCGTTCAGGCGATGCGTGCCGCTCTTCCCGGGCACGGTCACGCCTGTGTCGCGCTGCAGGGATGTAAGCTTCACGCTGCCCTTTCCGACGGAAGCCACCATAATCGTGTCCGACCGGCTGGTGCCGTTCGCGTCCTTGTCCACTCCCAGCAGAAGCACGTGCGTGTAGCCGGACGGCAGCTTGCCATCGGCCAGATAATCCGCCTTGCTGTGGGAGCCGAACACGCCCACCGGCAGCGCGTACAGTGCCAGCACGCACACGGCAGCCAGCGCAAGCGCGGCCAGCACAAGCTTTAAAAGCACGTGACGGCTGCGCACAGGGCGTTCATCCGCTTCGGAGTCGAGCGTCTCGGAGTAATCCTCCCTTTCGTCGCGCCTCGGCGTTTCAAACAGGATCCGACGCATGGACGGGCGCGCTTTGCGGCTCTCAGGCGCCTCCTCGTCCCGCTCCTCGCGGTTCGGGGTTGTGAAAAGGATGCGAAAAAGAGACGCGCGCCTGCGCGGGCGGGTGCGCGTCTCCGGTTCCGTCGGCGGACGGCGTTTTTTCTTCTGTGGCCGATCGTAAAACAAAATCGAACCCTCCGCCTGTTTTTCTGACGATCTTAAACCTTGCTGTTATGCTTGACGAAGTCCACGACCTCGCTTACGTCGCAGAACGCCATGCAGATGACCGTGTCGGCGCCGCCATAGTAGATGGCGATGCGGCCGGTATCCGCGTCAGCCAGCGCGGCGCACGGGAAGGTCACGTTCGGCACGTCGCCAACCTGCTCGTAAATGCGCTGCGGCGAAAGCAGATACGGCTCGGTGCGGTAAAGCACCTTCCACGGCTGGTCGATGTCCAGCAGGCACGCGCCAAAGGAGTACACAAAGCCGTTGCAGCTGGTGAGCACGCCGTGGTAGAACAGAAGCCAGCCCTCGTCCGTTTCAATTGGAATCGGGCCCGCGCCAATCTTCGTGGACTGCCAGCCGCCCTTGGCGCCCATTACAAAGCGATGCTTGCCCCAGTAGCACAGGTCGGGCGACTCGGAATAGTAGATGTCGCCGAACGGCGTATGCCCGGCGTCCGACGGGCGGGACAGCATGGCATAGTTGCCATTAATCTTGCGCGGGAACATTACGCCGTTGCGGTTGAAGGGCAGGAAGGCGTTTTCCTTCTGGTAGTAGGTCTTGAAGTCGGTGGTGGTGGCCACGCCAATCGTGGGACCATGGTACCAGTTGCACCAAGTGACCACATATTCGCCGTCGATCTCGCAGCAGCGCGGATCGTAGCCGTACACGAACGGGCCGATCTCACGCGCGTTGGGGTTCACAAGATTGAACGGCTCGGGATCGATGTCCCAGTGAATCGCGTCCTTGGAACGCGCGGAATGAATGCGCATCTCGCGGCGCTTGTCGTCGCAGCGGAACACGCCCGCGAAGCCGTCCTTAAACGGCACGACGGCGCTGTTGAAGATGGAGTTAGAGCAGGGAATCGCGTCGCGCGGCACGATGGGGTTCAGGCTGTAGCGCCACACCACGTCGCTGCAGTCTGCCGGTCTCGGTTCCCACGGGATGTTGGGCAGCGATTTGCCGATGATCTTTGCCATGGTGAATCCTCCTTATCCTTTGCGTCGGGGGGAATTTTCCATTATTTCATTTCAAAAAGCGTGCGGGCCAGGTTGTCCAGCCAGTCGCCCTCGAAAAGCTCAAGCATGCCCTTGTCGCAGGCAGCTGCCAGCTTGGGATTGATGGGCAGGCGCGCCGTGTTCTCCGTGTGCGCCAGCTTCGCCGCCTCCTCCACGCGGCTGGGGCCGTAAACCTCCAACTTCCGTTTGCAGTCCGGGCACTCGACGTAGCTCATGTTCTCAACCAGGCCCAGCACCGGAATGTTCATCATCTCAGCCATAACCACGGCCTTCTGCACCACCATGCCCACCAGCTCCTGCGGGCTGGTGACGATCACGATGCCGTCCACCGGGATGGACTGGAACACCGTCAGCGGCACGTCGCCGGTTCCCGGAGGCATGTCGATGAACATGATGTCATTGTCGCCCCAGTTTACGTCCGTCCAGAACTGCTTCACCGTGCCTGCGATCACCGGGCCGCGCCAGATGACGGGGTCGGTTTCGTTTTCAAGCAGCAGGTTCACGCTCATCACCTTGATGCCGGTGGCAGTGACGGCGGGAATCAGCGCGGTCTCGTCCGCCGTGCAGGCCGACGAAAACTTAAACATTTTCGGGATGGACGGGCCGGTGATGTCTGCGTCCAGAATAGCCGTCTTCAGACCCGCGCGCTGCGCGATTGTGGCCAGAAGACCTGTTACCAGAGATTTGCCCACGCCGCCCTTGCCGGATACCACGGCAATTACCTTGCGGACGCTGGACTGATCGTTGAGCTTTTCCTTCTGAATTCCGCGGCTTTCGCAGTTCGCGCCGCAGGTTTCACAATTATGCGTGCATTCCTCGGACATAAAGCGCCTCCAAAATAGTTTCTTTCTCTATTATAGCATTCCCACTCCAAAATAACAAGCCCCGCCGGGAATGGGAATCCACAAGCGGAGCCGGAATCGACAAGCCTGTCCTCAGGCGTTCAGCGCCTCGCGCACGCGGCGAAGGCTTCGGTTCATCTTTTCAGTATCCACGCTGCCGTCCGGGCGGGTGGAGGTGCTTTCGACGACGGCGGAGCCGGAGAAGCCAGTTTCGCGAACGTACGGGAAGAACTCGTCAAAGCGCACGCAGCCGTCGCCGATATGCAAAACCGGCATGCGTCCGCCGGAAATGTGCTCCATGTCGGTATCGTTCACGTGCAGGTGCTTCACATGCCCCTCCCCGAATAGCCAACGGTTTTCCTGCTCGCGCAGACGCTCGTTTTCGCCCTTCAGCTGCGCCATCTTAGTATCGTAGGTCACGGAGAGGCCGGAGCACAGCTCGCGCAGCGCCCTCAGGCGCGCAAGCGCAAGAGCGTTGGTTCGAGCTACGTTCTCCACCGCCAGCGTCATGCCCGCGTCCCTCGCCATTTCGTCCAGCACCGGATACAGCGCCTTTGTCTCGTCAAACCGCTCATCCTCGGGCGGGCCGCCCCAAAAGTGCAGAACCAGCAGCTCTGAGCCGATCGTCCGCGCGGTTTTCAGGTCGCGCTTCATGATGGAAAGCGCCTCCTCCCGCGCCACCATGCCCTCGGTGGAAAGCGCCTCGCCGATGCGCTTGTCCAGATGCATCGATGGAAAACGAACGCCGCAGTCGCGCAGCTCGGCGGCAATTTCGTCCTCCTGCCCGGCCCACGATTCATACATCATGAATTCCAGCCCATCGCAGTCCAAAAGCGGCGCGATTTGGGGAATCAAATGAAAATTGCGCCCGTTCATGCGCGTGACAAACGCGCCAGTGGACGCATATACGGGAACCGCCATGCCTTACCTTCCTCCCGTCATGCCGCGCAGCGCCAGACGAAGGATTTCGTCGGTCTTCGCAGCCTGTCCGGCCACGGCAGAAACCGCCTTTGCGGCCTCGCTTGCCGGGTAGCCCAGCGCCATCAGCGCTTCAATGGCCTCCGTTTCGGCGCTGTCAGCCGCCGGACGCACGGACACGGCGGGGCCTGCGGATGTCAGCTCCTCGTTAGTCACCTTGTCCTTCAGCTCCAGAACCAGCCGCTGCGCCGTTTTCTTGCCGATGCCCGGCGCGCGCGCCAGCGCCTGTGCGTCACCCGTAACCAGCGCTACCGACAGATCGTGGACGTTCAGTGCGGAAAGAAGCCCCAGCGCCATGCGCGGGCCGATGCCGGTTACGCCGATCAGCCGCAGAAACATGCGCTTTTCCTCGCGAGTAAGGAAGCCGAACAGCTCCATCGCGCCCTCGCGAACGCTCAGATAGGTATACAGCTTCACGTGCTCGCCCGCAGGCGGACAGCTTGAAAGCGTGGTTGCGCTCGCCGAAATTTCATAGCCCACGCCGCCCGCATCGATTACGATGCAGTCTGCGGCTTTCTCGGATACCGTGCCCTCAATATGCGCGTACATTCAGACGCCCCTCACTGTATCTTGTAAAGGTTTTTCATGCTCGCGCTGTTGGCGTGGGTAATGGCCACGGCCAGCGCGTCGGCAGCATCGTCGGGCTTGGCGATTTCCTGCATGTTCAGAAGCAGCTTTACCATGTTCTGCACCTGATGCTTGTCTGCCTTGCCGTAGCCGGTAACCGCCTGCTTGATCTGCATAGGCGTGTATTCGTACAGATTTTCCGTCCGCTGCGCCGCAGCCACCAGCGCCGCGCCGCGCGCCGCCGAAACCGCCATGCCGGTCGTGACATTTTTTGAGAAAAACAGCTCCTCAAACGCCACGTCGTCCGGCGTGAACATGTCCATTAGCTGATTGACGCCGGTGAAAATCGCGCGAAGGCGCGAGGGCGTCGGCGTATGCGCGGCGGTGGTCAGCGCGCCATACTGAATCAGCCGATGCCGGCTTCCGTTGGTCTCAATCACACCGTAGCCCATGATGGCGATACCAGGATCGATGCCCAGTATAATCATGTCAGCCTCCGCGCCTTTCCGAGCCCAGATAGATCGTTTCGCCGTAGCCAATCAGCGAGGAAAGGTTTTCGCGAATCACGCGCGGGAACAGGTCTGCCTTTTTTGCCTTTTCAATCGTCATCCATTCCATGCCGGTCTGATATGCGTCGCGCTCCACGGCCTCCCTCTGCGGCACGTCCTCCAGATAGCGGCACAGGAACACGAAGTACATCTTGTGCGAGCCGACGCCCTCTCGGCCCTCGTTTACGTGCTCGAAAATCGCGCTCATGCGCATCGGCTCCACCGTAAGCCCGGTTTCCTCCATCACCTCTCGGCGCACAGCCTCGGTAAGCAGCTCGCCGTCGTGTTGTCCGCCGCCAGGCAACGCGTAATAAATGCCCAGCCTCGATACGCAGCGGTTCAGAAGGATTTTGTCGCCATGCACAATCAGCGCCTTCGCAGAATTGCGAATCGCCAAAGGAATCAGTTCCTTTCGTCCGGGGTGCAGGGTACACGCCCCCAAAATCTTTTATTGCGTCAATTATACCGCGAAGCACTGTGTTTTGTAAACCCCCGTGCGGCCATTTTTAACCGAGGGGGTCCCGCGGGTGGAAATTCCCGCCCCAGGCACTCTGCGCGAGAATGGAAAACCAAATCAAAAACATCCCGCCGTCCGTCCGGCATTCTTTTCCGGCGGGCCGCGGGATGGACCTTCAAAACAGTCTACAAAAGAAGCGACGGGTAGAGGATCAGGGGATCCTCGCCAGAGTAGCCAAGGCTGCGCGCAAGGGGTAGGCAGCCGGGCGCTTCAAGCCAGACGTCAAAATGGGAATAGGCGAGGCCGAGGGACGCAAAGTAGAGTCTGGCGTCCTCGATGAGGTAGGATGCCACACCCTGCCTGCGCCAGCGGCGCGCCGTCTGAAGGATGCCGATCACGCCCTCGCCGTCCTCCGTCCACACCAGCAGCTCGCCGCACAGGTCGTCCGGCGAGACCATAAGAATGCGCGCGAAATCCGGCTGAGAGGTGATTTCCTCCAGCCATTCCTCGTTGCAGCGCAGGCCGAAGCAGGCGTTATAGCGCTCCAGAAAGAATCGGCGCTCGGTTTCGTCCGCAAGAAAATCGCGCACGATGGTACAGCCCTCGGGAAGTAGCCGCACGTTCATCTGGTCGGTGACCCTGCGGTAGGTTCGAACGACGCCGTCGCCGTCCGAGAACCCCAGCGCGTGCAACACCTCCAGCGACGGCTCGTCGCCTACATCGACCTCTGCATACACGCGGGCAGGCTGGGCGGCCTTCGCGGCCAGCACACGGGCGCGCGCGACCGCCGCGCCGTACAGAATGTGCAGCGCGCGGTCGTCGCCCGCGGCTCTGATTACATATTGCCTCGGCATGTCGGGGAACAGACCCATCCGGCGCGGCTGAACGGTGCACGTACCGACCGGTTCGTCGTTCTCACTGGCGACAAACGTGTTTTCGTCGTAGACATCCGGGCGAAGACATTTGCGACCGATTGTCATCTTGCATTATTTCGGCTGCTTGCCGATAGAGGCCAGAATGCCGCCGTCCACGTACAGCACATGACCGTTCACGAAGTTGGAGGCGTCGGAGGCCAGGAACACGGCCGGGCCCATCAGGTCGCTGGTATTGCCCCAGCGCGCGGCGGGCGTTTTGCCGATGATGAACTCGTTGAACGGATGGCCAGGCACGCGCAGCGGCGCGGTCTGCGGGGTCTCGATATAGCCGGGGCCGATGCCGTTGCACTGAATGTTCTTCTCGCCGTATTCGGCGCAGATATTGCGGGTGAGCATCTTCAGTCCGCCCTTTGCGCTGGCGTAGGCCGACACGGTTTCGCGGCCCAGCTCGCTCATCATCGAGCAGATGTTGATGATTTTGCCGTGACCCTTTTCGATCATCTGCGGAATGACGGCCTTCGAGCAAATGAAGGGGGCGTTGAGGTCGACGTCGATGACCTTGCGGAAATCCGCTGCGGACATTTCGCACATCGGAATGCGCTTGATAATGCCGGCGTTATTCACCAGAATGTCGATCGTGCCCACTTCCTCCTTGATGCGGGCGGCCAGGGCGGTAACCTGCTCCTCGTCGGTCACGTCGCACACATAGCCCTTCGCGTCAATGCCGATTTCCTTATAGGAGGCCAGACCCTTGTCGACGAGCTCCTGATTGATGTCGTTGAACACGATTTTCGCGCCCGCCTCGTGGAACGCGGTGGCAATGGCAAAACCGATGCCATAGCTAGCGCCGGTAATCCAGGCAACCTTGCCCTTCAGACTAAAGGAATCGAGAATCATATTTACCCCTCCTGCCGATTGTTTTTCTTTTCCCGCTCCGGAATTGTATAACCGCGGCGACGCAAAATGGGCATGGCGACACGCCTGCGCAGCGTCTCGGCCCATTTCGGACGTTTTTTATCGCCCGCATCCCAGCCAAGCAGCATGTCTGCAGTGAACATGGCCTCCAGTCTTCGGTTGTCGCGCTTTTCCTGTCCGCCCGGCGTGCGCGCGCCGAAGCCCTTTGCGCGAAAGCCGAGCCGACGGCAAATCAGCCGGGAACGGAACACATGATAATCGCTGGTGACCAGCGCCACGTTCCGCCGGTCCGGGCCGAGAATGGCCTTTGCGTTGACGATGTTCTCCGTGGTAATCATCGAGCGATCCTCCAACAGCACGGCGCTTTCGTCCACGCCAAGGGAGACCAGCTCCTCCTTCAGAACCTCCGCCTCCGTGCGGCCGCTGCCGCCCGTGGGACCGCCGCAGGCCACGATCACCGGCGCGACGCCCGCCTTCCAAAGCTCCGCCGCCTTCCTGGATCGCAGAAGCATTTCCTCCTGCGCGCTTCCGTCCGGATTCAGCCGAAGCCCGAGAAGGAGAATTGCGTCGTATGCCCTTTTCAACATTTTCGTTCCGCCGCCCTTTCCGAACATCCAATCATATTATAAACGTCCCTGGCGACAGTGTCAAGACCGTCCGGGGAGGGAGGAAGACCCTGCGCACCGATTGGATAAGGGAACGCGCGAAAACGAATGCCCGATAAAAAGCCAAGCCGTTCCGCTTCAAAAGCGTGAAGGCGGGCCTGCAGCCTGCCATTCGCGCCCTCCCCGAAAGCTGCAAAGCCGGATCGGCCGCCTTGCCGTCCTCTGAAGACTCATTTCCGCGCACGCAAAAGCAACGCGCGCGGCCGTTTTCGCAAAAGAACGCCCCATTTGCCGAAGCCGGCATGCATCATACCCGCTCGGCAAATGGGGCGCGTTTGGCGGACCCTTCCTGAGAGCCCTCTATACGGTATAGAAGGCTACATACCAGATCGCCGTAAAGACGATTCCGATAAAGAGGAAGAAAAGCCCTGTTAGAAGAACATAGTGAATGCCGCCCCTTTTTTTCTTGCTGAGCTTGCGCGCACGATAATCGGCATACACCTCGTGTCTCGCCCGGCCCATGGGAATGAAGGCAAGAACGACATTTCTGAGCACAAAGCTGATGCCAATGAGCGCGCCTTCACTGCTGACAAACATCAATCCCCCGAAAAGGGTCATCAAGATGCCCGAGACGAAGAATGCGTCGGACAGGATCTGGACATTCACCGCCGCGCTATGAGCGAAAAAACCCTTTGACCAGATCACAAGGAAGGCAATCAGCACCTCAATGCCGGCACAAATGGCATAGTTCCTGAATGCGGCTTTCGTTATCTTCTTCACTGCTTCTCATCCGTCCTGTCACTTGCGCTGCTGCCTGTATTTTACCTCTTCGGCGTCGTTGCAGTACACGAAATGTCCCGGTGCAATCTCGCGGAACGAGGGCGTGTCCACGGAATAATCGTGCTCCGCAATGGGATTGTAGATGATTCTCGTGCGCTGCTTCTCATACACGGGATCGGGCAGAGGAATCGCAGAGAGCAGGGACTTCGTATAGGGATGCAGGGGATTCCTGAACAGCTCGTCGGAATCCGCCAGCTCGACCATCTTGCCAAAGTACATAACGCCGATTCGGTCGGAGAAGTATTTCACAACCGACAGATCGTGCGCAATAAACAGAATGGTAAGACCCAGCCGCTCTCTCAGATCATTCAGAAGGTTGATGACCTGCGCCTGAATGGATACGTCCAGTGCCGAAACCGGCTCGTCGGCAATGATCATCTCGGGCTGCATGATAACCGCCCTCGCAATGCCGATACGCTGACGCTGACCGCCGGAGAACTCATGGGGATAACGATCCGCATGCTCGCGAACGAGGCCGACCATCTCCAGAATCTCGTAGACCTTCTCGTTAATGTACTCCTTGTCGGTAATGCCCTGAATCACCAGACCCTCGGCAATGATATCGCGAACGGTCATGCGGGGATCCAGAGACGCGATGGGATCCTGGAAGATCATCTGAATCTGGGTAATCAGCTTGCTTCTCTTGGCCACGCGGCAGCGGCTCTTGTATTCCTTCCTGAGGGCGGCAAGCTCCTTTTCATTGCCGGCAGCCGCCTCAAGCTTCTTACTATACTCCGCCTCCAGCTGCTTGAGCAGGGACTGAACATACCTCTTGTCAACGTCCCGGTTGTTGGATTTGGCGTCTCTGATCAGCGCACGATTCTTGTCAACCACGGCTCCAAGCTCCTGGTTGATCTTTTTGATCTCCTCCTGAATCTCGGCCTTTCTTGCGCCATCTGCACCCTTTTCGGCGCGGAGTGCCTTGATCTTTGCGGATGCCTCGTTACGGGCGGCGGAAATGGCGTCCTGATAAGAGCGGATGCCGGCGCTGATTCTTTCACCCTTGAAGTAAACGTTTCCGGAGGTGATGTCGTACAGCTTGATGATCGAACGTCCGGTCGTGGTTTTGCCGCAACCGGATTCGCCGACCAGACCAAAGGATTCGCCCTTTCTGATCTCAAAGCTTACATCGTCAACCGCCTTCAGATCCTTGCGCCCCAAGCGAAAGTACTGACAAAGGTGATCTACTTTCAGCAATACTTCACGATTCTCCATGGTTGCCGCCCCTTTCCTTCATTCGCTGGATACGCTCAGTAATGATCTTGGGTATCTCCACCTTGGGCGCGTTGGGATGGAGCAGCCAGGTAGCCGCGTAATGCGTGGGCGAAACCTCATACATGGGCGGCTGCATCTCGTAGTCGATCTCCATTGCGTACTTGTTTCGTTCGGCAAACGCATCGCCTACGGGGGGATAAATCATGTTGGGAGGAGTGCCGGGAATGGCATCCAGCTTCTCGTTGGTATCCAAATCAGGCATGGAGGACAGCAGCGCCCAGGTATAGGGATGCTGCGGGTTATAGAATACCTCCTCAGCCGTGCCGTACTCGACGATCTTGCCGGCATACATAACGGCGATTCTGTCCGCCATGTTCGCCACAACACCCAGGTCATGGGTGATGAAGATGATGGACAGGTTGCGCTCCTTCTTAAGCCGGTTGATCAGCTCCAGAATCTGCGCCTGAATCGTAACGTCCAGGGCCGTGGTCGGCTCGTCGCAGATGAGGATGTCCGGGTTGGCCGAAAGAGCGATGGCAATTACGATGCGCTGACGCATGCCGCCGGAGAACTCAAAGGGATACTGCTTGTAGCGGATTCGCGCCTCGGGAATACCAACCTCCTCCATGAGCTTGATGGCCTTTTCCTTGGCAATCCGCTTGGTGAGCGTATAAACGACCTGAGACGCCTTCGCCTTAAGGAAATCGATGAGCTCCATGCAGCGCTGATCCGCGTCAAATCGCTCGGCCGCGGCAAGATCCGCCTCGAATTTGTTCAGCACGCGGGAGCAAACGGAAACGATGGCCTCGATCTGAACCTGAGGATCGATCACGGACTTGGGAACGATCTTCCAGTCCACCTTTTTGCCCTTGGCAAGCAGCGCCTCCCGATGCGCGGTCTGGCGTGCGAAGCGAGCCTCCTCCTTCGGATTGTTCTTAAGGTAGAAGAAGTATTTCTCTACTTCCCTTTCGATGGTGCTGCCAAAGGTGTAGGCCACGTTATCCTTGACAATGGCAAGAGGGTCGATGGCCGCAGCAATGCTGTTGTTGGTGTGCTTGCAGGTCTTTTCCGCCTCCTGCGCGGTAAAGTTACCGGCTCTGAAGAAGCTGATGGCCTTTTTGATTTCCTCGACGGCAACCTTCTTGCTCTCGTTGGTCTTGTCGAAGGAATACCGCACGGCAAGCCGGACAAGCACCATAAACGAATCCATAAAATCCTCATTGAGGAAATTCAGGGCCATTTCGTTGGCCTTGTCGGCAGGCATCTGGCTCAGATCCTTATCCGGATGCTTATAGACATAGTAGCCGATCCGGAAGAAGTTGTACTGAGGCCGCTCCAGCATTTCCTGCGCGGTTTTCTTAAGCGACTTCAGAGTCTCAACCGTTTCAGGGGATGCCTCGTTCTTGGAAGCGCCGTTGCCCAAAAGCTTCCGGACAACCTCCATCGCAGAGACCTTGGCGCGCTCGGCGCGATAGGCGTCCTCAACGGCCGCCGCATGGTTCTTCAGTACGTCCGCGTAGCCGGACACAAAGAATTTGTCGCAAATCCCCTTGAGCTTGTTCCGAATCAGATTCAGAGAGCCCACAACGTCGACCTTCTGCTTTTTCTCGGTCATGAAAAGCAGATCCTCAATCACGGCGATCATTTCTTCCGCAGCGGTACGGGCGTCGTTGTAGCTGTTTTCAAGCTTAATGGCCTGAATGTTGAAAGCGTCGAAGGTCTTGATGTACTTGTCTACCTCCGCAGCAGTAATGCCGCTGCTGGGATCCTCGGCAAGCGCCTTCTTGATCGTCTTGGACAGGAGCGCCAACGTCTTATTGAAGGTAACGCGACCCTCCTTGCGGTTTGCCTTGTTCTTGAGAAGCATGGCCTCGGTGATCTGCTTGCCAATCCGCATGATAGGGTTCAGAGAGGACAGCGGATCCTGGAAGATCATGGCAATCTTATCGCCGCGAAGCTTGTGCATCTCCTCCTCGGGGATGCGGGTCAGATCCTGTCCGTCATAGAGGATCTCGCCGCCCTCATAGATTGAGTTGCCGGCGGAGATGCCCATGATGGCCTTAGAGGTAACGGACTTGCCGGAGCCGGACTCGCCAACGATCGCCAGGGTCTCGCCCTTATAAAGATCGAAGGAGATGTTGCGTACAGCCTGCACCTTGCCGGCGTCTGTACGGAAGGAGATTTTCAGATCATTTACAGACAGCTTAATCTCTTTATTCATGCTTAATCCTCCGTTCCTCTCAGAGAAGGATTGAACGCATCGCGCAATCCGTTGCCGAACAGGTTAAAGCTCAGCATCAGCAGGATCAGGAACAGGCAGGGGAAGAGAGCCACATAGGCTGCATCGGCGGTGATGGATTGCTGGCCTGCCGCAATCAGCGTGCCCACAGAGGTGGTATTGCCTGCCTCCAGATTGATGATGCCCAGATAGGTAAGGCTGGTTTCGGAGTAAATCATGCCGGGGATCACCAGCGCGGCGCTGGTCACGATGGTGCCAAGGCCGTTGGGGAAAATGTGCTTGAACATGATGCGGGAATCCCGGGCGCCCAGCGTTCTTGCCGCCAGAACGTATTCCTGGTTCTTGAAGCGGTAGAACTGCATGCGTGTGGTGCCTGCCATGCCAATCCAGCCTGTGACAAAGAAGGCTATAAACAGCACCAGCGCCTGGCTGGAAGCGCCCATATGATACTTGAGCAGGGTGATGACGATCATGGTGGGCACGGAACCCAGAATATCTGCGATGCGCTCCATATACAGGTCAACCCTGCCGCCGCTGTAGCCGGAAATGGAGCCCCAGATTACGCCCACAATGAAATTGACAACTGCAACAACCGTGGCAAACACGAAAGAGAAGCGTGCGCCATAGGCCAGGCAGGCGAAGATATCCTTGCCGGTCTGGGTGGTACCGAAGATGAACGTAGGCTCCGTAATGCCGTCCTTGAGCACCTCGGTATGCTGATAGATATAGTATTCGTAATACTCGGCACGAACCTCAATACCGCCGTCCACCTTGCGGCCGTAGGCGTAGTAGTAGGTCTTGCCCTTATCCTGGATGCCGTTTTCGCCCTCAATGCGCAGGGAATTGTACTCCGGGATGGAGGTGCTGGCCTTGCCATCTTCGTACCGCCAATAGTTGTTGACGATGTTCCCTTCCTTGTCCAGCTTGGGCCGGACAACGGAGGCCTTGGCGTTTTCCAGCTTATAGTAGATATTGGCATCGTACTTGTTCTTTTCCAGGCTCGGCCTGTCCGAAACCTTGACGATGGGATAGAGCACCTGCCGGCCCGTTCTCAGCTGATATTCCTGGATGGAATTGAATTCCTCGGTGGAGATGGTCTTATACTTGCCAAAGCCCACGCCATAATAGGTATCATAGCGATAGGTGTATTCCTTGCCATCCTCGCTGATGGTGTATTCGCCGTTCTTGATGACCTCTCTGCCCGTTTCAACGGCAATAGCCAGATCCTTCAGGTAGCCCACATAGCTGGTGGTCTTGCTCTTGCAGCCATCCCAGAAATTGATGTCGCTTTCGGCAAAGCAGTTCAGCTTGGGATAGGCATAGGCATAGACCATATCATAATAGGCAGGCTTAAAGGGGGTGAAGTAGGGTGCGATAAGCGCGAAAAGCACCAGCACGGCAATCACCGTGCCGCCGACCACGGCGCCCTTATTCCTGCTGAAGCGCTGGAAGGCACCCTGGAAATAGCTTACGGGCTTGGTTTCGAATTTGCTGTCATGATACAGGTCATTCCTGGTCGCAAACCGAAATTTCTCAATGGGAATATTATTGATATTCTTGTCCATCATTACTTCGCTCCCATCCTGATTCTCGGGTCAATGAAGCCGTAGCTGATATCGATGACGATACCTGCGGTCAGACTGACCAAGGTGTAGAAGCCGGACAACAGCATGAAGAAGTCATAATCCTGGAAGG
>CAZKQB010000031.1:0-40589 GCA_964554795.1 uncultured Oscillospiraceae bacterium | reverse complement strand
CACCAAAGTCGCAGCAACGCCCGTCCCATGCGACCGCTGCAATGGCTGTCACCAAAGGAACGGCTCTCACGGGTTGGTGTACAAAATGTTTGACAAACCTACAACTCCGCGTGCAGGACGTTATTTTTCGCGAACGTCGCACACGTTTCTGCTCTCTGTCCCCGGAAAAGCGTGCACCGTGAGCATCTAAAGATGGTGCCTCGCCTCTCGCATACGTTGCCTGTTTTCTCACCCATGCGAGATTTGCTCGGCAGCCGCTCTGCAAGGCCGATTGAAGCTGAATCCGTGCCGTCGCGGCGTTGCCCGTCTTTCCTCTCCGATTTCAAGCAAAGCCCATTAGCCATACATTCCTACCCTATTTTGTGCTCAGGCCTTCCCGTTCCACCCAGCGCTCCGCAGAGAACTACACAGGGTGATCTTTTCGAGAGCCTTTCGGCGCGCAGAAGCTATTCACCCGGTTTTATTTCAGGTTCGCATACCACGCACAACGAGCCGCGCGTGGTCACGAGCTTCGCACCTGCCCGCTCCCATTCCATCCAAAGCTCTGCAAGCCCTTCCGTCACGCGTTCTCCGGGCACGAGCATCGGCACGCCTGGCGGATACGCCCATACGTAGGATGCACTTACGCGCCCGACCGCCTTTCGCACGGACACGCTCTCAAAAGGCGCGCGAAGCGCGGTTCCCGGCTGTAGAATGCGCGCAGGGCACAGAAGAAGCGGCAGCAGCATGGGCTCAGTCGCAGGTCGTGCGGACAGACTGCGGTCCACCGCCGTCAGCGCATTCAGAAATTCTCTGAGCGTATCGTGCGTATCCCCCGCACCGGTCATTGCCACCGCATAGCGCAGCGACGCCATTTCGATCTCAATTCCTTCCTTGCGCAACCTACGCGCAAGCTCAAACCCGCTTATGCCTGCACGAGACGTGTCGACTACCAGCTTACTCGGTTCATCCTGTCTGCATACGCGCAGGCGTAAGAGCGCGGCTGCGCCTTCATAAAACTCATCCAGCGCCCGTCGCCAGCCTGTCATGAGCTCCGCGCCGCGATTCTCCATCAGCGACACACAGCCGTCGATCGAGGCCATCAGCAGATAGGATGGACTGCTGGTCTCAAAGATATCCAGCGCATGATCCAGCGCAGCCATGTCCACAAGGCCATGCCGCGCCAGAAGAATGGCTGTCTGCGTCAAGCTGGGCAACGTTTTGTGTACGCTCTTCACGCTGATGTCCGCTCCCATGTGCATCGCATCCGCTGGGAAAGCTTCATCCAAAATACCCAGATGCGCGCCATGCGCCTCATCCACAATTACCGGCACGCTTTTCTCATGCGCCGCACGGCAGAACGCTGCTATGTCGCTGATCACACCTTCATACGTCGGGCTCGTCACGAGCACGAATCGAGCGTCCGGTACTTCCTCCAAGGCGCGCCGCACGTCCTCTGGTGGAATTCTGCCGCAGATCCCCGTTTGCGCGTCCACGTCCGGCATGACAAACACCGGCTCCACCCCGGTCAGTTCCAATGCATGATACACAGACTTATGACAGTTTCGCGCAACAATCGCCCGACCGCCGCCTGCCGCCAGTGCGTAAACGGCAGCAAGCAGACCACATGTCGTTCCGTTTACAAGAAAACGGCTTTCATCTGCGCCCCACAGCCGCGCCGCCCGACGCATGCCGGTAAGGATCGCACCCTCCGGCGCATGCAAATCGTCAAAGCCATCGATTTCGGTAATATCCAGATCGGCGCGCAGAGCCTTCAAATAGCCCGCCAGCGCCACGTTCCGCTTATGCCCCGGCATATGCATCGGCAGCCTTCCGGGCATGAAATCTGCCAGTTCGTCAAGCAGCATTCCTCTGTCTCCAATGCACGTGCGGGAGGGTTTCCCCTCCCGCTTTATTCTTCAGTCAATCAAGCCTGCTTATCCGCCCGCGCGTATTTATGAATCTGTTCTAAAATTCGATCGATCGACTGCGAAACCGGCTCGCGGTTCATACTGTCAATCAGCTCGCCGCGGTCACGATAGACCTCCACGACGCGCTCCACCAGCGTTGCCGGCGTAAGGTCGCTCTGCTCCAGCACACGCGAAAAGCCACGCCGGAGGAACGAGGCCGCGTTGACCTCCTGATCGCCGCGGGAAGCCGTGTTGGGGTACGGAATCAGCAGAGACGGCTTTCGCAGCGCCAGAATCTCACAAATGGTGTTGGAGCCCGCACGAGTGATGATTACATCCGCGCAGGCATAGGCATCCGCCATTTCCTCGTCCAGATACTGCATCTGAACGTAGCCGCGGCGTCCCTCATAGTTTGCGTCCGCATTGCCCTTGCCACAAATGTGCAGCACCTGAAAGCATTTCGACAGATCGTCCAGCGCGCCACGCACGGCGCGGTTGATCGCCTGTGCGCCCAGAGAACCGCCTACCACCAGCAAAACCGGACGGTCAGACGTGAAGCCAAACAGCTTGAGGCCACGCTCGCGGTTGCCTGCCAGAAGCTCCTTGCGAATGGGTGCGCCGACATACAGCCCCTTTTTGCCTGCTTCCTTCACCGTCTCCGGGAACGTGCACATCAAAACCTTAGCAAACGGTAGGCTCAGCTTGTTTGCCAGACCGCTCGTCATGTCGGATTCATGAATCAATACCGGCACGTGGTTGAACGCCGCGCCATATACTACAGGCACGGACACATACCCGCCCTTGGAAAACACGACGTTGGGCTTCAGCGTGTGAATCAGGTGCGTTGCCTGCCCCACGCCCGCCGCCACGCGGAACGGATCGCTCAGATTCTTCACATCGCGATAGCGGCGCAGCTTTCCGGTTTTCACGGCGTGATACGTAACGCCCTCCACTCTGCCGATCAGCTCGCGCTCGATGCCGCTTTCCGATCCGATGTAATGAATGTCCCAGCCCTCCTGCTGAAGCGGCGGAATCAACGCCAGATGCGGGGTAACATGACCCGCCGTACCGCCGCCCGTTAAAACGATTCGCATGTTCGCATTCACCCGTTTTCAAGATAGATTCGAAAGCTCACCCATCAACTTTCGTATATTATAGCACAACAAATCACCAAGTTTTTTATCGGGTTGTAAACTCACTTGTTAATACTTGCTCCATCCGATCGCTGTTTTTCAAGATTACCTTATGCGTTCTGCGCCATCTTATACCCCGACTCAGGAACTTTTCAGGAGGGCTTGCAACCTTATACAAAAAAATGGTACAATAGGAACAGATCAAATCTTGGAGGCGCGAACTATGAATCTGATTTCTCTGACCGGCTCTCTGCACGTGGCTCCGCTGGCGCTGGGCACGGGGCATTTCGGAACAAAGCTTACGGAAACGGACGCGTTTGCGCAGCTGGATCGCTACGCCGAGTTCGGCAATTTCATTGACACCGCTCGTGTATACGGCGACAACCCCGCCGGCGAACGCTCGATGAGTGAGCGCATCGTCGGCCGTTGGCTACGCGCAAACGGTATGGCGCAGCATATGATGCTTTCCACCAAGGGCGGACATCCGACGCCGGGTGATGGCCTTCCCTTCACGCCCCGGCTGCACCGAAACGAATTATATGAGGATGTAGAAGGCAGCCTTGATTTTCTGGGCGTAGATTCGATTGATCTGTATTTTCTGCACCGCGACGACCCGTCGCTTCCCGTAGGCGAAATTCTCGAAACACTGGAAGAGATGCATAAAAAGGGACTGATTCGTTCCTACGGCTGCTCCAACTGGACGGTCGCGCGCATGACCGCTGCAGCATCCTATGCCCGCGCCCACGCGCTGACCGGCTTTTCTGTAAACCAAACGATGTGGAGTCTGGCCGAAATCAATTTTCAGAACCTGACGGACAAGACGTTAGTGGCGATGGATCGCGCCGCCTACACCTATCACACGCAGACGCAGCTGGGCGTGATGGCCTACAGCGCGCTGGCGAAGGGCTGGTTCACGCGCAAGGCGGCCGGTCTTGCGCCCAACGAGCACATTCGTCCTCGCTATGACCTGCCCGCAAACGATATGATCCTCGACCAGCTTCAGCATCTGTCCCGGCAGACGGGGCTGGGCATTACGCAGCTGTCGCTGGCCTATTTCCTCGGACAGCCGTTCCCCGCCGTGGCAATCTGTGCATTCTCGGACAGCCGACAGTTAGAGGACGGGCTGAGCATTCTTCGAAATGAAACAAATCCGGAGATTGCCCGCCAGCTTGCCTCTCTCCGCCGCGACCTGATCGGAGGCTGACGCATGGCACAGTATCAGGCTCTGTATCGCGCGTGGCGGCCGGATCGATTTGAGGACATCTGCGGGCAGGATGCAATCACAAAGACGCTCCGGCGGCAGATCACATCCGGCCATATTGCCCACGCATATCTGTTCTGTGGCAGCCGCGGAACCGGCAAGACCACTGCAGCCAAGGTTCTGGCGCGCGCCGTGAACTGCCAGCACCCGGTAGACGGCGAGCCCTGCGGCGAATGCGATGTATGCCGCGAACTCAAGAACGAGCGCACGATGGACGTACTCGAAATCGACGCTGCCAGCAACAACGGTGTCGACGAGGTGCGTCTTTTGCGCGACCGCATTGTCTACCCGCCTACAGTGGGCAAATACAAGGTGTACATCATCGACGAGGTACACATGCTTTCCACCAGCGCATTTAACGCGCTTTTGAAGACGCTGGAGGAGCCGCCTGCCCACGCCGTGTTCATTCTGGCCACGACGGAGCCGCAGAAGCTACCTACCACCGTGCTTTCCCGCTGCCAGCGATATGATTTCAAGCGCATTCCCGCCTCACTGATCGTTTCGCGCATGAGGGTTATTTTAAATGGTATCAGCCGCGAGGCCGATGAAGAGGCGCTTCAGGAAATCGCCACTGCCGCCGAAGGCGGCATGCGCGACGCATTGTCGCTGCTGGATATGTGCTTAAGCTACGCGCAGGCGACGGTTTCGGCCGACCTCGTGCGCGAGGTGCTCGGCACAACCGGCCGCGAATTCATGTTTGCCTTCGTCGGCGCATTGGAGAAATCCGACGCAGGCGAAGCGCTTCGCCTGATCGACAAGGCGATGCGCGACGGCCGCGATGCGCAGGTTTTTGCGCGCGAAACAGCCTCGCACATGCGGCTGCTAATGATGGCGCGGCTGGTAGGAAACGATCTTGCCGCACTGGCGGAAATCACGCCTGAGGACGCAGCGCGGTTTGTAGAGCAGTCCCAGCTTTTTGAGCGCGAGCGTTTGACGCGCGCGATGGAGTTGTTTATCCGCGCCGAAAGCGACATGAAATGGGTTTCGAACCCACGCTCGATTCTGGAGCTCTGCGCCGTGCGCGCCGCGCGAATTTCCGAGGAAAAGAGCGTCTCCGGACTGACCGAGCGCATTGAAGCGCTGGAAAAAGCGCTGGCTACAGGCACAGTGCCAGCCGTTACCGCTGCGTCCGCAGCAAAGTCTGTCGCTGCCCCCGCAAAGGCAGACAAGCCTGTACAGGAATCTTCTGTTTCTGAGCGCAAGGCTCCTGCCTCCGAGGAAGAAAAGACGTTTGCCAGCGTTATTGAAAAAATCTGCGCTGAAACGCCCAGCATTCGCGGCTACCTGCGCGACCTGAGGTTCGTTGGTATCGATGGCGACGTGATCAACACCCGACTGGACGGCAAGGCCAACTTCCAGAAACAGTTTCTGGAGCGCCGCGCCGACGTCATCGGCAAGGCTTTGTCAGAGGCATTCGGCCGTCCACTCAAGTTGAATATTACCACATCCGAGGCTACGTCGCACCCTGCCGGGAAGGGAATGTCCGGTCGCGACCTTTCCACCTCCTACGACATCTTTGGCCGCGATAAGGTGGAGCTGATTGATTGACAGTGCCTTCCATTTTGTGGTATACTTAACGAAAGATCCTCGCAAATATCTGTCATAAACGCATTTTGAAAGGATTTCGTCCATGATTGAGGTTTCGCTTCTAGGGAAGTTCGAGTTTCTTGTAAACGGCAAAAACGCCGAGTATCTGCTGTCCTCGTCGCGCAAGGGCAGCCAGATGCTGCTTCACCTGCTGCTGAACCACGGCCGCCCGGTCAGCTCTACCACGCTTTACGAGCTGCTGTGGCCGAACGAAACCAGTTCTAACCCGGAAAGCGCCCTCAAAACGCTGGTCAGCCGCACGCGCGGTATGCTGGCCGACTTCGACCCCTGCCTGCGCAACTGTATTTCTACCGATCATGGTGCATACCGCTGGAACGCAGAGCTGGATGCGTATATCGACGTATTTCTATTTGAAAACGCCAGTAAGCTGATTCTGAGCGCCACCGAGGCGGATGACGACGTACACACCGCCATTCATCAGGTGTTCTCTGCGTATGGCGGCGATCTGGTAGGCGTTCATGAGGAGGACAGCTGGTTTATTTCGCGGCGCGCGTTTTACCACAGTCTGTTTCTTCAGACGGTCTCTCACGCGCTATCGCTTCTGCGTGCGAAGGGCGAATATGAGCAGATGGTTCGCGTGTGCCGTGCCGCGCTGGACGTGGACGCCTTCGAGGAAGCGCTGCACACGAACCTGATGGAGGCTCTGGTCAAGACCAACCGCAACAGCGAAGCCATGGCGCAATACCGCCACCTGAACAACCTGCACAACAGCTTCCTCGGCACACACCCATCCGAAAACCTTCAGAACTATTATGAGCTACTTGGACACACAGAGCAGTCGCTTACAAATGACCTGAACGCCGTGCGCCATCATCTCACCGACAATGAAAATCCGCCCGGTGCATTCGTATGCGATTACAGCATCCTGCGCGACGTATATCAGCTGCAGATGCGCAATCTGGAGCGCTTTGGTGTTTCTATCTATGTAGCGCTGATCATGCTTACCCCCGTTTCGCAGCCGCCGGTCGACGCCTTTGAGCAGGATAAGGCCATGCATCAGCTGCTTTCAACCATGATTTCCTGTCTACGCAAGGGTGATACAATCACGCGCTACAGTCCTTCGCAGTTCGTGCTGCTTCTCCCCTCTGTAAACGCTTCAACAGGCAAAATCGTTCTGAACCGAATTCGAAACGCCTATTACAACGGTCAGGTAAACCCGGCACTTGTATTTTCATACAAGCTGTTGCCGGTGAAGGATGAAACTACGAATCAAAAAGGGGGCTTTCTTGGATGAAACTCGGTATCAGCAGCTACTCTCTGAACAAGCGTCTGCGCACCGGCGAGATGGACATCTTTGACGTCATCGACTGGGCGAAGGCGCACGACTGTGCCCATCTCGAACTGGTTCCCTTCAGTCTGCCGCTCTTGAACGCGGAAGGGGTTATCGACTACGACTACGTGAGCCGCATTCGCGACAAGGCACAGTCGGTAGACCTGCCTCTGTCCGTGTTCTCGCTCAACGCATGCGTTATCAAGCCCACCGAGGCTGAACGCCGCGCCGAAATCGAGCGCATCAAGATGTACATGGACATGGCGCACTTCCTTGGCATGAAGAAAATGCGCCACGACACCTGCTCTGGCCAGCATCCTGAGGGAATCAACACGCCCGAGCAGTTTGAAAAGGACTTCCCCGCCTTCGTTGCCGCCATTCAGGAGCTGGCCGACTACGCAAAGTCGCTCGGCATGAACACCACACTCGAGAACCACGGCCTGTACGTGAACGGTGCCGACCGGCTAATTCGGCTGGTAAACGCCGCCGGACGCGACAACGTGCGCATGACCATCGATACCGGCAACTACCTGTGCGTGGACGATGACCCGGAAACCGCAATTAAAAAGTGTGTAGGCTACGCCGATATGATTCACCTGAAGGATTTCTACATCCGCAAGAAGGATCGCATGCTTCCGCAGGATGGCATGTACACCGCCGGTGCAAAGGCTGCGCCGCGTCCCATGCCTACGCCGGAGGAGCTCAAAAAAATGCCGCCGCGCCTCGGCTACGTCGGCACGGCAAGCGGCCGACACATTCTGCGCGGTGCGATTCTGGGACAAGGCGACCTTGACATCTGGGCAATTCTCAAGACCCTGAAGGACGCGGGCTACGACAAGGAGATTTCCATCGAGTTCGAGGGCATGGAGGACTGCGAGGCCGCAACCGAAATCTGCCTGAACACTGCCCGTTACATTTGGGAGCGCGTATAACCCGCCATGCGGGCAAGGTGCTTTTGAGTGCTGAAGCAAATCCTTGTCCGCATACGCAATAAGCCAAACTTCTTATCCAAAATACCCAGATTATGTTGACACCGCCCCTATTTCCGCGTATGATGATCTCATATATGGAAATGGGGGCATTCATTATGGAATCCGTTCTGGACGCATTGCAAATTGTACTTTCCATTTTTGCCATGATCGCTGTAGGCATGCTGCTCACTCAAATCAAATGGATTGGCGAGAAGGAAGCAACGTTTCTGTCGCGCTTTGTTATTCGCGCAGCGCTTCCCGCCACCATCATAACCAACATGTTCGGCAAATTCACCGCTGAGAGTCTGATCGGCATGGCTGCCGGACTGATCGCGCCGGTGATCGGTCTTCTGCTGGGTATGGCCATCGGCTATCTCGTCGCAAAGCTTATGAAGATCGAGCGACGCCGTTTCGGCGCGTTTGTGGTGCTGTTTACCTTTTCAAACAGCATTTTTATCGGTCTGCCGGTGTGCCGTGCGTTGTTCGGCGAGGATGCTGTACCCTATACGCTGATATACTATATCGCCAATACATCCCTTTTTTGGACAATCGGCTATTCCTTCATGAGCCGCGACGGCGGACGGGAAAAGGAGGAGCGCTCCTACCGCACGATTCCGGCCTATTGGTTTTCGAAGGACAAGGATAATCCCCGCTTTGTTCCCACAAGGAATGCGTTGCGCTTTCTCGGAAAGACCATCCCGCTCCCTCTCGTCTTTTTGATTTTCAGCTCCATCTGCGTGCTTTTGCATATTACGCTGCCCAGCTTCCTCATGTCCGCGGCAAGCTATATCGGCGGCTGCGTAACGCCGCTTTCGTTGATCTACACCGGATACATTCTGATGCGCATGATTCGCAGCCGGAATTTCCGCTGGGAAAAGGGCTATCTGGCCATCTGCGTAGGCAAGTTTTTGCTGGTGCCCGTAGTAAACATCGCACTGATCAGTCTTCTCAAGCTGATTCCTTCAATGGCAGAGCTTCTGAATCCCACGATGGTTGGCGCGCTGGTAATCGAAGCCTCCATGCCCGCAATGACGCAGACCACCATCGTCGAGGGCAATGTGGGCGGCGACGACGAATATGTCGCAGGCGCAACGGCGCTGACTACGGCGCTCTCCATGGTGTTCATACCGGTGTATATGTTCGTCGTCACGAATCTGCTTTGACGTTTTTCTCAAAACCCATTTGGACAATCTTGAAAAATTTACGACAATATGATTTAATATAGGTATACTTGAGATTTGGGAGGGATTCCCTTGTTTGGACGCAGATCAGACGGACGTCGATTGGATCACATCGATCCAATCGTTCAATTTATGCCCTATATCATGCCCACGCGCAACGATGCCATGAACATGATTACGGAATACGTTGACTATGATCCCATCGCCGATTACATCAAGAAGCGCTCGAAGGAGGGCGTGAAGATTTCCTTCACGGCGCTGGTTGTCGCAGCCTATACGCGTGCCATCGCGGAGTATCCGGCGCTCAATCGCTTCATCATAAACAAGCAGGTTTTCGCGCGCAACACCATTAACGCCTCTCTCACCGTTCTGCGCAACGCCAAGGATAAGAGCAACCTCGACGAAGCGCTGATCAAGATGACCTTCAAGCCGGACGCCACAATCGATGAGGTCGCCGAGCAGATCAATCGCCTGACTGCTCAGGCAGTGGATCAGGATGCCGACAACGGCACAGCCGACTTTGCCGGAAAGCTGATCAGGTTCCGTCTGCTGGTGCAGGTTGTCGTCGCATTTGCCCGCCTGATGGATCGGTATGGACTGCTGCCGAGAGCGCTGTATGACATCAGCCCCTTCCATTGCAGCATGTTCATCACCAACGTTGCCTCCATTGGTCTGTCCACCATCTACCACCATCTGTATAACTTCGGCAACACCTCCATGTTCATCTCGCTGGGCAAGTTTGAGCGCAAGGCCGTTCCTTCGCATGATGGCGTGCAGTTCAAAACCGTAATTCCGCTGGGTGTTGTTACCGACGAGCGCATCTGCGGCGGAGCAAGCTACGCGCAGGGGCTTACATACTTCAAAAAGCTTCTCATGCACCCAGAATTGCTGGAGGCGCGCCCCGAACGCATCAACTACGACTACGACTTCTCCGACTGGCAGAAAAAGCAGGATGCCAAGGCCGCAAAAAAGGCTGCTAAGCTGGTAGCCAAAGCGAAGAAATAATCCCTTCTATACAGACAGCCGCCGCGTTTCTGCGACGGCTGTTTGCTTATCTAATTCGAATCAGTCTCTTTTCAAACGAAGCCATGTCTCCCCAGTCTATCGCCTCCAGAAGCTCCTGCTTCGACGCACGTGCTTCGGGATATTCGCCCTCGTCCTTCACTTTTCCATTATCAAGCATTTGCTCAAAGTGTACGTGAATACCGTCTTCGGCTCGATAAAATGTGATGCGCTCCCTGTGGGATTGATTGAGATACACGGAAATCACATTTTCGACCGACACCGGTGCGAGCGCTGCCATCACGCCGCGCAAACGCCACGCGGTGATCTGAATTTGCAGGTTCTCCCTTCCTCCGCGCTGAGCGAAATAAAGCATGACAACCAGCGAAAGCACAAATCCGGCGGCGCTATAGCCGGTAATTCGCCAGTCCTTCGCCGTCATTTGTGGAAAATCCCTGCCGCCGGTGCCAATAGCGCCCACCGCAATGCTGCCAAACATGCACAGCGCCGCCGCCATTACTGAAAGGATTTTATGCAGGTAGCTGCGCCTGAGCCTTTGAATACGCTCCCGAAGCTCTGATGCCGTTTGCTCCGTGGGCTCGTCGCGCGCGAGCATGGCGAGAATTTCCTCCCACATCAGAATCGCATTTTCCATCTTCACAAACACATACGACCGTCCGTCTCTATCGTAAAGAATTACCGTGTCTCCAAATTCGTTCACATACGCTACCTGCTCCGCGGGCAGGGAGAAGCGCCGGTGCAGATTCGTTTGTCCCTCAATGCGCCCGTCCGCCACACACAGATGCATGCCGCGCATCAGGCATGCGTAAACCGCAAACACCGCCGCACCTGTCAGAAAAAGAACGGCCAGCACGGCCATGAACGCTCTTGCTGCCGATTCATCCCCTTCGTAGGGCACATACAACAAAACACAGAAGAATGCACAAGACAACACACAAAAGACCATTCCCAAGACGTTTTCCCTTTGCGGATGGGAAAATCTCGCTTCCATTTCTTCCTCCTTGAAGAAACTCGCTGGGAAAGGCAAGCTCTCCCAGCGAATCGGTTTCACGCTTCCCGGCCCAGCCGGAACGCGCGCCTGTTTAGCTCCACAAACGCCGGCTTGACGATGGCATCGATGGCTTCCATCCATTCCGTCTCGGCGATTTCCGGCATATCCTGAGAAAGAACGCCCAGAAGCACGGTATTCACCGCCTTGACACTACCCGCGCGCTCGGCAAGGCTCAGCGCGTCAAGGCTCACGACGTCTGCCTTTTCGCGAAGCTTCGAAATGACATTCTCCGGATAAGCCATTCTCCCCGTAATCACCGGCATGGGATAGATTTCGCGTTCGTTGGTAATGATCCGCCCACCCTTTTTCAGGCGCGAAAGCCAGCGCGCGCCCTCAATGGCCTCAAAGGATAGGATGAAATCTGCTTCGCCCTCGTCCACGATGGGTGAATACACCTTCTCTCCATACTTCACATACGTTACCACCGAGCCGCCGCGCTGCGACATGCCGTGCACCTCGCTCAGCTTCACATCATAGCCCTTCTTCGTAAGCACATAGCCGATCAGCCGGGACGCGAGAAGCGTGCCCTGCCCGCCGACACCGACAATCATAATGCTCGTCGTCTTCATGCCTTCTCCCCCTCTCCGATCGCGCCAAAGGCACACAGCTGCGCACACAGGCTACATCCTACGCACTGGGTGCTGTCGATGCGCGCCTTTCCGCCTTCAAACCGCAGTGCCGGGCATCCCAGCCGCATGCAGCCGCGGCAGCCGCGGCACTGATCCTCGCTGACAGTCAGCGGCTTCTTCGGTTTCACATACTTTAACAGCATGCAGGGCTTGCGGCAGATGATCACGGACGGCTCGTCCGCTGTCGTTTCCTCGCGCAGCGCCGTCTCCAGCGCCTTCAGATCGCCGGGATCAACAACTCGCACACGGCGAATGCCCACAGCCTCGCACAGCTTTTCCAGCGATACCGGCGGAACCGCCTCCAGCTTCAACGTAAGGCCCGTGGCAGGGTTCTGCTGGTGTCCGGTCATGCCGGTGATGGAATTATCCAGAATCAAAACGGTCGATACGCTGCGGTTGTACGCAATGTTGATCAGCCCCGTCACACCGGAGTGCAAAAACGTGCTGTCGCCGATCACAGCCACGGTCTTCCCAGCATTCTCCGGACGCGTTTTCAAAAAGCCATGCAGCATAGAAACGCTCGCGCCCATGCAGACTGTGGTATCGATGGCGCCAAGCGGTTCCGACGCACCCAGCGTGTAGCAGCCTATATCGCCCAGCACCGTGAGCTTCAGCTTGTTCAGCGTGTAGAACACCCCTCTATGGGGGCAACCTGCGCACAT
Organism: uncultured Oscillospiraceae bacterium; assembly: GCA_964554795.1. Taxonomy (GTDB): domain Bacteria; phylum Bacillota; class Clostridia; order Christensenellales; family Aristaeellaceae; genus SFHK01. The sequence goes on along the minus strand of CAZKQB010000031.1, from coordinate 27,911 downwards.
CACTGGCGGACGCGGCGGTACCGGTTCGTCAAAGGTCTCCGTTTCCGGCGCCTTCTCACCCATTGCAGCCTCGACCTTCTTCTGCGAAAGCTCGCCGATGTAGCCAAACCGATCCTTGCCGCCATCCACACGAATGCCTGCGGCACGCAGTTCGGCTTCCATCACGCCGTCCAGTTCCTCGGCAACATACAGCTTATCCACCCTTGACGCGAACGCACGCAGCTTTTCAATGGGCATCGGGAAGCTCATGCCAACCTTGAACACGCTGGCATTCGGGAAGGCTTCCTTCACATACTCATACACCGAACCTGCGCACACGAAGCCCAGCGTCGGGTCGCCCATTTCTTCAAAGTTAAGCGAACTGCCTTCGGAATACTCCTTCAGCGCCTTCAGCCGTGCCTCCACTACGCCATGCCGCTTAAACCCATAGCCGGGGTTCATCACGTACTTGGCGGGATCCTTTTTATATTCCTTGCGTGCTTGTTCCTCGCGTGCCTTCAGCTCCACAAGGCTCTGCGCATGCGCCACACGCGTACACGTGCGAAGAAGCACCGGCGTGTCAAACGCCTCGGAAATCTCATAGGCCAAACGCGTAAAATCGCGGCACTCGCCACTGTCGGACGGCTCCAGCATCGGCAGCTTTGCCGCGCGAGCATAGTGCCTGGAATCCTGCTCGTTTTGCGACGAATGCATGGCCGGATCGTCCGCTACACACACAACCAGCCCGCCGTTCACGCCCGTATACGCCGCAGTGAACAGCGGATCAGCCGCTACATTCAAACCCACGTGCTTCATCGCCGCGAAGCTGCGTGCACCGGCGACGGATGCGCCAAGCGCTGCTTCCAGCGCCACCTTTTCATTCGGCGCCCATTCGGCATACATTTCGTCATACGCAGCTGCGCACTCCGTGATTTCGGTGGACGGGGTGCCCGGGTAGGAGGAAATAAACGTAACGCCTGCCTCGTACAGGCCGCGCGCGACGGCTTCGTTTCCCAAAAGCAATTTCTTCATAATGCGTCCGGCTCCCTTCGATTGTATACACTTACGATAACACGTGAATGTTGTTTTTTCAGCCCTCAACCTGAGATTTTACCAAGCTTTCGCCGCAGTAAATTTTTCTAAGCTTCGGCTTTTCAATCTTACCGGTAGGATTGCGCGGCACATCTGCGAAGATCACGCGACGCGGACGCTTATAGCGCGGAAGATCACGGCAGAAATCTTTCACATCGGCCTCCGTCAACGTTTCGCCGGGCTTCACCTCGATAATCGCCGCAGCGATTTCACCCAGACGTGCATCCGGCAGACCGATTACCGCCACGTCCTTAATCTTTGGATTCGCACGCAGGTAGTCCTCAATCTGCACTGGATACAGGTTCTCACCGCCAGTTATGATCACGTCCTTCTTGCGGTCTACCAAATAAATGAAGCCGTCCGCATCCTGCATTGCCATATCTCCGGTGAACAGCCAGCCGTCCTGCAAAACCTCACGTGTAGCCTTCTCGTCGTGGTAATAGCAGGTCATGACGCCGGGGCCCTTTACTGCCAGCTCGCCCACCTCACCGCATGCAACATCCTGATGCCGGTCGTCAACAATCTTCACCTCCCAGCCATAGCCAGGGATGCCAATTGCGCCCACCTTATCGATGTTTTCTACGCCCAGATGTACGCAGCCCGGGCCAATCGATTCGGAGAGGCCATAATTCGTGTCGTACTGGTGGTTCGGGAACGCGGTCTTCCAGCGACGAATCAGGCTCGGTGGCACCGGCTGCGCGCCGATATGCATCAGACGCCAGCGAGACAGGTCGTATTCGTCCAGCTTCACGTGCCCATCGTCAATCGCGTCCAGAATATCCTGTGCCCACGGTACCAGCAGCCACACGATCGAGCATCGCTCGGCAGCCGCCGCCTTGAGAATCGTATCCGGCTTCACGCCTGTTAGCAGCACGGCACGACTGCCAGAAATCAGAGAGCCGAACCAATGCATCTTCGCACCGGTGTGATACAGGGGCGGAATGCACAAAAATACGTCGTCATGCGTCTGACCATGATGGTTTTGCTCTACCCTCGCCGAGTGCACAAGGCTCCGGTGCTTATGCAGAATGGCCTTCGGAAAGCCCGTCGTGCCGGAGGAAAAATAAATGGCGGCAAAATCATCGTCGGTAATCGTCACGTCCGGGCGCGCGCTGGATTCGTTTGCCACCAGGTGCAGATAGTTTTCGGCATACGCTGGGCAGCCGTCTCCCACATAGAAAATCAGCTTGACCTTTGGAATTTCCTCGACGATTTCCTCCACGCGGCCTATAAATTCCGGACCGAAAAACAGCGCGTCCGCGTCAGACAAATCCAGACAATAACGGATTTCCTCTGCCGTGTAGCGGAAATTCAGTGGCACAGCCAGTGCGCCGGCCTTCAGCGCGCCAAAGTAAATTGGCAGCCATTCGATGCCGTTCATCATCAGTATGGCAACCTTGTCGCCTCTTTTGATGCCGCGGCTGATAAGCAGATTCGCGCAGCGGTTCGCCTTTTCGTCAAACACGCGCCACGTGATTTCTCGCCTGTACGCACGCCCCAGCGGACGTTCAATCAGCTCATATTCCTTCCATGTGGTGCGTCGAATCTCCCGCACCTCGGGATTCAGCTCCACAAGCGCAATCTCGCCCGGGTATTTGACGGCATTTTCCTCCAGAAACTCAGTAATGGGCATGCATATCATCCTTTCTGCATTTTTCAGCTTACGCCTTTTTAATGGACATATTCACAAGCAATCCGACCACGGACAGTAGCGTGAGCACAAGCAGCGAAAGCTGGTACGTGCCCGTCATTTCATACAGGCGCCCTGCCAGCGTGGACATAAAGGACGCCGGAATCAGCACCAGATTCAGCACGGAGAAATTCAAGGAAAAATGCTTCATCCCATAGAAGCCGCCCGCCAGCGCAGCGGAAACCGTTGGTGAAAAGCCATAGCTGAAACCGCACAGGCATAGCCCGATCGCACCCAGCAGCGGTGATGACATTGCGCAGGCAGAAAGAGCCAGCGCAGGCGCTGCAATGGCAACGGCACTGGTGACCAGACGCGTGCGCAAAAGCCCTGCGTGATCGCACAGCCAGCCGGAAAAGAGTCGGCCCAAGCCATTGAATACCGCCAGCAGACCTGCCAGTGTAACCGCCGTGCTCTCTGCCATGCCAACTGAGCAGAAGTAATCCCGTCCAAACCCAATCGCAGTGGATCCAACGGCGGCAAGGAGCGTGAAGAAGACAAAAAGCTTCCAGAAGCCGCCGGTTTTCAGCATTTCACGAGTGGATACATCCCTCTTCGTCTCCGTATCTGCTGTCGACCTCGCGGCGGGCGGATTTTTCATAACGAACGCCGACACAGCAATCGCAAGCCCGATTACGGTGCCCAGCAGCATGTAGATTTCCTTCCATCCCATGCGGTTCAGAAGCATCTGGAATACGCGGCTCATCAGAAGCGCTGAGAAGCCGAAGCTCATCATCATCGCGCCGGACGCCATTCCCTTTTTGTCGGCAAACCAGCCGTTCACGCAGGCGATCACTGCGTTATACACCACGCCGACACCCAATGCCGTCAAAACGCCGTAGCCCAAATAGAACAATCCCAGCCGTCCATCCGCATGTGCGGAAAGGTCAAAGCCGCCAATCACCAATACGGCCGCCGCCAGCAGGCGTACACGAAGCGTCACCCGACGGCTGATCAGTCCAGACAGAAGTCCGCCCAGGCAGAAAAAGCACAGCGTCAGCGTAAAACACAGCTGCGTTTCGGTATCCGTCCAGCCGAATTCGGCCTTCACCGGCGTTTTCAGCACGCTCCATGCGTAGATCACACCCGCCATTAACAGCGTAATGCAGCCTATCAGAAGTACCCATCCACGTTTTGTCTTCATGCCCTCGCCCCCGTTTCCCTTTTCCAGAAAACAAAAGCCCTCTCATCCTGCACGGACAAGAGGGCGGAAATTCCGCGATACCACCTCAGTTTTCCAGCGTCTCACAACAACCGGACTCATCGGGTACAACCAAATAGGTATACCCTATCGCTATAACGGGCGCGCCCGTCGCAGCCTACTTAGATCTCTCCGTTCAGTGCGCCGCTAACGAAATGTATTCTGCCCGCGCCTTTCCACCGCCTCGCACCCACCGGCAGCTCTCTTGAGGACTCTACGCAAGCGTACTTCTTTTCGCTCATCGCGTTTCATGCGAACACTATACCACCGCTTCCGCGCGTTGTCAATCCCCCTTTTTCAAAAAAAATCCGGGTTTTAGCGCTCGCTTGTACCGCATAGGATGGGAAGACGTTTCCGGGGAGGGATGAGGCATGTCAATCACGCTGGATCAGCTGTCCATCGGGCAGTTTGCCATGGTAGAACGAACGGATACGGACGTACGGATCGGACGCCGACTTCGCGAACTTGGCATTCTTCGCGGCGAAGCAGTGGCGCTTGTCGGCGTCGCACCGTTAGGCGACCCGGTAGCCGTGCAGGCGCTGGATACGCGGATTGCCCTACGGCGCGAGCTTGCGGCGCGCATTCAGGTTTGCATAAGCATCTCCAACGCAGCTTCCGCTTCGTCGAAGCAAGCGCATACAGCATTTCCGTCATGAACGGCGTCGCCGCATTGGCCGGAAACCCTAACTGCGGAAAAACCACGCTGTTCAATGCGTTAACCGGCGCTCACCAGTATGTAGGCAACTGGCCGGGCGTAACCGTTGAAAAGCGGGAAGCCATTTTTGACGTAAACGACGCGCAGATTACGCTGATTGACCTGCCCGGCTCTTATTCTCTCACGCCCTATTCCATTGAGGAGCAAGTGACGGCAGACTATCTGAATAGTTGTGAAGCGAGTGCCATCATCAATCTTGTGGATGCGATGCATCTGGAGCGCAGTTTGCTGCTGACGCTTCAGCTGTTAAATCGCCGTCTGCCGGTCATCGTCGCCATCAACATGATGGACGAGCTGGCTCGCGAAGGCGGGAAAATCGATATACCCGCGCTGTCGCAGGCACTCGACTGTCCTGTGGTTGCCATCAGTGCCCGACGCAAAACCGGCTTTGACGAGCTATTTGGAGCCTTGTATGAAACAGTCGCGCATCCCATGGTCCCTGCTGCATCTGCCGGCGACGAGGACGAAGAGGCCATTTACAGGCGTGTTCCCTCGCTTCTACGCACAGCAGGCTATAAAAAGCGGCGCATTGACAGCCACGACCGCACTGGGGAGATCGACCGAGTTCTAACCGGTCGCTGGACCGCCTTTCCGATTCTGCTTTCGGTTCTGCTTTTGATGTTCTTTCTCGCATTCGGCGCGCCGGGCGCGTATCTTACCGGGCTGGTGGGAAGCGCAGTTGACAAGCTGCGCGTGCTGGCACTCTGGCTGCTGCGCAGACAGCCCGCATGGGTTTCCTCCCTGCTTGCTGACGGCATTCTGGCCGGAGCCGGCAGCGTGCTCGGCTTCCTGCCGCAGATTTTGATTCTTTACCTGCTGATGGCTATCATCGAGGACACCGGCTACATGGCACGCGCGGCGTTTATCACTGACCAGTTGCTCCGGCGGCTCGGTCTATCCGGGCGCAGCGTGATTCCAATGCTGATGGGCCTCGGCTGCACGACGACGGCTGCCGCAGCAGCGCGTGGCGTAGAAAATGAACGCGACCGGCGCATGACGGTAATGCTCACGCCCTGCATGTCCTGCGGCGCAAAGCTGCCGGTATATGCGCTCATAGCCCGCGCCTTCTTCCCGGGATACGAAGCTGTGGTTATTCTAAGCTTGTATCTTCTGGGCGGCGTCATGCTAGCAGTCATGGGCACGTGTCTGCGACGATTTGTATTCCGGGAGGGCGAAACACCCTTTTTGATGGAGCTTCCCGCCTATCGCATGCCGGTATGGCGCAGTGTTGGGCAGCGGCTGTATGAACGCGCAGTCGATTTCATTCGCCGTGCGGGTACCCTAATCGTACTTTTGAGCGCCGTATGCTGGTTCCTTCAGGCGTTTACTCCGAATCTGAAGCTGACCGCGAACATGGACGATTCCATCATGGCCTGCGCTGGCCGCTGGCTCGCGCCGCTATTTAAACCAATGGGCTTTGGCAGCTGGCAAGCGGTTTCCAGCATGCTGTCTGGCCTCGTCGCCAAGGAGGGCATTCTTTCAGCCATGCAGGTGCTGTTTCGCGCGCCGGGTTCTGCTGCGCTTATGTATGCCCTCCCGACGGCCTTTTGCGGCGCAGCAGGCGCCTATGCATTCCTTACTTTCATTCTCATCAGCCCACCGTGTATCTCGGCGATTTCCGCAAGTGCACGAGAACTGAAGTCACCGAAGCTCCTGATTACCATGCTCGTGATGGAAACGGCTTTCGCCGCACTCCTATCGACGGCCATTTATCAGGGGCTGCGCATGATTCTGTAGAAAGCCTGCCACAGATAATACTCCTGCGACAGGCTCCTGCAAATTATACCCATTCGGACGGCTGAGCAAATACAATTGCCCTATTCTTCATTCATGCTTCCGATTTCCAGAAGATTTCCCTCCGGATCAGCCACATAGAAATTGCGAATGCCAAAATCGAATGTGATCGGCGTGCCGCATGGAAAGGATACATCCAGCTTTGAAAGGCGCTCATACTCTTTGTCCACATCCTCATATCGGGGCAGCCATAGGGCAATTTCAAAGGATGGATTGATTCCCTTGGGCGGAATGTATGGCTGGCCAATCGCCTTTACAAACTCCTCGCGACTGTACATGAAGAGGGCTGTTTTTCCACTCGCCGTTTCAAACTCGGCAAAATCCCCCTCGTTCCAGTCGGTATGAAGTTCGAGAACGTCCCTGTAAAAGCGTACCATTTTCTCAATATCTCCAACCAACAGACATGCGCCGACTCTGGCTTTCCTTCCATTCATCCCGTTTTATCCTTTCTTATAAGTAAGCGCAACGAAGGCACCGTAATCGTGCGGTGCCTTCATTGCCTTATGCGTTCAACGGTTTTTATTGATGATGCGACTCATGCTCTTGTGACTGGTCAGATCGATCGTGCGCACCCACAGTGCCACCTTGTTTTCCGCGTTCAGGTTTTCCCAAATGTCGGCAACGATGTCAAAGATCGAGCCGTTCAGCGTAACCTGCACAGGCTCTCCGCTGAAGGATGGCAGGGGATTGGCGTCGTACTCGTAGGAATGAAGGAAATAGCCCGTGCCTGCTGGAATGTTCTCATAACCAAATACATGGCGGCCTGTGCTCGCTCCCACAGTATCCATCGCCTTGACTACACTCATCTTCAGACGAAAATCCTCGCCGTTCATAGCGGCCAAGGCGGTCAGACGCGGCGTAAAGTGCGGTGCATCTGGCAGGAAGCCCTGCGCAGCCACGGTTTTCTCAAACGACTCGCCGGCGGTCAGCGCTTCATATACGGCCTCCACATGATTGCCATTTCCGATTAGAAGCTTGTTTTCAAAGGCCAACACCGGAGAATACACCAGTAGCGCCTCATTGCGCATGGCAGAGGCAATAAACGGCTCAATCCGTATTCCGCCGCCATCCTCTACAAACACGCGATTCTTGCTCACCGCACTCCTGCCCATGATAAAATATGTAAGCACGGCGCTGCTTCCGTCCGCGCTTTTTCCGGCAATCAAACCACAACCCGGATAGCTGACGCGCGCGACCGCGCTACCCAACGACATCGCTTTCATGGTTTCCCTCCCGTATAAAAATCTCTTATCCAAGCCCCTTATCGTTTCTTCGTGTTTTCCGTCTCATCCTAAGCGATTCCAATTTTGTCCATAAGCTTGCTCACGAAACGGCTCAATTTCGAGAACGGCTTTTTTCGTGGATGCGTATACTTCCAATCCTCGTACGGAGAATACCTTTCGTACTTGAAATCGTCCGTATCCTTAGCCTCCTCGTCGTCAACGGAATCCCACGAGGCTTTAAATGCATAATCCCTTTTCTCAGCTTCATGAACCGTATTCATAAGCAGAGTCGCAATTCCATCCATGTTCTGCGCAGCCCAATCGAGCATTTTTTCAAGCTCTTCTACATTATCGGGCATATCATACTGCGCAGCCAGCTGCACGGATCCCTTGATCGAATCGAGAATATACCCCGCGTTCTCCGGCATCGTTTCGTTCATCCTCGCAATTACGCTGCTCACGCTGGCACCCTCGTCACGCCGAATTCGAATCGGAAGCTCTGCGCAAATCCGGATTGTACCGTTCTCGGATAAAATCTGCACATCACAGCCCTTTAGCCTCGCATCCTGCGCAAAGGAGGCAAAAAAGCGATACTCAGCGCTGCTCGACGATTTGAATTCCACTCCCTTTTCCGTCAAAAGCACGCCAATCTTGTCCAAGGTATTCTCCATCTTTCCGCCTCCCGTAAAAGAATCATCGCCCTATATTATATTCAAACGCCGACGGATTTATACGGTATCTATGCTAATGATTCGCGTATTTCTCGTCAAATCAGCGCGTAATCATGCAGAAAGGCAAGAAAACGCTTCAGATGCTCATCCCAAAATTCCCACGTATGCGCGCCAGGATCCTCATCGTAGACATAGCCAAAAGGGTTCCCGGGGATGGACTGAAAGAAGTCTCTCGTCTCGTGCGCACGCTCCAGCAGAAAGTCCTTATCGCCGCAGGCGTGGTAGATTCTCGGACAGGGCCCGCCCGCCTCGACGATACGCCTGGCGTTGCCGAACACGTCCTCCTCGGTACCGGTCAGGTCGCGGTCGCCGTAGCGCATATACCTGCGCGCCTCACCCTCAGGCGACAGTGCGGCACCCGGCTTGCGGTTGTACGCGCCGGCAGAATAGCTTCCAATGGCAGCATAGCTTTCCGGCCGCGCCATACCGATTTTCAGGCAGCCTTCACCGCCCATCGACAAGCCGGAAATGAAGTTGTCCTCTCGTTGTGCGCTCAGCGGGAAAAAGCCGCGCATGATTCTCGGCAGTTCATCGGCAATATAGGTAAAATATTTCCCTCCGTGCGCCATATCCGTGTAACTGGAAAGATGGCCGTTCGGCATCACGACAGCAAGGTTATACCTTTCCACATAGCGTTCCACGCTCGTGCGACGCCCCCAGATGGTATGGTTGTCACTCATACCGTGTAGAAGCCACAGCGTTTTGAAGCCGTGCTCCGGTGTCGCTCCCTGCGGCAGAATCACGTCGCAGGCCGCGCACATGCCCAGCACATTTGAAAAGAAGTTCACATGCATAAGCGCCATTTCAGCACTCCTCCTTTCCCAGCGGCAGCCAGTTCAGCACCGTCTGTACCTTCTGATCCCAGTATTTCCACTGATGATCGCCCGGAGATTCCTCATATGTGAGCGCATAGCCCAGTGCATTCAGGTGGTCGCGCATGCGCACGTTTTCGCCGTACAGGAAATCCTCTGTTCCGCACCACATATAGAGCCTCGGAAGCGGCAGGCCGCTTGCCTTCAGTTCTTCCGCAGCGGCGAACAGATCATTGAACGACCCGCGCATCGTCTCGACGGGGCCAAAAATGTCTTCCCAGAAGCCCTTGTCCGCAAGCGCGGTATGCTCGCAGATGTCTACAACATCCACACCGCCAGACAGCGACGCCGCGCACGAGAACGTCTCCGGCGCACGCAGTGCCAGCTTCAGCGCACCGTAGCCGCCCATCGACAGGCCGCAGGCAAACGTATCCTCGCGCCGATGGCTCATGCGCGGGAAAAAGGCACGGCACACACGCGGCAATTCCTCCGAAATATAGGTGAACCACTTATAACCACAGTGCATGTCGGTATACCAGCCCAACTGCGTGGACGGCATAACAACCGCAATGCCCTTTTCAGACGCATAGCGCTCAATACTCGTGCGCCGCTGCCAGATCGTGTGGTCGTCGCTCATGCCGTGCAGAAGGTACAGCGTCTTCCAGCCGCCCCTTTCGTCCTTGCCCTCCATGCCAATCTGCCCCCTTGTTTCCTCGGGCAGAATCACGTCCATTTCCACGCACATGCCCAGCACGTGCGAGAAAAAGTCAGTATGGATCAATGCCATGGGTTTATTCCTCCCTTCGAGGGTGCCGGTTCAGGCCTCCTCCTTCATTTGCGTAAGAATCGTCGATCTCTTCTCCCACCCACCGCGGTAATAGAAAATCAGCAGCAGCGTAGAGCACAGAATCCACCCCATCGGATACGCCAGCGCTACCACATAGAACGAATCCGTCAGATGCGAGAACACGTACAAATATATCTGCCTGAACGCCACGAACGACGACAGCATGATGATCATCGGCGGCAGCGAGCAGCCCGCGCCGCGCAGAACACCGGCGTAAATGTTGTTGATGGCGCACAGGATGTAGAACGGGCTCATCATCATCAGAAAGATCGAGCCGTAATACAGCACATTCTCCTCCGTATTGAAGATGGAAATCAGGCTGCGGCGTAAGATAATCATCGGTATACACAGACCGACGCACACAATCGCCGCCATGCGCATCGTGACCTTGAGGCCCTCCTTCGCACGCGCCCGCTTGCCTGCGCCAAGGTTTTGCCCGGTAAAGGTCGTCGACGCAAGGCTGATGGAGTTAATCGGCAAGAGCGCAAACTGGTCAATCTTGCCGTACGCTGTCCAGCCCGCCATGCAGTCTGCGCCGAACACGTTAATGTAGCCCTGGACAAACACATTTGAAAAGCTGGTGATAAATGACTGAATAGCCGATGGAAGGCCGATTTTGAAAATTGCAACTAAAATCGTGCGATCGACGCGCAGATGCAGCCAGTCCACACGGTAGGCCATATGCGAACGCGTCAACACAAACAACACCATGAACGCCGAAATATACTGCGCAATCACCGTCGCATAGGCAACACCCTCGATCTCCCAGTTGTATTTCGTAACGAAAAGAACGTCGAGCACAGTGTTTATGACTGTAGTAATAATCAGGAAGATCAGCGGCCTTCGCGAGTCGCCAACCGCACGCAGGATGCCTGCGCCGATATTATAAAGAAGCATACCCGAAACGCCCGTGAAATAGATTTTCAGATATTTCTCCGCCATCGGATAGACCTCAGGGGTCTGGTCCATTTTCATGATCTTCAGAAACAGCGGCACCGACAAATTGCCCAGAATTGTGCACACGACGCAGGCCACCAGCGCCACGACCATAGTCGTCTGCACCGCATCAGACAGCTTGCGTTCATCCTTTGCGCCGCAGTACTGCGCAATAACCACGCCTGCGCCGGTTGCAATGCCGATGAAGAAGCCGATAACGGCATTGATCGAGCTTCCGACCGAGCCAACCGCCGCCAGAGCCTCCTTGTTGACATATCGCCCGAGTACGATGCTATCCACTGTGTTGTACATCTGCTGAAAAATGTTTCCAATCAGAAGCGGCCACGCAAATCGCGCAATCTGCTTCCACACGCTTCCCTGCGTCAGATCGATTTCATTTCGTCTCAGATTCATCCTGCGTCTTTCCCCTCCGATTTCGTATAATTTTTCCATATCCCAACAGCAGCGCAAGTACCGCAAGCGCCGCTGCACATATGCATGCCACGCGATAGGGCGCAAACGTCTTCGGTATGGCCGGAAGCCGCAAGCGCTCCGTCAGCCTGTACACGCCCGCGCACAGAGCGCCGCAAAGCATCTTAATTGGGAAAAACCACCGCGTATCCACGCCTGAAAGCTTCAGCTTCGCGCAATTCTGAAGCCCCGCGCAAATTCCGCCGAAGCCGCACAAAAAAGCTGCAAGGGTAGCACTTTGCGCATGCGCTGCGAGAAAACAGCCCCGCGAAACCTCAATAAAGGGCTGCACGGTCTCTGGAAAAAAACCGCCACTCACCCCTGTGAGCGTCATCCATCCACACACGGATAAAACGCCCATAATTGCAGACGTCATCGCGTTTTCACTGCTCGCCGCCGCACCCGCCGCCGTACACACGCGAAACCATGCTTCCGGCAGCCGAGCGCACAGAAACGCGCTTGCAAGAAGCGACAACGCCATGCTTCCCCACAGGCGCGCGCCCAGAGCGGCATCTGCAAACATTCCTGCGCCCACGGAGCACACCAGAAACACCGGGCCGCAACCAGAAACCAGAATTCCCAGTGTGAATCGCTGCCGCGGAGAAAGCACGTTCGCGCACTGCCCCGCCGCCGTCGCGCCCGCTGGGGTTCCTGCCATCAGACCCACGACCGCAGCTGATGCTGCACTGCCCGGCAGCCGAAATGCATGCATCGGCCGCGCAAACAGGCGTTCATAGCCGCCCCGCGCTTCCTCACTGGTCAGCACCGGCAAAAGCGCAAGAAACGGAAATAACGCCGGCGCGACTGCCTGCGCCCACAGCGCCATTGCCGACCGCGCCTGCCCGGCACAGCGCGCCGGAAACAGCAGAAGACAGACGCACATTCCCAAAGCCAGCCAATATTTCAACTCCATCCCCTCCGCACAAGCCTATGCTGCGGGTGAGATGGAGTTGTCCGCATTTATGGAAGAAGCTCGAAAGAGAACGATTCCGTGCCCATGCCCAGCGTCAGCGTCCATGTGCCGCCCTCATCCAGCAGGTATGCCGGCACCTCGCACGCCACAACCAGCCTTGCCCGCGCCAGAATGCCCAGCGTTCCCGCAAAGGACTCGCCGCCGTTTTTCTCGCAGTACACATTGGCTGGGAACGACCACTGTCCCTCATAGGTACAGGTCGCGCTCACGTCCCACGACAGGGACAGCGCTTCTGCACTTTGGTTCTGAATCACGCCATCCGCCAGAATCAGCACGTTATCTGCATCCGCCGCGCTCTTAAGGCCGCCAGTCTGCGTAGTGTCCACGCCGCTCGCCGTCCACCAGCGATTCAGCGCAAAGCGCGCCTTCTCCGAGGTCTGCGCGTATACATACACTTCCGTCGTCTCTGCGTCCATCGTCTCCGCCGTTTCGCCGGCCAGAAGCTTCAAAAGTTTCGCGTCGGCATAGCCTGTTTCCAGCAGACCATATCGCTTCTGTGCGCGCAGCACGGCGGCGCGCATGTCATCGTCAATCATCCTGCCCGTTCCGGTTTTCATAAAGCCCCGCGCCGCAAGCAATGCCTGCGTATCCCGCACCGCGTCCGCCGTCGCACCCGAGCCGATCAGACCGAATATCGCGTCGGTCATCACGCTACCGCTGCTGCCCTTCTGCCGAAACTCCGGCAGACGCACTTCTCCATGCCGCGCAGCAAAGATCTGCCGCGCCAAATCCTCGAGCCCGTAGCCCGTAAAATCGGGAGCTCCATCTGGAAGGCTGAGTGCCCGGAAGGATTCCGCTGCAAACTCTGCCGCAGCCGACGGATAGTAGCCCTCGCGCTTCTTTGCCTCAACAATCAACTGCCCATCGCCCAGCAGACACACGGAAGCCTCTCTCGCTTCATACAACTGGGAAAGAAATGAAAGTGCCTCGGCATTCAAATAGCACACGCCGATTTCTACGCGTGCACCCGTGCCAGGCTCCGCATTCAGCGGGAACACACAGGTGATATCATCCAACGTGATCAGAAGAGCTCGCGGGCTTGCCGCCGTTCTGCCGGTATACAGCACCTTCAGCACCGGACAGGCTACGCCGGTCTGCGCGTTGCCCTCCAACAGCACTTCAAACATCAGTGCATCCGACAGGCCGTTCCTGCTCGCGCGCTCGAGGTACGTGCGCTCCAGATGCGACGCTGCGTCGCCGGATACGGTGAAATCTCCGTTTCGCTCCTCTGTCCAGCTATCATAGAGCGCAAGTACATCCACATCCAGCCTTCCGTTTGCGCGCGGAATCGACTCGCCCAGCGCAGAAAACGCAATCAGCCAAAGGCAAAGCATACAGCACAGTACTTTTTTCAACCGCATTCACTCCCTTGTATTACGCAGTCATTATAACACATTTTTTGCCATCACTCAACCATCGTCGCCCACCTTTTGACTGATCAAACGAATGCACACAGCCGCGAGGCTGATCAGAATACCCGTAAGCGCCACGATCATCTGCTTGTTGGTCAGTTCAAACGTGCCCAACGACACGCTGATCTCCTGAGTTGAAAGAATAAAATACTTTCCAACGGTAACTCCTATCAACGCCGCAAGGTTGGCGCAGGTGGAATAGAAGCCAATAAACACCGTTTGATTTTCTCTTGGCATGTTGACATAGGGAATGCCGGTAAACGACAGGTTGATACCAATAGCAAACGTAAAGCCCAATAGCAACGCCACCGCATAGAACCATGGTCTTTCCTTTGTAACCGCAGCCAACAGGAAATAATGCAGCGCATAGATCGACATAGAAAACGACAGCGTACGAAACCAGCCGTACTTTCCCAGCACCTTGCGCCAAATCGGCGTAAGGAACAATACAATCGGCACATTCAACATGTTGATGAGCGTAATCGTTGAGTACGCCATTTCCACGTTTCGCAGGAGGTATACCGTGTAATAGGAGCCGGGCACGTTTGCCGTGATGTTCCACACAAAGACCACCGCAACGGTATACAAATATTTTTTCTCATGAAGCGGACGAGAGAAAAGCTCGCGCACGGTAAAACGCTCACCGGATGATTCATAGGGGTATTCACGAATATGGAAATACAGATAAATCTCCACCACGCAAAGCACTGCCGCAATCGCACGCAGCATAAGCAAACCATAATAGCTCATGCCGTGCGCTGCGAAAACGTCCACGATCCAGCCGCCCAGCAAATTGCATATGGCCACAACAGCGCCCACCGTCATGGTGATCAGGGAAAAATAGCTTTTGCGCGTTTCATTCGGCAGACTTTGAATGTGCCAGATAGAAAGTCCCGGCGATATAAATGCGTTAATGATGTTCACAATCAGAACGCCGGCGCCGGTCATGTATAGGCGAATCTGCTCATCTGCCGGGAAGAGCGGAATCAGTCCAATGAGGATAACATTGATGAAATACAGAATGCCTCGCAACACCGTAAGCATTGTACGCCGCTTGGGAAACTGCTCCAGCAGCAGCGGCGAAAAGCACTGAAGCATGTTTGCCGCCAGCGAAAACATGCTCATTGTGCCGATAAAGCCATCTCCTGCGTTCAGGTGCAAAAGCAAGCCCGTCCAGAATGTGCCGCCAACAAAGTTGGCAATCACATTGGACGTGTAGTTGCTCAAGACGAGCCGTTTTCTGTCCTCACTGGACGGATCGCCCTTGCGGTACCATCCCTCCAGCACACCGTCGCGCAGTCGCCGCGCCGTGCGGCGAAGATCGATCGAGCGAAGTTCATTCAGCTTCAGCTTTCTCATATGCGACCTCCGGTTCCGGTTCGGAAACGATATTGCGAATCCACACGCCCTTCTTCATCAGGATATAGCCAGCAATGTCCTTGATGATCTCCGCAGCGTGACACGCGCCGAATACGTAGAGGATGCCAAGGTCGGTAAAATGTACCAGCGAATAGACCAGCGGCGTCTGTACAATCCAGCTGTAGCCGCAGTCAAACAGGAACGTGATTCCGGTACGCCCACCCGAACGCAGAATATAATAGGAACAGTTGGCAAACGCCTGCAGCGGCGCGGTGCATGCACAGATTCGAATCATGTCCACCGCCAGCCGTTGGGCATCCACATTTGCCTTGCGGTAAATCTGCGGGAGCAGCGGTGCCACGGCAAACATGACCACGGCAACGACCAAGCAGATTCCGATGTCAAATGCAATCACCTGCCGTGCGCAGGCACGGGAAGCTTCGTCGTTGCGCTCGCCCAGCTTGCGCCCCACAAGCACCGACGCTGCCGTACCCATTGACAGGAAGAATACAGTAAACAGGTTCGTTATCGTAGAAGTGATCGTGTTGGCGGCAACGACGTTTAAGCCGCGCAACGAATACAACTGCGTCAAAAGCGCCACGGCGCTAGACCACAGAAGCTCGTTTACCAACAGCGGCATGCCCTTGACCGTGATGCTCTTGGCCAGCCAGCCTGGAATTCTGAAATGGGAGTACGCGCCCGTGAGGAAACCGTATTCCCCATTCTGCCGATTGCGCCGATGTGCAACCCCCACAATGATCAGCATCTCGACATAGCGGGAAATCACCGTGGCAATCGCCGCTCCGGGCGCACCCAGCGCCGGCACACCCAGATGGCCGAAAATCAGTATGTAGTTGCCCACAAGATTTACCAGAACGCTCGTAATGGAGGCCGCCATAGGTAGCTTCGTTTCGCCGGTCACGCGCAGCGTGCCGGCATATGCCTGCGATATGGCGAAGGGCGGCAGACCGAACAGCATTACGCGAACGTATTCCATGCCTGCCTTCAGCGTATCCTCCGCGCCGCCGACAGCTTCCACATCGTTGATGTAATAGCCAATCAGCTGACGGCTGAACCCTGCCAGCACCGC
The DNA here is from genome assembly GCA_964554795.1 of uncultured Oscillospiraceae bacterium. Lineage (GTDB taxonomy): Bacteria > Bacillota > Clostridia > Christensenellales > Aristaeellaceae > SFHK01. The sequence goes on along the minus strand of CAZKQB010000031.1, from coordinate 11,589 downwards.
AATCGCAATCGCGCTGAGTCCAACGGCCAGAATAATCGTGTAGCGGAAGGAATCGCGCACGCCGCCTTCATTCTTTGCACCGTAAAACTGCGCCGCGAAGATCGTCGCGCCCGACATGCCTCCAAACACACACAGGTTGAAAACGAAGATCAGCTGGTTTCCGATGGATACACCGTTCATTGCCTCCGTGCTGACGGCGCCAACCATGATGTTGTCCAGAAGGCTTACAAAGTTTGAAATGATGTTCTGAATGACAATCGGAACCAACAGGCCAAGCACCAGCGCATAAAACGCGCGGTCTCCAATATAACGCCGTCCCAGCCGACTGTTTCGAATGCGCTCCAGTATCATACTTGTTCCTCGCTTGTCTTGAATGATATGGTAAGTATACCATGAACCGGGCATGAAGGCATGTCCAGCTACAGTTAAATTCTGATGATGCTGCTTGCCGTTCTCACGTGCAGGACCCAGACCCGCTCAGAAAACTCTCCGCATTCATCACAAGCCACGCCACGGCTCTGGGCAGCGCGGCGGGATCTACTCGGAAGCGCGGGTTGTGATGCGCATAGGTCGCCTGTAGCGCCTCGTTTCGAATGCCCACCTTCATGTAGCACACCGGCGCAATGACGCGGTATTCGCCAAAATCATCGCCAAGCATTGAAGGCGTATCCTCCCCGGTCTCACCGGGCGCAATTTTCTCCGCATTGACACGCGCGAGCCGCACAAGCGCATCGTCGTTCCACGTCACGCCGCAGGCAGCACGCATGTCTACCTCATAGGTGCAGCCGTGCGCATCGCATACGTCGCGCACAATACGATCGAAGCGCTCGTGCACGCGCGTATACACGCATGGATCAAACGTACGGATCGTGCCCTCCAGCACTGCCTCCCCCGCAATGATGTTGCACCGCGTGCCCGCATGCAGGCTACCCACCGTAACGACGACGGGATCAAACGGCGACGTAAAGCGCGATGCAATCGTCTGAAGCGCGCACACGAGCTCGCTCGCACATACGACCGTATCCCTGCATAGCTCCGGCATGGCACCATGACCGCCAAGACCGTGAATCGTTATGGTGAACATGTCCGTCGATGCAGCGACCCCGCGCTCGGATACGCGTAGCTCGCCCGAACGATACGGACTCCATACATGCACGCCGAAAAAGGCGTTCACATCGTTCACCAGACCCGTTTTCATCACGGCCTGCGCGCCGAATTCGCCTTCCTCTGCAGGCTGGAAGATCACCTTTACCGCGCCATGCAGCTCTCCCGACGCGCGTTTCAGGAGCCTTGCGCAGGCAAGGCCGATGGCTATATGCGCGTCGTGCCCGCAGGCATGCATCAAGCCGGGATTCTCGGATTTATAGGAAAGCTCTGTTTCCTCCGTTACCTGCAGCGCATCCGTATCCGCCCGAATACCGACTACTCCACCCGGCCTCGCGCCACACACAACGGCGACTGTAATGTTTTCAGCCGGCGCAAGATACTCGATTTTCTCCGCATCTAGCGCCTCACGTATCATCTGATGCGTGCGCACCTCGTGCCGGGATGGCTCCGGGAACCTGTGAAACCACTGATACATTTCTGTGGTATATGCTTCCTCTGAAAGGGCTTCCTTCAAATAATCCATGCTTTTTGCCTCCATTGGCGTTGCGTACCTATTGGCGTTTGTAATGGATGATTTCGCTTTTCCGTTCGCCAACTCCTTCCTACACTGTGTTAATTTCAAGGGTGAGCGAAAAAATGTATTGACAAACGCATACCCCGTCCCGTATAATGACATTGACTTCAGGAAAAAGGAGACCGCTCTTATGTGCAATCGTGTTTCGGCTATGATGATGCGACTCGACATGTGCGATATGTACATGTCTATTGTCGATGTCATCCGCTGAAGCAGTCTTTCCCGAAAGCGATCTCAAAGCATTTGAGTTCCATCAGGCAGGCCGCAAAGGCTTGCCTGTTTTTTACTTTACAACGATCGGAGACTGGTAATCATGGAAAATCCCGTTACCCCCGCCCGCGGGACGCAGGAGCCAATGATTCGGCTGGAGCATGTTTTCAAAACCTTCACAGACGGCAAGGACGGCGTAAAGGCTCTTGTGGACGTGAATTTGGACATCATGCCCGGCGACATTTTCGGCATCATCGGCTTTTCCGGCGCGGGTAAGTCCACGCTCGTCCGCTGTATCAATCTTCTGGAGCGTCCAACCGACGGCCGTGTGTTCGTCGCCGGTCAGGAGCTTACCGCGCTGAGCGCAGGCGGCCTTCGGAAGGCACGCAAGTCGATCGGCATGATTTTTCAGCTGTTTAACCTGATGCGTTCGCGCACGGTATATGACAACGTGGCCTTTCCGCTGCGCGGCATGCACCTTTCCCGAGAGGAAAAGCGCAAAAAGGTTACGGAGCTTCTGCGCATCGTCGGCCTTGAGAACCGCATGGATGCCTATCCGGGTATGCTCTCCGGCGGACAGAAGCAGCGCGTAGCCATTGCCCGCGCACTGGCAAGCAACCCGAAGGTGTTGCTGTGCGATGAGGCTACCAGCGCGCTTGATCCGCAAACGACGCAGGATATTCTATGTCTCCTGCAGAAGCTCAATCGTGAGCTTGGCATTACCGTGGTCGTGATCACGCACGAAATGGCCGTCGTCAAGCAGATCTGCAACCGCGTTGCCGTGATGGAGGACGGCCGTGTGATCGAGGAAGGCGAAATCTTCGACGTATTCTCCGCCCCCCGGCAGCCCATCACCCGACGCTTTATCGCAACGACCGACGGCGTCGCACGGGTTCAGGAGCAGATGAACGAGCTGATCGCGCCGTTGGGGCTGAAGCACGGCGATCTCGTCGTTCAGTTTTCCTTCCATGGCTCCAGCGCGGGGCAGGCGCTCGTCAGCTACCTATCGCGTACCTATGGCATAGACATTTCCATCATCTATGGAAACGTTGAAATGCTGGATGGCAAGCCGCTTGGCAAGCTGATTACGGTGTTCCGCGGCAATCCCGGCGATATTAACGCCGCCCTCGCCTATATTGACGGCGAACACATTCGTGCGGAGGTGCTTCACCATGCAGAATAAGAAGGAACAGAAACGTTCCGTCGGCTCTCTGGTCACCCTGGTTTTCGTTCTTGCCGTGGTTTCCGCCATCGCCATTTACTTTCTTACGGTGCTGATCCGCGCCGCCAAGGGTGCAGAAACGTTCACGGATTACCTGAACAACCTGATGCCGAACGTAGTTAAAACGCGCAAGGAATTCTGGAAGAGCCTGAAGCAGACGCTGCAGATGGTCGGCTATTCCTCTCTGTTTTCGGCCGGCTTCGGCATCTTCTTTGGTGTCATTCTGGTTGTCACGCAGAAGGGCGGCATTCTGGATAATCCTCCGATTTTCCAACTGCTGGACAAGCTGATCAACTTCTTCCGTTCGATTCCCTTCATTATATTAGTCGCGCTTTTGATCCCCACCACGCGCAAGCTGATCGGCACGTCCATTGGCGTGAAGGGCGCCATCTTTCCGCTGGTGGTAGCCACGGTACCGTTCTTCTCAAGGCAGATTCACGCCGCGCTGTGCGAGGTGGACGGCGGCATGGTCGAGGCCGCCCGCGCAATGGGTCTCAATCCTGCTTCCATCATCCTTCGCGTGTATCTTCGCGAGGGTTTGCCCGGGATGATCCGCGGCGCAACAATCACGATCGTAAACATTATCGCCCTGACAGCCATGGCAGGCACCGTTGGCTCGGGCGGACTCGGCGATTACGCCATCCGCTACGGCTATCAGCGCGTAATGACCGACGTAACCGTCGTCACGATTATCGTAATTTTGCTGATGGTAACCATCATTCAGACGCTCGGTACATTCCTCGAGCGCGTCACAACTCACTAAACCATCCCGGCCGGGGGTTTAGCATAGAAACCGCATCACATTCAAAGGAGGCCATCTGTCATGAAAAAGCTTCTGTCCCTCGCACTGGTTCTGGTATTCTCCCTCGCGTTCTTCGCGAGCGCCGAGACGACTCACGTCAAGGTTGGCGTCGTTGGCTCCACCAACGAACAGTGGACCGACGTTCTCGTTCCCAAGCTTGCCGAAGAGGGCATCGAAATTGAGCTCGTTTACTTCTCCGACTACGTAATGCCCAATATCGCGCTGGCTTCCGGTGAGATTGATCTGAACGCCTTCCAGCACTACAATTTCCTCAACAGCTGGAATAACGAGAATGCCGCAGCCTACGGCAACAAGCTCGTAGCCATCGGCGAAACGCTGATCGCGCCCCTGTCTCTGTATTCCGACAAGTATACCTCTGTCGATCAGTTCCAGAAGGGCGATACCATCCTCGTTATGAACGACCCCACTAACGAAGCCCGCGCACTGCAGATGCTGGCCAGCCTGAACCTGATCAAGCTCGCCGACAACCTCACCAGCTACGCCACCATCGTTGACATCGTTGAAAATCCCCTTGAGCTGAACATCTATGAAATGGACGCTTCTATGATAGGCTCCCAGATGAGCGACGGCTCCGTCGCCGCCGGCTTCATGAACGGCCAGTACGCAACGCAGGCCGGTTACGCCCACGAGAGCGCCATCGCCATCGAAGCCTTTGATCCCAACAACGCCGATCAGCGCGGCATCGTAAACATCATTGCCGCCCGCGAAGCCGACGCCGAGAACCCCGTTTATCTGCGCATCGCCCAGGCCTATCAGTGCGACGAAGTCGCCCAGGTATTCGAAACGCTGTATAAAGGTTCGTTCGAGCCTGCGTGGTAATCGGAAATTCATTCCCCAAACGCCTTCCTGGCTCTCCAGCAGGAAGGCGTTTTTTGCAGCTATATGCACGAAGCATCGGCAAGCGCCGTTCCTTTTTCGCCGTTTTGCGTGTAATAATGCATAATTATCTATGCTAAATTTCGTGTTACGCGTTGACAGAGATAGAATGTATAAGTATAATATAGATCAACTCAAATAAGGAAAGTGAGTGATCCCCATGAAGAAACGTTTTGCCTGTCTCTTTCTTGCCCTCATGCTCGCGTTTGGCGCTGCCGCGTCCGCAGAGAGCGTCAAAGTAGGCCTGATCGCGCCTCTGACCGGTGAGGTTGCGGTGTACGGCAATGCCGTCAAGGAAGCTATACAGCTGTATATTAACGACTTCAATGCGGCGGATCATCCCTTCGACATCAACCTGATCATATATGATGATAAGGGCGACCCCACTGAAGCCATGAACGCCTACAACAAGCTGGTCTATCAGGACGATATCGCCGTGCTGCTCGGGCCGATCACCTCCTCCCCGACCTTCGGCGTAGCCGAGGCCTCCGTCGATGACGGCATCCCGGCACTGACCCCGACCGCAACGCATCCGGACGTAACCACCTATGGCGACAACTTTTTCCGCGCCTGCTTTGAGGATCCGTTCCAGGGCGGCTCGATGGCGAAGTTCGCCGCGAACGAGCTGAAGGCTACGACCGCAGCCATCATCTACAACAACGCGGATACCTACTCTATCGGCCTGCGCGACGCGTTCACGAAGACGGCTGAGGAGGTAGGTCTGACCGTGACCGCTACCGAAGCCTACGGTGCGTCCGATATCGATTTCCGCGCACAGCTGACGAACCTCATCAAGACCAACCCTGATGTGCTCTTCATCCCCTACTACTACAACGTAACCTACATGATCTGCTCGCAGGCGCGTGAGCTGGGCTACACTGGCACCCTGCTGGGTGTGGACGGCACCGACGGCGTGCTTGCCATCGACGGCGCGGACGTATCCGTGTTTGACGGCATGTTCTTCGCCAATCACTATTCCGCGGATTCTGACAGTCCTATCACACAAGCCTTCATTAAGGAGTACGAGGAGACGTATGGCGCCACCCCGAACGCACTGGCTGCTCTGGGATACGACGGCGCCATGATCGTTTGCGATGCGCTTGAGCGCGTATATAACGACGGTGTGACAATCGACGGCGAGAGCTCCTATGATGCAATCATCGAAGCAATTCGCGCCACCAATCTGGACGGCGTGACCGGCCACATCACCTTTGATGAAAACAACAACCCAATCAAGACCCTGTCCATTATCCAGATCAGGGACGGCATGTACCACTTCTACATGAACTACTGATCGGCCGTCCATTCAAATTCGTCTGCATGGCTGCCGCGATCCGCGTTTTTGCGTTTCGCGGCAGCAGGGCGTATCTATGGAAATCCTATAAAAAACTCGGAAGCGTGGCGAAGTACCTATGGCATTTCTCTCCCACCTGATTTACGGCCTTCAGCTCGGCGCAATCTACGCACTGGTGGCGCTGGGCTACAGCATGGTCTATGGCATTATCCGCCTGATCAATTTCGCGCACGGCGATATTATCATGGTCGCCTCCTTCGTCGTGTGGTATTTGATCGCGCGGCTGAACGTGCCCGTCTGGCTGAGCATTCTCATTTGCGTCGCCTTTACCTCGCTTCTCGGCGTCGTCATTGAAAAGCTGGCGTACAAGCCTCTCAGGCATTCGGCACGCATCTCGCTTCTAATCACCGCCATCGGCATTAGCTTTTTCCTGCAAAATGCCGCGCAGCTGATCTTTGGCGCAGAGCCTGTCATGTTTGAAAACCTCTTCCCCGGCAATCTCACGCTGGGTACGTTGACTGTTTCACGCGTGTCGGTGATCATCATCTGCGTATCCATCGTTCTGATGGTTGCGCTGGTACTGCTGGTGAACAAAACTCGTATGGGGCGCGCGATGCGCGCCGTGTCTGAGGACGAGGGCACTGCAGCCTTGATGGGCATCAACGTGAATACGACCATTTCCTTCGCCTTCGCACTCGGCTCGGCACTGGCCGCTGTAGCCGCGATTCTGTATTCCTGCGCCTACACGCAAATTTCTCCGACGATGGGCAGCATGCTTGGTCTCAAGGCCTTCGTTGCGGCTGTACTGGGCGGCATCGGTTCCATTCCGGGCGCGATGCTGGGCGGCATCCTAATCGGCATCTGCGAAACGCTGACGAAGGCGTACATTTCCTCATCCTTCGCCGACGCCATCGTGTTTGGCATTCTGATCGTCGTTCTGATCATTCGTCCGGCCGGTCTGCTGGGTGTAAAAAGTAAGGAGAAAGTGTAGGTGACGCGCATGGAGAAGCGAATTTTCAAAACCACCTGGTCGCGCTACCTGCTCAATACTCTGGCAACGGCGGCGCTGATCACCGTGCTCATGGTACTTGTTGACACGAAGCAGATTAACAAGTATAATCAGGGGCTGCTGATTCAGATCGGCTTCAATATCATTCTGGCCGTTTCCCTGAATCTGTCTGCCGGCTTCCTTGGGCAGCTTCCGTTAGGGCATGCAGGCTTCATGTCCGTCGGCGCGTACGCCGCGGCGCTGTTTACCAAGGGAGTGAATCTGCCGCAGTCCGTCGCATTTCCGCTGGGCGTGCTGATCGGCGCTTTCGTCGCCTTCCTGTTTGGTGTCCTGATCGGTCTTCCGGCGCTGCGCCTGAAGGGAGACTATCTGGCAATCATCACACTGGGCTTTAGCGAAATCATCCGCGTCATTATTCAGAATCTGGATTTCACCGGAGGCGCGGCGGGTCTTCGCAAAATTCCCAAGTATACCACCGTAGGCTGGACAATCTTCTGGGTTGTCGTTACCCTGTTCCTGATTTGCACGCTCATCAAGTCGCGCCATGGCCGCGCGATCCTTTCGATTCGCGAGGACGAAATCGCCGCCGAGGCCTCCGGTATCTCCACCACGTATTACAAGGTAACGACCTTCGCGCTTTCCGCCGCCTTTGCCGGCGTCGCGGGCGCGTTGTACGCACACTATATGCGCATCCTCGATCCTGCCTACTTCGATTTCATGAAGTCCTCTGAAATACTAGTCATGGTGGTACTGGGCGGCATGGGCTCAATCATCGGTTCGGTCTTCTCGGCCACCGTACTCACGCTTTTGCCCGAGTGGCTACGCGACCTGTCTGCGCTTCCCTTTTTCACGGCGTTGCCTGCATGGGTCGGCAAGGTGATTGAAAACCGTATGATTGTCTACGCACTGATTCTGGTGCTGGTGATGATCTTCAAGCCATCCGGCCTGTTCGGCCGCTATGATTTCTCGCTGGGCAAGGAGCTGGACCGCGTCTTCCGCGGCATTCGCCGTCTTCTCGGCCTTGACAAGCGCATCGGGAAGCCCTCGAAAGGAGGCAAAGACTGATGTCTTCCACGGTATTGGACGTACATGCCTTAGGCATCAATTTCGCCGGTCTGCAGGCGCTGGATGAGTTCAACATTCAGGTGAAGGATGGCGAGATCGTCGGCCTGATCGGCCCGAACGGCGCTGGAAAAACGACGGTTTTCAATCTTCTGACAAACGTATACCGCCCAACGCGCGGCTCCATCACACTGAAGGAGCACGATACCTCCGGCCTCTCCGTGCATGAAACCGCCCGAAGCGGTATCGCGCGCACGTTTCAGAACATTCGCCTGTTCAAAGAGCTTCCAGTTATCGACAACATCCTGATTGCGCTCAACAAGCCCGCTAACGCCGGTTGGTTGGAGATGCTTTTGCGCAAGTTCGGCTTCTTCCGCCTGAGCAGCGGCGATGGCATGAGCTACTCGTGGTTAGAGGCCATGCTTCGTCTGCCGCGCTACTGGAAAGAGGAGAAAAAAGCTCGTGAGAAAGCCATGCAGCTTCTGAGCGTGTTTCACATGGAAGACCTCGCGGACGCACCGGCTGGTTCTCTCCCCTACGGCGCACAGCGTCGGCTGGAGATTCTGCGTGCGCTGGCTACGAATCCTCGCGTGCTTCTGCTGGACGAGCCCGCTGCAGGCATGAACCCCTCGGAAACAGCCGAGCTTCTGCCGACGCTGCGCGAGATTCGTGACCGTTTCGGCGTAGCAATTATTCTGATTGAGCACGACATGAGCCTGGTTATGAACATCTGCGAACGCATCATCGTTTTGAACTACGGTTTGATTATTGCTGAGGGTACGCCAGAAGAAATTCGCAGCAATCCCATGGTCATCGAGGCATACCTCGGACAGCAGAGAGGTGAATGATATGCTGAAAGTGGAAAACATTAACGTCTATTACGGCGCAATTCATGCTATTCAGGGAATATCATTCGAGGTGCATCCTGGCGAGATTGTCACGCTGATCGGCGCGAACGGTGCCGGAAAGTCCACCACGCTGAAAAGCGTTTCTGGTCAGCTGCGCACCCGCACTGGCTCCATCTCCTTTATGAACGAGAACATCTCCCGTCTCGACCCCTACAAAATCGCACGTAAAGGGCTTGTGCAGGTTCCGGAGGGTCGGAAAATCTTCCAGAAGCTTTCCGTTGAGGAAAACCTCTTCATCGGCGGCTACACTCGCGAACGCGCAGAAATTGAAGAGACCATGAACGACGTGTACCAGCGCTTTCCTCGCCTGAAGGAGCGTCGCCGTCAGGTAGCCGGAACGCTCTCTGGCGGTGAACAGCAGATGCTTGCCATTGGGCGCGCATTGATGTCCAAGCCCCGTTTGATTATGCTTGACGAGCCGTCCATGGGCTTGGCTCCGCTGCTCGTAAGCCAAATTTTCTCCATCATTCGCGAGCTAAAGGACACTGGCGTAACTATCCTGCTCGTTGAGCAGAACGCACGCATGGCGTTGCGCATTGCCGACCGTGCCTACGTTCTCGAAACCGGGCGCGTGAAGCTCTCCGACACCGCGGACGCTCTGCTTCACAACGATGAGGTTCAGAAAGCCTACCTCGGCGGTTGATGCCGCCATTTCATTTGTCCGCAGGATCGGAGAGATGACTTCCCTATTGAACCTCCGCGAGATGCGTGCTACACGATTCGCTAATTCGCTCGTATGTTCTTTCCGAAATTGAAGCGATGAAGCCTTGACGTGAAGAAAAACGGGTTCCGAGGCCGTTTTCGACAAGCAACCTGTTCGAGATATGAGCCTGATTCAGAAGAATGGACCGGTTTTCTACAGCTTAAAAGGAGACGGAAAACGGTATTGAGGTCGGCAGAGGCTCTACAAAAGCCCAACCAGCCGTTTTATCCAAAGGAAGGAAGGTTGATACATCATGGTAATTGCGTTATTTGGAGACAGCTGCACAGGAAAATCCACCATTGCGGAGAAGCTGGCAAATCAGCTTTCTGCGGAGGTTTACAGCGGAAAGGACTATCTGAGGCTTGCAAAGAATGAAAGCGTTGCGGCGGCGCTATTCAAAAAGAAGCTTTCCAGTGACGAAACGATTATTTATGTGATTTCTGAAAGGGAGCAGCTTGCTCTGTTGCCGAAACCATGCATTCGGGTATTGATAACGGCCCGCCTTGCAACGATCAAGCAACGCTTTGCGATTCGAATGCACGGAAGTCTTCCCGCCCCTGTTGAAGCCATGCTGGAACGAAAATATGGCCAGTTCGAGGCCGAACCACATTCCCTGCGCCTTGATTCAGATGATATTTGTACAGAAGAAGCCGTAAAGCAAATTCTGCTGCTGTGTGAGAGATGATAAGAGCACGCTCGCCTCAATCTCTTTGCAAAGGAGACGAATGAATGGCTGATTTGACCAAAGCTACTTACGCCGATGCAGCAAGAGCCTATTTTCGCTACAAACGCGTATTTCGCTATCATTTGAAGAGGGTCGACGAAATGACCGACAAAGAGGTCGTGCAAAAATGTCATTTCTGGCAGGAGGAAAACAATCTTGTTCACGACTATTGGCGCTTTGTTCAGGAGAATTTCCCTCATTTAGCGTAAACTGTTCGAGTTGCTCAATAAATCCAACGCGGCTCTTCTCGCGTTCCGAGAATCCTCCATAGCTGTTGCCGAAAAAATTCCATATCAGGAACTGTCAGAATATGCTATGATATAATTGGATTTGTATATAAATGGTTTGTTTGCACAAAAGAGGCGCGAGGATATACCGCACGATCATCGTGGATGACGAACAGTGAGCGTCGGTCAGTTTTCGTAGATGGCTCCATTTGTAAAAAGCTTGCCACTCGCAATTGCAAGAAGCAAACTTCAAAAGCCCATGATAATATTAATATTTCATTGCTCGTGTATGATTGTGTTGTAATGTTATCAACATCAACACACTAACGGTAGCAAATCACCCAATCGATGAATTTTTCAAACACATTGTCTGGAATAGTTCTGACGATTTGTAGCGCTACAATACATCTTGCACACCGACCGCCCCCCAAAAAAAAAGAAATGAGACTTGAGAGCCAATCTGTTATAGTTAAGTTGCAGCAAAACAAAACGGAAGGAGCTCAAGCCTCATGAACAGTATAACACAAGATATGAAATACCGCTACTCCCTGATGAAATACGCGGAAAAGTACGGGGTGTCCCGCGCCAGCCGGAAGTACAACAAGAACCGGTCGTACATTTACTTCTGGCAGAAGCGTTTTGACGGCAGCATTGAGTCGCTGACGTGCCAGTCCCGCAGGCCGCACAGCCATCCGAACCAGCATACCGAGGCAGAGCTGAAGCTGATCCGCGATATGCGTCGGCGGAATCCCGACCTGGGTGTGGTGGAACTGTGGTCCAGGATGCGCAAGCGCGGCTACACACGGTGCGTGGAAAGCCTTTGGCGGGTACTGCGGCGGGAGGGTCTGGC
>CAZKQB010000030.1:0-41715 GCA_964554795.1 uncultured Oscillospiraceae bacterium | reverse complement strand
GCGTGAAGGAGATTCATAAATACGCCATTGCGTTCTGGGACAAGGAATGCCGGGTTGAAATGCGGTAGCCTGAAGGAAAACGGGAAAAGCGAAAAGATAGGCGTCGTTGGCGCGCAAGGGAATGCCTTTTGCATTCTGCAGCGGAAAGCGCCGGGCGGAAATGCGGCAGATTAGGGGGAGAGTGGAGGAACAAATGAAGCTGGTATCGTGGAATGTGAACGGCCTGCGCGCGTGCGTGGGCAAGGGCTTTTACGAGAGCATGGCGGCTCTGGACGCGGACGTGATCTGCCTTCAGGAGATCAAGATGCAGGCGCATCAGTACACGCCGGACATGCCGGGCTACGAGGCGTATCTGTATTCGGCGGAGAAGCCCGGCTATTCGGGCACGGCGATTTTCACGCGCACAAAGCTGCTGAGCGTCGCGCGCGGCATCGGCGTGGAGGCGCACGATCACGAGGGGCGCGTGCTCACGGCGGAGCTTGAGAATTTTTATCTGGTGTGCGTTTACACGCCCAATTCGCAGAATGAGCTTAGGCGGCTTTCCTACCGCATGGAATGGGAGGATGCGTTCCGCGCGTATCTGAAGGGGCTTGAGGCAAAAAAGCCGGTAATCGTGTGCGGCGACATGAACGTGGCGCACGAGGAAATCGACCTGAAAAACCCCAAGACCAACCACATGAACGCCGGTTTTACTGATGCAGAGCGCGCGAAAATGACCGAGCTTCTGAACAGCGGCTTCATCGACACCTTCCGCCATTTCCATCCGGGCGAGACGGGACAGTACAGCTGGTGGAGCTACATCGGCGGCGCGCGCGCTCGGAACGCAGGCTGGCGCATCGACTATTTCCTCGCATCGGATTGCCTGAAGGACAGGCTGCGCGCGGCTTCGATTCATCCGGAAATCATGGGCTCCGACCACTGCCCGGTGTCGCTGGAAATTGATTGAGCGTGAAAAACGACATTTTGGGCACAAAGCGTAAGTTTTAAGCAAATATGCCTTGAAGGCGCAGGCAAATCGGGATACAATATATGCATAATGAATGGAGAGGAAGAGCCTTATGGAGAAACGAAAACGCGAAAGAGTCATTCATCATAAAAGCGCCATTCCGGTATACGGCGCGGCACTGGTGTTTCTTCTCTGGGGGCTGATCTCGCCGATTTATAAGCTGTGGGCGATTGTGCTGGCGGCGGTTACGTCTGCAGGCGCGTATCTGGGGCTGAAGCTCGTGTTCCCCGGAAGGGACGAGACGGTGACGGAGGTGCTCCTTACGGGCGATCCTGAGCTGGACGCGGAGATCACAAAGGGCCGCGAAACGCTTTCGCGCTTCCGCGAGGCGGCCGTGCGCGCGGGCGACGGCGAGCTGCAGGCAAAGCTCAATCGCATTGCCGCGGCGGGCGAGGCCATTACGGAGGAAATCGTGCGCGATCCCAAGGACAGGGCCGCGGCGAACACGTTCTACGGCTACTACCTGCCGGCGCTTGACAAGCTTTTAAGCTACTACGTTTCCTTCCTGTCCGCCGGGCAGGGCGAGAACGTGAAGGAGGGCATGCGCCGAATCGAAAGCAGCCTGGGCATGGTTGCGGAGGCGTTTGAAAAGCAGCTGGACAAAATGTATAAAAACGAAGCCATGGACGTAAAGACCGACATCGCGCTGATGGAAACGATGCTGCGCATGGACGGCCTAACGGATAAGCCTCAGAAACAGACTTCAGCGGGAAAGGGTGGAAACAATGTCTGAAAATACGACTTATCAGGCCGCGACGGCCGTCATCCCCGAGTTTGAGGAAGCGCTCAAGGGCGTAAACATCGAAATCGACACCAAGCAGGACGAGGACATGGTGAACCGCGAGCGCAAGTCGGTCTACGACGCAATGCGCGACGTAGAAAAGGTAAACCTTCGCGAGACCACGGACATCTTCTCCTACGGCGCGGCGGTGCAGGGCGACCTGAGCAAGTTCTCGGATACGGCGCTTGAAAAGGTCAAAATGAAGGATCTGGGCGAGGCCGGCGACATGATCGGTCAGCTGGTAATGCAGCTTCAGGGCTTCTCCGTGGACGAGGAGCAGAAAAAGGGCATCTTCGGCTTCTTCAAAAAGAGCGTTGACCGCGTGACCATGCTCAAGAACCGCTATGAGGACGCCTCCGAAAACGTGGACGACATCGTGAAGGCGCTCACCAGCCACAAGATTCAGCTGCTGAACGACATCATCCTGCTGGACGAGCTGTACGCCGAGAACCTTGTATACTTCAAAACCCTTTCCGTATACATTGAAATGGGCAAGAAAAAGCTGGAGGAATTCCGCGCAAGCGAGGTGGAGGCTGCACGTCAGCTTGCCGAGCGCACCGGGCTTCCCGAGGACGCGCAGGCGGCGAAGGATCTGGCCGACAAGGCGGAGCGCTTTGAAAAGAAGCTCTATGATCTGGAGCTCACCCGCAACATCTCCATTCAGATGGCGCCGCAGATTCGCCTGATTCAGTCCTCCGATACCGTGATGGCGGAGAAGATTCAGTCCACCCTCACCAACACCATTCCGCTCTGGAAGAGCCAGATGGTGCTTGCGCTGGGTCTGGAGCACAGCCAGCAGGCCATGGAGGCGCAGCGCGCCGTGACCGATCTTACCAACGAGCTTCTGCGCAAGAATGCCGAGAAGCTGCACACCGCCACCGTGGGCACCGCCCGCGAGGCCGAACGCGGCATCATCGACATCGAAACCCTCACCCACACCAATCAGATGCTCATCCAGACGATGGACGAGGTTTTGACCATCCAGAACGAGGGCCGCGAGAAGCGCCGTGCCGCCGAGCAGGAGCTTCAGAACATCGAAAGCGAGCTCAAGAAGAAGATTCTGGAGTTCCGCTGATAGAAAGGAGCTGCCATGAGCCAGAACGCACAGGCGCAGCGCCCCGCCGAGCCGGCGCGCGCTTCGCAGTCCGAGCCCAAGGGGACGAAGACTGCGCTTTCCGAAAACATGAATCTTGCCCGCGCGGCGCTGGTGATCGCGCTGATCGTTTCGCTGGCGGTTATGGGTCCTGCGAAGCTGAGCGGCCTTCGCAAGGACGCGCAGCGCGCCTTCCGAAGCGGCGTGAGCGACAAATACGTCGCCTCCGTATACAACGACATCCGCACCGCCGCGGACAATGCCGACACCCTTGCCGGCATCTGCGCCCTGACGCTGGGCGAGGAAAACGAGGGCGTGAAGGTGCTTTCGTCCCTCGCGACGGACATTCGCAATACCGACGACGAGAATGCGCTTTTAAAGAGCTTTAAGGCGCTCAAGAGCGAAACGGAGAAGGTGTATACCGCCTTTACCGATAAGGAAACGGACGCGAACCGCATCGATCAGGCAAAGCGCTGCTACCACAACATCACCAGCGCCTACACGACCGTGGGCAACGATTCGTATTTCGCGCTGGCGGACGACTTTAATCGCACTATCTCCGCGTTCCCGGCGAATCTCATGGCCGGCATGCGCGGCCTTGACAAGCTGCCTACCGACAAATGAAGGAGAGTACCAAATTGAAAAGAACCCTGTCTGCCATTTTGTGTGCCGCTTTGTGCCTTGTGCTTGCGCTGGCGGGCGCCGCGCAGGCGGATATCGTAAAGCCGAACGACGACTTTTACTACTACGACGACGCAGGGGTTATGAGCGACGCGACCCGCGCGATGATCTACTACAACAACGTCGAGCTTGAAAAGGCCTGCGGCGCGCAGCTTGTCGTAGCCGCGGTAAAGACGCTGAACGGACAGACGTGCGAAAACTACGCCTACCAGCTCATCAACGACTGGGGCGTGGGCGACAAGGACGAGAACAACGGCGCGGTTTTGCTTCTCGCCATCAACGAGGACGATTATTACTTCACAACCGGCACGGGTCTTGAGCGTCATCTGGATGCAGGCACGGTAAAGATGCTGCTGGATGAGTACCTTGAGCCGGACTTCGCGAAAAAGAACTACGACGCGGGCATCCGCAAGATCTTCGAGGCGGTGTTTGAGCGCGTGTCCGACGCATACCGCGCGGGCGTGACGTTTAAGAGCGCGTCGAGCTGGGAAACGGAAGCCGATTCCGTTTATCAAGGTCAGGCGGACACAGCGCTTGACGAGCCGGTGGTAATCCAAAGAGAGGAGTCGAACGTCATGGGCGGAATTATCGTTTTGATCGTTTTGATCGGCGTATTCTGTTTTATTCGTTCCATATTCAGAGGCACCTTCCATTCCTCTGGTTCGAGCTTCTGGGGCGGCTACATGGGCGGCCACAGACCGCCCCGCCCCCCGCGCTTTGACCATCATGGTCCCGCGCCCCGTCCCCCGCACGGCGGCGGTCGTCCGGGCGTCGGCTTTGGCGGCGGCAGCCGTCCCAGCGGCGGCTTCGGCGGCAGCCGCGGAGGCGGCTTTGGCGGCGGCGGTCGTTCAGGCGGCGGCTTCGGCGGCGCCCGAGGCGGTGGCGGCGGCGGACGCGGCGGCGGAGCCGGCCGCGGTAGATAACGCAAAAGCAATGCCCCTGTCCGGTGGTTCCGGGCAGGGGCTGATTTGAAGGGAGAGAAAAGCATGAAGCGTGAAACCTGTATGTTTAAGCCCTACGCGGGCACGATGGACGAGATTGCGCGCGCAATTTGCGCCAACGCAGAGGAAATTCAGACAAGATGCGAGAAGCTGAAGGCGAGGAATGCGTCGGCATGGGCAGTCGCGGGCTTCGTGTATTTCTATGCCGAATTTGACGACGACAACCGGGGCGGACTCAAGGAGCTGCTTTCCGCATGGCGCAACGAGCTCGCGTCCATGGGTGTAATTCTGGCGTTTCCCGCGGAAATGCGCCTGATGTATCACGACATTGGCATTGTGCGCGAGGATAAGCACCTGATTCGCCGCCGCGTGTTTGCTACGCACCTGAAGCCCGGCTGCGCCGACGAGTATCAGGCGCGCCACCAGAGGCTGATCGACGCCCGCGGCGACCGCGTGACCGAGGGCCCGGAGAGCAACTTCACCATTTACTGCGCGCTGGGCGAATACATCTTCGGCTACTGCGAGCTGGTGAAGTCCTACGACCATGAAATGACCGAGGAGGAGAAGGCCTCCACCATCGCATGGGAAACGAAGCAGCTGGAGATCATGGACTGGTATACTGACGACGTGGACTGGATTACCGGTCAGAAGCACGAGAAAATCCGCAATCTGTTCCTTCAGAAGGGCTACGAGGAATAACAGAGCAAGGAGGACAGGATGAACCGAACGCTGAAGCTTGGCACGGCCTATCATAGCAACCGCATCCTTCGGCATGCCGAGGAGGATATGACGGACATTGTGCGAAAGCACATGAACACCGTCGTTCATATGTTCACCCACAACGACATGAACCGTCACAGCAGCGTGATGAAGGACATGATCGCGCTTTCGGAGGACAAGGGGCTGGAGGTATGGGTGGACAACTGGGGCATCGACGCAGGCCCGGGCGACAAAAGCTTTTTCACGGGCCTGCACCCGGAATGCAAGCAGGTATTCCGAAACGGCAGCATCGCGCTGCTCAAGCCCTGCTATAATCAGCCGGCCTTCCGCGATTTTACCCGCCAGTGGGTGGACGCCGTGGCGGAGGCGGGCGGGAAAACGCTGTTCTGGGATGAGCCCAGCATGGCGCACGACCCGGAGGCCGGACTGGGCTGCTTCTGCCCGGAATGCCAGAGGCGGTTTGAGGAGCGGCACCATAAGTCTCTGTTCGATGCAACGGAGCCGGAGCTGGAAGCTCATCGCAATGAAACGATTGCCGATTACTTCCGCTTTGCGACCGACTACGCGCACGAATGCGGCATGGTCAATACCGGCTGCATCATGTTTGTGCCCCAGCTTGGCTCAGGCTTTGCGCTGATCGACGCGCTGATGGCCCTCCCCCACTTTGACAACGTGGGCTGCGATCCCTATTGGGTTGCAAAGTACGCCGATCCCAGCGCGGCGGAGGTGTATGCCTATAACTACGACCACGCAAAAACCACTATCGACATGTGCCGCCGCTTCGGGAAGGATCACAACCTCTGGCTGCAATCCTACGCCATTCCCAGGGGACGCGAGGATGAAATGGTGGTGGCGGCCGAGGCGCTGTATGACGCCGGCGCGCGCACCATCCTGAGCTGGTCGTTCCGTGCCGGAGAATCCAATAACTATCGTTCCGAGTGCCCGGATATGGTGTGGGAAATCAACGGCGAGATCATGGCGCACCTGCGAAACCGCCACCTTCAGACGCTGATCGAGGAAACCCGCGCCGCCCGCTGATGCGGAAGGCTCGAAGGCAACGAGTCCGGCCTGTGACTGAAATCACAGGCCGGATTTTTTGATCCGCATGCAGGCTTGCCTTCTGGAAACGGCCTTCTGAAGGCAGGTTCATTAAGCACCGCCGTCCTGACGGAGCAGGAAAATAGAACCTGCCGGTTTTCTTGTTTTTTTTCGAGGACAGAACGCGTTCGCGGGGAAGACGATCTTTTTTCTGAGGATTGATAGGCTTCGCATGTCGGCTGCAGGCTTCCTACGGACGTCGAAGGACGCATGCCGGAACGGCGATCTTTTTTTTGAGGACGGAGAAAGTACGCGGGGACGGCTACGGGCTTCCTACGGACGTCGAAGGGCGCATGCCGGAACGGCGATCTTTTTTTTGAGGACGGAGAAAGTATGCGGGGACGGCTGCGGGCTTCCTACGAACGTCGAAGGGCGTTCGCGGGGACGGCTATCTTTTTTCGCTGAGGTCGGAAAGGGTATGCTGGATGTGTCGCCTGGCGCGGAAGAGGTAGACGTGAACGGAGGAGGGTGACAGCTTCAGCATCCGGGCGATTTCCACGCGGGATTTTCCGGACAGGCGCAGGCGCACGACGGTTCGTTCACGCGGCGACAGGGCAGAAAAGGCGGTCATGAAGCGCGCGTGCAGGGTCGAGCGAAGGGTATCGTCCGTTGGCGGTGCGGGCGGCGGCTCGTTTTGCAGACGTTCGTTCTGCCGCGCCTGTACATCGGCCCTTCGAAGCGCGTCGATGGAGGCGTTCTGAACGCTGCGCAGAATATACGTGGAGCGCGCTTTTTCATCCATCACCGCCAGCTTGGGCAGCTGCCGGAGAAGCGCAATCCACGCGTCGCTCACCACATCCTCGGCGTCCTGCATGTGCTTCATGTATTGTAACGCCCGCCCCAGCATGGTCGCCCGATAGTGGGTATACAGCTCCTCGACCAAAGCCTCCTCCCCGCCCGTCATCCCGCACACCTCCCTTGTATCATTAAACCTTAATACTATGACGAAAAGCTCTATAATTAAGTTCTATATATCGGTAAATATGGCATTTCTATGGCATGACTACTTATATAAACGCTTGAAGGGATGAAATTGTGACCGGCCTTTCAAAATTAACAGAATATTGCCGGTACGGCATGGGCAGAGCTACGATCGGTCTTCCCCGCTTCCGGAAAGCGAATCCAGCGTTTCCTGAAGCTTGACGACCTTATTCTCGATGCGGCCGCTGAGCGTATCGATGGTGGCCTGATAGCGCTCCTCACGGCTTTTGCTCTCATTCAGCATTCGGAAGAAGAGATAGACGTACAAGACCGCCCAAAGTCCCTGCCCCAGAGCCAATTCCATGATGCGGGAGAAGAATTCCTCCATGGTATCCACCTCCTGTTCTTGAAGCCGCGCCGATGGGATCAATAGGAGGTGTAGGTGCCCTGAAGATCCCAGTACTGCGGATAATCTCGAACCATTGCGTGGGCAGTGTACTTGGTGTAATCCTTGGCGGCGGCGAAGTTCGTAAAGCGATCATCGCCGAGCGCGCTGACCCACAGACCCACGGCCTTGAAGCAGTTGCGGGATTTTACATTGTAGCTACTGTAGGAGGAAGTGACGCTGTAGCGGTAGGCATAACCCGCCAGGCTACCGTTCTTCTTATAATAAGCAACCTTCGTGCGGGAGTCTAAATCGATGCAGCTGCGCATCAGACTGAGGAATGCGTTGTACTGCGCGGTGGTCGAGGAGGTTGTATCGTTATAGTGATAGCCCTTGAACGGCAGGTGATTCTTGTAAACGGAGTTGGTGATGGAGCGATTGAAGATCGTTACATGACCGACGTTGTTGGTATGGCCGTAGGAGAAGATGGGGTTGGTGTAGGTGATGCCGTCGAAGGTGATGGTTCCGACGATCTGCAGGTCGTAGTGTCCATAACTGTTCTCGCCTTTTTCATAGGGGTAAATCATTCGAGCGTACCAGTTCATAGTGCACATCCTTTCTGAATTTGAAGATAAGCCTCATAGGTCGATGGGCTGGCGACAATCGGTTGAGAGCACCGCGGAATGGACGGAGTCGCCGTTCCGTTTGGGGCGGTGCGCCGTATCGAAGCGTTCGTCGTTCTGCCGGCAAGTTCGACGGAAAGCTTCGAGGAGCGGGAAGGAGGGAGCTATCCGAGTGTTGATCGGGAAGAGCCATCGTCCTCTCACCTTAAGGCCGCTCGGGTGGCAGTTGTCAGGGTGGCTTCGAAAAATTCTTTCAGAAGCTACTCCGCGGTTTCCCTCTCACTTTAAGGCAACTCGAACGGTGTTTATCAGGGGGAATGCGATGAATGAACATCAAACCGTAATCAGACAATTTATTTTGTAAAATAAATGAAACGGATGTAAGAGAAGAACGCTTTGTTCGTTTCTAATGATATAGAGTGATGGAAGGGCGACTGCCTTTCTAAAGGGAGGAATCATCGTGAAGAAAAAGTTGGTCGTGTGGTTGCTGCTGGTACTACTGGTATTTGGCATGCATTCGGCTTTTGCGAAGGGCGGAGCATCCGCTGAAAATGGAACGATCGATTGGGAATGCTTGGACTTGGGTGAAGAAGTCATCGACTGGGGTGATGGCGAGCTGGGCGATAAGAGTGTTCCACTCTATGCGCTGTGCGGCCTTGCAGCAATCGCCGCAGCGGGCGCGGCTGTGCTACATAAAAAGCGGCAGCGTGTTGGTTGAATTTTTTAAAATAACAGTTCTTTAATCCTTTTGCAGGATTGAAATCACTCCAATCGTTTCACATATCGAATAAAAGAACGCAACAGGAAGGATGGTTTTTTTCCATCCTTTCTGTTGTGCATGGGTGAGAATCAGGAATTGGAGAGGAATTTCCGCAGCTTTTCCTTTGCACGGGCTGCAGTTTCTTGTGCAGTCTGACGACTACAACCGAGTTCCTCTGCAATTCGCTGATAGGTCTTTTTTTGTAGATAGTATTTTTCAAACGCCATGCGTTGACGTTCTGTTAATGTAGAGAGCGCACGCAAAAGCTTCTGCCGCTCGTCCTGTGCATCGATTTCTTCAAGTCTTCGGGAGACGAAGTCGCTTTCGGGATCCTTCAGGTCGATGCTTTCCATATCCAGCACATCCGTGCGTAGGGTTTTCTTCTACGCTTGGCTTTCACGATTTCCGTCGATGCGCGCCTCACCCTCGAGCGCAAGTCGAATCCAGAACGGTTCATCGAGAAACGCTTCTACCGGAACGGAGGGCATGGAGTCCGTAACGCTTTCGTACTTTACAGGCTTCAGGCAATGGTGAATGAGCTGCACCGTGCTTCTCCTTCCGACCGAATAGGTAAAGAAGCCGCATTGGTAAACGACCAATTCGTAATTTTCGGTCGAGAGCGTGAACAGCCTGTCCGTTCGGTTTCTCATTTCCTTCATGGTGGGCAGTTTTTCTTTGTCGAGGAGGTCGTATCGTTGTAGTGGTAGCCCTTAAACGGCAGGTGATTCTTGTAAACGGAGTTGGTGATGGAGCGATTGAAGATCGTTACATGACCGACGTTGTTGGTATGGCCGTAGGAGAAGATGGGGTTGGTGTAGGTGATGCCGTCGAAGGTGATGGTTCCGACGATCTGCAGGTCGTAGTGTCCATAACTGTTCTCGCCTTTTTCATAGGGGTAAATCATTCGAGCGTACCAGTTCATAGTGCACATCCTTTCTGAATTTGAAGATAAGCCTCATAGGTCGATGGGCTGGCGACAATCGGTTGAGAGCACCGCGGAATGGACGGAGTCGCCGTTCCGTTTGAGGTGGTGCCGCCGTTCGCGTATCTGCCATGCTGCCGGCAAGCTCGACGGGATTCGGGGCGGGAAGAGAGTGTTCTCCGAATGGCTTTCGGATTGGTAGTTCATCCTCTCACCTTAAGGCCGTTTGAATGGCGTTTGTCAGGGTATCTTCAGAAATTTTTTTTCGGAAATTGTTCTGTGTTTTGTCTCTCAGCTTACAAAGGTTTCAGTCGGGAATTGGGCAGTTCAAACTTAAAAAGTTCCTGTCTGTGCGATTAATGAACATCAAACCGTAATTAGACAATTTATTTTGTAAAATAAATGCAATAAATGTGAGCTGAGGGCGTCTGGTTCGTTTCTCAGTTGTATGCAGGATACTATCGGCATGAACTGCCGTATAAAAGGGAGGAATCATCGTGAAGAAAAAGCTGACGATATGGATGATGCTTATACTGCTGCTATTCAGCATGACCTCCGCGCTTGCAGGAGGCGAATGGGTTGTTAACCCGAAAACGGGACACGAGGAGCTAGTCTTCGATTGGGACATCGACACTGCTGGTTGGTGGGATGACGGTGAGCTGGGCGACGAAAGCATTCCGCTGTATGTGCTTTGCACTCTGGCGGTAGCGGCAGCGGCGGGCGCGGTTATCATGCACAAAAGGCGCGTGCGCGTCGGTTGAGGTGCGGCGTGCAAAGGGCGCGTGTGCGTTTTCATGAGCGAGCGGCTCTCCTTCCCTGCGGGGATGGGAGCCGTTTTGCTTTGCTTCTGGGCGGCGTTTTATGTATTTTTGGAAAAGTATGAGGGTAAAAGAATCATTCGCAGCAAAAACAAGGAAAAAAATTTCATTTTCGTATGGAAAGTTTATTAAGTTTCAGGTATAATAGATGTAGTCACTGGAGTATATATGGCAGGGAGTGATCGATATCATGAGAAGAAAACAAATGATTGCGATGCTGCTGGCCGGCGGACAGGGCTCGCGGCTGGGGCTTCTGACGAAGGTCATGGCGAAGCCGGCGGTACCGTTCGGAGGCCGATATCGCATCATAGACTTTCCTCTGTCCAACTGCACGAACTCCGGCATCGATACTGTGGGCGTGCTCACGCAGTATCAGCCGCTGGAGCTGAACAGCTACATCGGCTCCGGCCAGCCGTGGGATTTAGACCTTTCCGGCGGCGGCGTGTTCGTGCTGCCTCCGTACGTGCGCGGCAGCGAGGGGCGCTGGTATTCCGGCACGGCGAACGCCATTTATCAGAACATGGCGTTTATCGAGCAGTATGACCCGGAATACGTGCTCATTCTATCCGGCGACCATATTTACAAGATGGACTACAGCCTGATGCTGGAGGCGCACATTCAGAAAAAGGCGGACATCACCATTGCCGTGCGTCCGGTGCCGTGGAAGGCTGCGCCGTCGTTCGGCATCATGAATACCGATGCGGACGGCCGCATTCTCGAATTTGAGGAAAAGCCGAAGGAGCCCAAGAGCAATCTGGCGTCCATGGGCGTGTACATATTCACGTGGTCGATGCTGAAGAAGTATCTCACCGAGGACAACGCTAACCCGGAAAGCCAGAACGATTTCGGCAAGAATATCATTCCGGCCATGCTGAACGACGACCGCCGGCTCTATGCCTATGCCTTTGAGGACTACTGGAAGGACGTGGGCACGATCGCGAGCCTGTGGGAGGCGCACATGGATCTTCTGAAGCAGCCGCCGGAGTTCAACCTGAACGACCAGCGCTGGCTGGTTTACGCGCGCACACCCGTAATGCCGCCGCAGTACATCGGGCCGGAGGCAAGGGTGGAAAACTGCCTGATTACCGAGGGCTGCGAGGTGTATGGCGACGTGCGCGGAAGCGTTCTGTTTGCAGGCGTGGTCGTTGAAAAGGGCGCGCTTGTGGAGGACAGCGTAATCATGCCCGGTTGCCGTGTAGAAGCGGGCGCAGTGGTGCGCCGCGCCATCGTGGCGGAGCAGTCCACGGTGAGCAGGGATTGCGCCGTGGGCGCGAGCGAGGGCGGCATTGCGCTCATTGGCCAGCAGACGACGCTGCCGGAGGGCTATGTGGTCAGACCCGGCGAGCAGGTGTCGGGCGATACGCTGAAGGAGGATGCTTGATATGAAGGACGTAATGGGCATCATTTACACTTCGCGCGAGGAGCTGAGCCTGCGCGAGCTGACGAGCCGGCGCTCGGTGGCGGCGCTTCCCGTGGCGGCGCGGTATCGTCTGGTGGACTTTCTGATTTCCAGCATGGTGAACAGCGGCATCCGCAACGTGGGCGTTTTGATGCAGGGCAATTACCATTCGCTGATGGATCACCTGAAGACCGGCAAGGCGTGGGATCTGCACACGCGCAACAACGGCCTGTTTATGCTTCCTGTATTCGGCGGCGACCCGAAGGGCGCCTACGCGGGTATTCTGGACGCGCTGCGCGCCAACGTGGATTACCTGCGCCGCTCTAAGCAGGAGCTGGTGCTTCTATGCGGCGGAAACACGATTTTCAATGCCCGGTTTGATGACATGATTCAAAAGCACGAGGAATCCGGCGCGGACGTGACGGTGATGTACACGCGCTATGATCCCCTGACGTTTGAGCATTCCTCCTCCGCCTCGACCGCACGCACGTTCATGAGCGTGGACGAGGATGGCTGGGTGAACGACATTGAAATCAATCCCAACGCCGTAAGCTACCCCAATATGTTCACGGACGTGGTGATTATCAAGCGCACGCTGCTTATGCATCTGGCCGACCAGGCGCTGTCGCACGGACAGCACGACCTGATGCGCGACATCCTGCAGGGCTATGTGCGCGGCGGCATGATGCGCGTGAAGGGCTATGAGTTCACGGGCTACTGCCGACAGATTTCCACCATTAAGGCGTATTACCGCATGAATATGGATCTGCTGGATCCTGCCGTTCGGCGCGAGCTGTTTGGCGTAAATCCCGTTTACACGAAAACGCGCGACGAGGCGCCCGCAAGGTATCTGCCCGGCGCGCAGGTGGTGAATTCCATCGTGGCGGACGGCTGCGTGATCGAGGGCACGGTGGAAAACTGCGTGCTGTTCCGCGGCGTGCGCGTGGCGAAGGGCGCGCACATTAAGGGCTCCATCCTGATGCAGGACTGCGACATCGGCGAGAGAGTGGAGCTTGAAAACACCATTCTGGATAAAAATGTGACCATGCTCAGCGGAAAGCGCCTGATCGGCGAGAAGCAGTATCCCATCGTCGTGGGCAAGAACGTAACGCTGTAAAAGGAGGAAATCCGCATGAAAATTCTGTTTGCCGCACCGGAATGCGTGCCGTTCATAAAGACCGGCGGACTGGCGGACGTGATGGGCGCGCTCCCGAAGGCGCTTGTGCGCGAGGGCGCGGATGTGCGCGTGATTCTGCCATTGTACCGCGCCATCGATGCGGGCGTGCGCGAGAGGCTTGAGCACGTTTTGTATTTCTATATCAACCTTGGCTGGCGCAGGCAATACGTGGGCATTGAAAGGCTGGAGCTCGACGGCGTGACCTATTACTTCGTGGACAACGAGCAGTATTTCGGCCGCGAATATATCTACGGCAGCGGCGATGACGAGGGCGAGCGGTTCGCGTTCTTCTGCAAGGCTGTGCTGGAGTCGATTGCAAAAATCGATTTCGTGCCCGACGTGCTGCATTGCCACGACTGGCAGACCGGCCTGATTCCCGTGCTTCTGAAGGCGCAGTATGCCTCGCTGCCCCTGTATCAGAGCATTAAAACCGTGTTTACCATTCACAATCTGCAGTTTCAGGGGCTGTACCCGATTGCGCGCACGGAGGAGCTGCTTGCGCTGGGCGACTGGGCGTATACGCCGGACAATCTGGAATTCTACGGCCAGTGCTCGTTTATAAAGGGCGGACTGGTGTTTGCCGACCGCATTACCACCGTCTCCCCCACCTACGCCGAGGAAATTCTCACACCCTATTACGGCGAGCGGCTGGACGGCCTGCTTCGTTCCCGGAAGGATGTGCTGAGCGGCATCCTGAACGGCATTGATACCGGCGAATATAATCCCGCATCCGACCCGCTGATTGAGGCGCGCTACGATGCGGACTCCATCGAGAAAAAGAAGGAAAACAAGCGCGCGCTTCAGCGCGAGCTGGGGCTGAACGTGGATGAAAACGTGCCGCTGATCGGCATGGTGAGCCGCCTTTCGGCGCAGAAGGGGCTTGACCTCGTGGATCGCGTGCTGGACGGCATCATGAACACCGGCTGCCAGATGGTGGTGCTGGGCATGGGCGAAAGCCGCTATACAGACCTGTTCGGCTGGGCGCAGTGGAAGTACGCCGGCCGGCTCGCCGCCAGCTTCCAGATGAACCACAGGCTGGCGCACCATATCTATGCGGGCGCAGATCTGTTCCTTATGCCCTCGATGTTCGAGCCGTGCGGCCTTTCGCAGCTGATTTCGCTGAGGTACGGCGCGCTGCCCATCACCCGCGAAACCGGCGGCCTGCGCGATACCGTTTTGTCCTACAACGAATATACCGGCGAGGGCAACGGCTTTACCTTCTTTAACTACAACGCGCACGATATGCTGCACGTGGTGGAGCGCGCCGCGGGAATCTACTATCGCCAGCCGGAGGTGTTCAAAAAGCTGGCCGCGCGCGCCATGCAGGGTGAATACGGCTGGGATCAGTCCGCAAGGAAGTATCTGGCGCTGTATGAGGGCCTGACTGGCCTGAAGGCCGCTGCGCCGAAGCCAATTCTGGCGGAGGAAAAAGCGGAGAAGGTCGCCGAGACGGAGGATGCGGCCGCCGTGAAGGCGAAAAAGCCGCGCGCGCCGCGCAAAAAGGCGGAGACGTCCCCGGAGGCGCCCGCGGCAAAGGAAAGAAAGCCGCGCGCCAAAAAGGCTGCCGATGCCGAGAGCGCCGCGCCTGCCGCGAAGGAAAAGAAGCCGCGTGCGCCGCGGAAGAAGGCCGCCGAGCCTGCCGTGAAGGAATAAAGACTGCACGGAGACGACCGGCAAAAAGTATAAATAAAACGGAGAAGGCAGACAAATGAAAAAAGCATTGATTGGTTATCAGGTATATTCCGCGCGCGAAGAAGCGGAGAAGGATCTTTTCGGCACGCTCAAAAGGATTGCGGAAATGGGCTATGACGGCGTGGAATTCGCCGGCTTCTACCACTATACGGTGGACGAGGTAAAGCGCGCGCTTGAGGAAAGCGGCCTTGTGGCCATCTCCGCGCACGTGCCGCTGGCGGAAATTGAGAAGGATATGTTTAAGGTGATCTCCGATTATAAGGCCATCGGCTGCAAATATATCGCCGTGCCCTATACCGACGATGCGTGCCGCCCCGGCGGCCCCCGCTTTGCGGAGACCATTCGCAGCATCTACAAGTTCGGCCGCCTGTGCCGCGAGGCCGGCATTCAGCTTCTGTACCACAACCACGATTTCGAGTTTGTCAAAATTTCCGGCATGTACGGACTGGACTTCATCTATGAGGCCGTGGACGCATGCACGCTGAAGACCGAAATCGATACCTGCTGGGTGAAGTACGCCG
Source organism: uncultured Oscillospiraceae bacterium (assembly GCA_964554795.1). Classification (GTDB taxonomy): domain Bacteria; phylum Bacillota; class Clostridia; order Christensenellales; family Aristaeellaceae; genus SFHK01. Next base: position 26,177 of record CAZKQB010000030.1, on the reverse strand, counting down.
GGGAGAACCCCGCCGAGTACGTGAAAAAGTACGCCGGACGCTGCCCCGTCGTGCACCTGAAGGACTATGTGGGCGTGAAGGGCGGCAAGACTCCCTACGCGCTGATCGGCATGGAGGATACCTCCGCCAAGCCCGATGAAATCGCCTTCGAGTTCCGCCCTGTCGGACACGGCTGCCAGAACGTACCCGAAATCGTCGAGGCCGGCCTTGCCTCCGGCGCAGAGTGGTTCATCGTGGAGCAGGATCTCTCCGTCGGCCGCCCGCCGCTGGAGGCCTGCAAAATGTCCATCGACTACCTGAAATCCATCGGCCTGTAAATGCTGCCTCTCGCGGGGGATCACTCCCTCGCGAGAGGGTTTGATAAGCATCAAACCGTGGGTTAGAAATTTCTTTCAAAAGTTATTGAGAAACTCACGTCGGCTGCATCGAATTAGGGTGACATCACGAAAATGGTCTGCCTCAAAGCTTTCCGTTGACATTCGGGCATAGGCCATGATATAATAAGAGCAGCAAGGGATGATGCCTTGGGAAGGCTTCTCCCCTCTATGTGTTGAGAGCCGCCGTCCGGTCAACGCTGGATGGCGGCTATTGCTTTACTACTTATGATTTCCGATGTGAATCGAAAATGCCAAAGTGATAATCATAATAACGATAGCGAGTATTTCGTACGTCGTCACGATTATCACCTCCCTTCGTAAGGGAGGGTAAAAGCCAAGCGCCATCTGTTTCCTTCCTGCAATGGAGCAAAAGCTCCATCCATATTATACAGAACACAATCCTGTCAATGTACGGTTTTATGATGCGCCATTATTCGCTCAAAATCCAATTGCAATATCAAATAGGACAGTTTAAAAAATATCATAGGTGCTGAATTTTCGCTTCTCGGATGAAAGAAGAGACGAGACCGCACCCACTCAACCGACCCATCTGAAGCTCGGCGGGTCGTTTTTTTCATGCCCGGCGCAGGGAAAGAGGCCGAGCTTGCGGTTCTCGGCGCGCCGTGAGCCTGCAAAGCGAAGCGGTATGAACGAAAAGAACGAACGCTGCTCGGCGGGATAAATGGTTGCGGTTTTGGGCGGGATGTGATAAGATGAGAGCGAAAAACGAGGGCCGGGAGGAAGGGCGCATCGAGTGGACGGGCTTCACCGTGCGGTAGGCGCAGCGTTTCATTGGAGGGAGCAGAGACGATGAACAGGCGAAGGGCGTTGGAAATTGGCAAGGAAGGGCTGATTCTGACTGCGGCGGTGGCGATTATCGCAGCGGCGGTGTACTTTTTCATGGTGCCCAGCCACGCTTCCGTAAGCAGCATTTCCGGCCTTGGAATCGTGCTGTCCAATTTTGTGCCGCTTCCCCTGTCAGCGATTACGATGATTTTGAACGTCGGCCTGCTGATCATCGGTTTTTTCAGCTGCGGGAGGGAATTCGGGGCGAAGACGGTATATACCAGCGTGATGCTGCCCGTGTTTCTGGGGCTTTTCGAGGTGCTGTTCCCGAGCTTCAGCTCCCTGACGGATAGTCAGGAGCTGGACGTGCTTTGCTATATTCTTGTGGTGAGCATCGGCCTGAGCATTCTGTTTAACCGAAACGCCTCCTCCGGCGGGCTGGACATTGTGGCGAAAATCATGAACAAATATCTGCACATGGAGCTTGGGCGCGCCATGTCCTTTGCGGGAATGTGTGTGGCGCTGTCGTCGGCGCTCGTATACGACAAGAAAACGGTGGTTTTGGGCGTGCTCGGTACCTATTTCAACGGCATCGTGCTGGATTCCTTCATCTTCAATCACAGCCGGAAGCGCCGCGTGTGCATCATCACCGAAAAGAAGGAGGCGCTTCGCAGGTTTATCATCGACGATTTGCACAGCGGAGCTACGATTTACGAGACCATCGGCGCATATAACCTTGAAAGGCGCGAGGAAATCATTACCATCGTGGACAACGGAGAGTATCAGAGGCTTATGAATTTTATCAACCGGGAGGACCCGAAGGCGTTTATCACCATTTATAACGTTTCCAGCATGCAGTATCAGCCGAAAACTCGAAGGGAGGATGCAAAGTGACAATTCGAAGGGCGACGGGAGAGGAAATGCTTGCGCTGTGGGAAAGGCAGGGAGCCAAGGGCTCGCCGTACACGGCGCGATTCTTTTACGAGAACCTGTCCTCCGGAAACGCGACTTTCTGGACGATTGAAAGCGAGGGTGAGCTGATCGCCGAATTGTATGCCTTTCGAGACATAAGGGAGGACAGGGACTTTGCCGACGGGAGCCGCAAGGCTTACCTGTGCGCCTTTCGCGTGAGAAGGGAATACCGGGGGCAGGGTCTCGGAACGAGGCTGATGCAAACGGCCTTGGAGGAGCTGAGGCTCGAGGGCTTCCGTCAGGCCACGATCGGCGCAGACGAGGAGCGCAACATCCGGCTATACCGCTGCATGGGATTTACGAAGGAAATCAAGGAATGCTTCCTCGACCCCTGCGCCCGAGACGAGCGCATGCAGCCCGTGCCGGAAAAGGAGCCGTTTTGGCTGCTTTTGAAGGAATTATAGATCGGCTTTAGCTTAAACAACAGATAAGACTTCCCGCATCTGCGGATGCCGGTAACTACTCTTATCATACCATTTTCTCTTCGCTCGATCAATCGGTTCAGATGCAGGTCTCGCCTGATTGGTTCCATATTCTCACACTTCTCACTTCGGGAAAATGTGAATTGTTGCATTTTCCCGTAATGATAGTATACTCTCAGCCAGAGGCTGTATCAACATCACACGAATCATTCTATCGGATTATGCCGCATGTCTGTCATAAGATAAATAGCCTTCAGAAGTAATAATATGATAACTGCCGCCGATTTATACGCAAAAGGCGAACCCTCTCTATGCGGGGCTCGCCTTTTGGGTAAACGGTCTCGGGCTACTTTTCCAGCTTACGGATGAGGCGGAGAACCTCCTTGAGCTCCTCGGGCTGGACGCGGTCGCAGTCCTTGCCGGCGAGCACACAGTCGGTGAAGTAGCGAATTTCGTTATAGTAAGCGTTGGTCTTGGGCAGGTTGATGCCGTTTTCCTCACCGGTGGCCTCGTCGGCCAGCTTTTCCTCGGTGTCGTCGTCGTGGAAAATGGTCAATTCGCCGTCCTTGAATTCCAGCACGGCCTTTTCGAACTGGAAGCGGAAGCCGCTCTGGAATTTGTACGTGCAGTCGAACCACGCGGCCTCGGTGGCGATAAAGAAATCGTCAAAGTGGTAGATGGCGTGGATGTAATCCTGCCGGTCGTTGCGGGCGCGGTCGCAGACTACGTTCTTGGGCGCGCCGAAGGTGGCGATAATGAAATCGAGATCGTGAATGTGCAGATCAAACGGCACGAGACCGCTGCGCTCGGGGTCGCGCATCCAGTTATCCCACGACCATTTGGGCATGTTGCCCAGACGGAGCATGGAGCCGCTTAAAAGCCTTCCGTATTTGCCGGTATGGTATGCGTCGGCCAGCGCCATGTATTCGCGCCAGAAGCGCAGCACCTGCGCGACCATCACGCGCCGGTCGGCCTTGCGGGCGGCGTTGTACACGCGGTCGACGTCGCGCATTTTGAGGGAGATGGGCTTTTCGGTGAGCACGTGGCAGCCGTGCTTCAGAGCCTTCACGGCGTAGTCCGCGTGCAGGTAGGTGGGCAGGCAGATGTCCACGATGTCCGGCTTTTCTCTGCGCAGCATGGCGGAGAAATCGGTGTAGCCGTTGCAGCCGGTTTCGTCCACGAACACCTGATACTTTTCCTCGCGAACGTCGCACGCGCCGACGATTTTGGCCTCCGGGATCATTTTCCAGCTGTTCAAATGGGAGCGGCTGATGCCGCCGCAGCCCACAATGGCAACCTTCAACATATTAAATCAATGCCTCCAGATATGCTTTGGTATCCAGAATGTCGATGCGCTGCTGCTCGCCGGAGATTTCGCGTTCGATGGTAAGAGAGCCGTCGAAGCCGTGCGCCTTCAGACCCTCGATCAGCCTCGGGAAGTCGACCTTGCCGGTGCCGACCTTTACCTCCGGCCCCAGATGGCGGCCGTTGGTGGGATACAAGCCGTCCTTCGCATGCACGCCGCGCACATAGTCGCCGAACACGTCCAGCGCGTCCACGGGGTTCGCCATGCCGTACATGACCAGATTCGCGGGGTCGAGGTTCACGAACAGGTTGCCCGTGCCCACGTCCTCAAACAGGCGCAGAAGCGTGATTGGCGTTTCCTGCCCGGTTTCAAACAGTAGGTTCTGCCCTTCCTTTTTAAGCGCGCCGGCGAGGTACTTCATCGCCGCCAGAAAGCCGGGATAATTGGGGTCGTTGGGCAGCGCCGGGATGAAGCCCATGTGGGTGACGACGTTTTCGACGCCCAGCTTGCGGGCAAAGGCCGCGCCGTCCAGGAGATTGTTCAGGCGGGCGCTGCGGTACTCCACGGGCACCAGACCCAGCGTCTGCGGGCCCTCGGTGAAGTTCCAGAACTTGGGGCCCTCCCAGCCGCACCAGAAGGCGGTGATGGTGAAATCAAATTCCCTGCAAAGGGCGCTGATTTCGCGGGCGCTTTCGTCCGTCCAGTTGGCGGGAACCCAGCTGATCAGCTGGCCGTGGCGGAAGCCGTTGGATACCGCGGCTTCGATCGCGTCCCGCATGCCCTCGGCGGAATGATGAATGCAAATGCCTACGTTCATGGTATCTCCTTCCGCGTTCGCGCTTACCAGCCGAACTCGTCGTAATGAGGCTCCACGACGGTCTTGTTGTAATCGTTTCCGCCGGGGAAGTTGGCGCTCTTCAGAATGCCGGGGGTGATGCCGCGCTGCATCAGCTCGTCCACGGCCACGCTGGTCATGCTCCACAGAATGTAGTCGCTGGCGATGCCGGAGGCCGCGGCGTAGGGCGCCTCGATGCCCTCCACGTCCATCATGCCCTCGGCGGCGGGCGCGCAGTTGTCCATGACCAGATCGACCATTTCATACAGCTTTTTGCCGGAGGAATGCACGGGCTCCACCTGCGTGGCGTACTTCATGGAGATGAAGGCGATCACGTGAACGCCCATTTTCTTGGCCTCGTACGCGAGATCGACCACGCTGGCCGTGCGGCCGGACACGGAGCCGACCACCAGCACGTCGCCGGGGCGGATGCGGCTTGCCTTGAGCGCGTAGGCGGCCAGACCCTCCATGTTGGTGTCCATGCCGTCGGTCGGGCGCATGCGGCCCTGCTGCTCCACGTTCAGGTTCCACGAGAAATGCTTGTAGAAGATCGGGCCGCCGCCGCGATAGATGGCGTCGTTTTCGATGGAGTGGCAGATGCCGCTCAGGAACACGCCGCCGCCCTTTGCGACGGTGTCTGCAATGAGCTTGCCGGCCTTGATGATGGTCTCCTGCTGGGTTTCGCGAACCTCGCGAAGCAGCTCGTCCACGCGAGCCTGATACCTTTCAAGAAGCATATGAATTCCCTCCTACATATAGAAAATATGGCTTCCGTATTGCTTGAGCATTTCGCGGTTGTGCTCGTCGCCGCCGTCCACGTTGGCGGATACGAACACCGGGGGCACGCCGCCCGCATCCACGATGTTGGCCACGGCCTGCGCCATCATGGCGTTCATCAGCGCCGCGCCCACGGCGGTGGAGGTCGGCGCGACCTTCTCCGGCACGCCGGGCACGTCAATGGCGGCGTCGCCGATGCAGCCGCAGTTGTCAATCACCACGTCGGCAACCTCATACAGCTTCACCCCGTCCGGGTGACGGCTGGAAACGGCGCGGGACATGGAAAGATTCGTAAGCGCGATTACGCTCGCGCCCTTTTCCTTCGCGCGCAGCGCCACGTCGATGGACACGCTGTTGCGGCCGGACACGCTGTGCACGATAATCACGTCGCCCGCGCCCAGCGGCTGACCGTCCACGATCACGCGGCCGTAGTCGCGCATGCGCTCCATGGCGCTGGTCATCGTGGCGGGATCCACGTCCAGGCACAGGCCGGGCGCGCGCACGGGGTTGATTGTGGCCATGCCGCCGGTGCGGTAATACATTTCAAGCATGGGAAGAATGGCGTGGCTGCAGCCGAAGGCGAAGATGTTGTGCCCGCCCAGCGTCGCCTCGGTCAAAAGGCGCGCGCCCTCGCGCAGCGCGTCTGCCTGCGTATCGAAGGCTCGGTTCAGCGTTTCAAGAAGTGCGCCGGAGTAAGCAGAAATTGCGTCCATGTTCAGGCCCTCCATTCATAATCCGGGAATGTTTCAAGAAGGCGCGCGTGCGCGTCCTCAGGCGTGACACCCTGCCGCAGAAGCACGTCCATCGGCCCGGCGAGCACGTGCTCAAACCACGGCCGGCAGATGGAAAGAGACGGATACCTTTCACCGACAAGCGCGGAAAAGCGCTCGAACGTGGAGGGATGCGCCTTCCACGCGCCGCCGCAGATGACGATGCGCCCGTCAAAATCGGGATGCCGGTCGAGCAGCGCCAGCGTTTGCCGCGCCAGCATTTCGCCGCCGCGCGCGAATACGTCCAGCATGACCCGGTCGCCCGCGCGCGCCGCCTCGCCCGCCAGCGGGAGAAGAAGCCCCAGCCGCTGAAACGGCGATGGACTGTCGTAGAGATAGTTTACCAGCTGAAAAATCTGCGTGAGACCCAGCCGCTCCATCAGAAGCTCGGTAAAGGCGGTCTTCTCGCCCCAGCCGAACGCGCAACGAACGGCGGCCTGCACGGCCTGCCGCGCCATCCACACGCCGCTGCCCTCGTCGCCCAGAATCGCGCCCACGCCGCCCACGTAGTCCGTGGTTCGCCCGTTTTCGCACAGGTGAATATTCGACCCCGTGCCCGCGATTACCAGGATGCCGTCGCGCAGCCCGCGCCCAGCCAGAAGCCCGCCGTGAATCTCGCCCATCTGCCGCGCTTCGGCAAGAGAGGTTCCCTCCGGCAGGCAGTCGGCATAGTCTGCCCCGCTCCCGCAGATGACGAACAGCTCGTCAATCACCTTGGGCGCATGCCCGTCAAACAGCGCGTCGTAGCAGCTTCGTATGTGCGCGCGGTATTCCTCCTTGGGCGTAATGGTGCCGTTCACGCCCAGCGTGCGCGCCCGCCCCAGCAGGTTCAGATTTTCGTCAAACCAGATGGCGTTCAGCTTCGTGCCGCCGCCGTCCACAGAAACAAAGTTCATGGCCGTTCCACCTTTACGAAAGCATTGAGCCAGCGCCATTATAGCATAAAACCTGTGCAATTGTATAGGCAGAAAGTAGAATTCTGTCAAAAAAACTATGATCTCTTTGCCTGCCTGAGCGCCTCGGCGACGGCGAGGTATTCCTCATTGAGCCGTTCGGGCGAGTCGCCCTTTTTCGGGGCGGACAGGCGGGCGGCAAGGTCGGCCAGCTTCATTTCAAGCGACGTGATATGAAGCGCTCGCGCCTGCGCATCCTGCCCGGCGGCGCGCGCCTGCTGCGCCTCCTGCCATTCGTCCATCGTGCCGTCAAAGGAGGTCAGGCGGCGGTTTTCAAAGAAGATCATCCGCGAGGCCACATCGCGCACGAACATGCGGTCGTGGCTCACGAACAGAAGCGTGCCCTCATAGCTGCGCAGCACGCGCTCAAGCGCCTCCAAACTGAAGATGTCCAGATGGTTCGTCGGCTCGTCCAGGATCAAAAGGTTCGCGTCCGAAACCAGAAGCGAGGCAAGGCTCGCCTTGGCGCGCTCGCCGCCGGACAAAACGGATACGGGCTTGAATACGTCGTCCGCGCGAAGGTTCAGGTTTGCAAGCACCGTGCGCACGTCCGATTCCGGGAAGATGCTGCTTCGCAGAACGTTTTCAAGCACGGTTTTGCCCGTGTCGAGCACCTCCTCGTGGTTCTGCCCGAAGTAGCCGATGCGCACGCCCGGGCTGAGCTTTACGCCGTCGCCCGCGAGGATTCTTCGAATGAGCGACGTCTTCCCGCAGCCGTTCGGCCCAATCAGCGCCGTGCGTGTTCCGGTGGGCAGCACGAACGACGCGTGCTCCAAAAGCGTCTGCCCGCCCGGCGCGAGCCGCAGCCCCGTCGCGCTTACCGCCAGACGGCTGGTAATGCCGCCCGACGCGCCCAGATGAATGCGAATGGAGACCTCCTCGCGCGGGCGCTCCTTTTTTTCAAGCCGCTCCAGCCGCGATTCAAACGCGTGCCGCGCCTGATGAATCTTGCCCTGCGCGTTCGTTACCTCGCGCTTGTGAAGCCGCGCCTCGCTGTTGCCCATGCGCTTGGGAAGGTGCTGCTTCTGCGACGCGTGCTCCACCTCCCGCTGAATCATTTTTTCGATGCGCGCCCGTTCGGCCTTATACCCGGCGTATTCGTCGCGCGCAAGCTGCAGGCGGCGCTCCTTCTCCCGCCGGTAGGCGGTGTAGCTGCCGGGATACGGCGTGATGCGCCCGTCCTCCAGCTCGCAGATGCGCGTGCACAGCGCGTCCAGCAGCGCGCGGTCGTGCGATACCAGTACAATTGCGCCCTCATAGGCCTTCAGGCGCTTTTCCAGCTGCTGCACGCCCGCCTCGTCCAGATCCACTGTCGGCTCGTCAGCCAGCAGAATTTGCCTGCCGCCGGTCAGCGCGCCCGCAATGCGCCGCCGCGTGCGCTCGCCGCCGGACAGCCCCTCGCGCCTTTCGCGCGCGGAAAACTCGCTTTTCAGGCGTGCGTCCATGCGCTCGTCGTCCACGTCCGTGTCCCCCAGCTGTGCGAGGTGTGAAAGCGCGCCCAGTCGGCGAACCTCGCCCTCGTCCGGCGTAAGCTCGCCCGCCAGCACGCGCAGAAGCGTGCTCTTCCCCGCGCCGTTCTCGCCTACCAGCCCCACGCGCTCGCCGTCGTACAGCTCAAACCGGTCAATATCCAGCACCCGGCGCAGCGCAAAATCCACGCGCACGCCCGTGGCCTCCAATAGCAATTCACTCATGCAAAAAACCTCCCCGCGGCATACGGAGAGGCCTCTTGCGCGAATTTCGGGCAAAAGAAATACAACCTCTCCGAAACCGCACAAAATCCGGACGCGTTTAAAGCGCGCCTTTCTTTTTTCATGCGTTTCCGATCAGTTGTTCTTCATCGTGCCCGTTTGTCCGCCTTTCTTAAATTACCTGCATTGTAGCATGGTTTTTCTGATCCGTCAAGCAGGATTGACAAATTTGCCGCCAAACGCTACAATATCCTTATATTTTTCAGAATTTGGAGGGCAAGGCCTTGAGCAGAATGGGAGACACCATCCGCGCGCAGCGCGTGAAATACGGAATGACGGAAAAGCAGCTGGCGAAAAAGACCGGCTGCGCGGAGAGCTTTATCAAGGATGTGGAGAGCGGCCGCCGCATCCCCTCGGACGACGTGGCGCGAAGGCTTTTGAAGGCCATGGGCATTACCGACGCGCTGGGCACCGAGCTGGACGCCGCCGCCGAGCCGGAGGTGCAGCTGCGCCCGAAGCCGAGACCCTACATCATTCCCGTGCCGGAAAACGAGCCCGCGCCCACGAAAAAGCAGCAGGAGGCGCAGCAGGCCTCCAACGACGCATGGCTGGACGCGCTGGGCGGCGTGGTCAAGCGCGTGCCGGTGATCGACGAAAAGGGGCTGGCGATCGACCACGTGCTGTTCCCCATCGTGGGCGGCAAAATCGAGGGCGGCGCGCCGGATAAGGTGCTCATGTACCGCTGCCCGGATAATTCGCTTTCGGGCTTCCGCGTGTTTGCGGGCGACCTTTTGCTCACGGTGCCCGAAAAGAATCCCGTGGACGACGCGCTGATGCTTCTGGTGCTCTCCGGCAGGCGTGTGGTGCGCAAGATCAAAAAGCTGGAGGGCTCAAAGCTCATGCTTCAGAGCTACGACCGCGAGCTTTCCACCCAAACCGTGATGTGGGCGGAAATTCAGATTCTGGGCCGTTGCGTAAAGCTGCACCGCACGCTGTGAGGGGGAAGAGACATGCTGCTTCACGAATTTGATCCGTCGCCGCGCGCCGTCATCAATCCGGACGTGGTCGTGCGCAAAATCGAGGACTTCCCGGACGTGACGATCTCCTGCTTTTCCCGTAAGCTGCTCGAGCGCGTGCTGGACGCGCTGGGCGGCGAGGCGTTTGCCTGCGTGCACTCGGCGGACCAGGAGACGCCCATCTACCGTGTGACGTATAAGGGCGCGGAGTTCGCGCTGTTCAATTCCGGCGTAGGCGAGCCGAGATGCGTGGCCGAATACGAGGAAATCCTCACCATGGGCAGCCGCCACCTGATCCTGTTCGGCAACTGCGGCGTGCTCGACCCGACCATTGAGGACTGCGGCATCATCATTCCCACCGGCGCGCTGCGCGACGAGGGCACGAGTTATCACTATGCGCCGCCGTCTGACGTGATCGACGTGAACCGCACCTATGCGCCGCTGTTTCGCGAGGTGCTGAAAGAGCACAATTGCCACTTCGTGGAGGGACTCACCTGGACGACTGACGCGCTGTATCGCGAAACGCCCGAAAGGGTTGCCCGCCGCCGCGCGCAGGGAGCCATCACCGTCGAAATGGAGTGCGCCGGTATGCAGGCGCTGTGCGACTTCCGCAAAACCGGCTTTTTCCAGTTCCTCTACGCCGGCGATAACCTTGGCGGCGAAAGCTGGGATCCCCGTAGCCTTGGCGGCTCCGTCCGCCTCGACGATAAGCTGAAAATCGCCCTCCTCGCCTTCGAGCTGGGGCTGAAGATCAAGGAAAAGGCGCGGGGATAACGCGCAATGCAGAAAAATATTGCAGGTCATTTTTCAAAACAATGGCTTGCAATATTTTTCTGATGGGGTTATTATATATATGTATGAAAAGGGAGGTGACCGCATGTCCGCAAGGTGCAAAACCGATACCTGCTGTCTCACATTGCCCCTGCGTCTTGAAAAGTGGCAGGCGGATCATCTTTCGAAGCGGTTTCGCATCGCCGAGCAAATTTACAATGCTATGCTTCGACCGTGGATAAAAAAGCTTCGTGTGATAGAGCAGATGCCGGAGTATAAATCAATTCAGAGCCAGCTTAAACAGATGTATGATGAGAATAAACAGAAAACGAAGGCGGCAATGGAGCTATTCAGTCGACGCAAAGCGATTCTCCAGGAAGCTGGATTTAAGGAGTTTAATTTTCTGGTGGGAACCAGGAGGTATTATTACCATTTCCGGGAGAATATCGCCTCACATGTAGCTACGCATTGTATTGCCAAACAGGTATGGGATGCGTTCAATAAGGTGCTTTTCGGAAATGGTGAACAGGTTCATTTCAAGCGCCCGGGAGACATGCGTTCGCTGAGGGGAGGCTCGGTAAGCGGAAAAAGCGGAGGCGTGGAGATCATTTTCCGGGGAACGTACATCGAGTGGAATGGACTGCGGCTTCCGTTGAAGCTTGACCCGAAAAATGCATATGAAGCTGAAATGCTGACGAAGCGTGTCAAGTATGTGCGGATTCTCCGAACGCCCGGAAAAACCATTGATCATTGGTACGCACAGCTGGTTCTGGAAGGGAAGCCCGTGATCAGGCGAAGCAAGGCGAATGGGGAGATCATTCACCCATCCGGACAGGGTGCAGTCGGTATCGATATCGGCCCTAGAACGATTGCTTATGTGTCTGAAAACGAGGTTGGGCTTCGGGAACTGGCTGATCAGGTAGAGAACATCGAGCGCGAAAGTCGGCGACTTCAGCGAAAGCTGGATAGAAGTCGACGAGCAACAAATCCTGACAACTATGCGCCAGATGGGACGGAAAAACAGGGTGTTCGCCACACGCATAATAAATCCCACCGTTACCGAAGGCTGCAAAAGGAATTGGCACTTTTGAAGCATAGGCAGGCGCTCATCCGAAAACGGCAGCATACCGAACTGGCCAACCACCTGCTCTCGCTGGGCGATTGCTTCTATGTGGAGGATATGCCGTGGGCTGGACTTGCGCGAAAAGCAAAGGAGACAACCGTCTCTCCAACTACCGGGCGATACCGACGAAAAAAACGCTTCGGCAAATCCATATCAAGCAAGGCACCCGGGATGTTGATTTTGATTCTTGAGCAGAAATGTAAGTCCCGGGGACTTCCGGGTGTGATTCGAGTGCCAACCGACGTAAAAGCCAGCCAGTATAACCATATGACAGATACGTATACGCCCAAATCTCTGTCGCAGCGCTGGAATAATATGCCGGACGGCAAGCATATCCAAAGGGATCTCTACTCTGCGTTCCTCCTCCGGCGTGTAACTCCAGAACTCGATGGCTTCGAACGCGATAGATTAATAGAAGACTACAACGGTTTTTCTCACCTTCACGACCAGGTAATCCACGAACTGATGCTTGCACCGAAAACCATAGCGAGCATGGGAATTTCGCGAACCCGAAGCTGACATGAAAGAGCGGCGAGGTTCGCACAAAAAAATTCGGTCGATTGTCCGTCCGAAGCTGTCGGTAATGGCGACATAGGTCGTTTTGGCAGCAGAAGAGCTAGGGAAAATAGTCAGCGCGATCACCAATTCTGATGATTGAAAAGCTATCTACCGGCTCACAGCACATTCCGCTATAAACGTCAATCTCGCTTTTGTGCGTTTTTGCCGACGCAATCCGTGCGGGACGTGCTGGGGCAAAGCATCTCCGTGATCGCTGAGGTGTAGTCTTCGCCGTGACGCAATCCGTGCGGGACGTGCTGGGGCAAAGAATATGCGCATAGGTGAGATCAAGCAAGCAAGCGACGCAATCCGTGCGGGACGTGCTGGGGCAAAGATTTTTGACGATAACAGAAAAGGCATCTTGTCAGACGCAATCCGTGCGGGACGTGCTGGGGCAAAGCGACGGCACGTTTCACCGACTTTGGAACGGCTACGACGCAATCCGTGCGGGACGTGCTGGGGCAAAGTTAAGTAATTATGCAGATAGAGAGGGACAACATGGACGCAATCCGTGCGGGACGTGCTGGGGCAAAGCGGCGAGTGGGGCTGGGTCTTTGGCGCGCAACTGGACGCAATCCGTGCGGGACGTGCTGGGGCAAAGATTGCTAAGTACGGCGTTGAGGGCGGCGGAAAAAAGACGCAATCCGTGCGGGACGTGCTGGGGCAAAGGGCCAGAGCGTATGCCGCTCACGGTTCCGATGGGGACGCAATCCGTGCGGGACGTGCTGGGGCAAAGTGCCATCAGCAGGGCTTCCGCCATACCCTCGTGATGGCGCAATCCGTATGGGATGTGCTGAGGCAAAGTAAACTACCCACCAGCGCGTCTCTGTTTCGCGAGGTGCTGAAAGAGCACAATTGCCACTTCGTGGAGGGGCTCACCTGGACGACCGACGCGCTGTATCGCGAAACGCCCGAAAGGGTTGCCCGCCGCCGCGCGCAGGGAGCCATCACCGTCGAAATGGAGTGCGCCGGTATGCAGGCGCTGTGCGACTTCCGCAAAACCGGCTTTTTCCAGTTCCTCTACGCCGGCGATAACCTTGGCGGCGAAAGCTGGGATCCCCGTAGCCTTGGCGGCTCCGTCCGCCTCGACGATAAGCTGAAAATCGCCCTCCTCGCCTTCGAGCTGGGGCTGAAGATCAAGGAAAAGGCAGGAAAATAACGCAGAACGCAAAAATAATTGCAAGCCGTTTTTTAAGTAAGCGGCTTGCAATTATTTTTCGATTGGGTTAGCATACCCTCGTCAGTTTTCAGATTGCACCTTGGCAATCAGCGCGTCGATTTCGGCGCGCGGGGCGTCAATCAGTGTGTATATGACATCGGCAGGGAGTCCCTGCGCAAGGGCGCGCCGAACCACAGAAAGCCGTTCACGGTTCATGCCCTCCGCACGACCTTCCTTCCGTCCGATTTCGATTCCCATCATTTTTGAATTATAGTCCCTCGATGCCTGCTCTCGCTTGGCGCTCATTTCATAGTCATACATACGGCGCAGGTCAGGGTCGTTGAGAGAAATCCTGTACCGCTTGGCAAAGGCCTTCATACCCTCGGTCATATTGCTGAGCACCTCCAATTCATGGTCGTTTTTATAGCCTGCGTCCAGCAGATAAAGCCAGCGCAGCAGTGGATTGTCCTTGACGCTTTCAAGTGTCGGATGCGTATTGCGGAACTTGGGAAGCTCGATATTGTAGATTCGGAATGCGTCCGTCGCTGTTTCAGGCTCCTTCCGATACAGCAGCCCTATGGGCTGCAGGAGGTCTGGATGCTCGTCGCGCAGGACGAAGTCCAGCAGGTTGATCACGCGCACACGCGGAACTCGATTGTAGGGCTGTCCCTCGCGGAATTCCTCGCTCATCAGCGCGCTGCCGTAGAACCATGAGCGGTCGTTCATCGCAGGCTCAGGGTAAATCTGCACCTCGATATCAAACAGCGTGCCGTCGGCTGCCTCCACGCGCGCGTCTAACCGTCCGCCGTGGGTTGTTACCATGCGCTTCCGTATGCCATACTGCGCCTGAACGGATGTAACCTTCCCGATCAGCGGGTCGCCCGCATCCAGCAGAACGCTGTCAATCAGCTCCTGCATGGAGATGGTCAAGTCCTTATCCGAAAAGATATAGCTGAACACCGAATCCGACAGCGGCTCAAGCTTGATATCTCCATAGCCTTCCATCGCGTGCATCCCCCGTTTCTGCCTTTATTATATCACGTTGGCTACGCAATCGTCAACACAACGGCTCTTCTGCAGGAAATCTGCCCCGTATGACTTGCAATATTCTCTCAAGTACGTTATTCTATATCCATATGAAAAAGGGAGGTGACCGCATGCTTGCAGGGTGCAAAACCGATCATAGCTGTCTCGCGCGGCCTCTGCGAATTGCACAGCCTTTGACCGTGAAGAACCGAACGCTTCGAAACCGAATTGTAATGCCTCCGATGGCAACCGGAAAAAGCGACAACGGGGCGCCGTCTAAGGAAATGATCGAATACTACGCCGAGCGGGCGGATGCGACCGCGATGATTATCGTGGAGCATGAATACGTTTCCCCGGAGGGACGGGCGTCGAAGGGGCAGCTTTCGATTGCGGAGGAATCCGTTATTCCTGCCTATCAAGGGCTCACGGACGCCGTGCGCCAAAGGGGCGCGGTGATCCTTGCGCAAATCAGCCATGCCGGCGCGGCGGCACGGGACTCCGGCTTCGAGACGCTTGCGCCGAGTCCGTTTACCCTGCGCGAGGGGCTTCCGGCGCCGAAGGAAATGACCGAAGCGGACATTCGGCGCGTGGTTCGCTGCTTTGCGGACGCGGCTGTCCGGGCTAGGAAATCCGGCTTTGACGGCGTGGAGATTCACTCGGCGCATGGGTATCTTTTGAATCAGTTCTATTCTCCGCTGACCAACCATCGTACGGATGCGTACAGCGGAGCCTCCATAGAGGGAAGAACAAAGCTTCACACGGATATCATCCGGGCTGTGCGCGAGGCGGCCGGCGAGGATTTTCTGGTCGCGCTTCGCTTTGGCGCCTGCGACTACATGGAGGGCGGCAGCACTCTGGAGGAAATTCCCGCCGCATGCAGAATTTTTGAGGCGGCCGGAATCGATCTTCTGGATATATCTGGCGGTCATTGCTTCTATACCCGAAGGGGAATTACGACTCCCGGATGGTTTGCCGATTCCAGCCTTGCGGCAAGGCGGGGAACGACTGTTCCGATTTTGCTTACCGGCGGGATTACCACCGGCCAGGAGGCGGAGGGCCTTCTGCGGAGGGGCGCTGCCGACCTGATCGGCGTGGGAAGAAGCATGATTCAAAACGCAGGATGGACACAGGAGGCCTTGGCAGGCGATGGGAAATCGACCGGCTGAGAGGAAGGCAATTATGAAGGCATTAACCTATATCGAGCGCGGAAGGTTTGCCCTGACGGAGAAGCCGAAGCCGCAAATTCAAAACGCACGGGATGCCATCGTGCGCGTGACGCTGGGAAGCATCTGCACAAGCGACCTGCACATCAAGCACGGCTCGGTTCCAAGGGCCGTTCCCGGCATCACCGTCGGGCATGAAATGGTGGGCGTCGTGCAGGAGGCAGGCGCGGAGGTTACGAATGTGAAGCCCGGCGACCGCGTGACGGTGAACGTGGAAACCTTCTGCGGCGAGTGCTTCTTCTGCCGGCACGGCTTTGTAAACAACTGCACGGACAAAAACGGCGGCTGGGCGCTGGGCTGCCGCATCGACGGCGGACAGGCGGAGCTTGTGCGGGTTCCCTATGCCGATCAGGGGCTTACGAAAATCCCGGACGGCGTGACCGACGAGCAGGCGCTGCTTGTGGGCGACGTGCTGGCAACCGGCTTCTGGGCGGCGCGGATCTCAGAAATTACGAGGGAGGATACCGTGCTCATCCTCGGCGCGGGGCCGACGGGTATTTGTACGCTCTTGTGCGTGCGGCTGAAGCAGCCGAAACGGATTATCGTCTGCGAGAGGGATTCGGAGAGAGCGCGGTTTGTGAGGGAGCGCTATCCCGAGGTGCTGCTCTGCCGGCCGGAGGAATGCGAGGCGTTTGTTTATGCCAACTCTGACCACGGCGGCGCGGATGTGGTGCTTGAGGTCGCCGGTGCGAGGGACAGCTTCGCGCTTGCGTGGAAATGCGCCAGACCCAACGCCATTGTAACGGTGGTCGCTCTGTATGACGAGGCGCAGACGCTACCTCTGCCCGATATGTACGGCAAAAACCTGACCTTCAAGACCGGCGGAGTGGACGGCTGCGACTGTGCGGAAATCCTCAGCCTGATTGCGCAGGGCAAAATCGATACTACGCCGCTCCTTACCCACCGATACCGCCTTGCGGAGATTGAAGAAGCGTACCGCGTTTTCGAAAACCGTCTGGACGGCGTGATGAAGATTGCGATTACGGAATAGATTTTTTCTAAGGAGCCTGTGAAAATGAGCAAGAAAATCGTGGTTCTTACCGGAAGTCCGCGCAGAAACGGAAACAGCTTCGCCATGACCGAGGCATTCATCCGTGCCGCCGAGGCAAAGGGGCACACGGTTGTCCGTTTCGATGCGGCGTTTCTGAGGGTTGACGGCTGCCATGCCTGCGAGCGCTGCTTCCGGAATGGATGCGCCTGCGTGTTCAACGATGATTTTAACCGCATCGCGCCCGCCATCATGGAGGCGGACGACATCATCTTCACCATGCCGGTGTACTGGTACACCATTCCCGCCCAGCTCAAGGCCGTGATTGACAAGCTATTTTCCTTCTGTACTGCCGGAAAGGACGTTTCCGGCAAGGGCTGCGGCATCATCGCCTGCTGCGAGGAGAAGGAAATGGCCGTTTTCGACGGCGTGAAAATGCCCATTGAGCGCACGGCGGCACTTTTGAAGTGGCATATGCTCGGCGAGGTTCTTGTGCCCGGCGTCTATAAATGCGGCGACATCGATGCCACCGACGGCTGCGCACAGGCGGCCGCATTGGCGGAGAAGCTGTAAGGCCATAACGCTGCAGCCTGTCCGCGCGTTAGGCGACAACGGAAGGGATATCTATGGATATTTGGAAGATTGAAAAATGGAGGAAGCATCTTCCGGCTTCGGTTGTTCAGGCGCAGAGCTGTGTCGATGTATGTGCGGATAAGGGTGTCGAAACGGATCTTGAAAAAGCATGCGTGCAATTCGTCGATTGGCTCAAGCATGAATACCTCTTCCCTATCCCTATTTGTGTGCATCTCAAAAATGGAACCATACTCAAGACTATGGATGGGGATACGGCCGTAGGGACATTCTTTGAGCCGCCGTCTTACGCAGGCTGCCCAAACATTCGGGTGGCGGCAGGCGACTATGGCGACTTGGTTCTTTCAGACGGGAGAGACAATGCTGTAGCCGCAATTTTGACTGTGATTGCGCATGAAATGACGCACTATTTTCAATGGATCAATGGCATGCATTTCCCTGGCTTTATCCTTGAATGGCAGGCAACCCGATATGCAAGGCGCATCCTGGCAGCATATGCAGAGACGCGCGACCATCCATGATTCCTTGCCCCGCTCTCACCGGCGGGGCATTTTCCATTTCCATCCTTTTTGTGACCTTTAAATTGCAATATCAAATCGGACAGCTCGAAAAGCGCGAATCGGAGTCAATATATTAAGTTGTGAATTCATAAAAACAAATTCGCCAGAATCGAAAACCGATAGCTTGACAGACAGGCGCAGCCCCGACCCTGTCGATGGAAGGGCCGGGGCTGCGGTCTTGCGGCAATCAGCCGTTCAGGTGCTCGATGAGAATTTTGATGCCGATCAGAATCAGAATCACGCCGCCGGTGATTTCCGAGGGCTTTTTATAGCGCGCGCCGAAGAAGTTTCCGATATACAGGCCGACGCAGGAAATGGCGGCGGTAATCACACCGATGAGCAGCACGGATACGTAAATGTTGATCGTGCCGACCATGGCGAAGGATACGCCCACGGCGAGCGCGTCGATGCTGGTGGCAATGGCCATCATGATCATCGTGCGGAAGGAGAACGAGTCGTTCTGCTTTTCCTCCTCGCCGAAGGCCTCGCGAATCATGTTCGCGCCGATCAGCGCCAGAAGCACAAAGGCGATCCAGTGGTCGTAGGCCTCGATCAGGCTTTTCAGGCTGGTGCCCAGAAAATAGCCGATCAGCGGCATCAGCGCCTGAAAGCCGCCGAAATACAGCGCCACGCACGCGGCATGCTTCGGCTTGACCCTCTGAACCGAAAGTCCCTTGCAGATGGAAACCGCGAATGCGTCCATCGAAAGCCCGATGGCGATCAGAAGCAGCTCTATGAAGCCCATATATCGTTTCCTCCAAAAGGTTGTTAGCGTACAGTGTATCACAGCAATGGCAGAAAGTCAAATAAAAACTGCGGTTGCAGCCTACGCGATCAGGTAACGACCTTTGCGCGAAACGCGCGGATTAACGCATCCGGGAGGGCAAACAGTGATTTCGACAGCTTTAAAAAACGGAGGCAACTATCTCGCAAGCGAGCTGCAGACGGGATACGCGAGGGCTAAAAAACGCCGTTCCGACAGCGTGTGTCCGGAACGGCGTTTTTTCAGGCTTTTTTCCACATGCTGGGAACCAGAAGCACCAGCATGGGGTAGATTTCCAGGCGTCCGGCCAGCATCAGGATGGTCAGGATGGCCTTGACATAGCCGGGCAGGAAGCCGAAGTTGCACATGGGGCCGACGGCGCCGAGGCCGGGGCCGACGTTGCTCACGCACGTGAGCGACGCAGTGAACGAGGTAACGAGATCCGCCCCGCTGGCGGCCACGGCCAGCGTGCCCAGAAGAATCAGCGCGATATACACGGAGAAGAAGATCGATATGCCGGACAGCGTTTCTTCCGGAACGCTCTTTCCGTCCAGCTGAATCACGCGCACCTTGCGCGGCTGGAACGCGCGCAACACCTCGCGCCCGGCCAGCTTGGTCAGAAGCAGGACGCGCACGAGCTTCAATCCGCCCGCGGTGGAGCCCGCGCACGCGCCGAAGAACATCAGAAACGCGAGCATGGCCCTCGAAAAGGCTGGCCACAGGTCAAAGTCCACGGAGGAATAGCCGGTGGTGGACATGACGGACGTGGTCTGGAAAAACGCGTGGCGCAGCGCCGTAGAGAAGCTTCCAAACGCGCGCGTGATGTTTGCGGCGATCAGAAGCGTGGCGACGGCGGTCAGGCCGACGTAGAGCCATAGCTCCTCGTTTTTGGCCGCGCCGCGCACGTCGCGCATGAGCAAACGGAAGTATACGGCGAAATTGACGCCGAACAAAAGCATAAATACGGCGATGATGATTTCAAACGCCGGGTTCCCATATGCGCCGACGCTCGTGTTCCGGCTCGAAAAGCCGCCCGTGCCCGCCGTGCCCAGCGTGTGAATCGCGGCGTCAAACACCGGCATGCCGAAGGCGCGCAAGAGCACGTATTGAATCAGCGTAAGCGCCGCGTAGATCATGTACAGCATCTTGGCGCTGTCTCCCTGGCGCGGACGCAGCTTGGAAAACAGGGGGCCGGGGCTTTCAGCGCGCGCCAGATGCGCGCCTCTTCCGTCGATCGACGGAAGAAGGGCCGACGTGAGCACCAGAACGCCCATGCCGCCCGCCCAATGCGTGAACGAGCGCCAGAACAGAAGCCCGCGCGGGAGAGACTCAACGTCGCCGAAGATCGTCGCGCCGGTGGTCGTGAAGCCGCTGGCGATTTCGAACAGCGCGTCCCAGAAGCCGCACGCGCCGTCCAGCAGAAGCGGCAGGCTTCCAAACAGGGAAAACGTGAGCCAGCTCAGCCCGGCCACGGCCATGCCTTCGCGGGTGTGCATTTCTCCGTCGCAGCGGCGGGTGAAAAGAATCAGCGGCAGCGCCGCGGCTACGGTGATCAGCATGCTCAAAAGAAACGCCCACTCGTCGCCGTCCTTGAGCGCCCATGCAATGATCAGCGAGGGCAGCATCAGCCCCGCCTCCACCAGCATCAGCCGGCCCAGCATATGCAAAACAAGCTTCTTATTCATGTGTTCTCTGCCCCATCACGTCGTTTAGGTCGACGATGCCCGTTTCGCAGGTGATGATGACCACGCGGTCGTCGGCTTCGATGGTGTCGTCGCCGAACGGCACCCGTACGTGCCCGTCGCGCACGATCACGGCGACCAGCGCGCTGGAGCGGATGTTCAGGCTGCGCAGCGGAATGCCGATATAGGGCGCGCCGGCGCGGGCGATGAATTCCAGCGCCTCGGCCTTATCGCTCATGATGCGGTACATGCGCTCCACCGCTGTGCCGTAGCCGTTGGCGCGGGCGCGCACCGTGCGCAGGATGATGTTGCACGCTACCTGAAGCGGGCTGATGATGCCGTCCATGCCCATGTTTTTGAGCATCTCGGTGTAGTTCACGCGGGTGCTTTTCACAATCACCTTGCAGCTTGCGTACTGCGTGGCGTACAGGCCAGTCATCAGGTTTTCCTCGTCGCGGTCGGTGAGTGCAATAAACGCATCCGTCGTGCGCAGTCCCTCGGAAAGCAGAAGCTGCTGGTCGGTGCCGTCGCCCTGAATAATGTTGGCGGCGGGCAGCGCCTCGCTGAGCCAGCGCGCCTTTTCGGGATGATGCTCCACGATCGTGGCCTTCACGCCGGTGTCGTGCAGAAGCCCGGCCAGATAATAGGCAATGCGGCTGCCGCCGACGATCATGGCGTTGTGCACGCCGCGGGTCCTCTTGCCCAGTCCCTTGAAAAACGCCGTAATCGTGGCTGGCTCCGCCGCGACAAACACGGCGTCGCCTGCCTGAATCGTGAAATCGCCCTTGGGAATATACGGCTGATGTCCGCGTTCCACCGCGCAGAACAAAACGCGCGGCAGCCTCGTCGTGCGGGCGTAGTGATCCAGCGTCACGCCGCAGAACGGCTCCGTGCCGTCGGCGCGGAACTCCACCATTTCCACCAGCCCGCGCGCGAACGTCTCCACCGATACGGCGAAGGGCAGGCGCAGAATGCGGCTGATTTCCCGCGCCGTGGCGCGCTCGGGATTGATGACGTAGTCGATATACAGCTCCTTTGATAGAAACGGCAGGCTGCCCAGGTATTCGGGGTCGCGGATGCGCGCGATGGCATACTTCGCGCCCAGCCGCTTTGCCGTAAGACAGGTAAGCATGTTGGTTTCGTCGCTCATCGTGGAGGCGATGATGATGTCGGCGTGTTTCACGTCCGCCTCGGTGAGCGTGTCAAAGCTAACGCCGCTGCCCTTTACGGTCATTACGTCCAGCGTGTCCAGACAGTGCTCCAGCACCGCCTCGTTTCGGTCGATCACCGTTACGTCGTGTCTCTCCGCAACCAGCCGGCTCGCAAGCTCCGTACCCATCTTGCCGCAGCCGACCACGATAATTTGCATGTTTCCGTGCCCTCCGTTATCTATGATGCACGCATATCATATCACATTTAAAAAAAAATGCAAGCGGGCATGTCAGGCGCCGCTTGCTTGTCAAAGCCTTTTTGCCAATCCGGTGGCCTGCGGAGCAGGTTTCCCCGCACCGGCCGCTCTGCCGGGTTTTCCTTGAATCCCTCGGATTGAGGCCGGAAAATCAACCGATATCGCACACGCAGCCGAGTTCGAGTGGTTCTCTCAGGCACATCCTTAGGCTTTCGGACAGTCCGGCGATGCAGATCAAACGCCGCTTTCTTAGCGGAAAATAGTCGAGAAGCGCAGAAGCAGCTGTAGAAAATTGACGGCTGCCCCCGCGCTTTCGCAGGAGGCGGCCGTTTCGTGCACAGCCGTCAGCGGCGGCGGGGCACATGTGTGCGCGGGGAGCCGAAGCGATCGGAGTGCCTTTGACCGCTTTTTTCCGGCAGCGCGCGGGGCGTTCCTTTCCCGGAAGCGGCTCTGTACGCGCGCCCCTGCGCGGTCTCAGTTGAAGCCCTGAGCCTTTCTTTGCCGGAAGCGGCCTTGGATGCGCGCCCCTGCGCGTTCTCGGTTGAAGCCCTGAGCCTCTCTTTGCCGGAAGCGGCCTTGGATGCGCGCCTCTGCGCGTTCTCGGTTGAAGCCCTGAGCCTTTCTTTGCCGGAAGCGGCCTTGGATGCGCGCCCCTGCGCGTTCTCGGTCGAAGCCCTGAGCCTTTCTTTGCCGGAAGCGGCCCTGTACGCGCGCCCCTGCGCGTTCTCGGTCGAAGCCCTGAGCCTCTCTTTCCCGGCGGAGGCCTTGGATGCGCGCCCCTGCGCGGAGTCGGTCAAAGCCTTGGGTCTTCCTTTGCCGGAAGCGGCCTCGATCGAACGCTGTTTTCTTCGCTCCAGAAGGGGCGATACGATATTGGCTGCCGCATCGAGAGCAACGGCCGCCACGGAAACGTCCTTGATCAGCTCAAACAGGTTCAGCGCGTGCAGAAGCGGGTTCGTTGCCGGTCGATAGGAAAGCACCAGCGCGCACAGCGGAAGGATGGCAAGCCCCGCCTTCCAATGCCTGCGCATAAGCAGGCAAAAGACCGAAAACATGGCGGTCAGCGCCAGATACACAAAGCTCAAAAGGTCGCGCCGCGCCTCGGGCGTGTTCCAGAGGTTTTCAAGCGCGCGCCCAAGCGTGATGTCGCCCTCCTTCACTAAAGCGAAATACGCCTTCGTGATGCCGTCCACGGCCTCCAGACGAACCGCGCCCTCCCACAGTGTCCACGCCAGCATGGCGAGCGCGCCGAAGAGCAGAAGCCGATTTTCCCTTATGATGGTTCGTGGGAGACTATGTTTCTTATTTGATAATTGATGCTTGCCCATGGCTTGACGATTCCTTCCGTTCCATATCAACGGGCGTATAGGCTTTATGAATTGCTCTTAAAAACGTATCAAAGAAGTCCGCGCTTTGCAGCGCGACCGACGCGGTGTTTTCCAGCGGATGAAATACGAGCACGTTCTCGCGCAATAGCCGCCGGTCGACCAGCAGGCGTACGTCCCTCGCGCTTTCAAACATCAGCCCCAGCGGACTGACCGCGCCGGGATGCGTGTGCAGAAGCTGCAAAAGCGCGTCCTCCGGCGCGAACATTAGCCGGGACGCGCCTGCCTGGCGGCTGACCGAGGACGTGCGGAACACGCTGTCCGGATGCGCGAGCAGAAGGTAGAATTCGCTCTGATTGCGCGGCGCGAGAAAGTAGTTTCGCGGCACGACGCCGCCCAGCCTTTCCGCGATGGGCAGACAATCCTCAATGGCGCTCACGCGCTCGTGCGCAAGCACCCTGTACGCGATGCCCAAATCGTCCAGCAGGGCATAAGCCGATTTTTCCGCATCCGTCATGTACGCCTCAGATCCTTTCCCATCAGGCGGCAGTGATCCCACGCCTTCGTGTCCGACAGGCGGGACATGATGCGCTCGCCGTAGCGCTCCTTGAGAAGCGGCGGGGTGAGGTTGGTGGCGATGACCGTGTGCCGATTCTTCAGCAGCCGGTCGTTCAGCAGGATAAACAGGTATTCCTGCGTGATGTTTTTCAGCATCGGCTCGCAGCCGAGGTCGTCAATCAGCAGAAGCTCGCAATTCGAAAGCCGCTCAAACTCGCCCTCGTCTGCGTCCATGTGGTAATGCCGCTCGCGCATCACCTCAAACAGCTTGTAGGCAGTAATCAGCGTGGCCGCATGGCCGCGCGACTCCACGCGCTCTGCGATGCAGTTCAAAAGGAACGACTTTCCAAGCCCTGCCTCGCCCATCAGAATCAGGTTGGGCTTAATCGTGCCAGGATACAGGTTTGCATATTCCTCGCACAAATCGCGCAGGCGCAGCGTGTAGGCGCGCTGGCTTACGCCGCCCTCCTTGATCGGCTCGTCCGGTATGCGGTTCTCGTCGAAGCAGGCGAAATTCTGCGTGTCAAACGACGCCACGCCGTCGCCCTCGCGCATCAGCTCGCGCAGGCGCTTCTCGTAGCATGCGCAGGCGCGCGCGGGCACGCCGTCGCCCACATAGCCGCTGTCCCGGCAGGCAGGGCAGTCGTACTGCATGGAAAGAAAGTCCGAGGGATACCCCGCGTCCACCAGCCGCGCGCGAATCTCCCGGTTGAGCCGAAGCCCCTCCTCGCGCATCTTGTCCGCGATGGCGCGGGCGTTTTTCCGGTCGCCCATGGCCAGCTTCAGGCTGGCGGCGGGCAGCGCCGCGCGGGTGGAAACCAGCTGCCAGATTTCCGGGCTCTTCGCCGCAATCTCGGCCTCTCTCTCTCGCAGCTCCGTCAGATGGCGCACCTGCTTCTGATCGTATTCCCCGTTCAGTCTGCGAATTGCATCCTCGCGCGTCATGGCTTCTCCGCCTTTCCACGGTTCATCAGGTCGACATAGAATCCGTTTTCAAATTCTTCCTCTGTCACGTCGCGCTGGGCATAATCCTGCCCGGGCTTCGTCGCGCCGGATGCAAAGGAGGCCATGTGCTGCTGGGAGGCCTTCTGCGCCTGATCCAGCGTG
Source organism: uncultured Oscillospiraceae bacterium (assembly GCA_964554795.1). Taxonomy (GTDB): domain Bacteria; phylum Bacillota; class Clostridia; order Christensenellales; family Aristaeellaceae; genus SFHK01. The sequence continues at coordinate 1,430 of CAZKQB010000030.1, read as the reverse complement.
CGAATGCCCTGCGCGCTCCAGGAGGAAACCAGCTTGTTTATGTATTTCATCGGCGCATCGGCGCCCCTTGCGCACTCGGCGGCGAATAGCACCGTGTCCAGATCCACCAGCGCCGTCCAGATGCGCACCTGCCCGATGTCGGTTTTCGTGACCCTTTTGTCGATGCCGCAGCGCTCGAACACGTTCAGGCAAATGTCCGTAAACTGCTTCTGCACGCGGCGCTCCTCTTCGATTTCGGGCAGGGTGAACGCGCCGATTTTCCTCCACTGCTCCAGCTTGCGGCCGATGTCGTCAAACGTGCGCCGGTTGTTTTCGCCGCACCAGATGGCCGCCTGCTCAATGGCGGCAAACTCAAAGCCCCAGCTTCGGAAGCTCTTATACGATTCCAGCTGCGCGGGCGTGGGGCGCGACGAAACGCCCAGATGCGCAAGCAGCCTCTTTACGCATGCGCGGTCGCCCTCGTCTGCTCCGCCCGTGCGGCGGGATTCCAGAATTCGGTCGAGATACGCAAACGACGGATTGCTGCTTTTCACCGTGTCCGCGCATGCGGCGACGACCTCCTCGCGCGAAAGTCCCCACTGCCTCGTCCACTTTTCGGCCAGATCGATCTCGTCCTTCGTGGGCTGACGGTTCAGGCCAAACTGCCTTACGACGCTCTGCGCGCACTTCGCCGCGTCGCTCGCGCGCTTCAGATATTCCTCCGCCTCGGCAATCGACGAAATGCCGGCCTTCGCCCATTCCTGCGCCGTTTCGTTCAGGCGCTTGAAAAGCGTGCGCGGCGCAGGCAGCTTCTCGCCCCGGCGCTTCACCTCGGCGCGCACCATCAGAAGAATCACGTCCTCCTTCAGATGCATCACGTCCAGCCAGTCGTTCGCAATGCGAATCTCGTGGCTTTCCAGCACCATGCCCGGCAGCGCCTGCTGAAGCTCCTGATTGAAATTGCGGTAGCGGTATACCTCGTCCATCGGCTCGCTGGCACCAGTCATGCGGCTCAGCGGCACGTAGGAATACGTGGGCGGATTGTCCGAAAGCCGCACCACCAGACCCTCGCGCTCCCAGTACCGGTACGCGCTTATAACCGCCTCCGGCTCGATGCGTAGCGCCTTCGCCACGGCCTCCAGCCCCTCGTCAATCTCCGGATGATGACAGAGCATCAGCCCGTATAAATACACGCGCACAAAATCTCCCGGCGCGGCGGGCATGTACTCCAATATGAACATGTTTTCGACGGGCGTTGAGCCAAACATCGCGTTTCCGTCGGCAAAAGCACAAAACGCCATCCGCTGCGGACACTTCCTTTATCCATTCTACACCCTAATCATATCATATTTTCGCCCGCGTTTCAAGGGCGCCGCAGGGGGAAGACGGACGCGCGCTGTAGCGCTACAATACATCTTGCACACCCGCTGCCAAAAAAGAAGTGAGACTTG
>CAZKQB010000029.1:0-41855 GCA_964554795.1 uncultured Oscillospiraceae bacterium | reverse complement strand
ACGGAACGGGCGTGGGGCGCTTTGCTCCCCTACACCCCCTCGGATGACGGGATGCGAGAGGGTGCGACCCTCTCGCGCTCTCCCGGGATGGTCTGGCGAAGATTTTGGTTTCCGACGAAACGAGCGTAGGGCGCTATGGGCCCCTACACTTTCTCGGGGGAGGGGCGAGCCTTTTCCAGCAGGGCAGGGGCAATGCGTCCTCGTCAGACCGGAAAAAGCGATTTTATTGAAATTTATAGACTGAATTATACCATTTAACGGCTGTATTTACGCAAGGTTTTTTGTTAATTCTTATTTGATCCGTGAATGGTTATAATCACGTATTCGCTGTGTCCTGCGGTACGGAAGGTGAATTGTAAGCCGCCGATGCCGGAGGAGACGATGGCAGTCATGGAGCCGAAGGAGGCGCGGCCGTATTCCACCTGATTGAAGCGAAACAGGCGGGCAATCAGGTTCATGGGCCAAATCTGGCCGTTATGGGTATGGCCGGATACGTGCAGGTCACACTTGGCGTCGGCGCAGGCAGGAAGATCAGCCGGCTGGTGGTCGATCATAAGGATGAAGTCCTCGTCGGGGTTGACTCCCTGAAGGATTTCCTTTGCCGAAAGTCTGCTGGCGTCGCCCGCGGGTTTTCGGCCGGCGATGATGAAATGCGTGTCGGCACGAATAGCTTCATCGTTGAGCACGGTCACGCCTGCATCTGAGAGCATGGCTTCCACATCCTCTGGCTTCAGTGGGCCGTCGTTGGCACCGTCGTGATTGCCGAACACATAGTAGATGCCCATGGGGAAGGCGCGCTCTTTGAGAAGCTGACGCATAAGATCAAGCTGGCCGAGCGTGGTATTTTCGTCCACGATGTCGCCGCCAAGCACGAGCAGCTCCGCGCCCTCCTCCCGTGCGCGGTCGATCACGTCGATCAGCTTTATAGGATCGACGGGGCCGCCCAGATGCGCGTCTGTGATCAGAGCCACCTTCACGTTTCCGATGGCCTTCTCGGTGGTCAGCGTTTCCTCCGTGCGCCGGATGGCGGTCATATTCCAAATGCCGTATAGGCTTACCAGTGCGCCCAACAGGAACGCAAGGCCGATGCGGGTCAGCGTGCGCAGGCTCGCGTGCAGCTTCTGCGCGCGGCGAAGGGGCTTCAGAAGCAGAACGAACGCATCCCATGCAAGCAGGGTCGCGTTCAGGTGCACGAGAACCATCCATTGCGTGGTGAACGGCTCCCGCAGGAGCACCGTGCCGACGAGAGAAATGCAGGCGGAAGAGCCGTCGCCTGAATGGCGCAGACGCGCGTTCAGCGCGCGAAACGGTATGAGCGCACGCAGGTGCAGAAACAGATTGACCGCGCAGAGGCAGAGGATGACCGGGTTCAGCCTGGAGATTAGCGCCTGCATTCCGGCTCCTCCTGCGTCAGGCGGCGCAGCAGCGCCTCGCAGCCCTCGTAAATCTGCCGGTAGGCGGTTTCGAAGTCGCCCGTATACCACGGGTCGTCTACCTCGCCGGGATGCGCGCTCTCGTCGCGCAGACGGCGTACTTTGTTTTCGGGGTCGCCGCCGGTCATGCGCTTCAGGTTGCGGATATTGGCATTATCCATGCCGAATACGAGGTCGCTCTTGCGGTAGTCCTCCAGCGTCATGCGCATGGCGGCATGAGGGTCCACGGGTATTTTCCGGCGGCGCAGCTCGTTGAGCGCCTCCGGATACAGGCCGTTTCCGATTTCCTCCGTGCTCGTTGCGCGGGAGAAGGTACAAATATCGTTTTCCCTTCCTGCACGGCGTACCAGCTCGCGGAAGATAAACATAGCCATTGGAGACCGGCAGATGTTGCCGTGGCAGACAAACAAAACGGTTTTCAAGCGAAGCACCGCCCTTCATTTTTTTCTCAGGTCTTTCCATTTTTGACGTGCGCGCGGCGCGTGGAGTTCCTTCATTCTGTGCTTGCAATTTGGCGAAAAATGTGCTGTAATTAAAGAAGATGACAGTACGGAAGGAGAAGGTGAACGCCATGAGCGAACGCGGGGATCGCGGGTATCGGATGCTCTACATCTATTTCTTCATTTCCTATATTGCAAGGTCGTTCCCGGCGCTGGCGCCGAAGCTGTACGCGGAGAGGGGCATGGGAGAGGGACTGATCGGCGTAATGACGAGCGTGCCGAGCCTTGTGGCCATGGTATTCACGCCGCTTCTCGGCTCGCTGGCCGACCGCGCGCCGCGAAAACGCACAGTGCTGTTCTTTGAGCACCTTCTGATGGCGGCAGCCTGCCTTCTCTTTAACGCCATGCACACGTTCCCAGGCATGCTGGCGGCGGTGACGCTGTGCGTCATTTTTTCAAATGCATCCATGCCGAACGCCGTATCTATTGCCCTGGAGCACAGCGGGCAGGTGAAGAAGCCCTACGGCCCGGTGCGGATGATCGGCACGGTGGGCTATCAGGCAGGGCTTCTTCTGAGCGCCGTGCTTCTGGCGCGCAAGCTGGACGGGCTGTATTCCTGCATGGGTGCGGCTGCGCTCCTCGCAGCCGGAACGGCGTGTCTGATGCCTGCGGTGAAGGGGCATCAGCATGGGCGGCAGAATGTGCGTCTGACGCAGCTGTTTTCGGATTCACACCTGCGCTGGCTGTACGGAATCATCCTGTTCGGCACGGTTTCCACGCAGTTCTATTCGTCCTTCTTTGCCAAGCATCTGGGCGATATGGGCATGAGCAATTCGAGAATATCGATTATCACGTTCCTCTCCGTGCTTCTGGAGGTGCCCTTCCTTTGGTTCGGAGACCGGATAAAGCGTCTCACGAACGTGTGGAACTGGCTTCTGATTGGTCTTCTTCTGAACGGTGTACGCTGGCTGGGGCTGGCGCTGTTTCGGCAGACGCTGCCGATCGTGCTGATTCAGATGCTCGCCGTGACCACGCTGGCGCTGTTTGAGTTCATTCCCGCGTTTTACCTGCGAAGCCGTGTGCGGCCGGAGCTGTTCGGGCGGGCGCAGAGCATGCTCACTTTCATCACCTTCGGCGCGGGCAATGTGATCGGCGGCATGCTTGGCGGCCTTGTGGCAGAAAAAACAGGCATCGCACCGGTGTTTGCATTCAACGGCGCGATGCTACTGCTTGGCGCGGCGGTGCTGTATCGCCCCACGCGCCGGCTGATTCGGGAGGATGAGGAGTCTACTTGATCTGCCCGTTCAGTGCGGGACGACGCAGGTAGTAGGGCGTGAAGATTACGAAGCATGCGAAGCACAGGATGGAGCAGGCGAGAAACACCGTCTGCCGGGAAAAACGGTCGGCAAGGAAGCCGCCGCCAAAGTAGCCGATTACGCGCGCCACGCCGAAGCCGAACACGCTGATCAGCAGCTGACCGGATGCGCGCCGGTTTGCGGGCACGGTTGCCTGCACGTATTTGGAAACGGTTACCGTGATCACGATGAATCCCCACGAGTGCAGAAGCTGGCTGAACATAGCTACATAGGCGCTTTCTGCCACGGATACCAGCAGCCAGCGCAACGACAGCGTGATGGCGCTCACACACATCAGCTTGCCCGCGCCGTACTTTTCAAACAGCTTATCGGACATAATTAAAAACGGCGTTTCGCTCACGGCGGAGATGAAATAGCACCAGCCCAGCAGACCGTCTGTCGCGCCGGGCAGAGAGCGGAACAGCGGCGAGAAGAACGCATAAAAGTATCCAAGCGTGATCTGCAGCGGCACCATGAACAGAAACAAAATCAGTAGATCCCGGTTTTTAAACAGCGTCAGCATGCCGCGCGCATCGTCCTTCTGCCGAACGAAGCCGGTTTTCGGCAGATTCAGCGCTGCAAGTGCGATCACAAGGCACAGGGCCGACACCGTGTACACCACATACCTTCGGTCGCCCAGCACGTCCAGCACATTTCCAAAGAGCATCGCCACTACGGCAAACGACAGCCCGCCCGCCATGCGCACCGGGCCGAAGCGCCGGCCGTTTTCGGCCAGTGAAGCCAGTATGATGGAATCGCCCATCGGCTGAAGGGACGTATAGAACGCCGCGAACAGGCAGGCGGTTACGAGAAGCACCCAAAACAAATCCGAAATCAGATACGAGCCCATAAACGCCGCAGCGGCAACCGCCATCAGCGCGAGCAGACGGCTGCGGCTCTTTGCGCGGTCGCCCATCTCGCCCCAAAACTGCATGAAAAACACGCTCACCAGCGCGATCATGGCATTGATCGTGCCGATTTGTGTGTTGTCCAGCCCGCGGTCGGTATAGTACAAAGACATAAAGCTCTGAAATACGCTGTTGGTCACATAGTAGGCCATCATAAACAGCGCACATTTCACGCTTACGTCTGAAAAAAATTTTTTCATTCTGAAGTCTCTCCTTTGGTTTTTACGGGGCAAGGGTTTTGTTACCTATAGTCAACGCTGCCGAAGCCCACGCGGGTTTCGGCAGCGTTGACTGCGGGAAAACGAAGGAAGCGCAGGCAAATTCCTTCTCAGGCTTCTTGAGGGGGTGGGGGGGGGGGGGGGCGCCCCCCCCCCCCCCCCCCCCCACAAGGAAGGTTAAATAGCCGCCGCACCCCCCCCCCCCCCCCCCCCCCCCCCCCCCCCCCCCCCACCCCCGGAGAATCAGCCCTTGATACCGCCGCGGGCAACGCCGCGAACGATCTGCTTGCGGGCAAACAGAAACAGGATCAGCATCGGCAGCACGACCATTGTAGCGGCTGCCATGATGATTTCGTTGTTCGAGCCGCTTTCCGTAGTGAAGGTGAACAGGCCGTAAGGCAGCGTACGGAATTCATCGTGCACGATGACCAGCTTCGGCCACATGAAGCTGTTCCAGCTCGCCATTGCGTTCAGAAGAAGAATCGTCACAAGGCTGGGCCGCGCGATCGGCACCATGACCTTCCAAAGGTACTTCCAGTTGCTGGAGCCGTCCACCTGCGCGGAGTAATACAGGCTGTCCGGGATGGACATGAAGAAGTTGCGCAGGATGTAGGTATAGAAGATGGAGCTTGTAAACGGCAGCACGAGCGCGTACAGCGTATCGTAAATGCCCAGCTTGACCATCGTCTGGTAGTTGGTGATGACCAGCAGCTCGAAGGGGATCATCATCATCGAAAGAAGCAGCGTAAACAGCAGGTCGCGGCCCGGGAATTTCAGGCGCGAGAACGCGAACGCAGCCAGAATCGTGGTGAACATGACCACACCCACCGAGCAGAAGCAGACCACGATGCTGTTCAGGAAGTAGGTTCCGAACGGCGCGGTATGCCACGCTGTTACGTAGTTGTCGAAGTTGAACCAGTTCGCGGGCACCATGCGCGGGGGGAACAGGTTCATTTCTCCGGCGGTTTTGAAGGACGACGCGATCATCCAGTAGAAGGGGAACACCATGATGAGCGCGCCGAGGATCAGAAGCAGATACAAAAGCGTGCGCAGAACAATTCGTTTCATGATTTTCGCCCTCCTTCCTTATTGGTAAACCCATTTGCGCTGAATGACCTTTTGAATCATCGTGAACACGAAGATGATCAGGAACAGCACCATGGCTGCCGCCGCGGCGTAGCCCAGCGAGTGGGTTCCGTCAGCGGTATTGATGTTGTTGTAGATGTACCATGCCACCGTTTCCATGCCGTAACCCTCTGGCGAACCGTTCCACAGAACGACGACGTCGGTATATACTTTAAAGGCGGAAATGGAGTTGATGATCAGCACAAGGCCGATCGTCGGGGAAAGCAGGGGAACGGTGATTCGGAAGAAAATGCGTGCAGCACCGCTTCCGTCCACGCGCGCTACGGTGTACAGGTTCTCGTCGATGTTCTGAAGGCCGGACAGCAGCAGGATAATCGTGAACGGCAGGCTCGACCACACGCCGTAGATTACCAGCACCGCCATGGATATCGCATGATTGCCGGACTGTAGCCAGTTGATCTTCTCTCCGCCGAAGGTGGTGAGAATCGCGTTAATCAGGCCGAAGTTTTCGTTGAACATCCATCTCCACACAAGGCCTACGGCCGTTGCCGTCGTAACCATGGGGATGAAGTAGGCGGTCTGGAACAGGCCGTTAAACTTGATCTTCTGGTTCAGAAGGTTCGCCATCAGGATGGATACCGCCGCTGTAATCGGCACAGTAAGCACCACGTACAGCGCGGTATTCTTCAGGCTGCGCATGAAGATGTTCGTCGTGCCCTCCAGGCCGAACAGCACGAATTTGTAGTTGCCAAGGCCCCATTTGATGAAGCTGGCATTGGCGTTTTTGCCAAGCGTGTACTTTTCCTGAAAGCTCATAATCGCCACGCGGATCATAGGATAGAACGTGAACACGCACACGCCCACGAAGAACGGCAAAAGGTAATCCAGCGGCTCGAGCAGGGAACCCAGCGCCGCACGTCCCTCCTCGTCGCGCTTCAGCCACAGAATGAGAAGCAGCGCGGCGGCGGCCGTCAGAACCGCGCCGATGATCAGAATTGCCTGCCAGTAGTACATGATGGCGTAGTTTTTCGTGGAGGAAACGTCCATTTCCTTTTTCACGGAGGCCATGGTAACGGCGTCCGCCGCACCGTCGGTGATGCCTGCGACGGCTTCCACGATTTCGTCAAGCCTCGCCTCGGCCTCGGCCTTCACGGCAGCCTGCGCGTCACTGCCTTCCAGCTTTGCGTCCACGCTGGCAATGTAGGTTTCCAGCGCGCCGCGAATCACGTCGCGCTCGTCGGCTCCCTCGTTCAGGCCGTTTTCAATGGCGGTCTTCACGTTTTTCTTCTTGGCGCTGAAGCCGGTCTGAATGGTTTTCTGCGCCTTCGTGTCATCCGTTGCGGCCTGCAAAGCCGTCTTGAGCAGCTTTTCGGTGTTTTCGTGAATGGCCTTTACGCGCGCGGGCAGGCGTTCACTTTCCGCCTTCTGCGCAAGCAGGCTGCGTCCCGCGATGCCGAGGCCGATGCCAATCAGGCCGATCAGCGCAAACAGCGCCACGTGCACGAGCACGCGCTGTACGCCCCGTCGGTGCTTTCTTTTGATTCCTGCCATTAGTAGCGCACCCCCGTATTTTCGTCAAACAGGAACACGCCGCGCTTTTTGAGCCCCAGATACGCGGTGTCGCCAGCCTTGAAGCCGTAGTCGGAGGCGATGTAGGCGCGGAAGTCAGTGTTACCGAGGGTAAGAATGGCCATTTCCTCCTTGCCCATCTGGTACACGCTCTTTACGGTGCAAACCAGCGTTTCGACGCCCTCCTTCGGCTCCACGGTGAAGCTTTCGGCGCGCACGGCCAGATGCACGCGCGTCTCGCCGTCCTTCTGGAAGCGCGGAATCGCGACGGGCTTTGCGCCGCCGTCTCCATAGAATAGGCCGTTTTTAAACGTGCCGGGCAGATTGTTGATCGGCGGGTTTCCGAGGAAGTCGGCCACAAACTGGTTCGCCGGCTCATTGTACAGCGCCTGCGGCACGTCGTACTGCTGCTTTACGCCCGCCTTCATAAGGACGATGTGGTCGCTGATGGACATAGCCTCTTCCTGATCGTGGGTAACAAAAATGGTGGTTACGTGCGTCTTCTGCTGGATGCGGCGAATTTCCTCGCGCATTTCCAGGCGCAGGCGCGCGTCAAGGTTGGAAAGCGGCTCGTCCAGAAGCAGGAGGCGCGGGTTCTTTACCAGTGCGCGCGCAATGGCTACGCGCTGCTGCTGACCGCCGGACAGCTGCTTGGGCTTTCGATCCAGCATGGTTTCCACGTGCACCAGCTCCGCCATTTCCTTTGCGCGGCGAATACGCTCCTCCTTGGGAACCTTTTGAATTTCCAGCGGGAAGCAGATGTTGTTCAGAACCGACATGTGCGGATACAGCGCGTAATTCTGGAAAACGAGACCGATTCCGCGCTCCTCCGGCGGCATTTTTGTAACGTCGTCGTTGTCAAACCAGATTTTTCCGTCCGTCACCGGCAGGATGCCGGCAAGCATGTTCAGAATCGTGCTCTTTCCGCATCCGGATGGTCCCAGCAGTGCGATCAGTTCGCCGTCTTCCATTTCCACGTTGAAATGATCTACGGCGGTCAGCGTACCGAACTGTTTGGTCAGATTCTCCATCTTTACCCGCATTGGCGTATCCCTCCACGTAAGCGTTTATACCTCAATCTAATTATACCAGACGAAACCGGAAATGCAACCTTTCCGGTGACTTTTCTTTTTAGCCGCGCGTAAAAATGCCCGTTTTTCGTCAAAAATGCCGCTCGATTTTCCCTGCGCATGCGCGCTCTGAATTCATACATCTCCGTACCTGACAGCCCATGCACTCTTTTTACGGAATAACGACAGGACGGATGACGCTTGTGGTGAGGCTTTCCCTTCGTTATTGAGGGAGCCACCTATACGTTTGCGCCGGATGGCGGCTTTACTTTTTCTTGCCTTTTCCGCTGCGACCGAATTTGATCGCGTTAAGCACAAGAGAGGCAACCATTATGACCACAGAGATAATCTCGAAGTCAGTCATAATCTCACCTCCTTTAACCTTCGTATTCAGAGGTGAAAAGCCAAGCGCCATCTGTTTTCTTCCTGCCGGAAGCCCAAAGGCTCCGGTGCGGAAGCGTCAAATGATATTTTCCTAAAGCAAAGAGGCCTGCAGCAGCAGACCTCTTTGTTGGTGATTGAGAATTATTCGCCCTTCAGCGCGGCGTTGCAGAGGATCTCGCACTCGTTCCAGGCTTCCTCGACGGTCTTGCCGTTGTTGATAACGTTCTTCACGGCATTGACGATCTCCTTGCGGACGGTAGAAGCGCCGGTGACGGCAGGCAGAGAGCCAGCGATATCGAGATGCGCGGACACGGCGTTCAGAGACTTGACGGCGAGGGTATCCTCAGCCAGATACTCTTTGTAGCCTTCCAGCTCCTTGGTCCAGGAGTAGGGAGCCAGCGCGTTGACGGCCTTGACCCAGCCAAGGTTGACGTCGGCAGAGATGAAGTACTTCACGAATTCGTAGGCGCCTTCCGCGCGGGCGTCATCGTTGTAGTAGAACACGATGGGGCCGCGGTTCCAGGAAGGATACCAGGTGGTGGCGGGCATGGGAGCCATTTCGAACTCGAATCCATCGGGCGCGATGTAGGGATAGCCCGCGCAGGAGCCGACGTAGGAGGCCACGATGCCGCTGTTGAAGTCGGTGGAGAAGTAGTCGCCGGAGGAAGCGATGGTGAAGTAGCCGGCGTTGACGCAGTCAACCAGCCACTGGATCTTCGCCTTCATGCTCTCGGTGTTGAAGGTGACGCACTTGTTTTCGGTATCGATGTAGCCGCAGCCATTTTCCATGATGAACATCTGGATGCAGTCAGTGAGGGAGTCAAAGCCCAAGCCGGCGATGTTCTTCTTTTCCTTAATGACCTTGCAGTTTTCAACGACATCGTCCCAGGTGGTGGGCACGTTCAGGCCGAGCTCGGCGTACAGGGTGGCGTTGTAGTACAGGATGGGGCCGGTGGTGTAGGCCGGCAGATAGTGGATCAGACCATCGGAGAAGCCGTTGACCTCGCCGTCCATGACGCCCTGCGCCAGAGAGGTGTCAAAGCCTTCGATGCCGTTCTCGTCGGCGTAGATGAACTGGCTCAGGTCGGCAACCAGGCCCAGATCCACGTACTCGGCGGCTTCAGAAGCATAGTTGAAGATGATGTCCGGGCCGACGCCATTCTTGACGGCGGTCTTTACGGTGTCAGTGAATCCGGAATACGCCTGGCTGAGAACCTCAACCTCGTACTTGTCGGAGATCGCATTGAAATCCGCGGCAGCCTTTACAAGGTACGCTTCCTGATCCTTGGTGAAGGTGTGCCAGATGGTAACCTTGGTCTTCGCTTCATCGGCAACGCCGACGGATGCGCAGGCCAGCAGCATGACGACTGCGAGGAGCATAGCCATGACAGAGCGCAGTTTCATAAATGGTTCCTCCTGAATTGTATTACGCCGTGGTCTTCCACGTGCTACGTATAATATAGAACATTCCGCGCCAAAACGCAAGAATAATTCACTGGTATTTCTGTTAAGTCTCGGTCTCTCTGTGAATACCGGTGGCGTTCTGCTTCCATTTTCCGGACAGGATGTATATAAGTGCCATAAGAAGCGCGGCCAGCGTCGCTGCGGGCGCGGCATAGCCGATGCCGGCGATTTCCAGCCCGGCCCTCGACAGAAGCACCGCCAGCGGCGCGCGCAGGATGATGGAGGAAAGCATGGAGGAGAACATCGAAAACAGCGCATGTCCCGCCGAATTGATCAGCGAGTTCATATTAAAGAGGAAGGAAACAAACAGATAGTCGAAGCAGAACGCGCGCAGGTACTTTGCGCCCAGCTCGATTACCTTCTGGTCGTCGCTCTTGAACAGGCGCAGAATCGGCTCGGCGAAAAACTGGCTGATCAAAAACACGAAAATACCCACGATCAGCGAAATGCCGATGCCATCGCGCATCACGCGCAGAGCGCGGTCGGGGCGCTCGGCGGCGATATTTTGCGCGGCAATGGCGCTGACCGACGAGGACATTGCAACCACCGGCAGGATGGCCACGGAATTGAACTTGCCTACGATGCCGACCGCCGCGCCCGCCTCAACGCTCAAACCATTGGCCAGAGAGGTCATCAGGATGAACGAAAGGTTTGTAACCACCGACTGCGCCGACGACGGTAGCCCAAGCTGGAACAGAAGCTTTACCTTGTTTTTGATCAGCGCAAAGCTCTTCAGCTTGAAATCGAACACGAAGCCCTTGCGGCTCAGGTACAGCGCCGAGAGAATCAGGCTGACCGCCTGCGCGATGATCGTCGCCCATGCCGCGCCCGCCGCGCCCATCTGCATGGGCCCGACCAGCACATAGTCCAGCACAATGTTCACCGCGCAGGCAACGCCTACAAACCACAGCGGATGCTTGGAATCGCCCATGCCGCGCTGCACGGCGGAAATGGCGTTGTAGCCGAAGATAAACACCGTGCCGTAGGTGCAGATGCGTAGATAGTCCTCGCCCGCATCCAGCGCCTGGCCGTCCAGCTGCATCAGCTTCAGAAGCGGACGGGCGAAAATCAGCACCAGCACCGTCATCACCGCCGCGCAGATGAAAAGCAGAGTGAACATCGTGCCGATGGTTTCAGAAACGTCCTTCGGCTTATGCGCTGCGTAATACTGCGCTACCAGCACCGTGCCGCCGACCGTAAGACCGCTGACAGCCATGGCGACCAGATGCGTAATCTGGCTTGCGCTGTTTACGCCGGTAAGCACCGGAGTGTCGCAAAACCAGCCTACGACCAGCACGTCTACCATGCCGTACAGCGCCTGCAGAAGGTTTGCAAGCAGGAACGGCACGCAGAAGGAAATCAGATGCCGGGATACGTTCCCCTCGGTAAAGTCTTTTTCCAGTGAGTTAGCCAATGTAAACACCCCCTAAAACCCGTATATTGTAAATGGAGAACGTAAATTTCGTCCGAAGAAAAGCAGGGTTTTCGCGCCGCATGGCGAAATTTCCCTATACTTATCATTTATGGGAAAACTGCACCGCAAGGAGAAAAGAATGAGCGACGAACGTTACCCGGCGGCATTTTTAAGCGAATGCCGCGAAATCCTGAAGGATGAATTTCCCGCGTTTTTGCGCGCGCTTGCTCTTCCGCCGCGCCGGGCGCTGCGCCTAAATCCGCAAAGAGCGGGCGTGGAGGAGGCGGCAGCGCCGTTTCTTCCGGCCGGCGCGCCGCGCGTGCCGTGGGAACCGCTGGGGCGCTATCTGGCGGCGGATGCAAAGCCGGGCGCGGGAATTGCTCACGCCGCCGGCGCGTTTTATTTGCAGGATGCGTCTGCGATGGCGCCTGTTGCGGCGCTCGATCCGCAGCCCGGCAAGCGCGTGCTCGACCTGTGCGCCGCGCCCGGCGGAAAGAGCGGGCAGATCGCCGCGCGGCTGAAGGGGCGGGGCTTTCTTTTGTCCAACGAAATCGAGTTTTCCCGCGCGCGCATCCTGCTTGGAAACCTTGAGCGGCTGGGCATAGCAAACGCCTTTGTGACCTCTGCGCCGGCAGAGCGCCTGGCGCGCGCCCTGCCTGCCTTTTTTGATCGCGTGCTGGTGGATGCGCCCTGCTCCGGCGAGGGCATGTTCCGCCGCGACCCGGAGGCTGCCGCGCAGTGGAATCCTGAAGCGCCCGCAGGCTGCGCCGCGCGGCAGGCGGCGATTCTGAACGATGCGGCGCGCATGCTGCGCCCCGGCGGGCGGCTGGTGTACTCCACGTGCACGTTCAACCGGCTGGAAAACGAGGGCGTCGTTCGGGAATTCCTGCGCACGCACCCCGATTTTGAGCCGGACGACTTCACGCTGCCCGGCATCGGCGCGTCGCAGGATGGCTGCCTGCGCCTGTGGCCGCACCGCATTGAGGGAGAGGGGCATTTCCTGGCGCGCCTGACGAGGAAAGCCGGCGAAGCGTCCACGGAAGCGTTTGCCTGTATGCAGACGGGTTCGGGCGGCGATGCGTCCGAGTTCAAGGGCGTTCGACTCCGAAAGGGCGATCCGCGGCAGACGTACGCTGCGAAGGGGCGTGCCGCAGCATCTCGCAATCCGCGCGGCAAGGAGCTACCAAAGCCCGACCTGTCCGAATTCGCGCGCGTGCTTCCGGAGGGAGAAATCGTTGCAGACGGCGACGAGCTTCGCCTCGTTCCTGCGCTCGCACCCGAAAATGCAAGGATGGCGGGCGTGCGCGTGCTGCGCGCCGGGCTGCCGCTGGCAACCCTTGGACGAAGCCATATCGAGCCTGCCCATGCACTGGCTATGGCGCTTGCGCCCGAAAATGCGCGCCTGACCGTCGAGCTCACGGATGAGCAGGCCGTATCCTATCTGTCCGGCGAGGCCTTTCCGATCGACGCGCCATCCGGCTGGACGCTCGCGGCGTGGCGGCAGCTGCCGCTGGGCTGGTGCAAAATCACCGGCGGGACGCTCAAAAACCACTTGCCAAAGGGCCTGCGCAGACGCGGCTGAGGAAGCGTCCGCAGGGACGGCCGCATAAAGGCGGCTGTCGCCATTCAAGGAGACCGCGAACGAGGCCGCACAGGCGGATGAAGGCGAATCGAACCCGTCCATACACAAAAAGCCGGAAAGCGATGGATTATCCATGGCCTTCCGGCGATTTCTTTGATTTTTTTGTCCGAAGCGCTTTCGCCTGTAAAAAGCGCGGTCAGCTTGCCGTGACGCGGATGATGGCGCGCGGGCGGCCCTCTGTGTCCGCGAGAATTGTAAGGATGCTCACGGTGTGGCCCAATGGCAGGCCGCTGTCCATCCGTCCCTGATAGAAGAATTGATCGTAATTTTCCGCGGCGAACGCATCTCCTGCGTAGAAGAGATCCTCCGCGGGCAGGGAGGGGATAGCTTTTCAAGGCAGCTGCCTGTATCATTTCATCATGTCTGCAGGCTCCTTGTCCGTAATTTGGAACCGAGAAAGGCTCGCTGTCATGCAGGATAGGAGATTTCCCCTGCGCGCAGCCTGAAGAAAGTCGAAGCACATGCGGCGCATCCCTGCTCTGACGGCCTACGCTTTGCATGCGGCGACAGCTTGATCGTGCAGCGCCCGAAAATGCGCCTCTTTGCAGCTTTTTTCACGGTTGGAACAGCTATGAATAAATCCGGCGCCCTCCGGCAGCGTTAGATGCTCGCTCAGATACCACCAGTCATAGTATTCCTCCATGCCGAAGCCGTCTTCATCCGGACCCTCGTCGCTTTCCCATGAGGAAACCTCTACAACGCCCTGCGCGTCTACGCCATCCAGCCCGTACTCTCTGTCCGGTTTAAAGAAAGGAAAGCCCAGGGCGTTCAGAACGTCGCCGTTCGCAAAGCCGTTTAAATGCTCGTCAAGAGCCGGAGAGGTCATGCGCGCGTTCGGATTGGCTATGCACCATTCAAGCAGCTCGCGCTTCGCCCGCTCGCTTCCATAGAGGTAGGCTCTTACCTGCCAGAACTGTGCCGCGCATTGATAAAAGGGAGAGACGTTTTCGCCTTCGGCTCTGGCGAGAAAATAGTCCTCTATTTTTTCCATGGCGTCCACGCTGCCTGAAGCGCATTGCGCCGCAAGCGCCAGAAACGCATCCTCCTTCCAATGCGCTTTTTGCGGCGCCTTCATTTGCTGGGGATATAAAAACGAATGGCCGACGCTGTAAAGGAGCTCCAGCCTTTCGTCCAGCGCGTTCAGCGGTTTCTCGCGTTTGATCCGGATCCCGTGAGCATAAGAGACAAATGCATTGTATTCGATGACGGCATCTCCCGGAATTTCGATTTCGGTGAAGCCGCATTTGATGAAGGCGCGGGTGCAAATTCGCTTTAGGCTTTTGGGGAGGACTACCCTCGTTAGAAGCTCTTCATTAAGAAATGCGCACACTCCGATTACCTCGGTGCCCTCCGGCACGCAATATTCGGAGGCCTTTAACGCCTGAGGATGATAAATAAGCGTTTTCCCATCGGCGCTGAACACAGGCTCGGTCAGGCCGCTGTTATGAAAGGTCCAGCCGTTAACCGCCTTAAGGCTTGCGGGAAGCTGAAGACTCTTAAGGCTTTCGCAGCCGTCAAATACATTTGAACCCAAGGATTCAACGCCCTCTGCAAGGAGAACCTTTTGCAGATTCCTAAAGTCTGCAAAGGCTTGGTCGCCGATGGACTTTACGCTTCCGGGCACGACCACTGAGGCGATATGGTCGATGGGAAACTTCATCTTGTCGGCCAACGCGCGAACCTCAAAGTGCCCGAACGGGGTGGCTCCGTCAGGAATTATCAGCGTTGGCACTTGATTCCCTGCGGCAGAGCGAGAGCTTCCTGAAAAAAACCGCTTTAGACGCGTCTGTATCCACATGCATATCCTTTTTTCTAAAGTCTGTGCCTGATCGGAGGGCGGTTTGCGCGTGCGGCTTCCGAACGGCACGGCGCAATCCTTTTTTCTCATTTGAAGGCTCGGCTGATTTCGGAGCAGCAGAATGAGCCAGAGAGTCATCGATGCCAGAATGGAGAGCCCAGTCAGCAGGCTCCACAGGCGATGGCTGCGGCAGGCGCCCTCGTACCACTGGGACTGCGTGAGCCCCTCGTGAAGCATTTCCTGGCGGCTTAGATCCAACAGGCCAAACAGCAGCGCGGAAACCAGCGTCATCAGCACTGCAGCGCAGGCCAGCCGGACGCGGGACGTTCGTTTGTGTTTCATGGTGACCTATCCCTCCTGCATGCATTGTTTGATTCGCCGCGATTGTCGCTCCGATGGCTGGAGGGCCGCTTTATATGGCGGAGGAGAGCCCGCCATTTTGACTGACGGCGCATGCCAGCTTCTCCGGATCACGGCGTTCGCGTTGAGGCAATTATAGGATGCGGGGTCTGGCTGTGTCAAGAGAGAGGGCAGGATTTCACGTTCGCCTCGCAGGACAGGCCGATTCCACCGACTTCCGGTACAGGGGGAAACCAAAATCTCGGCAAAGGTCCGTTTTTACGTTGCATTTTTTCGGGTTTTGTTGTAAGATAAAAACTGGGTGATGAGGATATGAAATACCGTATGATCGCCGTCGATTTGGACGGCACGCTGCTCGATCCAAACGGCACGCTGAACGCGCGCACGGTTCGCGCGGCGAAGGCCGCCATGGAGCGCGGCGCGAAAGTTGTGCTGTCGTCGGGGCGCATGCCTGCGGCGCTCAAGCACATTGGGGACGAAATCGGCGTAAATGCGCCCGCAGTCTGCTTTAACGGCGGCGCGGTCGTGAATCTTCAGACCGGCGAAACACTGTATCAGACGCCGGTGCCCATGGATTTGGCGCGGGACATTGCCCGTGCGGCGGAGGAGCGAGGCATGTATCTGCATGCGTTCGTTCACGGCGGCTATATCGCGCCGGAATACAACGACAAAACGGCGGCGTATGAGCGCCTGTCCGGCGTGAAGGCCACCGTGGTGAACGGTCCGGTCTCCGAAGCGATGGACGAAGCGCCGATGAAGCTGCTCATCCTTGACACGCCCGAGGGCGCGGAGGCCGCGCTGCCCGGGCTGCAGGCGCAATTTGCGGGAAGAGCCACGATCATGCGCTCGCAGAAGCATCTGATTGAGTGCGTGGACGTGAACACCGGCAAGGCCGGGGCGCTTTCGTTCCTTGCAAAGCATCTGGGGCTGACCGCGGCGGAGGCCATTTCCTTCGGCGACGGGCAGAACGATCTGGATATGCTTCTGTGGTCGGGCGAGAGCTACGTGATGGACAACGCGCAGGAGGCGCTCAAAAAGGCGTCGTCGCGCTTTAAAATCGCGCCGTCCAACGCCGAGCAGGGCGTGGCGCAGGTGCTCGAGCGGCTGATTGACGAGGACAGAATCGGGGTGTAAGCTTGATTTCCGAAAAAAAGCTGGTGACCGCGCTGGGGCTGGAGGTCGTGGTTCCGTCGCAGGACGGCACGCTGCCCATTGAGGAATCGGATGTTTGCCGTCCGGGTCTTCAGCTGACAGGCTTCTGGGATTATTTCGCCTACGAGCGGCCGCAGCTGTTCGGAAAGGTGGAAATGGCCTACCTGAATACGCTGGACGCGGACACGCTGGCGGCCCGGCTGAAGACGTTTTTCAGCTTCGCGCTGCCGTGTGTCATCGTGTGCCGCGGGCTGCCTGTTCCGGAGGCCATGCTCGCATGCGCGCGGGATAGGCACATTCCCGTATACCGCACGCAGGAAAACACGGTGCGGCTGGAAATGGCCATCATCAATTACCTGAACACGCAGCTGGCGCCGCGCCGCACGATGCATGGCGTGCTGGTGGACGTATACGGCGTGGGCATGCTGATTACCGGCAACAGCGGCGTGGGCAAGAGCGAGGCTGCTTTGGAGCTGGTAAAGCGCGGCCACCGGCTGGTGGCGGACGACGTGGTAGAAATCTGCCGTGTAAACGATCGCCGACTCACGGGCACCGCGCCCGACCGCACGCGCCACTTCATGGAGATTCGCGGCGTAGGCATTATTGACGTGTACACGATGTACGGCGTCGCCTCCGTCATCCGCGAAAAGTCCATCGACATGGAGGTGCACATGGAGCTTTGGCAGGACGGCCATTCCTATGAACGGTTGGGGCTGGACAGCCGCACCACCACCATTCTGGGGGTGAGCGTTCCGTCGCTGCTTCTGCCCATTCACCCCGGGCGCAACATTGCCATCGTGCTGGAGGTGGCGGCGCGCAACCTGCGCCTGAAGCAGATGGGCTACAGCGCTGCGGATGAGCTTTTAAGGCGGCAGACGGGCATTCAGACGCGTCCGTACGGCTTTGACGAAAATGCAGATTATTCCGAGCTTGACGAGGATTGACGGGAGGAAGGCAATATGGTATACGTAGGTATCGATCTGGGTGGAACCAGCATCAAGGCGGGTTTGGTGGACGAGCAGGGCAAAATTCTGTGCAAGGCAACCTGCCCCACGCTCGTGGAGCGCGGCGCGCGTCCCGTGGTGGACGATATGGCGAAGCTGTCCTTAGAGGTCATTGAAAAGGGCGGTTATACGGTTGACGATGTGAAGGCCATCGGCGTCGGTTTGCCTGGCATTCAGGATCCGCGAACCGGCATCGTGCCGTTCTGCACGAACCTGTATTGGCACGAGGTGCCCGTGATCGAATGGATGCAGGAAACCATCAATAAGCCCATTTACATCGGGAATGACGCAACCGTGGCCGGTCTGGCCGAATCTGTGGCCGGCGTGAGCGCGGGCATTGAAAACAGCGTATTCCTCACGCTGGGTACCGGCGTGGGCGGCGGCATCGTGTTGGGCGGCAAGGTTTATTCCGGCACGAACGGCGTGGGCAGCGAGCTGGGTCACATGATCACCGTGATCGACGGCGAAAAATGCACCTGCGGAAACCGCGGCTGCTGGGAGCGCTACGCCAGCGCTACCGCGCTGATTCGCATGGGACGCGAGGCTGCCGAGAAGCACCCCGAAAGCCTGATTGCTGCCAGCGTGAACGGTCAGCTGGACGACATCACCGCCAAGACCGTCATCGACGCCGCCAAAGCGGGCGACGAGGTAGCAAACGAGGTGTTCGAGCGCTATGTCTACTACCTGTGCGCGGGTCTGGTAAACATCATCAATTTCCTCGATCCCGAGGTCATCGTGCTGGGCGGCGGCGTATCTCACGCCGGTCAGTTCCTGCTCGATGCGGTGAACCGCCGCCTGCCGTCCATGGTCTTCTATAAGACCATGCCCTATGCCCGCGTGGCGCTTGCTACGCTGGGCAACGACGCCGGCATCATCGGCGCAGCCATGCTGGGCAGATAAACGCGTTCATACCAAAGCCTCCCGACCGGAAAAGCCCGGCCGGGAGGCTTTTTAATGGAAGCACCGCGGCATAGCATCCGTGCGCAGGATGCATATGGAGCGCATATCCTCAGGTATGCGGCGAGGGTTCGCGGAGAAATTCGACCAGAGGCCTTTTGACCGCGATCAGAAACTTGATCGGCACGCCCTTGGCGTCAAACATCTTCTCATGCTCGCTCTCGTAGTTGGGCGTGAAACCGCTGGCGTGCAAATCGCGCGTCAGATAAGTGATTTCAAAGCCCATGTCCTTGAAATACCCCACGGAGTCCTCAAATAGGCGGTCGTCGTCCGTTTTGAACCAGATTTCGCCGCCGTCCTCCAGAAACGCGCGGTACTGCAAAAGCTGCCGGGGATGCGTCAGGCGGTGCTTGGCCTGCTTGGGGCGCTTGTCCCACGGGTTGCAGAACGAGATGTAAATGCGCTCCACGCGATCCTGCTCGGACAGGTATTTATGGATGTACTCAATGTGGAAGTTCGTCAGAATCAGGTTGTCCACATCGCGCACGCCGCGGTAGGCCTCCTCGGCGTTCCTGCGCGCCACGCCCAGCACGGACGTGATCAGATCGACCGCCAGATAGTTGTGCGCGGGGTCCTCCAGCGCCATCCGGCAGGTAGAAACGCCCTTGCCGCAGCCCAGCTCCAAATAAATCGGCTGTGCCTTCGGAAAGCATGCCGCCCAGCGGCCGCGCGCGCCCTCCGGGTCGATTACATAATACGGGCAAACCGAAAGCTCCGGCCGCGCCCATTTTTTCACTCTCATTCTCATGTATCGGGGTCCCCTTTGTATGTTTCTTTTCGTCCCTCGGCGAGCATTACGTCCGGCCGCGCGCTGATGCGGAGGGCCTGCCGGCTGTAGCCTACGCCGTTGGTCACGGCGCAAAGAGTGCCGTTGATCGTCCGCAGGCCGGACAGGTGGGTATAACGCGCTCGATGCTCGTAAAACGGAAGGCTGTAGGGCGTAAAGCCCAAAAGGTTCCATTGCCCGCCGTGCGTATGCCCGCTGAGCATCAGGTCGGGATGACACTGATCGAGCAGGAATGCGTGCGGCGCGTGAGACAGGAGCACGCGGTATGTGCCCGGATCTTCGGAAAACAGGCCGCGCGCGTCGGGCTCGTGGCGCAGGCCGTCCTCCACGCCCGCAATTTCCAGCTTTACGCCGCGCACGCTTAGGCGCGCGCATTCGTTCAAAAGCAGCCGCGCGCCGAAGCGCTCGATTTCCCGCCGCAGTGTTTCGCGCGTGCGGTCAAAGCGCGTATCGTCGTTGTTGCCGGGCACGGCGAAAACGGGCGTATCGCCCAGCGCGTTCTTCAGCGCCGAAAACACGCGCGTTTCGCCCTCGTCGCATTCCGCCATGTCGCCGCCTACGAGCAGCACGTCCGGCTTCAGCGCGAAAAGCGTCTCCGCCGCCGTCTTTGCCATGAACAGCGCGTGCGCGCGCACGTGCAGGTCGGCGATAAAAGCGATGCGGAGCGGCGCGTCAATGGTAAAACGCACGACGGGCGGCGGCTGAAGCAGCCGCTTCCCGGCGAGAATGCCACCCGTGGGTTTGGTGAAATAGAACAAGACTACCTCCTTGCAGTTCGCAGCGCCCACTGCTATGGCTTAAAACAAGGACGCTGACTCCCTCCCGCCGTTACTCCCGGCGAATCACGGCGAAGCCGTTCGGGGGAAGTGTGGTCATACCTCCGGCAGGAGAGTTCGTATCAAGGCGCACGCCGGAAGGCAGGCAGACATCGGCATCCGTGCCGGTGAAGTTGAGAACGAAAACATAGCTGTGCCCGTCCCGCTCGCGGCTGCAGGCAATCATGCCCTCGGGCAGGTCTTCGACAACCGGCCTTACGCCTGCGCGGGGGAGGAGGGCCTTATAGAAATCGTTCAGAAAGCGAGCTTCGGGGCGGCTGGCGATATACCACACGCTGCCGTTCTGCGTGAGGCAGGGCGTGCCGGATACGTAGTCGTCTCCGTATTCTGCCTGAACGGAGGCCGTTTCGGCGTGGAGGTAGTCGGCGAGGAAGCCGCAGGTATATGTGCCGGTAAGACCGAGCGAGTTTTCGGGCTTCATCACCATTTTGTGCGCCTGCCCGTCGTACAGCGCGTCGGTTTCCTCCGCCCACACGCCGGCAAGCGAACGCAGCGGGCCGGGCGCGCCGCCCAGGAAGCACAGGTCGTTTTCGTCCACGATGCCGCTGAAGAATGTGAGCACCAGCGTGCCGCCGCCGTTTGCAAACGCGGTCAGTCGCTCCGCTGTGCCGGGCTTGAGCATGTACAGATACGGCGCGACGATAAGCTTATATTCGTCAAAGGGCTTTTCCATGTCGATCACGTCCACGTTTATGCCCGCGCGGGACAGCGCGCGGTAGTGATCAAACGTTACGCCGAAGTAGTCCTTTTCCTTTCGGGGTCCCTGCGCGCCGTCCAGCGCCCAGCGGTTTGCCTGATCGAAGATGAGGGCTACATCCGATTTCGTTTCGGAATGCACGATTTCGGACAGCCTTTCAAGCAGCTCGCCGGTTGCCTTGACCTCGCGGAAGGTGCGCGTCTGGTTCGTCATGTCGTGGCCGACGACCGCGCCGTGGAACTTCTCCGGGCCGCCGCGGCTTTTGCGCCACTGGAACATCATGGCGGTGTCCGAGCCGTGCGCCAGCGCCTGCACGCAGGAGAGCGTGTGCATGCCCGGCCGTTTGAGTTGGCAGATTTCGTGCCAGTTTACCTGTGAGGGCGTGCATTCCATCAGAGACCACGGCTTGTTCAGAAAGCCGCGCACCAGATCGAACGTGAACGAGGCCTCCAGCGCCACGTCGTAATCGCTTCCGGAGCCCCACGTGGGGTAGCTGTCGTAGCCGACGAAATCCACCGTATCCGCAAATTTGGGATAGTCAAGGCCGTAGAAAAAGCCCATGGTGTTGATCGTTACGGGCAGTCTTGGCGCAAGACGGCGGATGGGCGCGGTTTCGCATTTTACGAAGTCGACGGTCTGGTCGGACACGAAACGCCGCCAGTCGAGCGTGAGACCGCACAGCTGTGTTTCACCGTTCGGCTCCGGGGAGTGAATTTCCTCCCAGTCGGTAAAGGTCTTGCTCCAGAACGCCGTCCACCACGCGTGGTTCAGGTTGTCGAGCGTTTGATATTTGCGCTTCAGCCACTCGCGGAAGGCATTCTGGCACAGCTCGCAGTGGCATTCGCCGCAGTATTCGTTGGATACGTGCCAGCCCACGACGGCAGGATGCGAGCCGAACTCCTCGGCAAGGCGCGTGTTCATGCGCGAGACAAATCGGCGGTAGACGGGCGACGTGTAGCAGTGGTTTTCGCGTCCGCCATGGAAATTGCGATGCCCGTTTTCCACGCGCAGTACCTCGGGGTATTTGCGGCTCATCCACGCCGGGCGCGCGCCGGAGGGTGTGGCCAGAAGCACGGATACGCCCGTCTCGTGCAGCCGGTCGAGCACGCTACGAAGCCATGCAAAATTGTATTCGCCCTCGCGCGGCTCCAGCGCCGCCCATGCGAAAATGCCTACGCTCATCAGGTTGCAATGAGCCTCCCGCATGAGCGCCGCATCCTGCTCGAGCACGTCCGGGCGGTCGAGCCACTGATCGGGATTATAGTCTCCGCCATGACCGATGACGGGAAAACGAAATTCAGGCATGCGAGCTCCTTTCCGGCGTATGCCGCCCTACACGCACTTGCCACGCAGCTTCTGAACGGTGCGATCCAGCGAATCCTTGCTGGTGCCCCACGGCTTGTCGGCGTTTTTATGATCGAACTTCAGCGTGAACCATTCGATCTCCTTTTCAAGGCGGGCGAGGTTGTCCATCTCCACCTTGTTCAGCTCCGTCATGAACGAGCGCATCTCCGCGCCGCTCAGCTGCCCGCCTGCCTGCCGGACGACGGCGGCGTAGTGCTTCAGGCACAGCCCCTTGCTTGCCTTCAGCGTCTGGCGGAACGCGCTTTCATGCTTCCACATGTAGATCAGCGTGTAAACGTAGCGATCCATGGTGGCGTTCAGTCGGTCGCACAGGATACAGGTGTCGGTGATTTCCTTGAGATCCGCACCCGCCTGCGGCGCCTTGCGGCCGAACAGACCTGCGCGTGAGGGCGCTTCATTGACAGACATGGAGGATTCGCCCAGCCGCGCCATGGTTTCCTTCAGATAGGTATGCGCCATCAGCGCTACGCCCAGACGGTTGTTGTTGTTCAGCATCATCTTGAAATGGCGGCCGCAGAAGCCCTTTCGGTTCACCTCTACGCGCACGTCCGGCTCCATGACGCTGCCGCCCATGAATGCGTCCACATAATTGCTTTCGTTGGTTTCCTCCAGCGCGCACAGCGGGCATTCGCAGTCCGTCTTGTACGCATCCCATACCGGGATCGTGTCGATATGCTGCCTCACGTGGGTACCTCCTCTGCGCTTTCCTGCTTTTCCTTGGGAAGGTCAAAAAGTCCCTCCAAACCGAAATGCTCCAGAAATTTGTCCGTCGTCGTGTACAGAATCGGCCGGCCCAGCGTTTCGCGCCGACCCGATTCCTGAATCAGCCCGCGCGCCAGCAGAAGCTGCACCGAATAATCGCACTTCACGCCGCGAATGGCCTCGATGTCGGCCTTCGTGACCGGCTGGCGGTAGGCGATGATCGAAAGCGTTTCCATGACCGCCTGCGAAAGCGACTGCTTCTGCACCGGCTGCAAAAGCATTTCCACATATTTGGCGTATTCCGGGTTGATGGACATCTGAATTTCCATGCCGTGCCGGTTCAGCCGAAGACCGCGCTTTTCGAGCAGACAGTTGTCGCGCAGCTGCTCGATGGCCGGCTCCAGCTCCATTTGCGTCAGGTTCAGCGCGTGCGCCAGCGTGTCGATGCGCACCGGCTCACCCGCCACATATAAAATTGATTCCAGAATTCCGCAAAGCTCGTTTATTTCCATACACAAATCACCTGATAATATTATACTTGATTTTGCCGCGCTGTGTCAACGATTCGGAAAGCAATACGGAAGGCAGCCGTTCGGGGATACGGGCGTATTCCCAAAGGGCTGCCTTCCGTATTTGAAGGAGCGGGGTTATTTGCTGATGCTGTTCAGGCACTCGCGCGCGTAGTTGCGCGCGGCTTCGAGATCCTCCGGGCCGGGCCGCTTTCCGCTCAGAAAGCCCTTGCCGGGGAAGGCCATGGAGCCCTTTAGCACGCGAATGCCCTTCGCCTCCAGCGCCTGACGCATTTCCTCAATGGCGACGTTGTCGCGGCGGGGACTGCAGGAGAACAATGCGGCGTTGCGCACGCGATTCGTATTCAGGGAGGAAATAAAATCCATCGTTACCTTGTCAGTCTTGCTGCCCTCGCAGCCGATGAACATCATTGCTACGCCTTCGGGCGGGTAAGCGGGCATCAGGGGCTCCTTTGTGCACCGGCACTCGCGGGCAATTGCCTCGGCGATTTCCTGTGCACAGCCCTTTGGGCTTACATAATACACCTTTATGTTCATGAAACGATCCTCTCTTTTCGTGCGGCCGTTTGACCTCCTCCTAATGATAGTCAAAATCTCCAAATTAAGCAATACGTTTTCGGAAAAATCAACTCAAACAAAACATGACGGTCGAAACGTTTTCACGCGGATAAGCGTAGGTTTACGATTGGTAAAAACAAACGGAAAAAGGCCGCCAGCGCGGGGCTTCCATACAGAAAATGCAAACGAATGGAAACGAACCCGCGCGGCGGTGCTTGCACCGTTCAAGAAAATCCGCGTGCCTGCGGAGGAAAGCTGCTGTGCGGTTCAAACCGTTCTGGGAATCCACACTATGTGCCAGCGCCGGGCGACAACCGCGCGGTGCAGGCCATTTCGGGAATCCGCGCTGCGTGCCAGAGCTGAGAGCCTTCGCGCGGTGCAGGCTGTTCTGGGAATCCGCACTGCGTGCCTGCGCTGAGAGCCTTTGCGCGGTGCAAGCCGTTTCGGGAATCTGCGCTGCATGCTTGCGTCGGGCGACAACCGTGCGGTGCAGGCGGTTCCGGCAATCCGTATTGCGTGCCAGAGTCGATAGCCTTCTCGCGGTTCAGGTCGTTCCGGAAATCCATGTGCCGCATGCCTGCGGAAGAAAGCTGCTGCGCACGTGAAGCGGAATGCCCTTCTCCCGTGCGGGGCGCAGACTGTCCGGGTGAAGCACGTTTGCGCCGGCGGCGGCCAGCGCTTCCATCTGATCGTAGGTCAGGCGGCGCTGTCTGCGTGCGCGGGGATCGACGGCGGGGTCGCGGTCGTATACGCCGTCTACGTCCGTCCAGTTCTCATAGACGTCGGCGCCGAGGCTCGCGGCCACGAGTGCTCCGGTGATGTCGCCGCCGCCGCGCGGAAATACGAACGCGCGATTGGCGGCGTCGGCACCGTAAAAGCCGGGCAGTACGAACGGCTCGCCACACAGGCAGTGAAGCATTTCGCGCCGTGTGGCGGCCCGGTCGAACGCGCCGTACTCGGAAAAGCGCACGCAATCCGCAGCGTCGATGAAGCGGAAGCCTAGAAGCTGCGCGAGCAGGCGCGCCGAAAGGTATTCTCCTCGCCCGGCGGCAAATGCGGCGCTGGCTTTTCGGAGAATCGCCTCGCGCGTTTCGCGGAGAAGCGGCGCGGCATCCTGACCGATGGTCTCGCCGATCTCCAGAAACCGCGCTTCGACGGCGCGCCACGCGGCTCCGTCGCCGGTTTCGAAATGGCGGATGAGCAGATCGGTAACCTTTTCGTCCGTCCCACTGCGCCGACCGGGTGCGGAGACGACAATGGCGCGGCGAGATGGGTCGCTGCGGACGATGTCGCGCACGCTCAGAAAGCGGTCGCCCGTCGCCAGCGAGGATCCGCCGAATTTGCATACGATGAAAGGCATGAAACCCCCTCCCACGCATCCTACGCAAAAGCCGCCGGTGCGGTTCCGCAGGGGAGGGCGGGGGAGCGTCGCTCCCCCTGCACCCCCCTCGCGAGGCCCATGTCGGTCGCACTGGATCGGAGAAGGCTGTCTGGCAACAGAGGCGGCTTGAATTTTCCGCCGCATGGGCGTGGCGAGGTTCGGGTCATTCATTCCGGCCTTCGGAACAAGGCGCGGCGGTCGCTTGCCGAGCCTTCAGGGAAAAGCGCAGCCGGAACCGTTGAAGGTTCCGGCTGCAGGTGATAGGAAGGGAAGGGGTTAATTTTTGAAGGCCAGCCACATATCGACGTAGAGCTTCTGCGTTTCCTCGTCGAGCGTGCGGATGATTTCGGCGCTCTCTGCAAGGCGGGTTGGCGGGTTGACGGAGTCGTCGTTCAGGTATTCTTCGGAGAGGTATTCGGCTGCGGCCGAATTGCAGCTGGCGTAGTCAATCAGCTCATAGGCTGTCGCGGCCACCTCGCCATCCAGCAGGTAGTTGAGCAGGATATAGGCGGCGTCCAGATGGGGTGCGTCCTTGGGAATCACGTAGTTGTCGATGCCACAGGATATGCCCTCCTCCGGGTAGGTCACGGCGATGTCCATCACGTCGCGCCCGGCGACGACCATGCTGCCGTACATCACGCCCGCAGTGGCGTCGCCGCCGATCAGCGCGGTATGGGAGGTATCCGAGTTGAACACGCACACGTTCCCCTTCAGCTGAAGCAGCTTTTCGCGAATTTCCGCCAGATGCGCCGGGTCGGTTTCGTTGACGGAATATCCCAGCGTTTTTGCGGTCATGCCGATGATTGTGCGCATTTCGTCCACCAGAACGAGACTGTTTCTGAAGCTCTCGTCCCACAAGGCGTCAAAGCTGCGAATCTCCACGCTCACCTCGTCCGGGTTGTAGGCGATCAGCGGGAACACACTGGTGTAGGGGATGGAGTAGGCATTATCGGGATCGTAGTACTGCTCCATGAAGGCCGGGTTGATGTTTTTGTAGTTTTCCAGCCGGGCGGGGTCGATCTCCGTGAGGTAGCCGTTTTCGATCAACGCGGCCACGGCGTAATCGCTTGCGACCATCAGGTCATACTGCCCCAGCGCGTAGCCGATTGCGCCCAGCATTTCCTCGTTGGAGGAGAACGGCGAATAGTTCACGCGGATGCCGGTGGCGGCTTCGAATTCCTCTAAAACCTCGTCGGGAATATAGTACGTCCAGT
This sequence comes from uncultured Oscillospiraceae bacterium, assembly GCA_964554795.1. Classification (GTDB taxonomy): domain Bacteria; phylum Bacillota; class Clostridia; order Christensenellales; family Aristaeellaceae; genus SFHK01. The sequence goes on along the minus strand of CAZKQB010000029.1, from coordinate 15,531 downwards.
TGAAGATGTTTACGAGACGCGCGTCCGCAGGCAGCTTTGCGGCCGCCTCGGCGGCGATGCGGTTGGCAGATTCAAGGTCTGCCAGAGCGGGTGCGCAGACGCACAGAGCGAGCGCGAGTGCGAGCAGAACGGATACGGTTTTCCTCATACTAAATACCTCCCTTGCGTTTACCGTTTTCGGGTTTTGAACAGCTGCGAAAGCGCGACGGCTAATAGCGTTACGCCCAGCATCACGGTACACATGGCGTTTACCGTAGGCGGAACGCTGGTTTTCACGCGTCCGTATACATACACCGGATAGGTGGTCGATTCCGCGCCCTTTACAAAGAAGCTAATGACGAAATCATCCAGCGACATGGCAAAGGCCAGAAATACGCCCGAGAGAATGGCCGGGGCGATCAGCGGCACGGTGACGGTGAGAAGCGCCTTCATCGGCGACGCGCCCAGGTCGCGCGCGGCCTCCTCATAGGATGGGTCGAGCCCCGCCAGACGGCTGCGCACGAGGATCAGCACGTAGGGAATGCAGAATGTGGCGTGCGCGAGCACGGTGCTTAAAAGCCCGCGTTCAATGCCGAACAGCGAGAACGTGACCAGAAACGCAAGACCCAGCACGATTTCCGGCAGCATGATCGGAATGGCGGAGATCGATTCCACCGCGCCTGAAAGGCGGCTTTTGCGCCGCGCCATTGCCACGCCGCCCAGCGTGCCGACGACGGCGGCAATCAGGCAGCTTGCGCCGGCGACAATCAGGCTATTGCGCATGGCCTCCATGATCTGCCGGCTCTGGAAAAGCTTCGGATACCATTCCGTAGTGAAGCCCGTCCATTTGAGGCCGTCCTTCTGCTGGTTGAACGAGTAGGCCACTACCACAAACGTGGGCAGATACAGAATCAGGAGCACGAGAATCAGATAGAAATTCGGTACCCACGAAAAGCGGCCGCGCCGTTTTCTTCCCTTCATCTCAAAATACCCCCATTTCGTCCCCGCCGGAGAAGCGGCGGTAAATCGCCATGGACAGGAAGGTGAGCACGAGAATCGTTATGGACATGGCGGCGCTCAGCGCCCAGTCGCGCCCGCCCTTGATGTAGTAGTCGATCAGGTCGCCAAGATAATTCACCTTGCCGCCGCCCAGAATCTGATTTACGAAGAACAGCCCCATCGACGGCACAAACACCAGCACGCACCCGGAGATTGCGCCCGGCAGCGACAGAGGGAGCGACACCGTTAAAAACGATAGAAACGGGCTTGCGCCCAGGTCGCGCGAGGCCTCGCGCAGCGACACATCCTGCTTTTCCACCGACGAGTAAATCGGCAGCACCATGAACGGCAGCATGGTGTATACCATGCCAAACAGCACCAGCCCACGCGTGTACAGAAGCTTCACCGGGCGATATTTCGGTATGCCATCCGCATAACCGCCGAACAGGCGGAGAAAGCCGTACCACAGATTGTGGAACCACTTGAGAACGCCGTTGAACACGCCGTTGCTTTCAAAGAAGATGCGCCAGCCGAACATGCGCATCAGCGCGCTCGTCCAGAAGGGAATCACGATTAGAAGCAGAAGCGTCGTGCGCCACCGTTTTTTTGCGCGCGCCATGAAATACGCAAACGGATAGCCCGCCAATAGCGCAAACAGCGTGGTGAGCCCGCTCATTTTAAGCGTTCGAACGATGCAGGCCAGCAGCTCCTCGGACAGCAGACGGCGGTAGTTCTCCAGCGTGAAAACATATCGAATACCGAAGGCGTCGCCGGATACGAAGCTTAGAAGCAGAATGTAGCCCATCGGGAACACAACAAAGAAAAGCGTCCAGAGCCACAGAGGCAGGAGCATGCCAATACCGCGCTTTTTCATGCGATCGTCTCCCGGATAACCGAGGCATGCCGCTCGTCCCAGTATACGTGCACGTGCGCGCCGGGCGCGGGCAGGTCGCTCATCAGCGCGGCGGATACGGCTGTCAGACGGCGCCCGTCGCTGGAGAGCACAAGCTCGGTGTGAATCATGCTGCCCGCATAGCGGTGCGCGAGCACCACGGCGGGAATATGGAAGCCCACGGCGGGATATTCGGAGAAGCGAAGCCGCTCCGGATGCACGCCGACGACGATTTTTTCGCCGGGAAACAACGCCCCGGGCGTCAGCCGGGCTTGCCCGCAGGCCAGAGCCGCGCTCGCGCCGCCTGCCTCTACCGTACCCTCAAACAGCGCTGCCTGCCCGATAAACTCGGCTACATAGCGCGTTTCGGGACGCTCGTATACGTCCTCGGGCGAGCCGATCTGCTCAATGCGTCCGCCGCGCATTACGGCGATGCGGTCGGACATGTTGAGCGCCTCCTCCTGATCGTGCGTGATGTATACAAAGGAAAGGCCCAGCCGCTTTTGAATGTCCTTCAGCTCTGTCTGCATCTGGCGGCGCAGCGAAAGATCCAGCGCGCCCAGGGGCTCATCCAGCAAAAGCAGAGACGGCGAGAGAATTACTGCGCGCGCAATGGCCACGCGCTGCCGCTGCCCGCCGGAAAGCTCCGAGGGCATGCGCTTTTCGTAGCCCTCCAGCTGTACAAGCCTCAGAAGCTCGCGCACGCGCGGCTTCCATTTGCGCCCTGTCGCGCCCCGGATGCGCATGCCGTAGGAGATGTTTTTCGCCACATTCATGTGCGGGAACAGCGCGTAATTTTGAAATACCGTGTTTACCGGCCGCTTTTCCGGGGCGAGAAGCGTAACGTCCTCGCCGCCGATGACCACGCGTCCCTCGTCCGGCAGGGTCAGTCCGGCGATAATGCGCAGCGTCGTCGTTTTTCCGCAGCCCGACGGCCCCAGAAGCGTTACAAACTCGCCCTCGCCGACCGTCAGGTTCAGTCCGTCCAGAACCCTTGTCTGATCAAAGGATTTCACCAGCCCCTCGAGACTGAGCAGTGTTTCCGCCATGTGAATTCCTCCCATTGTGATATCCGACCTTTTCAGTACGCATTATAATCGATTCTCGGACGTTTGAATATACGCTGCGAAAAATATAACATAAAATGCAGGCGCCGAAGCGCCCTGCGGCGACAGCGGGCTTTTCCAATGATTTTTTGTTAATATCGCTTGCTCGGCAGGAATTGCACGCCGCGTGTCGAAATGTGCATGATGGCAATTTCCGCCGGAGGATGAAACGACCCGGCGTCCGACATACTACGCTTGGAAGGGGCTGAAGTAATTTATGAAGAAAATCAGACGTGCGGTTACCGTCGTGCTGGATGGCTGCGGAGTCGGCTTTGCGCCGGATGCATCCAGATACGGAGACGAGGGTTCCTATACGCTCAAGCATGTGTGGGATCTGAAGCATCCCGACATTCCCAACCTGATTGAGCTGGGTCTGGGACGCATCCTTGGCATTGACGACGAGGAGCCCGTGGGATGCTATGGCCGCATGATCGAAAAATCCGCCGGAAAGGATACCACCACAGGGCATTGGGAGCTTGCCGGGCTGACGCTGAAAAAGCCCTTTCCCACCTATCCGAACGGCTTCCCGGAGGCGCTGATCAAGCGGTTTGAAGAGGAAACTGGCCTGGGCGTGATTGGCAACCGTCCTGCGTCCGGCACGCAGATTATTCAGGAGCTGGGCGACGAGCATTATGTCACCGGCAAGCTGATCGTATATACCTCCGCCGACAGCGTGTTCCAGATCGCTGCGCACGAGGACGTCGTGCCCGTGTCCGAGCTGTATCACATCTGCCGCATCGCGCGCCGCCTGCTGAAGGATGAAAACTGCGTGGGCCGCGTAATTGCCCGCCCGTTTGTCGGCAGCGCCGGACACTATGTGCGCACCGGCAACCGCCGCGACTTCTCCGTGGATCCCTTTGGCGATACCATGCTGGACGTGATCAAGCGCAACCATATGGACGTGATCGGCGTGGGTAAGATTGAGGATATCTTCAACCACCGCGGGCTCACCCAGTCTGACCACGCTGCTGGAAACGATGCCTGCATCGCCAGCATGCTGAACTTCATGAAGAAGGACTGGCGCGGCCTGATGTTTGTGAACCTTGTGGATACCGACGCGCTGTACGGCCACAGAAACGATGTGGACGGCTTTGCGGAGAGCCTTGAGGCGTTCGATTCCTATATTCCCGAGCTCCTCGGCCGCCTTGGCGACGACGGTATGCTGCTGCTCACCGCCGACCACGGCTGCGACCCCACCTACCCCGGCACCGACCACACCCGCGAGCAGGTGCCGCTGATGGTCTACGGCCTCGGCCTGAACGAGGGCGTGGATCTCGGCACGCGCGAAACCTTCGCCGACCTCGGAAAGACCGTGCTGGATGCTTTCGACATCGAAAACGACCTCGACGGCACGTCCTTCTTCCCCCTGCTGCGCAGCTGAGGAAGGCCATAAAGCGCCGCCCGCCGAACCGCATTTTACGCGGCCCGGCGGGCGGTTTTATGCTTGTTAAATGATGTTTTTTACCGAGTGTGGATGAACGAGAGAGCAAGTTTGCCGGAGGCGCAGCTTTTTTTCACGGCCCTGAGCTCTCCAGCAGGCTTTCAGACAGTCTGCGCGCCTGATCGCTTGCCGCGCGGAGGCATTTTCCTCGGCGCTGTCGGCCTCTTTTACGTTGCAAAGCCGGCAAATTGAGTCATGTACAGGGCATAATACCTTCCCCGACGAGCCAGAAGCGCCTCGTGAGTGCCCTGTTCCACGATTTTCCCCTGATCCATAACCACGATGAGGTCAGAATCGCGAATGGTGCTCAGCCGGTGGGCAATGACGATGCTGGTGCGGTTTTCGAGGATTTTCTGCATGGCGCTTTGAATGGCTTTTTCCGTGCGCGTATCCACATTGGAGGTCGCTTCATCCAGAATCAAAACCCTGGGATCGGCCACAAAGGCCCGGGCGATGGCCAGCAGCTGCCGCTGTCCCTGGCTGATATTGGTGCCGCCGGCGTCCAGCATGGTTTCATAGCCCTTAGGCAATGCGGCAATCATGTCCCTGCATCGGCTCATCCGGGCGGCCTGCTCCAGCTGGGCCTGAGTCGCGTCCGCTCTGGCATACTGCAGGTTATGGCGTACCGTGTCGGAAAAGAGCACCGTATCCTGCAAAACAATGGCTACGTTTTTTCGCAGGGATGACCGGGCAAGACCGGAAATATCCTGCCCGTCAATGCGGATACTGCCGCTGTCCGCATCGTAAAAGCGCATCAGAAGATTCACGACCGTGGTTTTTCCGCTGCCGGTTGAGCCCACCAGAGCCACCTTTTTGCCGCTGGGCACCGTCAGCGTGAAATCCCGGATGATGGGGTGACCGGGCTCGTAGGAGAAATTCACATGGTCAAAGGTCACGGTGGAATCCGTATGCTCCGCAAGGCAATCGCCGGTCATGTCTTCGTTTTTTTCATCCAGCACCACAAAAACGCGCTCCGCTCCGGCAATCGCCGTTTGCAGCTGGCCGTAGATCTGCGCAATCTCGTTGATCGGTCGGCTGAACTGCTTGGCATAGACGATAAAGGCGGAGATGACGCCGACGGAAATATAGCCGTGAATGGCAAAATATCCGCCGAAGGCCGCAATAATTACAAATCCGATGTTGCCGATGCAGTTCATTACCGGCCCCATGACGCCGCTGAATACGTCGGTGCGAATGCCGGCCCGGGTCAGGGAATCGGAGACCTGGCAGAACTCCTCCGCCGTGATTTTCTGATGGTCGTACGCCACAACGGTTCGGTATCCGGCGATCATTTCCTCTACCGTGCCGTTGAGCTGACCCAGCAGCTGCTGGCGTCTGCGGGAAAACTTTCGTACCTGCCCGGAAAGAATTTTTGTTGCCAGGAAGGTCAGGAGCACCGTGACAAAGCTAAGCAGGGCCAGCTGCCAGCAGTAGTAGAGCATGATGGCAAGCGTTCCGATTATGGTTAGTACGCCGGAGCACAGGGAGGGCAGAGACTGAGAAACCGTGGCAGATATGTTTTCAATGTCGTTGGTCATGCGGCTCATTACGTCCCCGTGGGAGTGTGCATCCAGATACCGGACAGGAAGATCCACGATTTTTCCGAAGAGCTCTCCGCGCATCCGCCTGACCAGGCGTTGACTGAGCCTCGCGCTGAATAGCCCCTGCAGGAGCTGACTGGCACTGTAAATCAGGTATACAGACAGCATCAGCACAATGGTTTTGGTGAGATTCCCGGTTCTTTCTCCGGCAATCATGTCGATGGCGCGGCTTTGCAGACTGGGAGCCCACACGCCGCACAGAGTGCCCGCCAGCACGATGGAAAGCATGCCGGCCACTAGCCGTTTTTCTTTGCCGAAATAGGTGACGATGCGTTTAAGCGCCGCGCCGGCATTCTGAGCGTGCTCGGCCTCCACAAACCGCTCATGGCGGTTCATGCCGGGAAGGCTGCGCTCCGGAAGCTTTCTTTCCTCAGACATGAAGCTCCTCCTTTCCCATTTGAGAGTCATAAATATCCCGATATACCGGGCAATGGCTCAGCAGCTCCTCGTGGCTGCCGCAGGCGGCAATCGAGCCATTTTCCAGCACGACGATCCGGTTTGCATGACGCACCGAGGCGATGCGCTGGGCCACGATGATTTTCGTGCACTCCGGGCGCGCCTGCTTCAGGGCGGCATAGAGGTTCGCCTCTGTTTTCAGATCCAGCGCGCTGGTCGCGTCATCGAAAATCAGAATTTCTCCCTGCTTTACGACGGATCTGGCGATGGAAATCCGCTGCCTTTGCCCGCCGGAAAGGCTGGAGCCTCGCTCGGCGACCATGGTATCATAGCCATTCGGGGATTGAGCGATGAACTCTTCGGCCTGAGCAACCTGCGCGGCGGCTCGAATGGTCTCGCTGTCCGCATTCTCCCGGCCCCAGGCAATATTCTGACCGATGGTCTGGTGAAACAGCTCTGGTCGTTGCAGAGCGACGGAGATTTTCTTCCGCAGAGCCTGAAGATGGTATTTTCGCACATCCACGCCGTCCACTAAAACGACGCCCTCCGTTATATCGTAAAACCGGGGAATCAGATTGACAAGGGTGGACTTTCCGCAGCCGGTTGCGCCCATAATGGCAACCGTTTCGCCGGGATGGATGAGGAGATTGATGTTTTTCAGAACCATTTGATCGCTGCCAGGATAGGAAAAGGAAACGCCGCGAAATTCAATCTGTCCATGCAGCGCCGTCGGAGCGTCAAAGGAGCCGTCTGGAAGCTCAGGTCTTGCGCAAAGAATTTCCTTTACGCGCTTCCACGAGGCAAAGCCTCTGGAAATCGTCTGAAACAGCATGGTCAGACCCATAATTCCGTTGAGCAGCTGAGTGGTATAGGTGATGGCCGCCATGATGTCGCCGGGCGTGGTCGCGCCTACGGGCACCTCGAGCGCGCCCGCGCGCAGAATCAGCGCGACGACCACGTAGATCAGGGCGTTGATGATGGGGTTCATAAAGGCAAGAATGGTCAGCACCTGCAATTGCGTGCGGATCAGGTCATCGTTGGCCTTTCCAAAGTGCAGCTTTTCGTAGCTTTCCCGGATGCAGGCCTTGATAATGCGAATACCGGAAATATCCTCCTGCATAATCGCGTTGATCTGATCCAACTGCGCCTGAGATCGGGAGAACAGCGGATTTGCCCTTGACAGACAGAAGGCCAGGCATCCGATAATCAGCGGGAATGCGCACAGGACGATCAGGCCGAACCGAGGATTCAGCCGAAACAAAAAGAAAATGCTGCCGAACATCAGCATGCCGGTGCGGATCATGCCGCGGACAAATTGGGAAACCAGATTTTGTACCTGGGTAATGTCGTTTGTCACGCGAGTTACCAAAGAGCCCGTTCCGAAGCGGTCTACCTGAGGAAAGGAGAAGGTCATCAGATTGCAAAAGGCGTCCTTGCGGATTTCGTTGCCGACATTCTGCCCGGTCATGTGGACAAAGGCGTTGTTCAGCGAGCCGCAGAGACCGCCAAACAGAACCAGGCCGATCATCCTTAAACCCAGCTCCCAGATCAGCCTCATGTCTCCCGCGCCGCCGGAGCCTATGCCCAAAACGCCGTCATCCACGATCCGGCTCATGATTTCCGGCTGCAGCAGATCCATAAGCACCTCGCCTACCATGAACAGGGCGGCAAGCACCGCATAGGGCAAATACCGTTTGACGTATCTCCACATCTTATTCACCGTCCTGTTGCCGATAGGTCTGATCCCAATGGGCATTGAGTCTTTCAAGCATTGCAAGGAGGGCGTCCTTCTCTTCGCTGGAAAATACGGCAAACATCTGCTCGTGGCGCTCCATGCGTCGGAGACTGGCTTCCCTTGCGAGCCTTTCTCCCTCAGGTGTCAGGCGAATATCCGTGGTTCTGTGATCGGCCTTGCTGGGCGTTCGGAAAATCAGCCCGGCCTGCTCCAGCTTGGAAAGAACCTCGCTGGCAGACCCGGGCTGCACCCCAAGGCGGGCGGTTAGCTCCTTCTGGGTCATGCCGGCTGTTTCCTTCAAAAGAATCAGAATCCGCTTCTGGCTGGCCCGTCCCTCGGAAATCTGACGCATGGTGTGCCCGATATCCCGGAAATTCCAGATTAACCGGTTATTTTGGTCTAACGACTCATACTGCGCATTCATGTAAGCGAACCTCCTGCCGATTGGATGATATAACGTTAGGTACCTTGATAATTATAAAGCAAGACGAGAAATTTGTCAAGGTACCTAAGTATTTTTCTGTTATGCATGCCTGAAAACAGTGCCGGCGTCCGGAATCCAAAGGGATCAAGCAGAATCGTCAAGAAAGCGAGCCATCTGCACAATCTGCTTCTTGTCTGTTTGCCGATTCTACGATACAATATAGTCAAAGCCGAACGGAGCATTCTGTACCGAATAAGGGATACGCGCAAGCACTGGTGGAAGCAAGAGGAAAGAGGGGCCCGAAATGTTCAAACGAATCAATGATTTTCTGGCAGGACTCCCGATGACGATCATCGGAGGCGCCTTTCTTATGTGCAGCTTTATTCTGCCGAGGGCGGGTGTCCACACGCCTATTGACCCGGCATGGGCGACGGTTGGAATCTGCGGCATTCCGCTTTTGTATCTTGCGGTATGGCGAATCCTCCATAACCCCGGCATCAGCAAAATTTCATCCGCTCTTCTGATTACAATCGCAATGCTTGCCGCCATCGCAATCGGCGATCTGTTTGCCGCCGGCGAGGTTGCGTTTATCATGGCAATCGGCGCGCTTTTAGAGGACGCAACCACAAACCGGGCCAGAAAGGGGCTGAAAAAGCTCATCGCTCTGGCTCCGGCGCAGGGCCGTCGCATCCGGGACGGAGAGGAGGAGGTTATTCCCGCCGAGAAAATCATGGAAAACGATGTTCTTCGCATTTTACCCGGCGAGACCGTTCCCGTAGACGGCGTAATCATTCGCGGAGAAACCTCCGTCGACCAGTCCGTTATGACCGGGGAATCGTTGCCCGTCGATAAAGCGCCCGGAGACGGCGTGTACTGCGGCGCCATCAACCGATTCGGTACAATCGACATTCGCGCAACGAAGGTCGGTGAGGACAGTTCTCTGAATAGGCTCATTCGCATGGTACAGGAGGCGGAGGACAAAAAGGCTCCCATGGCAAGAATCGCGGATCGGGCTGCAAGTTGGCTTGTCCCAGTCGCGCTGCTGATTGCCGTCGCAGCCGGCCTTGCTACGCGCGAGCTCGTTCGCGCAGTTACGGTTCTCGTGGTATTCTGCCCCTGCGAGCTGGTTCTGGCAACGCCCACAGCCATCATGGCGGCCATCGGGCAGGCAACCAGGCATGGCGTAATCATCAAATCCGGCGAGGCGCTTGAAAGGCTGGGAAGGGTCGATACCATCGCCTTTGACAAAACCGGCACGCTTACCTATGGAATGCTGGAGGTTAGCGAGATTCTGACCTTTGCTCCCGATATGGACGAAGACCGGCTCCTGTATCTTGCAGCCTCTGCCGAGGCCAAGAGCGAGCATCCGCTGGGTAAGGCCATTGTGGCGTCCGCAAAAAAACGGACGCTCGCTCTCGGTGAAGCTGCGGTCTTCAGAATGGCGGCGGGAAAGGGCGTTTACGCCGAGGTGGACGGCTGCCGGCTTTTCTGCGGCAGCGAAAGGTATCTTCGGGATAACGGCGTTACCGTGACGGCGGATGCAGCCGCAGCGATGGAAGCCCTTCGGCTGCAGGGCAAGGCATCCATTCTCGTTGCAATGGATGGCGCGTGCGTCGGCGTGCTTGCGCTGTCGGACGTTCTTCGCCCGGAGGCACCCCGAATAGTTCAAAGGCTTACCGCCATGCAAACGAAAACGGTGCTGCTGACCGGAGATAATCGGAAAACCGCCGAGTATTTCGCATCTCAGGCCGGTATTTGCGAGGTTTACGCCGACTTGCTGCCGGAGGATAAGGTTGAAAACCTTGCAAGGCTGCAGAGGCAGGGCAGAAGCGTGTGCATGATCGGCGACGGAGTGAATGACGCGCCGGCTTTGAAAATGGCAAGCGTCGGCGTTGCAATGGGCAGCATGGGCAGCGATATCGCGGTGGAGGCAGCGGATGTTGCGCTGATGAGCGACGATATCTCCAAAATCCCGTATCTGAAACGGCTCTCTAACGCGACGGTAAATACCATACGGTTCAGCATTACGCTTTCCATGTGCATCAACCTTCTTGCGGTTACGCTCTCCGTACTCGGCAGACTGAATCCCACAACCGGTGCGATAGTGCATAACGCCGGCTCCTGCTTCGTCGTATTAATTGCTGCGCTTCTGTACGATCGGAAATTTGAATAAAACCGGCGGCGGCTCGTTCGTGGAGCCGCCGCCCTGTTCGTATGTGCCCGGATGCACTGCATCCGGCGCGTGTGCTTTTTATTATGCAAATTGCTCATGCGGTCCAGCACCGGTGCGTGTTTCGGCTTCCGCCGCTACTTGGAAACGGCGGCGTGGCTGCCCATCCCATCCTTGCTTCGAATGCCAAGCTTTGTAAAGACAGCCTGCGCCAAAGCCTCAGGCGACGTCTCGGCGGCAGAAATGCGGATGCCGGGCAAGGCGACAGCGCCTGCCATGGCAGGCGCTATATTTTTCATGCACCAACAATCTTCGTCCTCGCCGCGCATCAGGATCCGGTCGCGGATCGTTTTGTGATCCGCCTCCAAGATAATCAGCTCGGTTTTGATGCCCGCATTCCTTAGTCTTTGAATAAGATCGTAGGATTTCTCGCGAAGCAGGGTCATAGGAACGAGGAGATTCTCGTGGAAGCGTTCATGAATGTCCTTCAGCAGAAGAAAGCAAAACTCCGCCCACAGGGGATAATCCTCAAAAATATAGCCATAGGGACAGCTGGGGTAATTCTCCCGAACCGCGTTGCCGACCTCTTCGGCATCAAAAATCCGTGCATTTTCCATCCGCGCTGCCATGGCCTCCGCAAGGGTGGATTTTCCCACGCCATACGCGCCGCTGATCCAGATAATCATGAAAGGAAACCTCCCTCTGAAAAGTCATGTCCAGAAAGCTTGGGAAAGGGAAATGATTCCGCGTTCGGAGCCCCCTTTTCGCAGGCCTTCTCAAGCTGCGGGAGATAAAAGCCCTATAGCAGGGCTTTGACCGCCGGGCGCGCTCCGATTCACTCCCACTCAATCGTCGCCGGGGGCTTGCCGGTGATGTCGTAGACGACGCGGTTGATGCCGCGCACCTCATTGGGGATGCGGGAGGCGATGGCGAACAGTGTGTCGTAGCTCAGGCGGCAGGGCTCGCAGGTCATGAAGTCGTTGGTGCGCACGGCGCGAACGGCGAGGGTATATTCGTAGGTGCGGCCGTCGCCCATCACGCCGACGGATTTTGTGTCGGTGAGCACGGCAAAGTACTGGTCGCTTTTTTCGCCGCGGTTGCGGATTTCCTCGCGTACGATCCAGTCGGCCTCGCGAAGGAGGTCGAGCTTCTCGCGGGTGACCTCGCCGATCACGCGGATGGCAAGCCCGGGACCGGGGAAGGGTTGGCGGGAAACGAGGGATTCGGGTAGGCCGAGCATACGGCCGAGCGCGCGCACCTCATCCTTGAAAAGTCCCTTAAGCGGCTCTACGACGCCTTCAAAGCCCAGCTCTTTGGGCAGACCGCCGACGTTATGGTGGCTTTTGATGACGGCGGATTGGTTCGCGCCGGATTCAACGACGTCCGGGTAGATGGTGCCCTGCGCGAGGAAGGACACGTCGGCGTGGCGACGGGCCTCTTCCTCGAAGGATTGGGCGAACTGAAGGCCAATGAGCTTGCGCTTCTGCTCCGGGTCGGTTACGCCGGAAAGCGCGGAAAGGAAGCGCTCGGAGACGTCGAGGGGGATAAAACGGAGGTCCATGCCGGAGAATACGTCGCAGACCTCCTTCGTTTCATTTTTGCGCATGAAGCCATGGTCGATATAAACGCACAGGAGCTGCTTTCCGATGGCGTGGGAAAGGAGAGCCGCGCAGACGGAGGAGTCCACGCCGCCGGACAGCCCCAGAAGCACCTTTTTATTTCCGACCTGCTCGCGCACGGCGCGCAACTGCGTTTCGAGGTAGTCCTCCATATTATAGTCGCCCACTGCGCCGCAAACATCGTAGAGGAAGCGGCGGAGGATCCTCTGACCGTCGTGGGTGTTTTCAACCTCCGGGTGGAACTGCACGCCGTATATGCGCGCGTCCTCGTTTGCAAATGCGGCGATGGGGCACAGCGCCGTTTTCGCGAGACAGCGAAAGCCCTCGGGCATTTCGATGACGCGGTCGGTGTGGCTCATGAGAACCTGCGGGTCGGTTACATCGGAAAAGAGGGGAAAGGAAGCGTCGAATTCGGCGTTCAGCGTGCCGTATTCGCTTTTTTCGCAGGGCGCGACGCGGCCGCCCAGTTTGTGTGCCAGAAGCTGCATGCCGTAGCAGATGCCCAGCACCGGAATGCCCAGATGAAGGATTTCATCCTCGCAGTCCGGCGCGCCATCTTTATATACACTGTCGGGTCCGCCGGTGAAGATCAGGCCGATGGGCGCCATTTTCTTTATGCGCGTCGCGGGAGTGGAGCCGGGCAGGATGACCGAATACACGCCGAGCTCGCGCACGCGCCGGGCAATGAGCTCTTTATACTGGCCACCGAAATCGAGGATGAGAACCGTCTGATTCATGCAAATGCCGCCTCTCAGGTATGTCGCGTGGGTAAGGAATTCATGGAACAAAGGATGAATTATAATTTGATGCGCATGCTATGTCAACTGGCGGGACTTTAGTATTCTGCGAATTTTCCTCGCTTATGAAGCCGAAATACATTATATCTTTACAACCGAACGTGCGTGTGGTATACTATTGCCCATGAATCTCTTTTAAAAGGCAAAGGCGACTGACACGGCAAAGGAGGGACAACCATGGACAGGCAAACTGAGCTTACAAGGGAACAACAGTACACTGCGCATGTTCAGCAGCTGCTTCTGGCGGTAATCGAGCGCTCGCGCGATTATTCGCAGGGACATCTGGGCTCCATACGCATGCTGCTTGCGGATGCGTGGGAGGAGCTGCGCATGAAGCCGACGGCACTGAGCGTACAGGATATGGAGCAGCTGGCCGCGGAGGTGGATCGTTTTCTGGCGCGAAAAACGCTGACAGATAACCTGGCCAAACGGTATGAAGCCATGCTGCTGAATCCCTTCTTTGCGCGCGTGGATTTTCGGGAGGACGGCTCAGAGGAAAAGGAGAAGATCGTCATTGGGCTGTACAGCCTGAAGGACAAGGACGGCGAAATTCTGGTGCACGACTGGCGCGCCCCCGTATGCAGCCTGTATTACGACGCGATGCCCGGGCCGGTGTCCTATGAAAGTCCATCGGGCATGATCAGCGGGCAAATGACGCTGAAGCGGCAGTACAAAATGGAAAACGGCCGTCTGAAATATTATGTAGATACGGACGTGGGCATTGACGACGAGATGCTGCTGGACATTCTTTCCGGCGCGACGAGCCGGCATATCCGGCAGATTGTTTCCACCATTCAGGAGGAGCAGAACCGCGCCATACGCTATGCAAACGTGCGGCTTTTATCCGTGATTGGCGGCGCAGGCTCGGGCAAGACCAGTGTAGCCATGCACCGTGCGGCGTTTCTGATGTATCGTCATCGCGATCATCTGGATGCAAAGCGAATCGCCATCCTGTCGCCCAGCAATTCCTTTTCCGAATACATCTCCACGGTGCTCCCGGAGCTGGGCGAGGAAAATGCCGCGGCAATTACGCTGAACAAGATTACCTCTCAGATCATCGGTCAGAAGGTCGAAATTCCGCTTATGCAAACCGAGGCGCTGCTGGACGAGAGCAATGTGCTTCGGCGGGAGAGCGTGCGCTATAAAAGCGGCGAGGCGTTTTTGAACCATATGCGCGCGTTTGCTGCCGAGTTTGCCCGCATGGGGCCGGCATTTGAGGACGTGGCGCTGGACGGGAACATATTGGTGACCGGGGCCGAGCTTACGCGGATGTATCGCAGCGACTACAAGCTGCTCACGCCCGCGCTGCGCATCACCCGCATTCAGACGGTGCTGGATAGTCGGCTTGAGCAGTGGGAAAAATCGCTGTATGCGCAATATGAAAAGCAGCTGATTGCCAGCTATCGCGGGAAGGATCTGGAAATGGCGACGCGCTTTGCGGTGTCGCACCGTCTGCAGCCGGTTCGCCAGCAGATTCGCAAAATGCTGGATGTGCGGATTCCGCTTCTGTACGTCGACGCGCTGAAGGATGCGCCGGAGGAGCTGGCGGCGGCAGCGAGGGAGAATGCAGCGGCCGGGTGCGTATGGTGGGAGGATGCGGTCGGAATTGCCTACCTGGCACTGGCACTGGGCTTTGCCGCCCCGGACAAGAATATTCGCCATTTGCTGGTGGATGAGGCGCAGGATTATTCCGACGTGGCGCTGGCCATGCTGGCACTATACTATCCTGCGGCGTTCGTTACGCTCCTGGGTGATCCTAAGCAGCGCACGTGTCCGGCAATGCCGCCCTGTGATCCCGCGCGATGGAACGACTGCTTCAGCGTGCCGGATGCGCCGCTTGTGCAGCTGACGCGCTGCTATCGCTCCACGCTGCCGATCACGCGGCTGTGCAACGCAATTCTGCCCGACGACGAGCAGGTGGTGCCGTTTGGCCGCGAGGGAAGGCCGCCGCGCATCGAGCCCAAATCGGACGAGGCGCTGCTGGATGCCGTGCGTGAAGCGGTGGACGCAGGGTATGGCTCCATTGCCGTTATTACGCGCACGCTGGCCGAGGCAAAGCGCGTGGCGGAGTTCATTCCCAAGGCGCATTTGCTGGATGGCAGCGACGAGGATATTTTGACGGATCCCGGCGACATTGTCGTGGGTGGCTACCACCTGATGAAGGGGCTGGAATTCGACGCCGTAATTGTGCTATGGCCGGAGGCACGGCTCTCCGACGGCGAGAGGCGGCGGCTGTATACGGCATGCTCGAGGGCGCTGCATAGCTTGGCGGTGCTGAGCGACGCGGATGTGGACGGGGGAGCAAGCTCCCCCGCCACCGGGCCTGACGGCCCTGCCACCCCCTTGGGAAAAGGATAGGATTTCCTGCGGAA
>CAZKQB010000028.1:36287-41993 GCA_964554795.1 uncultured Oscillospiraceae bacterium | reverse complement strand
CGCCCGCGGTTTCGGTGCTGATCTTCAGCGCCTTGCTGCTGACGATCTCCTTCGCCGCAATCATGTCGACCACGCCGCCGTTGATGACGGTCAGGTTGCTGAAGCGGACGGAGCCTTTCTCGGACTTCGCATACAGCTTCGTGTCGCCCTGCACGCCGAGACCATCGACGATCAGGTCTTCGATGAATTCGATGTCGTCACTGGATTCGATGTAGGTGTCGGTTTCAAGGCTGCTCTCGCCTTTGAAGTTCTCAAACGATACCTTGCCCGTCGCCTTGATTTCCAGCGGATTCTCCTCCGTACCGATCGAGCCCTCGGAGGAAGTGACGAACGTTACGTCGCCGTCGGTGGCGGTGATATTGGTATTTTCAACCTTCGTGCCGCCGCTCACGGTATCGTTGTTGTCGATGAGGGAGCCCTTCTTGTCCATCATGGTGATCTTGACGGTGGTGCCGGTGATATCGCCCAGCTGATACTCGGTTGCTTCAACATCCGCAGCCGTCTGAGTATCGCCACCGCCGGGAATCTCCACACTGCCGTCCGAACCAACGATTCTTCCATCCGCCAGCGTGATGTAGGTGCTCGCCGTCATCGGGAGCGTAACAGCCTCGTTGAAGCGCAGATCGGAAACGAGTTCCTTAGCCTGATATTCCTGAATGTTGGTCCACACGCCGTTGGAAAGGATGTAGTATTCATTCTTTCCGTCAACGTTGCGGCCGGCCAGGATGCCGCCATTCCCGGTTTCGCCGATCACTTTCAGCGTAATCTTCGCTTCCACGATGGTCAGCAGCGTTCCGTTCGCATCCTTAACCGTCGTGGTTACGCGGGTGACGTCGTTCAGCTTCGCGTCGATCGACTTGTCGATCATCACATCATTCTTGTGCTCTTCAATCTTAGGCGTATCAACCGTGAGTCTCTCCCAGTTGCCTTCACTGATGCACCGCCAATAGTTGCCGTAGATGTCGCGGGCGATCGGGCCCATGTCGGAGCCGGTAACGGCTTCGAGCATCACCTGCTGCGCCTTGACGGTTCCATCGGACCGATCCCATTGCTTGATGGTAATGTTGGGCATGTAGATCACGTCGTCCGCGCCGCGCACCAGCTTGGTCGCGGTGATCTTTTCGGATTCATACCTGCCCGTGCGCGGGTTGTAGGTCGCGGTGAAGGC
Organism: uncultured Oscillospiraceae bacterium; assembly: GCA_964554795.1. Taxonomy (GTDB): domain Bacteria; phylum Bacillota; class Clostridia; order Christensenellales; family Aristaeellaceae; genus SFHK01. The sequence goes on along the minus strand of CAZKQB010000028.1, from coordinate 40,825 downwards.
CGCCTTGCCGTTTTTCGCCATGACCACCGGCCGGTTGCCGAACGCATCCTCGATCGTGCGGAAGAGAACCGCCATGCCGTTGTCGACGCCCGTCGTCTTCTTGATGAAGAGGCTTTCGGTGATGCGATACGCATCCGACCGGGAGGTCAGGTTGTTATCCGGCAGCGTGCTGGACTTCAGCTTCACACCATCGATTTCACCGTTGACGCTGAGGGTGCCGTTCGCTTCCGTATCGAAGCCGATTTCATAAATCTTCCCGGTGCTTTCGGAAGTGCTTGCGTCATCGGTCAGGCACGGAGCCAGCGTCAGACCAGCTTCTTCGAGCGAAGCGTAGGTGTACGAGTAGTAGTAGCTCTTCAGCTCGTAATCCTTGCCTTTAGACAACGATGTATACTGCCGGTATCCGTCGGTGTCTACAGTACCCCTCCACATAACGATGTCGAGTTTGTAGGAATCACTCTGCTTCTTCTGAATCTGCCAGTACTTGCCGTTCAGGTTCTCGTAGACATACTTGAGCATTCCGGTTTCGCTGCCGGTAACGGCGTCCGGGCTCACTCCGTAGTAGCCATTGCCGAGGCTGACAACTGCGCTGAGCACATCTTGCTTTGTATCCGAGTCCTTCGTGTAAGAGACGTACCACTTTCCGTCGCTTTCGTTGTACTGAATGGCGACGAAGTCTTTCATTTTGTCATTGCTCAGACCCATGAAGGACCCGAAGGAGTAGGTCGTGCTGATGGTTTTCTTCGGATCGGGAGAAGAACCATACACGATCACATTGCCTGCAGCGTCATACATCCCTTTGCTGCCCAGAACAACGTAATAGATATCGCCGTTCGGATTTTCATTCGTCTTGTTGAATGTCCGGTGCACAACCGTAATCTTCTCGCCAGCGTTGTTGGTCGTCTTCCAGTACTCCAACTCGATGAACGCATCTACTACGTTATTGTTGTAGTAGCCGTCACCATTCACCGCAAAGTCAAGATCCTCGCGATTGACGTTGCTGGATATGCCCGTGCCTCCGGAGACCATCTGATAAGCCTTCAGCATGTTGACGTTCTGGTCATAGTAGTAAGCAAGGACGTAGGTGACTGCCTTTTCGCTTGCTTTCTCAGCAGAAATCACGTTGTTCGGCGTCATGCAGTCGGTCAGGTAGTAGTACGTTGTCTTATTGTTCTCGTACCACTTGGTGATCGTCGTAATCTTGTCGTATCTGACTTCGACCTCCTTATTCGTGTCGGGATCTATGACTTTCTCAACAGTTCTGTAAACGAACTTGAACGTTCCGGCCTTGGCCTTATCCATCAGCCATTTGGCGTCGAGCGAGGCCAGCAGCGCTTCGTAGCTGTACCCCTCCTTCACGGACATGGTGCCGTCGGTCAGGTTGAAGGCTACGCCCTGCGCCAGCGTGACGGTGTTGGTGGCGCTGTCAAATTCGTAATCGCCCAGGCTGAAGTCGATCTTATCTTCCACGATGCGGATAATCTCGCCGTTCGCATCGGTGAAGATGCGCGTGCCGTTGGGCAGATAGTAGATGGAGATTCCAGTCGCCGGATCGTAAGATTCGAGGTAGTACTCCAGCTGCGTGCGGTTGGCGATCGTCACATTAGAGGTGAGACCGCAGAGCGCATCAGTGATGAACTCCAGCGTTCCAGGAACCGGCATGGTGACCGTATTGGTGCCCGCCTTCTGGTAAACTCGCTTGGACTCGTTCAGCAGCAGATCCACATCGCCCTTCGCCGCAATATGCTCGATGTCGGCGTTCGGAGTGAATTTCTCCGTGCTCGGTTCGAGTGCGCCCCACTTCGCGGACTCAACAACCTCCATCAGCACAGGCGTCAGGGCGAGGTACGCGTTGCCGTATGCGTCAATGCGGATCACCGCAGCGCCGCCCAGCCCGGTCGTGCGTTCATTCGCGTGACGGATGAGCCATACGGTAAAGCGATCGCTGTTGCTCGCGCCCACATTGTACGCGCCGCTGATCGTCAGCGTATGCGCCCAGATGGGAGCAAAGCTGTCAATACCGGAGGCGCCCTGCATCGATTGCTTACTGGTAAGATTGCCGCTGAGCGCGTTTCCGTCTTCGTCAGTGCCGACCCATTCAAAGGTGAGTTCGCCGCGCGGGTTGGCAAGGAATCCGTCAATAACCACGCCGCCCGCGCCGTGGTTGGTCACGGTCACTTCGGGCTCGGTGATGTTGGTTTCCTGCACGGAGTAGCTCGCGCCCTTGAGAAGCGTGACGCGCGGATTGATGTAGTTGTTATTCTGCACGGTCACGTTGTTGAGCGTGATGCTGTAATTCGTGCGGTTGTTGATGCGCACGTAGGGAATGAAGCTCTGATCGAAGATCCTCGAGTACGTTCCCGTCTTGACATCCATCGTCAGGTAGCCGGCCTTGTTGTTGGCGATTGCGCTGAAGGAAATCTTCTTGCCCGTCGCGTCAATCGTCCAGATGCTCTTTTCATCCTTGATTCCGACCTGACGCACCTGCGTCTTGCCGTTCTCGTCTTCGTAGATATCGATGACGATGCCGGCGGCCGCATCGCCGATGTAGAACAGCGTGCCTGTGTCCACGGCGGTCGAAGCATCGAACGTGCGGGTCACCGTGCCCGACTTCTTCTTGTCAATGAAGCCGGATGTGTCGCGCTGGTAGTCGCTGGTTCCGGAATACACGATGCCGCGAATCGTAACGTTGGCGGAATGAATCGCAACGCCGCTGTTGACCTTGACATCGTTATCCGAGTCGATGGTCATGTTGACCTTCGCAACGCCTTCGCCGACGGCGCCCAAGTAAATCTTGGCACGCGCGAAGATGTTGTGCGAATTGTGCGTCGGCGCGCTGGAAGCGGTCACGTTCAGGTAGTCATAGGCGCGCATACGCGCGTTGCTGACCGTAACGTTGCCCGCCATGGTCACCGTGAGATTCGTTTCCGCATCGACGTTTGCGGCGAATGCCTTGCCGACGGCGTCCGTGAAGCTCTCAATGCCGAGCTTCGTGTTCTTCGCGTGAATCTCAATGTTGCGGGCGGTGATCTCCGCACCATAGCTGCTCTTGCCGTTGATGTCAACAATGGGCTTGAGCGTGATCGTGCTGTAAATGGCGGCTTTCGGTTCCGCGCCAAGGCCGGAAGCGTAAGCGTAGCCGTAGGTGTACAGGTCGTTCATGGAAGCGTCCGCCCAGATGGAGACCGTGCCGAAGGTGTCTTTAATCTTCGCCCTCCCCACCGTGACCTTGCTGGTGGACTCCACCGTCACCACAACGTTGGTGAGCTTGAAATCGGTGAACGCAAGACCAGCGAGCTTCGCATAGGTGTTAATCCGGTCGTTCGTTCCGGCCTGCGCAAGAATCTCGATGTCGCCGAAATCGGATTCGAGGTTCGCGCCATCCGCAATGGTCACAAGCGCCGTACGGTTGAGGATATTCTTCGCAACGAGCGTACCTTCATTGGCGAAGCCGCCTTCGGTGTCAGCAACCGTCTGCGCGAACATATCCACGTTGGAGAACGCTTTGACCTTGATGGAGCCGTTTGCAAAAATCTTGGAAGAGCCAACGCTCGCTTCGTTCTCGGTGTAAATCGTGTTCGATCCGTACGTCGTCACGACGGACACGATGAACTGAATCGAGCTGGACGTCGCGTCGGATGTTGCCTTAGCGGCGTCTTCCGACAGAATCGACACACTGCCGCCCACGTTGATTGTGGAATTATTGCCGACATAGGCCTTCGTGTAGTAGTTGCTGATCGTCGGCAGCTTGGAAGAGGTGGTAACATCGATAACCGAGAAAGTGGTGCCCCGCCGGACGATCGCCGTCGCGTTGCCCTTGTTGTACGCCTTCACCGTCAGGTCGCCGGTAAGGACGATGTTGGCGCCATCGCCAATGCCCGCCCGTACATCCTGCGCGTTCTCTTCCGATGCCACCTGAACAGTGGTTTTCTTTCCGTCTTTGTCAACAACCTCTTTGTCATACACATAGCCGATGCCTGCGGTGGCCTCAGACTGCTTACCGCTGATGAGGCCGGCGGAACCAAGCGCGTTGGACTCAGCCGTCACAGAGGCAACGCCATTCGCATCAATCGACAGGCTCTTTGCGTTCACGTCCGTATTCTTAACGAAGGCGTGAACCTCATCCTTCGTGTAGGCGGTGGACGAAAGATGGCCAAGGCTTGCAAGGATGGCGATTTCGATGTTCTGCTTTGTGGTGGAGGATACCGTGGAGGTCGTCTCCGCCAACACAGTGATTTCGCCCGTCTTCAAGCTGCCCTTGCCGTTGCTGGAGTCGATGGATGCAGTGTTGGTGGTGCTGCTGCTCGCCTGCGACTTATTCACTTCCGCAGTCAGCGCAGTGATCGTCGCGCCGGTGAGCGCACCGCCCACGTCGCTGTTGACAGTGCCGGTGAGCGTGGACGTAACATCGATCCACCCCGAAACGTTCATCACGCCGGTGTTGTCAATCGTAGCGCTCTGAGTTGCGTTGAGGATGGCGTTCGTCTCGTTCACCGCGAGCCGCGCACAGTCAATGGTAATCTCCGGATGCCTCGTGT
>CAZKQB010000028.1:0-36187 GCA_964554795.1 uncultured Oscillospiraceae bacterium | reverse complement strand
GTCTCGTTCACCGCGAGCCGCGCACAGTCAATGGTAATCTCCGGATGCCTCGTGTACGCATCCGCGCTCACAATGCCCGTAGCCTTCACGGTGATGTTGCCACCCTCGGCGTTATCGCTGTGGATAGTACCGTTGCCGCCAAAGGAGGCTTTGGTGGTGCTGCCCGTCGTGGCCTGTGCGTAGTTGTAGTTGCCGCTGGCTTCCGATACGACAACGTCGCCGGCGTTCGCCGTTTCAGCAAACGCCGCAGTTCTGGAGTCAACCAGCACTTCAACGTTCTCCGCATCGAGGCTGCCGTCCTTGAGGTCAACCGTCGCTTCAAACGTACCGGTGGCTTCAGCGCTCGTCAGCAGAACGGTTACGTTATAAACGCTGACTTTAATGCTCGTTTTGCCTTGATCATCCGTAACTGCCTTGCCGACATCCACGAACGCGCCCGCTCTGGCGCTGCCGAGCGTCTGCACATGCAGCATTCCATTCGTCGTAACGTCCGCGGCCTCAACCTTCGCAATCGCCTTCGCGGTCATCTTGGCCGTCGCGGTGCTCGCCTTGGCCTGCGCATATGCGATGCTGATTTCAGAGCCGCTGTTGCTGCCGACGGTGGCAATGGAGTCGTATTCGCCGGCGGTATAGTTTTCGTGGTAGTTGAACTTGGAATCAAGCGCAATGCCCTTCGTCGCGTTAACGGACAGCGCGCTGCCTTCCGACTTCTCAATCGAGACAGTCTGTTCGCCGCCGACGTCGGAAACCACCACGTTGGCTGCAACGGAAACTGCGCTAATGCCGAAATCGGCGGTTGCAATCCTCGCCAGAGCCTTCGCGGTTCCGTTGGCGTCCATGTCGATCATGCCCGTGGTCGTGACCGTGCCGCTTCCCGTCACCTGCGTTTTCGCAGTGACGTTCGTCTTTGCATCGGCAACGTTGGTGTCCACGGTCAGACCGCTGAGAGACGCAGTACCGCCGGTCGGCTGACCGCTGATGGCATCTGCGGTCGCGGTGTAGTCATTGGTCATGATGATGCCGCCGAGACCAACGGTCACCGTCTTTCCATCCGCGTCGAGAATCGTCTCAGAGTTACCGGCCGCTTCAGCGTAAACTACGTTGATGCCGACACCGGCCAATTTGATTTCAAGCGCTGCGGAACCGGGGATCGCGTAAGCGCTGGACTTGCTGTCCGCATCAATCGTGATCTTGTAGGTATCCGCGCCGCCCTCGAAGGAAGCGATGTTGCTCGCCATGCTGCGGGCGATGATCACGTTCGCTTCTGCATCATACCGAGTGGCGCTCAACGTGTTGCCCTCGGAAGTAGCGCGCACCGTGTATCCGGAATAGTCGTTGTTCAGCGCCGAGGAAACCTTGACGGAACCGTTGCCGGTCGTCTTTACCAAGTCGCCGCCCACGGAAGCCTTCTGCGCTGTCTTGAGGAAGGCGAGGGCGATATTCGCCGCAACCTTGTTATAGTCTACGGAGAACGCAGGCGTGTTGATCTGCGCCTTCGCATAGGAGGTGGAGTTCGCAATCGCCTGAACCGACTCGCCGCTTGCGGCCGTCGCATTGATCGTGCCGCTGCCGCCGACGCCGATGTTCGCCTTCACCGTCGCTTTCGCGCTGGCAACAGCCAAGTTCGCGCTGAGGCTCGTATGGCTGAGCTCCGCATCAAGCCCGGAAGGCGTCACGTTCGCAACTGCGCGCGTGAGGATTTCTTTCGCTTCCGCCGTAATGGTGCTTGCGGTAATCTTGTTTTCAGTCGTTCCTGCCGTGCTGCCGGTATTCTCATGCACCGCGATCGTCGCTTCAAACTCGGCCTGCGCGTATGCGAAGCCGCCCATCAGCGTAGCGGTAATGACGCCCGCGCCGATATTGTTGATCTTTGCAAGCGTACCGGCATTGCCCTTGCTCAGCGCATACAGTTTGCCGGTTGCTTCAATGGAGTGCGCTTTAATGGAAGCGATGGACTTGCTGCGGCCGTATGCCACGGCGATGTTCGCCGTCACATTGGTCATAGCGCCCGTGCCGGTGGTCAGGATGGCCTTTGCGGTATCCTTGCCCCGATCCGCGTCCGTCGTATCCACATCATCATCGTCGTCCGCCACATCGGCGGTGTTCAGCTCGGAAGTAGCCGTCACGTTGGCCGCCTTCAGCGAGCCGCCTTCAATGCCGGCCATCTGATTGCTGCGCAGAACAGCGATGGCAATCGAAGCGCTGACGGCCGCGTCCTTTGCAAGATTGATCCCGACCATTTCAGCTTTGGCGGTTGCCGCGCCCGTGGCAAGAATGGTCACGTCGCCCTTGCTGTCAAGCAGGTTAATCTCTTTGCCGTCCGCATCCTTCGCCATGCCGGCTTCGCCGATCACATGTGCGATGTTGGACGAATCGTTATCGGCAATCGCCGTATTGACATTGATGGTCACGCTACCGGCAGCAGCAGTGACAGCCTTTGCGACAGCCTTCGCGTTGGTGCTCGTGGCGGTCATCGTTACGCTGTCCGCCTTCACGTTCACGCCGGTCACATCGATAACGGCTTCGTTGTTGGAATGAAGCTGCACGAAGGCGATGCTCGCGCCAATCTCCATGCCGCCGACCGATACGGAGCTGAACAGGGATTCAGCCTTCGCATCCATCGTTGCGGAGATAGTGATAGCGCTGGCATCGATGCTCTTGCGCAGGATACCGGTCACAGCGTCCGTCTTGTTGATGACCACAAGAACCGCGCCGGTCATGGTTCCGGCGCCAGCCGTCGCCATGGCAATCTGCGGCGCCGCAACGCTCGTCACGTTGCTTTCAACCTTGATGTCGCCAACATCCAGCACGCCCGAAGCGGTCTCTTCGTCGCGCTCTTCTGAGTCGGGGTTCACGCCGATGTAGGTGTAAACCTCCGGAGAGACGATCATAATCACGCCTGCAATGCCGGCTGCAGCGCCACCGCCACCAACATTGAGCAGGTAGGCTTTCGACGTGTTCGTGTGAATGGCCGTCACGGTCACGTTGCCGACGTTCTGGGCGGATACGCCCTTGCCAATGAAGGTATTGATCTTGAAGCGGTCAACGGAAACCGCGATGCCGCCGTTCACGGCGACGCCGCCGCCCGCCATCACGGCCGAAGCGACAACTGGCTTGAAGTTGACGTCCGTCTTGACCTCAACCTTGTTGATTTCGCTCAGGTCCGCACTGCCGTCAATGGAGGCTTCGACATTGGCCTGCGTCACGCCGACGGCGAAGGACGCGCTCACGCCCACAAAGCCGCCGGAACCGGCGCAAGTGATCACCAGCGTATTTGGATAATCCGAAATCGCTTTAACGTTGAGGTTGGCAGCCTTGGTTACATTGCCGTCCATGTAGGCAATGGTCTGATTGCTCAGGCTCACCGCGGAACCGGCAACCGCCACGCCGACGAGCGAACCGTTCGCCACGATGGAGACCACGCGAATGGTGCGGTTCGTCAGCCCATCGGCAATGTCCACCACGCCTTCAATAAAGCTGTTGCGCGTCGCGTCCTTCGCATCGCTTTCGGTGTAGGGGTTGGAGTAGGATTTGGCGTTTACGTTGATATCGCCCGCCGCATTCAGCGTCGCGCCGTCATCAACGCCGGCAACCACGTTGCTGTACAGTACCGCAACGGACATGCCGACTCCAACGGCGGCAACGGCGCTACCACCGGCCGCACCGTTAAACATTTCGGCACGAACCAGATCCGTTGCTTTGACGTTGATGTCACCGGCGGAAACGATCTTCGTTCCCCCGCCGATGATCGCGCTGACGGAATCCTTGGGGTCATACGCAGGACGCGTGCTGAGAATGCTGTCCGTCGCCTGAATGGTCTCGTTGTCTTCAGGCTTGATTTCAGCGTCTTCTCCGCGGCCGGTGTCCTGCTGCTTCTTCGCGGTCGAGTCCGTACCGGCGGACGAACCCGTCTCGGTGGTCGAACCGATTTCGCCGTAGTCAACGTATTCTTCGTCGAAATCGTCGCTGCGATATCCGCTATTGAAGTCGGCTACGCCGTTTTCGTCGCCGGCCTGAATGTCGGAGTAACGCACGCCGTCGCCCTCGAGCATTTCGTCGAGGTCGTTCATGTGATACCCTTCAAGGGTATCGCTGTTGAACATTTCACTGTTGAACTTCTCAGGCTTGAAGCCCTTGTTGTTGGTGAGCGAGTCCGCGCTGTCCTGATCCAGCTTGCCGCCGGTCACCAGCACCATGACGGTCGGCATTACGGAAACCGTTCCGGCGGCGGCAACGTCGAGCGCGTAGGCGCGCACGTCGCGTTCCGCGTCCGCGGTCACATCAACGCTGCCGGCAGCGGACGTGGACTGAATGGTGTTTGCTTCTTCGGTGCCGTTGGACGACGCGCCGGCAAAACCGGCCTCGATGGTGTTGTGCAGCACGGTGATGGAGGCGATCACGCCCACAGCACCGGTGCCGCCGCCCGCAACGATACCAACTGCGCTGATGAACTTCGTCTTGTCAAGCGCCGTTACGTCGATATCCGCCGCCTTGATGTAGACGTCGTTGAGCGCTTTCGCGCGGGTCGTCTGCTTGGAAACGTTCACAACGGTCGCACCGGCAACGGAGGCAGTGCCGCTTCCGGCCACGCCGACCGCGTCGATGGTGTTGGTTTCGTTGGTGGTACTGCTGACGGTCACATTGCCGTCGGCAGTGATGGAAGTTCCATCAAGCAGCAACGCTTCGGCAGTGCCTTTATAATAGGTAACAACTGCCACAGGCGTCACAGCCGCCGAGCCGGCGCCGGAAACAGCGCCCGCCACATTGACGGTCAGAACGTCGCTCTGCGTCTTCACATCAACGTTGCCGCCAACGCCAATCGTTCCGCCAAGCTGGGAATTCACTTTGTTCTGGAAAACCAGCGCATTCGCGCCGCCGGCCACGGCAGCCGTTCCGCCCGCACCGACAAGACCGGCTGCAAGCGCAAGATCGACCACCGACTTGGCCTTCACTTCGAGGCTTCCGAGCGCCTTCACATCGCCCTCGATGGAAGCCTTCACCGTGTTGTCATAAACCAGCGTGGTCGCACCGGCCGCCACACCGGCGGTTCCAGTGCTCACGCCGAAGCTGAGCGAAACCACAACGGCAATGTCCTTGGAGTCGTCAGCGCCGTTCGCCTTGGCGTTCACATTGCCTGTCGCACGAATCAGGTTGCCCGTGCCGGTCACCGCGTTGACGGTCTTCCCGACGACAATGGTTACCGCGCTCGCACCGACACCAGCAGTCGTGCCGACGCCAACCTGACCAGCCACAACATATATTTCTGATTCGTCGTCTGCCTCGAGGGATACCTCGCCATCGCCCGTCTTCTTGCCAGTACGAAGCTCCGGCTTGTCAAAGTCTGCAAATTCGTAGTCATAGCCCGAAGCAAGGATGACTTTTTCGCCCGTCTTAGCATATACCTCATTCTTGTAGACAAGCGTATTCAGAACACCGGCGACACCAGCTGTTCCGCTGGTCGCGCCAGCGCACGCCGTTGCCAGAACAACTCTGCTGTCGGCGTTCGCCTTGATAACGATGCCCTTTCTTCTGCTCTCTGCACGATTGAAGGTATAGCCACCGTCTTTGATTGTTCCGGCTGCATAGGCAATCATCTTTGCCATGTTGCCGACAGAGGACTGAACAGTGTTCTGCAGCACAATCGTTGCAACAATCGCGCCAATGCCTGCAGTACCACTTCCGGATACCGCGATGTTGGGAACGATGTTAAAGAAGTCGGAGTCGAGCTTGGAATAAATGATGATCGTGTCGCCCGCTTCCAGCTTAGCCTTTTCGCCCACATCGGCATGTACGTTAGATTTACCCACAATCGTGGGAAGCGCTCCGGAGACGGAAACAGAAACGCTGCCAGCGCTACCAGCCGCGGTAACTGCGTAGGTATGATCCTTACCTTCAGCAATAATCACGATGTTCTTGCCTGCATTGACTGCGTCAGCAATCAGTTGCGCCTCTTCGCCGACAAGCGCCGCAACTTCGTGTTCAAACACGCCAACGTTCACCGTCGCGCCAGCGGCCACACCGCTGCCGGAGATGTTCATCGCAGCGTTGGTCAGCACGACAACCTGAAGCACGTCGCCCTGCGCACGGATTTCGATCATGCCGCTCTTAGACGTCAGCTCCGCCTTTTTGCCGACGGACGCAAGCGTCTTGGAATTGCTGATCAGCACGCCGATCGTTCCGGCGACAGTGTTTCCGGTTGACGCGGAAGTGGAGTTCAGCCAGTTGATAAGCAGTTCGTCGCTCACTGCGCTGACAACGATATCCTTCAGCGCAGTCGCTTTCACGCTCTGCCCCATCGAGGCTTCGGTCTCGTTTTCAACGACGATCGCAGAGAACGTGCCACCCATGGCCACCTTGCCGCCGCTTGCGGAAACGCTCGCGGAGATGGGAAGCAGGTGCACCGTGTTGTTCGCGCGTACGTTGATCTCGCCCTCATCGGCGGTCAGCTTGCTGTCTTTTCCAACCATCGCCCTGACGGCATTGCCCGTCGCGATTGCGTTCAGACCACCGCCGACAGTCGCTGCACCCGGACGGGTCGAAGCGGCAGCCGCAATGGTAGCGGCAAGCACGTCGAGATTGGCAAGGGCATCCACGTCGATTCCGTTCGGCGCGGTGATGGTAACTTCCTCGCCAACGGTCGCCGTGGTGAGATCGGTCAGCGTCTCGGTGGTTTCCTTGCCATCCTTGTCAAGGACGGTGCGCTCATGTTCGTTGACATAGCCAGCCATGTTGACGCCGACGCCCAGCTGGCCGGACGCGCCCAACGAACCACCGATCTGGCGGACGGTGACTTCGCTCGTCGCGTCCATGTCGAATTTATCGGCGAGGGTGATCTTGCTTCCCTTCCCCACCGAAGCGGTGGTGGTATCGGTCGCGTAGATCATCGATACGCCGCCGGCCAGACCGTAGCCCGGCTTCGCGCCGCTGGCAATGCCGCCCGCGATCGCTTCGACGTAGTAGTTGGTCATGGTGCCGTAGTTCAACAGATCCATGATCTTCAGCATATCATCCGTGGAAAGGTTGAACTTCAGGCCGGTTTTGCCGGCGTTCTCCTTGTTCTTGCCGTCAGAAATATTAATGTTGATAAGCCCCTGATTTTCCTCCGGAGCGTTGACCGTGAAAATCTCGTCCCAACCGAAGGGGAATTGATAGTCCTTCGACGTGACCTTCTCGCGAACCGCGTTAACAGTCAGGCTCTTAGCGTTGATCACATTCGACGTGCCAACGCTGGCATCCAGGTTGTTCTGTGCATAAAGCACTGCGAACGAAGCGCCGACGCCGACGGTCTGGCCGCCAGCCTGCAGCGCGCCAGCGCGCAGAGCCAACTTGGACTTGTCGCTGCTCTGAATGTATATGTTGCCGGCGCGGGTTGTGTCGACGTTGATCTTCGTTCCGCTCTCTGTGTAAGCGCTCGTATTCGCATGCGAAACAACCACAGCCACCGCACCAGCAAGTCCAACCTTGCCGCCAGTACCGCCGACGGAACCCGCCAGCGCCTGCGCTGCGATCAGCCCCGGATATGCACCGTCCATGTTTTGCGTCGAATCGGCGTTAATCACAACATTTCCTTTGTTCGTTGTGTTCAGCGTGCCGCCGATGCTGCTTTCGGCCTTGTTGTTGTTGACGGACACAGCCACGCCTGCGGAAATGTTGTTGTTCCCAACAGACAGCATAGTCACCGTCGCGCCAGAACCAGTTGTACGGAAGTTTCCACGGTTCTCAGCGTTCACTTCAGCATCGCCGGTGGTAAAGCTACCGTTCATCGTCGCAACGCTCTGATGATTGGTAATGTTCACACCGATCGCAGCCGCAATGTTCACGCTCTGTTTTTTCGAGTTCGCGTCAATCGGCGTGCTTGTCGCACCGTTGCCGTTGCTCGCAAGCGCGTCGTTCGCTTTTTGGCTGTTTTCCGTTTCAGGAAGTGTGATGTTCAGCTTCTGAATCAGCATGCCACTCAACGGCAGGTTGGCGTTGGACGCAGAAGCAAAACCACTGCCAGCCTTGGCGTTAATAGCATTGACAGCCTTGGCATTAATGCTGCCGCTGGAAGGCTTGGAGGTCACATTGGCAAGATCAACGATGGAGCGCAGCTTGGAGAGATAGCGATCCAGGTTCGCACCCGTCACAACAGCCAGCGCATTTACGTCGTCCTCGTTCGAAGTGAACGCGTCAACCAGCGTGGAGCCGGTGATGGTTCCGGAGCCGTTCAGGGAAGCCAGAACGTCGGAGGATACGATGTTCAGCGCAACGCTCACGCCGACGGCGGCCATTTTGCCCACGGCAAAGCCGGAGGAATTCGTGGTCGTCTGTCCGCGCTGATAGGCCTGCACAACGAGATTGCGCAGCTTTTCGCCTTCAACGGCAGCCGCTCTTTCGAGATCAGCATTGAGAATGTTCCCGCCAGTGAGCGTCAGCACACTGCCGGTTCTCACTTCGGCGTGCGACTTGTTGGAAATCATGTTCAGGGAAACGGCGGCGTCCGCGGCGATGTCGTCGGGCGTGCTGTTGTTGGCGTCCTTGACCATCTGCGGCGCGCCGAACGCCGGGGTCGTTACCGCAACCTCCTGCTGCATGCCAATCGGATCCTGACCGGCAACCGCAATGGTGTCGATGTCGTTTTGCAGCGTGGAATTCACCGCCAGCGCCAGCGCCGTGAGATTGCGGTTCTTGCCGACGATGGCTTCGGAGGAAACGTCCGTGTTGCTCATGGCAAAGGAAGCTCCAATACCAACGGAGATTCCCGTCTTGTCTTTCTTGACGACGTTCTTGTCGGGTGCACCGTTGGCAACGGTAGAAGCCGTAGCCGTAGTATACACCTTCTGCGCAGCATCGCCGATAACGATCACGATGCCGTCGGCGTGAATGTCATCGCCGCCGGTTATTTTGCTGCGATCGGCAAAACCAGCGTTCGTCTTTCCGTCAACATCGGTCACAGCCGCACTGCCGGCAACGCCAACATTGGACGCGCCCTCGCCGGAAATGGCGACGGTGCTGATTTTCAGGCCAATGCCGTCCAACTCGCTGGGATTACCGAATTTCTGCGTGAGTGCAACGGAGAGCAGCTCGCGCAAACTGGAAATGGTCATCTTCGCGTCGAGCTTGAGTTCATTGAACTTCTGCTCGAGCGTCTGGTTCGCGGTGCCGTCGCTCGCGATCAGGTCAATGAAGAACTGCGGATCGCTGAGCATATCGGTGAATTCGCCAAGAATCGAATCCATCACGTCCGCGGCTAGCGTGACGCTCGTTGTAATCGGTTTGTCGCTGAGCGACGCCATGAGCATCTGCGTGATCTCGTCGGCGATTTTCTTCTTGTCGCTTTCGCTCAGGCTGTTGTAATCGGAATGGTACTTCTCCAGCAATTCGGCCATCAGCATATCAACCGTCTTGTTCTGCTGCTCGGCGACGTAACCGAGAAGAACCTCCATGCCATTCTGGCTGGCAAAGTACTTGACCAGATCGGAGAAGATTTCCTCCACAGCTCGCTTCTCAGCATCCTCAACGATCGTTGCCTGCACCGTAATATCTCCGCCCGCATGGACGCTGCCGTTTCCGATCGTCGCGCTGTTTACATATTTAATGTAGTTTACAGCAACCGCCGCGCCGATACCGACTTTGGAACGTACCGCGCTGCCGTTGGCCGAAATTGCCGCATCAGTATCCTGCTCAGAGAATACGTTAACATCCTTGGCGGCGATAATCTTCGCACCGTCAGCAATGCTCGCCTTTACGGTGTTGGAAAGAATATTTGCTGCAACAGCCGCTGCAATCTGCACGTTGCCTTCGCTGGTAGCCGCTGCCGGACGAGCGTTGCTCAGGCTGGAAACGGTGGAGGGCTTGAGATTGTTCGATTTACTCAGCGGCAGCTTTGCAGCCAGACCGGAGAGTGTACCGATCAGCTTATCAAGAGTGCCATCCACTCCGCCCTTTTCCAGCTTCTCACTGGAACCGGTCTTGTTGCTCGAAATAGCGGACTCAACATCGCTCTGCGTTGCACCGGTCTTCGTATTGCTTTCGCCATAATTGCCAGTTCCGGGTGCCGGAGTGATGCCGCGCGCGCTTGCAAGAATGGTTTCCGTCACACGGCTGATGGAGCTCGTGTCAACAAAAATGTTCTGCGCATTCACGCTGCGCGCAAGAGTCGCCTGCACTTCGTCGGAAGCCACGATGACGCCGACCGCCGCACCAAGGCCCACCTTCACGCCGGCAGCCTGTGCATCCGAAACAAGCGTGCGCACCATTTTGCTGCTCGCCGTAACGGTCACATCTCCCGCCACGGGAAGAATTTCGTTGGCGGCATCCGCGCCTACTTCAGCCGTAGCGTTCACGCCGCTGAGACTGAGGGCAAGAACCGGAATGACGCTCGTGCCGCCCTCCGCTCCGGCAGCCGCTTCGATGTGATGATCTCCGGTGAAGTTCGCAATCGCCTTCAGCTCAGAAAGCTTTCCGCTCGCCACGACGAACGCAACGCCCTCTTCGATAATTGCACGGGTGTCAATGCCAACAGTGTCAACGGCAATACCCGCGCCGACAGCTTTAAAGCCCTTACTGCCAGTATAATTGGGAGCCATGGGCAGCTTCACCGCGCCCATATCCAACGTAAAGCGCACACGCTTACCGGAAGCATCGCCCACTGTTACAAAGCGACCGGAACCGTCGGCCTTCACATTGACGGAGCCGCCGGGCAGCATGGTGAAGGATGCACCAGAGGCAATCACAGCACTATTTTCAAAGGAAACAAGCTGCACGCCAATTGCGCCTGCAATGCCAAGGGATGCCTTCTGATCCTCGGGCAGATGGCCGGACTTTGCAACAGCCGTCGATTCACTTTCACCCAGCAGCGCCTTCACGTCAATCGAGTGCGCGGTGATCGCACCGCTGGAAATGCGCGCGTTAACCGCATTCTGCACGATGCCCAGCGCCAGACCTGCGCCGGCCGCCTTGTTGGGAACCTCTTCCATCGAAACCGTCGGCACCAGATTCGGTGTTCTATAGAGTGAACCGTCCGCGCGAAGCTCGCTGCGGATTTCGCCCAGCGCATTCACGCGCACCAACTCGGCCGCCTCAACGGTCCCGGTCGTATTGATTTCAGCCGTCGATTTGGAATCGATATAGGCAAGCGCAAATGCACCCAGCCGTTGCTTCGTATCGCCAGTTCCGTCCGTAGCGGATTCGGTGCTCTTTTGGAACAGCTCGGTCAGCTTGTCAAGCCCCGCCTTTTCCGCGATACCCGGAATTACCGTTCCCGCCGCACTGCCAAGCACATTGGCAATGAAGGGCACCGCTTTGAGAATGGTAAACTGTTCCTTCGTCGACTCAGACTGGCTCGGGATTGCAACGGACACGTTCGTGTTGGCGACGCGCGAAATACTGTCAACAGCCACGTTACCTCTAACCGAACGAACCATAGCGTTGCCGCGAATGGCGGCGGTAGTATCCAGATTGATGAACGTGCCAGCCATAAATGCGCCGGTCTGCGGATCAACGTTGAACACATTGCCTGCATAGCCGCTGGAGGAAACGCCAGTTACCAAAAGTGTTCTGGCAAGCATCCGCGCGTCTCCGCCTGCAACCAGCTTCGCATTATCGGCAACGACCACGCTGGTGTCAAACTTTGCATAGCCAATCGCAAGATTAAACTTCAGCGCGCCCGCGCCTGAGTGAGCCATGATGCGCAACGAGCTATCCGCGCGAAGGTTAATGCCCGCATCTTTCACGGGAATCCTTGCATCATCGGCAGTTTCTTCATTATATAGATCGTCCTTGCTCAGACCCGAGCGAATGTCGGCATTGCCGCCAACGTTCACCGATGCATGTCCGCCAATAACGCCGACGGCAACGGGAATGACCGCCTTCAGGATGCCGTTGGTCACATCGACGTCGATGTCCACATCTGCCAAGGCATGAACCGATCCACCGGCATGAAGGGCTCCCTTAATGTCGATGTTCGCCTTGCCCGCCTTGGAGGTAACGGGGTTGAATTTGAGCGTGCTGTTCTCATCGAGAATTTCAAGTCCCGGAACAAAATCGTGGTGCAGGTACAGCTTCGCAGAAAGATCAATCGCTTCCTTTGCGACGAGCTTCGCTTCATCCCCGATATTGATGTAAATTTCCTTAGTCTTGCCGTACAGGCCCAACGTCACGCCTTCTGCTCCGACCTCGCCGGGCAGCGCCTCATTGTCAAGACCCGTCTCAACGCGAACGCTCGCGTCGATCTCTACGATGGCCTTGTCCTCGGCATAGGCCTTCAAAAGAATGTTGCGTCCGCTGATTGTGCCGGTCACGTTGATCATGTCGCTGTTGACCGTCACGTTGAAGTCCGGCGCAGTGATCTCCTTAATCGTAACCAGCTGGTCGCTCTCCGCAGCAACGAGAATATTGGAAAGAAGCAAATTCTCGTCCACGGGAACGATCAAATAATCGGATGCATCGAACTCAACGGTTCCCTCGTCATCGCTTCCGATTTCTACTATATAATTCGTAAACGCTTCGGCAGTGATTCGCTCGCCGGCATCGGCGATATCCTTCACGCGGATGCTGCGCTTGTTGACAAGCGCGTCGGTATATGCGTCCATATCGCTCGCGATGATGGTATACGCACCAGGATAACTAAGCTTATAGTCAATGTCGGTATAGCCGTCCTTGATGGTCAGGTCAGCCATGGCCTTGATGGAAAATTCCATTCCATCGGAAACCACGTCCGCAGCAATGCGGTTGACAGCATCCTGCAGACGGCCGGTCAGGTGCAGACGATCAAAACCAGCGTCGCCCTTCGCGGTAACAGTAGTGATTCCACGCGTAGCAAACATAACGCTGTTGTCAACGGTAATCACGTCGTCTCCATCGCCGCCATTAAGCTTTACGGATCCCTCCGGCCTAAGGCCGCCATTATCCTCTATGACAGAGAACACGTAATCGCTGGCAGCCTTTACCAGCGGATACGCATTGGAGGTATCACGCTCACCCGTAACGTTCACTCGGTCGCTGCCCGCACCTGCGTTGACGGTTACGTCGTATGCGTTGGTATCGACAAACACCTTCATTTGCGTCATCCAGGAAACGGGAATGTCTTCTCCGCTGCCCGAGGGATTCGGAACCAGAATATCCGTACCCTCAATCGCTTTGGATTCAAATCTCGTGCTGTCGGAAATCTTAACGTCGACAACGTCATCGCCGTCACCGGTATCAATCGTCACCTTGACGGGGTCGATATCGGCGGCCGGAATTGCGCCGTCGGCCAGCTTCTGGCGCAGCTCCTTGAATTTGCTGATATTGTCATCAATGATCTTCTGCAGAGCATCCTCATCCTCTGCCACGCCGTCCGGGAAAATCTCCTTCGTGATTTTTGCGCCAATGCTCTCATCGCTCAAGTCATCGGTCGTGCGCAGCGCCGCGTCCACCTGAATAACCGTAAGCATCTCGGCAGAAACATCGGCACGCCCAGACACTTCCACGTCAACCACGTCGTCACCCTTGCCAGTTTCGACGGTAACGGATTCCTTCACGTTCTCGGCTTCGACGCGAAGGTAGTCGTCCTTCTCCGTACCCTTCACGGTTACGCTGTTCGCGTTGTCAACGTTGATCTCGCCGCGAGTAGTCATGTACAGACCCGCAAGCACAACGTCCAGTTCCATGTTCTCGGCGTTAATATTCACATCGCCTTCCAGCTGAACATCGCCAGAAGCATCAGAATTAAATGTAATGTCTCCCGCCTCGTCATATCCAATGGCGTCTTCGGCAACAACGCGAATGCTGAGCTTATCGTTTTTCTTCGTCTCCCCGCGCAGTCCCAGAATATCCAGAATCAAGCTCTGGATGGTCGTATTCGTGGAACTGTCCAGATCGATGCCGTTTTCGTAGGTGCCCTTCGACACGACAACCGTCGCAGTACGATTGGCCGTATCCTGCTCACTATCGTAGAGGCCCTTTACATACGTCAATGCAGCCTCGAGTCCCTGCTGGATCGCGCTGCCCTTATTTGCATCATTATTATAGATGATATTTTTACCAATTTCCAAAATGTACGCCGAGCCTTTGGGAACGGAATACGTTTCATCCTGAACATCCTCAGCGCCGGTCACATACTCAGTGGAGTCGCCGCCCTCAACACTGCCCTCTTCCGAAGTGCTCGGCTCCGTAACATTCAGCGGCGTAACTCCGGCAGCCGCGTTCGTAGACGCAAGAATCGGCTGAGCGCTAATCGGGTTTTCGAAGGATGCATTCGCGTCTTCACCCAAAGCCTCGCCTTCCACAGGGGTGGCTTCCGAAGGAGTAGCCTCTACTGGGGTCGCTTCTGCAGGAGTCGCTTCCGAAGACGTAGCTTCCTCAGGAGTCGCTTCGGTCAGAATGGACTCAGCGGTTTCCGCCTCAGCATCGCCTTCCGCAGGAGTCGCTTCCTCAGGAGTCGCTTCGGTCAGAACGGACTCAGCGGTTTCGCCATCCATCTCAGCATCGCCTTCCGAAGGAGTCGCTTCCGAAGACGTAGCTTCCTCAGGGGGCGCTTCGGTCAGAACGGACTCAGCGGTTTCCGCCTCAGCATCGCCTTCCGCAGGAGTCGCTTCCGAAGGCATGGCTTCATCAGAAGTCGCTTCGGTCAGAACGGACTCAGCGGTTTCGCCATCCATCTCAGCATCGCCTTCCGAAGGAGTCGCTTCCGAAGACGTAGCTTCCTCAGGGGGCGCTTCGGTCAGAACGGACTCAGCGGTTTCCGCCTCAGCATCGCCTTCCGCAGGAGTCGCTTCCGAAGGCATGGCTTCATCGGGAGTCGCTTCAGTCAGAACGGACTCGGAGGTTTCGCCATCCGTCTCAACATCGCCTTCCGCAGGAGTCGCTTCGGTCAGAACAGACTCGGAGGTTTCCGCCTCATCATCGCCTTCCGCAGGAGTCGCTTCGGTCAGAATGGACTCAGCAGTTTCGCCATCCGTCTCAACATTGCCCTTCGCAGGTGTCGCTTCCGAAGGCGTGGCAGTGGTCTGAACGGACTGGGAAGTCTCGTCGCCTACCTCAGCGTCATCTTCCGCAGGCTCGACAGCCGGCATGGGCTCCGCGGTCGATTCGCTGCTCACCTTGGGCTCCACAGTCGGAGCAGGTACGGAGGCTTCGTCGCCCGTCTCTGCATCGCCTTCCACAGGCTCAGCAGTCGGCATGGACTCCGCAGTCGGAACAGACTCAGCGACTTTGGCGCTCATACCTTCCTCAGAAGGCGCGACCTCTGAAGTCGAATCTGCCGCTCCATTTGCAGGGTTCTCCGCTTTAACAGCGTCTGTCGTCGGAACGATCACGCCGCTTCCCGAGACAACCGGCTCGGTCAGGCTTTCGGCCGTGGCGGCCAGTGCTGCAATCGGGTCGGTAACCTGCATGGGCAGACTAACGATCACCGCGCAAACCATGAGCACCGTCCACACACGCAGCGTGGCCTTGAATTTGCGTTTGAAACTCCTGCGCCAGCGTTTGGTTTTCATCGCTTTATCCTCCTGATTCGGATTCCCTCAGTCTCACATTCTAAAAACGAACACCTTCTATCTTACTCTGCTTCGGTTCCTTCGGTAATCTCTTCGGCCGTACCGTTTGTTTGAATCGCGTCGATATCGCCGGTTTCATTGGCAGCCTCCGCCGCGCTCAGCTGATCGAAATACTCCGCAAACTGCCACAGGATATCCTTAGCCGCATCGATCAATTCCTTGTCGTCTCCGGATTCGAGCGTCATCGCCATGTCGTCGATCGCCTTGTCATATTCCAGCAGATCCACATAGCACACGCCGCGATTGTAATAGCAGAACTGAGGCAGATAATTCTGCTCGATGGAAGCCGTGAATGCCTCGACCGCCTCGCTCGGACGCTGCAGGCTCAGCAGGCATACGCCGCGATAATAGTCGTTGCCCTCCAAGGCCGAATCAAGCTCAGCCGCCTTGTCCAAGCTGGACAAAGCACTTTCATAGTCATCCAACCGCATTGAGGAAATTCCCATGCGCTGATGAACCAGCTCCGGCGCAGACACGGTCGCATTCTCCATCGCAAGCAGCTTGCTGCCGCTGGCAAGCACTTTTTCATATTCGCCATTTTCAAAGCAGCAAAGCGTGATCTGCTCTAAGCAGTAGCTTTCTTCGTACCCGGCTTCGATTGCCATTTCAAAGCCCTCTGTCGCAGCGGCGTAATCCCCCATCTGCATCAGGCAGGCTGCCCGCAGAAAATCCGCCACGCCGCCAAAGGGATCGCCCGTCTCCGCAATGCGAAGCTTGTAAGCATCGAAACCGGCAATCGCCTCTTCATAGCGTCCGCGCAGGAACATGCAGCGCAGTGCGTTAAGGTTGAAGGATTCATCCTCGGGCACCTGCTCATAAAGCGTTTCGTACTGCGCCATGGCGCCTTCATAATCCCCAACGTTCTCCAGCAGCTGCGCCAGCGTTTGCCGGCTCGTCACATCCGTCGGATTCAACTCCAGATATTTTGTCATATCCGCAATTGCAGCGGCGTAATCCCGCTTTTCGATATTCAGCTGCGCGCGGAGCATAAGCGCCTGCACAGTATCCGGAGCAATCTCCAGCGCGTCGTCCAGCGCCGCCTGTGCTTCGCCAAGCTTATCCGTAAGGATGTAAACCGACGCAGCTTTCAAGCAAATGTTCGCAAGAAGCGCGCGCTCGTCATCGGTAAGCGACTCAAGGCTTCGAACTTCAGATTCTGTCGCCGCCTCTTCGCCGGCCGTAGCTTCCGTTGCGTTTTCAGTCGTCGTAAGCAGACGGCGTGCACTTTCGAGCTGCAGCAATGCGTTTTCGTATTCTCCCTTACCAATAGAGATATTCGCCATGTCATAGTAATCCTGCGCTGTCTCCGGATCGCCTATATTCTCGGAGAGAATGCCGTAGATCTTTGAGAGCCGAGCATCCTCTTCAGAGCGCGCGCCGATAAAGTTTACGATGGATGGTGTCAGCACCTGCCACGCCAATGCTGCCGACAATACGAGTGCTGCTACCCGCAGCGCCTTTCGAGTGTACCGATTCTTCAGCTTTTTCATAATGCTCCGCCCTCTTTTCTATATCTGACTGTGCTTAAATGAGATCATTTCTCTATTGGAGGAATGCTCATCCTTTAGTTCTTCTATGTGCCTCTCTATTCCGGTCTCCGCCGTTCGGAGCATCGTTTCAATGATTCGCTGGGCTGCCTGCTGCAAATTCATCGAAAGAACCGTTGGGATGATCTGCCGCTGCTTTTCTTCCGGCACGGAATAGAGCGTTAGACAGCTTTGCAAATATCGCGTGAGCTTGCGTTCCATGGTGAAATACATGTCGCAGCGCTTTGCCATGAATGCCCGCGTTACACCGCCGGAGGCAATTTCCATTTCATAGAAATCCTTCAGCTGCGCCTGCGGCAGATAGTCGGAGAAGATATGCTGCAATCTTTCCGCCATTTTCCTCATAATGTATTCCAACGTGGACGGCAGCGAATATGCCGCTACATACATCTCGCGCAGCGGTTCTGACAGCTCAGTGATGTACATCTGTACGGATGTCTCCACCCCATACAGTAGCACCACGTCTTTTTCATCGGCGACCAACTGCCGTGCCTTGCGGAACTGGCTTTCAAACATGGTTTCTACCAGTGTCAGTAACAGTGCTTCCTTGCTTTCAAACGCCGCAAAGAACGATGACGGCGACATACCCGCCGCCTTGGCTATGGACGCGGTCGTGGTCTTTTCATATCCATTTTCAAGAAACAGCTTGATTGCCTCATGCAGCATCTTGTTTTTTCGCACAATTCCCTTGCGCTGCAGTCCTGTCGACATTGCATCCCAGCTCCTCAAAAGTACACTTTTGACCATGATCAATTATAACATTTCTTTCTTTCCCTGGCAATGCTTTCTTGTAAATTTTTCTCACCTTTAATCTTCTATGTTGAGTTGTAGTATTTTACTATAGTTTTAGTTTTAATAATGTTCATTTCTTCCTTTTTATCCGCTGTGCATTGGGAAGCGCGAAGCGCTTTCGATTGCTCACAAAGAAATTTGGCTGTATTCACTCCAAATTCTCAGCAATTTGCAGTTTTCCAGTCAAGTCAGTAAAGCAAAACATGCGCGGGCAGTTCAATGGCAAAAAAACAATACACAAACTCTTATAGACTGAACTTGTGAGCGACAGAATGCCAGAACCATGCGTCGGATATTCGTGCTATATATAATAGGAAGAAACTCGTACACGAGCAGCCATCGTTTCGCCGTGTACAGCATCGCAAATGGTCTCACTCAATGCTGCAATCCGCATTCAAGGGAGAGCGCTCATTACAGGAGGTAGAGAAAATGAAAGAAAATAAAGGCATGAACGCCAACGAACTACAAGCACTCAAGGCGTCATTACTCAAGGCTGAGCGGCTGGAAATCCTCGAAATTCAGCGCAATACAGAAAATCGCGAGGAAGTCATTAAAGCCATCGAGCAGCGCAAAAACGGGTAACAAAAAGCCGTCCAGCGTTCGCGGCGCATAGGCGGCAACGGAACCCGGGGAACGGCAGTGGCTCCTGCAACTACCGTTCCCATTATACCCAGAACGCAAGAGATTGTAAAGTTAAGAATGGAGAACGAAAAAAGATGAAAAATTGCTTTAAAGGCATTCACACGCTGGAAGAGCTGAAAAAAGCCTATCGTAAATTAGCGCTGGAGCATCACCCGGCAAAGTCAATTGTCCCTCATTCCCACCTCCTCCGCGAGGGGTGACATTGCGTCGAGCGGTAGTTGGTCGTGTACAGCGCGTATCCTTCGCCAAAGCGGCCTTTGTAGGGGACGGCGTAGCCTTCGGATTTACGGGAGACGTAGCCGCGAGCGAGTGCGCTGTGGTGGCGGTGGAGGGTTCCAGCGTCGCATAGCTTCCAAAGTTCAGCGGGTGTGATGGTGGTTGCGGTCATTTTCTTTCCTCCTCTTCTTGCGCTTGCGCAATTTCATACAAAAATTTTGCGTGGCATTCGTCCAGTTTGGCATCAAGTTCAGCGGATGACAAGATGCCTTTTCTGTTATCGTCAAAGACGAAGCTGCATCTTTCGTGGTATGCATTCACGATTTGGCGGTATCTTTCCGGATTCGGTAAGGTGGTTGTTGCAGTCATTTTATTTCCTCCTCTTTCTTGTCGGTCGTTGTTGTTCCCCTCATCAACTGTATACATTATACTATACTGTCGGTAATATGTCAAGTAGGGAAAATAGTAAAATATTATCGACAGTATTTGTGCATTTTGCGGATTGACAGCAAAACGCAAAAATTTTATAATCAGAAAGAGGTGGTTATATGGGATATTATACGCAAGCGTCTAAACGCGCTGTACAAAAGTATAACAAAAATCATTATGACAGAATAGAGATTAAAGGTCAAAAAGGCGCGCGCGAAATGCTGAGTGCTGCGGCGGCTGGTGCTGGGCAGTCTGTAAATCTCTATGTATGGCAGGCCATACAAGAGCGCATGCAGCGCGACGGCTTCCAGCCACCCAGCACTCCGTCGGAGGACGAATAGCACACAAGACAGACTGGACACGTTCCAGTCTGTCTTTGTATGTTAAACTTCTGTTATTTATCGAGATTCGATAAATTCGGGACAAATCGGGAATTGATATTATGGTATAATTAAAATGCACAAAGTGCAGCGATTGACCAGCGACGTTTAATATGTTAGTATAACGATATTCTCATAACGGTTGAGAGTATCGTTACATTTATTATATTAGTATATTAGTATAATAGTAGAGCTTAAGACAGTCAAGATAGGTTAAGACAGTCTTAGTTAGTACTTAGTTAGTAGAGATAGTCAAGATATACAGTATAGATAGGATAGACAGGATAGATAGGATAATAGGAGAGCTGGAGAATTGGAGGCGTTGAGAGAGTTAGAGAGTTAGAGAGTTAGAGGAGTTAGAGAGTGTCTAGATAGCCTAAACGCGCCCGCGCGCGCGTAGGGCCCCACCCCTGCACGATCAGCGCACCAGCGCACACGCGCATGCGACACGTGCGGACGCATTGGGTGGAGTCTGCCCATTTGGCCTATCCGCGTTACACACCGCGTTACAGCGGCGCGAGCACACCGCAAATTTCAATCCACGCCCCTCCGCGAGGGGCGACGCAATGCGTGAGCGAAGCACTACGCCGCGCCGCGATTTCAATCCACGCCCCTCCGCGAGGGGCGACTGCATATGTTCCTTGATTTTTCGATGGACTTTAGGAACATATTCACAAATTCCGTTTTGTTAGACGAAATTTGTGTCAATGAAGTTCCAAAATTCGCATCACGCAGGCAAAAAAGTTGGTGCGAAAGTTCCGGGTGTTTTATGGCAGCTTCAACTTCGCACATTCAGCTTGACCGCGTAGTGCGCTGGCAAATTCCTTTTGGGC
This sequence comes from uncultured Oscillospiraceae bacterium, assembly GCA_964554795.1. Classification (GTDB taxonomy): domain Bacteria; phylum Bacillota; class Clostridia; order Christensenellales; family Aristaeellaceae; genus SFHK01. The sequence continues at coordinate 15,830 of CAZKQB010000028.1, read as the reverse complement.
AAAGATTTGCTGCGCAACGACTGACTTAGCGTTCATTTGGAGACATTCTTTATATTTCCCACATCGTTGACCGCGGAAGTTCAGCAGAAGCAATCTCCTAACTGACATAGCTTATGCAGTAGCGAGGGTTCTTTCACTGTACGTACAGCTATGCAAAGGAGTGCATGTTTTCGATCTTATCCTTCCACCATTCACGCAGCATTGTCTGTTCAGATGCAGCTTCAAGATGCCTCTACAGTCGCAGGCCCTCGAATCAGCGCAGATTGCAGCATAGGTTCTCCGCACGAATCAAGCAGGCTTGCACTTTTGATCGGTCATCTCCTGCACGTCAACATGAAACCCTTGCGACGCTTTTGTATCCTGAACCGAAGCCGAATCATTCTCTATTTGCGAGGCTGACGCCGCAGGATCAAATCATCAGAACGTCGTCCGGTTGGTAGGCAGGATGCGCGCCCACGTGCTGCACTTTGGCCTGATACTGATTGCCGAGTGTATAGAAGCGAAGGCTATCCTTATTTGGATCAATCAACGCCGTCAATTCACCCTTCAGACGACGAAGCTGCGCAGCATCGAGGCTACATTCAAACACCGAATTCTGAACGCGCTGACCATGCGCCACGCAGGTCTTTGCCACCTGCCGCAGTCTGCGTCGTCCCTCCGCATCCACTGTATTCACATCATAGGTTATCAGAATCAGCATCCCGCTCTCCCTTCCGCACTCGTCCGATGATCAAACCATGCATTGTCAGAACCGTGATCGCATGTAGTGTTTTTGCACATACCGACACTTGGCAAGCTTTTCTGCCGCATACTGGTTGCTCTGCCGAATCCTCTTTCCGCGCAAGACAAAGGGCTTCACTTCCACAGAAACGGCGGGTAGGCTTCCAAATCGCCGCGAAGATAGCGCGCGAGCAGCAGTGCCTGCACGTATGGAATCAGCCCCCATGGCAGCTTCTCCCTCAGATACGGGTGCGTGATTTCCTCCTTCTTTTTCGTCTGCCATGCATTCAAGAGTGCCTTGCGTCCCTCGTCCGTCAAGAGTACAGCACCGCCGGGCTGTGTGCGGAAATGCGTTTTTTGAATCACGCGCGTATTGATGAGCGTCAGCACTAACCGATCCACCAGCGGCGCACGTAGCTCCTCCATCAGATCCAGCGCCAAAGATGTGCGCCCCGGCCGATCGCGATGCATGAAACCCACATATGCATCCAGCCCGACGCTTTCCAGTGCAGATGCGCAGTCGTGCGTCAGCAGCGTATACGCCATAGACAGCGCCGCATTCACGCGGTCAAGCGGTGGACGGCGATTTCGCCCATCGAAGCGAAAGTCTTCCTTTTGATTCAGAATCATTTCGTCCCATACGCCGAAGTAACAGGCGGAGGCTTCGCCCTCCATGCCGCGCAGCGTATCGAGCGACTCTGCCGCAAGCAGCGGCTTCAGCTGTGCCTGTAGATGCGCGGATGCTGCACGCAGCTCGTCTGCCTTTACCCTCAGCGCATGATCGCGCAGTGTGCGCTCCAGCACCCAGCGGCTGTTGTAGACCTTTCCAAAGATGAAGCTGCGCGCTACACGACAGCTCGCCTCCGTGTTATCCGAAACACGGTATTGCTCCTTCCGCAGACGCACATTGCCCTGTGATTCTCCTACAACCCGCGCCAGCATGCGTCCGCTGGGCGTGAGAAACGTAAGGCCGATGTCATTTCGAACGCACGCGCCCATCAGCGCCGGGCTTGCGCCCTTATAGGAAAAGCTGAGAAGGCTCTCGAATAGCTTCAGCGGATACTGCACTACCCGTTCCTCGCCTCTGTATACCACGACATTCTCATTTTCCAGCGCCAGATATGCATCCTCGGAGGTGACAAACAGCGTGTTTAAAAGTCTTCTCATTCCGCGCCCTCCTCTGCCGCTCGCTGCAGATAGGCAGTCACTGGCGGCGATCTGCGTAGGCCCGGCAGACAAATTTCCTTCATAGAGCAAGCCGCGCAACGCTTGTCCGCCTTTACGGACGGCGTGTGCCCCCGCGCCATAGCGCCCTGCATAGCCTCCAGCATACACCGAACGCGGCCGCGAAGCTCCGGCGTGAAGGAAACCCTCTGTCTCCTTCGGGTTTCACCATAGTATAGACTGCCCTCCGGGATCTCGCACAAGAGCATTTCTTCCAGACATATTGCCTGTCCGCACAGCTGCAGTTCATCCGCATCGTGTGCCTTCGGCGCGCCGCGCTTGTATTCCACCGGGTATGGTCTCCAGCAGCCATCCTGCCCCGGTATGGAAATTCCGCCGGGATCCAGATGGAACTCTACCACATCGCATACACCGGTTACGCGCATGTCATGCGACACAACACGCAGTCCGCGCGCGGTCAGCGTATCGCCGCGTCGCTCGATCAGCGATTCATCGTGTGCGCGCGCATGCATCAGACTGCCATCTACAGTTCGCTCGTTATCCTTCCATTGCTGTTCAACAAAGATCAGCGCCCATTGCCGCGGGCAGAAAGCATAGTGCTGCACGCCCGAAAGAGTCAAATACTCTTCTTCGTTCACCCCATGACTTCACACCGTACGCCCGCAGGCAAACCAGCTTCGTCCACGGTAACAACATAGTCGCCATAACTACGCGGCGTGGATACGCCCTGCATGCGATTGATGTGCACCAGATCAAACAGCTTCCATGCCGGTGCGTTTCCGAGTTCGCTATCATGCCTGAATACGATCAGCTTGCGCACGGCCATTTTGCCCCGTGCTGCGCTGCGATCGTTTTCAAACATGTTCAGAATCGCCTGCCACAGAAGAGACAGATCCTCCTCTGAGAAGCCGGTCGTCTTGCGCGCAAGATTGGCCGACACAAAACCCTCTGCCCGATACAAGCCATAGGGCACGATGAACTTACGCCCCATCTCCGTTCCCTTTCGGGCAGCGTCCTCTTCTGTGGTAATTGCCACGCGTGTGATGCTCACCTCCTGCGGCATGATTGGGTCCACACTCCTTGCAAAGCCCAGCTGCACTGGGCCGCGTACCTGCCCGCAGTTTAGTGCTGCCTTGACAAACGTGGTCATGACCGCGCCAAACGTGCGAATATCGAAGTAATGCTCGCACATATAGGCCAGCAACTTGGCATCGATATCCTTGTCTGCCTTCTTCAGCTTTTTCAGATCGTCATCCTTGATATCTGGGTAGCCGTTTTCTGCCAATGCCTTGCGGTCACTGCGGTTGAGCGGCTCGCTTTCCTTGATGTAAATACCGTAGTGCGGGTCGCCCTCCTTTACCGTTTCCACGTAATTGCGAATCTTGCGCTTCAGGCATACGTCCGTCACCAGCCCGCAGTTCGTCTCCGGGTCTACGCGAGGCATGTTGCCGGCATCCGGATCGCCGTTGGGATTTCCGTTTTCCACGTCAAACAACACCACGAAGTCATATCGGTTTTTGATGTATTCAGCCATTTTCCTTATCCTCCTTCTTGGTGAACAGCGCCTGTCTCTGATGGTAATAGCCCAGCTGGAAAACGCCTTGCTCCTCCAGCGTCAGGTGCTTCGGAAGTGATTCCGTCAGTCGACTGCACAGGTCGGCCAATCGTTTGTCATGTTTCACATACAATAATTCGCTTTTTAGCTTGTTTAAATGATGCTGTGCAAGCTTAATCAGCGTAGGAAAGACCTGTGCTGGTGTAGCACAGGCCGAATTGAAGTATCGGTCTCGAATCGTCGTGTTGATGCCACGCGTATCCTTCTGAAGCATCTCTGGATTTCCGTCTACACGCTGTCCACACCTATCCCGGTTACTCGCATCACTCTGAAGCAATTCAAGCTCCGCGAACAGTCGCCCCAGCACATATGGAGCATAGCTCGTTTCTTCGTTCAGTTTCACCGTCAATACCTCCTTCATCGGATGCCCGTCCTGATTATGCACTACGTTTTTCTGCAAATACGCCTTGATAATCGCTGCCTTGCCGCGGTTCACGTCCTGCTCTGCGCGAATTCGCACCTGCACCTGTGCAAACAGTGACGCGGGATAGGGTGTATTCATCAATATGGCACGCATCACCTCGCCCACCAGATCATCCGGAGGCTTTTTGTCTGTACTCGTTGGATTGGCTGTCTCATTCAGCATGGCCCATATAGACAGCTCCTCCCGTGTATCAAACGCCGGCCGCACGATTTCCATTCGATCCTGATGCGCATGCAGATTCTCTGCAAACGCGCGGACACTGTTTTGCAGGAAGAAGCGAACCGACAGCCGGGACGCGTTCGGCGCAAGACCCAGAAAATAGAACTGATTGTCCGGCTGCAGTGGTATGCCGTCCAGCATCGCCGTTCGACCGCTGCGCAAATCACAAATGACATTCTTGAGAAGCGTCTGATCCACTCCGTTATCCGCCTTCCCTATCAAATGCGCAAGCGTCACGCTGTACGTCCGTTCCGCACCCTCTGCCCAGTAGACGACGATCGTATTTCCAAGGCACATGTTGTAGTCCGGTTCACTCAGCATATAGTTCAGCGCCGCGCCATACGCAAAAGCTGCCCGCTCGCCGACCGGTGCATTCAGTCCCTGATCCTCAACGCGTCCATAGGATTCATACGCTGCTCCGTTAAACGACACCAGCGACGCACCTGTTGCCTGAGCACCTGCGACACCCTTAATGCTCGGATGCAGCTTCGCAATCGGCCCGTTCTCGCCCGTCACCAGACAACGACCGTGCGGCACATCCGCGCGATCAGCATAGGCCCTGTCCCACGCAGCTCGAATCTCCGGCACATCCTGCGCATGCTCCTCATTCATGCTGAAAACAAGATTGCCGCTGCCCTTCAATTCGTCCAATATGGGCGCAACCAGCGGGTGTGCTTCCGCGTGCTCCGCATCCCACCCTTGGAAGAAACGACAGATTGCCCTCGCCATTGCCGAATCAACGCCATCCAACAGTCGGCAATGCAGCTTCGCGCAAGCGGAATAGCATTCCAGCACACGTGCTTTCTTGCCCTTGCCGTCCACGCCCAACATATACATGGCATTGTCGCATAGGAAATTCGCCGCCACGCCGCTGGAACGCTTGACCATCTCCGGAAGCTTCATGGCGCGAACAGTGCGTTTTCCCTTTTTATCCAGCTGTCCCACCGGATAGATTCGCTTCAGCTGTCCATCTTCGTCCAGTTCAAGGCTCCACGACACCTTTGCCTCCAGCCAGCCGGGCTTGTCCAATCTGCCGTCCGCAGCCAGCGCATCGTAGGCGTTTACCAGCGCCTGTAGAATCATCGAACCACCTCGCAGTTCCGAAGGTCAATCATCCCGTGCTCCATCCTTGCCCGGAAGAACATCGGCTGAATCTCTTCCGGATTTCCGTAATCCATGTCATAAAGCATGTAACCCAGATCCCGCGTTTCATCAATTGCCGGAATCTCGCCGCCCTCCCACAGACGGAAATGCGCCGTGCACTCCCGGCAGCCGAGATACGGAGTGGAATAGCAGGTGCCCTTGCGCAGTCTGCGTGTGATGATATCCTGAAATTTTCCAGGATTGTCCGACGGATTCGCCTTTTCCGTCATATCGAAATGCGCCTCAAAGACATAACGAACGTCCTTCAGAAGCATAGCCGCGCGCTGCTGAATGTCCTGCGAGGCAACAATCGCGCCTGCCTTGCCTCCATTGGCCTCCTGCATCACGGACGACGCAAGCACCTTTGACTTCACCTCGTTGCGGCGAACGTTCATAAACTGAATGGGCTTCAATACCCAAATCCGATCAGGAATCCATCGAAGTCCGGGATGGAAATACACGCTTTCGATCATCCCTCTGACTGCACTCGGCGTTGGAACATCATAGCTCACGCGCTCTGTTTTCATTTCCGGGCGCGTGAAACAGGCCATTGGCCCCCACACCTCCATCAGAATCGACACACTCTCTCGCCTCCTTTCATCTAAGCAAACTGCGCCGAACCGCTCTCGCAGTGTACATCCAGCCCACGCGTCGGGTTGTAAGCACCCGGGTTCAGCAGAATCCCAAAGCCGTCCGCCCCATGATCCTCCACCGCATACGAATCCGCCAGCGCCTGATATTCATAGGGCGGCAGGCTCACCGCCCATCGCCCAAGCCGCCGCATCCGCTCCCGTGTAATCATACCCAGCCGTAAAAGACGAATATCCTCCTCGTTGTCCGGCGCAGGAATGTACACGATGCGCGAACCCCTATCATCAATCATGCGAAATTTCTCTGAAACACTTTGAAACTGCAGCTGCTTCTCCTTCTCCAGAATCCGCGGCAAATCCAGTTCTTCCTTGCCAACTGTCCATAGAAGCCTTTTGAAATACCGCTCAATCGCCGCCCGGGTATTGATATCCTCGAATTCCTCAAGCACCGCTGCTGCAGACGACATGCGCTGCCTCAGTGCCGCGCTGATTCGCCCTTCTCCCTCGAAAATATGAACGGCGCTTTCTTCCGCCAACCTTCTGCCCTCCCGGTTGCAGCGCCCAGCCGCCTGCAAAATGCTGTCCAGACCCGACATTTCCCGCCACACGGTAGGAAAATCCACGTCCACGCCTGCCTCTACAAGACTGGTGGATACCACACGGCAGCAAAGTCCCCCCTTCAAGCGTTTACGAATCTCATCCAGTGTGCGCGAACGATCCACGGCCGTCATCAGCGTAGACAGATGATACCGTCCTTCCTCCGGCAACATCTCAAAGATGTCCCGCGCCCGTCTGCGCGAATTGACCACGCACAGCACACGCTCATCCTCCGAAAGTCGCCGCGACACCGCCTCGTCTGACAAGCATCCCTCCCGGACAAAATGTACCCTCTGAAAGAAATCAAACAGTCCATCCGGGTTCGGCGCAAGCTCCCGAATAGGCAACTCCGGCGCGAACTCACGAAACAGACCGTTCAATGCCGGCTGCGTCGCCGTGCAGAGCACCGCCGTCGCGCCGTAGTGCCGCACAAGCTCCGCAATCGCAGATATGCACGGCCTTAGAAGCGTAACCGGCAGCGTCTGCGCTTCGTCAAAGATGATCACACTTCGTGCAAGGCTATGAAGTTTTCGGCAGCGTGAGGCTTTAGCCGCGTACAGTGATTCAAAAAACTGCACAGTCGTCGTCACAATCACCGACGCGTCCCAGTTTTCACAAGCAAGACGACGGCGCTGCGCCGCAGAATCCTCTGCATCCTCGCTATCGCCGTCGAGCTCTGCCTGACTATGGTGCTCAAGCACATTTTCAGAACCCAGAATTTTCGAAAATGTATCCGCCGTCTGCTCAATGATACTCGTATATGGGATTACATAAATCACACGCTTCAGATCGTGCACTCCCGCATGACTGAGCGCAAAGGCCATTGACGCCACCGTTTTGCCGCCGCCTGTTGGCACGGTCAGCGTATAAAGCCCCTTCGGCTTCTCTCCGTTTTGCAAACATTCCATCAAAATTTCGTTTCTCCGGCAGCATAGCTCGTCGCGCGGAGCCTTCAGCCACGGCGCGACATACGCCTTCAGCTTTCCAAACAATTCCTCCAAGGACGCAAACTCGCCACGCGGCCTTTTCCCCTGAAGCGCCGCTTCGGTATCCAGATAATCTGCATCCACCAGACAAGAGAACAGCATTCGCGTATACATAGCCGCCTCAATGGACTCTGGCCTGCTCGTTACCCATTCCGGAAGATCCGTGCCGCCGTCAAGCTGTACCTCGCGCTTCCACGCCGCTGGATCCTTCTCGCCATCCAGCGACTTCTGTGCGCGTTCTACCAGCCTTCCGTCCATATCCGGAAGTCCGCCATGGTGCCCCGCGATGGCAAACGCCGCCGAAACGTCTCCCAGCCGAAACGCTTCCTGCATGCCTGCTGTGGAATGATCCACCTTGCCAGTGTGCTCCGGATCGCGCTGCCGCCTCTGTCCTGCCTCGCTGTACTTGCCGATGTCGTGAAGAAGCCCTACCCGAGCTCCTTCCCGCGGTGATCCGAATTCCCCGGCAAACGCCTCCGCGCGCAGCGCGACGCCTTTCAGATGCGCCTTCAGCATCTGAAAGCTCCCATCCTCTCGCCTGTGCGTAACAAACGTTCTTTCGTCCATCTGTTCGCCTCCGCCGTATTACGCAATCATCCATTAATTATCATTTCGTCTGAATTTCAATGATATTATATAGTATTTCATCTCAATTGTCAATTATTTTATTTGATTTCGTTGCCCAATAAGCTGCAAAACTGAATATGCGCGCGGTGTTTATCCGCGCGCATATTACCGAGAGAGTTTTTTTGTTTACTCAGCCAAGCTCGATAGCGTCGATTCCGAAGCGTGTGAAGGCATACCGTTCGGTATAATGGTCGCTCTTTCCATCTTTCCATGTTCCGGAGAGGGCAAAGGACATGGGCGAAATGGAGAAGGAGTCCGGATCGTTGGGGTTATGGAACGGACCGTATAGGTTACGGCAGCTGTTCGTCAGCTCGATGGTCATCATATTCTCGCCAGGACGTACGTCGCCGGAGATGTCTGCCTCGTCAGTGAACATCAGCATATGCTCCTCGCCTCCGTTCACGGAAATCTTTGCAACGGCGAAGCGACCGTTCAGGCGCATCTTTGTTTCGTTTCCTTCTGCGATGAACGGCACGCGCACGCGGATTGTGCCTGCAAAGAACGGGAAGCCATCTGCCGCCAACGAATTGAGGGTCACATACTTGCGTGGCAGTGTGATGCGGAACGGGCCGTCCGTCAAGAGCGTATTCTTCGCGCCCAGTTCCATTTCGGGCGTTTCAACGCAGAAGTCGCCGCGCAGGTAAATATCCTCAATGTCCGTTTCGAAGCTCAGGCAATTTACCAGACTCTCCGTTGTATCGTCATGATCATAATACACGCCGTTGTATACCTTGTATACATGCTCCGGCTGATAGTAGTCGATCATGAAAACGATCTGGTTGCGGCCAAATTTCACCTTCTCGGCAATGTCAGCGGATACGAACGCCGGATCCTGCACGCCCGGCTGATCGAATGCGAGCGGCTCACCGTTCAGCCATGCGCCGGCGGAACGCATCCTCTCCGCCTCAATGCGCAGCCGCTCAGGCTTGGCTCTGACTTCAAACTCATACCGCACATACACGGTGCCGTTGCGCTTTTCGCGCAGCAGACGATCGGAAACGGCCATCACGGGCATGGGCTCAGTGAAGGTCACGTTGTCGTACGACAGGCTGCAATGATCCACCGTCAGCGCGTTTTCATCCATGTGCTCAATGAATGCCGACGGCGCAGTCAGCATCCTCATGCTCGGCTCAGCCGCCTTTTCACCCAACTGTGCCGTGGAGGACAGGAACAAAATGGTGCTCTCTCCGGGACGGAACGAAAGCGGAATATCGATGCCCCCTGTCTCCACATTTTCGAAATACACTGGCTCGTACGTGCGATTTTCAGCTTGGAAGCGCTTGGCTCCTCGTGCATTCACGTGCAGCGTCAGCGAATAGGCCTCGGTATCCGACAGGTTGACTGCATAGATGAAATCGCCAAAATCACTGCGGCGTATCGTCATGCGCACAGCCGTATCATAACGGTCTATAGACACACCGGGGTTCTTCAGGTCGTCGAAGGTGATATTGCTCACAAGGCCGATCTTCGCAGGCACGCCTTCCACCAAGGATGGAACCTGCTCGCCGTCAAAGTACAGCCTGCCACCCTCATCCACGAATTTCTTCAGCAGCTCAACCGTATTGCGGTCAAGCCCCTTCATGTCGGGTACGACGACGGTGGAATACGAGCACTTTCCGATCACAAGACGTCTGCCCTTCACTGAGCCGTATTTTGCAAGCAGCGTTTCGTCGGCATAATGGTGGCCGATGCCGCGCGCACCGAGACGCTCAACCAGATTTTCGAAGCGGGTATTCAGCTCGCTCACGCTTCGGTCATCGTCGCGTTTGAAGGTGAAATAGGCACTGTGAATCGGATGGATGACCACTGTATCAGCCACCTCCCGGCTCTCGGCCAGCATATAGCCGAGGGTCGTGAAGTAGTCGTTAAAGAAGCGGAAATCCTTCGTCCAAGGGTTGTGGTTGGAATAGAACGCAGGATAGTCCCGCTTTCTCTGCCCGCGGATCGAATACGGATACAAATGCTGGCACATCAGGCTGATGCCGTTCACATATTGCCACTCGGCAATGCGCTTCAGCTCCTTCGGCGTTACATCCCAGCCGCAGCAGGCAAAGGTTTCGGTAAGCGTGTGCTTTCTTCCCAGCTGCTGCGCGACCGAAGAAACCTGCCGCGGCGAAACCTCGCTGCCCACCCGGCGCCCCAGCCAGTCCATGCCCGGGATATGCTCGTACTGATAGAACGGCATGATACCCGCGCAGCACATCATCTGACCAAACAAGCTGCTTTCCTCAATCGAATGGCCAGTCATCATGCAGTTGTGTTTCTCGCACCAGCGGAAAATCTGCCCTGCAAACGACTCGGTATACAGCTCGTTCATCAGCTTCCAATAGCGGTAGCGCAGGCGATCACTCTCGTCGCAGTCCATGAACAGCGCGCCAAGCTCATTCAAAAGCTCCTCGCCATAGCGCTCCTTGTACACCTTCAGCATCACCGGGGAATACGCTGTCTGATAGCGGAAATACTGCGGCTCATCGGTGAAAAAGCCCATCAGAACACGACCGAACTGATCCTTGAAGCGCTCGTAATACTTCTCGTGCGTCTCCTCGATGAATTTCTGCACGATTGCCGGGTTGAGAATGTCCACAACAGAACTGTTCGTTCGGTCATACAGACAGACGCAGCTTTCACCCTCGTCCCGCCACACGCGAACAAGGTGTCCCTCTTCCAGACGATAGCACGCCAGCGCCGTAGGGTCAAACGCAGCCTTTGCCTCGCAGGTAAGATATTGCGCGAAATTGGCGCTGTCCTCTAAGAGCTTCATACCGGCAAAGCCGCTCGGCCAGCCGTTTTCGTCATACGCCCACGCATTTAGTCCCTGCTTTTTAGCCTCATCAATGCAGGTGTCAACGGCCTTAAACCAGTCCTCGCCCATATATTCGGTCAGAAGACCGCCGCGCGCGTGCATGAAAAAACCGCCGATGCCAGCCTTCTTCATCTCGCGAATCTGTCGGCGCAGCTCCTCCGGCTCCAGCTGGTCATTCCAGCTCCAGAACGGTATAGACTGGTATTCTGTAAGATTTCCCTCGAGGCGTTCAATCAGGTTCATATCATTTCCCCCCGGTTGCAGTTGTACTGGGCTTGATATTTCTTGGAGAATCCGGCAAAATTATATCACATCTTGCCGTTGTACGCAACAAAAACACGCCTCGCTAATTGACTTTCATCCCCACATTCGGTATACTTATATGCGTCATGAAAGGGAGCGTGAACCTTTATGCTGAAAACCCCGCCCGTCGTGTTTGCGGTCGCCCGAGAATACCAGATCATGGTTCCCGTGGATGCCGAATGCGTTATGTGGGTACAGGTCGGAGACGAAACGTACTATGACGATTCCAACGGCATTCTACGTTCCTCCCGCCTCATTCACCGCATGTCCGTACCCTGCGAGGTACTGAACCGCGCGCGGCGCTACACCATCTGTGCGCGCAAAATCGTCGAAAGAAAGCCTTACTATCCCATCTTAGAGGATGAGACGCGCATATCGTTCGATTTCATCCCCGTTCCCGAAAACCCTCCCCCGCGCTTTTTCGTGGTTGCCGATGCACATAACCATGCAGAACCCGCAATCACAGCCGCGCGCGCCTATGGCGAAATCGACTTCTTGATTCTGGCCGGCGACATTCCCAACCACAGCGGAGACATCTCGAATTTCGATGTGATTTACCAGATTGCCGGCGAAATCACGCAGGGGCATATTCCCGTGGTATTCGCCCGCGGAAATCACGATCTTCGCGGCGTTCATGCCGAGGATCTTGCCGACTACACACCGTCAGACGAAGACCGCACCTATTTCACCTTCCGGCTTGGCGGCATATGGGGAATTGTGCTGGACTGCGGCGAAGACAAACTCGATTCACAGGAGGAATACGGCGGCACCATCTGCTGCCACGCCTTCCGTCTGCGCGAAACTGCATTCCTCCGCCGCGTAATTGCGAATGCGAAGGACGAATTCGAAGCGCCTGGCGTACACCTGCGCCTCGTCGTCGCGCATAATCCCTTCTCGCAGGTGCTTGAGCCGCCTTTCGATATCGAGCAGGAGCTGTACGGTGAATGGTGCCGCCTTATAAGGGAGCATATCCATCCGCAGCTGATGCTCTGCGGACACATCCACCAGCGCTATATCAGTCTGCCCGGCTCACAGTATGATCAGCTCGGTCAGCCCTGTCCGATGGTCGTCTGCTCCGAGGTTAAGGACGGGCGATTCACCTTCTGCGGCGTTCACGTGGACGATTGCAAGACCGCGCAGGTGCATTTTATCAATGGTGACGGCTCTCCTGCGGATACAGCCTGCGTTCCGCTCGCAGTGTCTTCCCGATAGAATCCGATGTATAATATCCGACGACCAAGAAGGAGTGACCCACATGAATCAGCTTCCCCGCCCGGAATATCCCCGTCCCCAGTTTGTTCGTCCCGGTTGGATGAACCTAAACGGCACATGGCAGTTTGAAATCGATCACGGTGCAAGCGGACGCGCTCGCGGCCTAGTCGACAGCGCCTACACCCGTGAAATCATCGTTCCCTTTTGCCCGGAAAGTAAGCTCTCCGGCATTGAATACAAGGACTTTATGGCCGCGGTGTGGTACCGCCGCACATTTACGCTGCCCGAAGCCGCCCATGGCAAGCGCGTCCTTCTGCACTTCGGCGCAGTCGATTTTCGCTGCGAAGCATGGGTAAACGGAAAATCCGTCGGCGTCCACGAGGGCGGTTACGCTTCCTTCTCCTTTGAAATTACAAACGCACTTGTTCCCGGCGAAAACACGCTCGTCGTTTGCGCTGATGACAACCAGCTCTGCGGCTTCCAGCCCTACGGCAAGCAGTCCGAGCGCTATGAATCCCACGATTGCAGCTACTCCCGCACCACCGGCATCTGGCAGACGGTATGGCTGGAGTGGGTCGAGACCGCATACATCCGTCAGGTTCGCATGATTCCCGACGCTGCCAACGGTTCGCTGTACCTGGATGCGACGATTGACGGCTGCGATCACGGCATGACTCTGACGGCCGAGGCCTTCTTCGGCGGCGCTCCTGAGGGAAACGCCACCGTACTCATCGACGGCGGACACGCCAAAGTGACGCTCACGGTGAAGAATAAGCATCTGTGGGGCCCTGGCGAGGGCAACCTGTACGACCTGAAGCTGACGCTTGCAAAGGACGGCAAGGTCGGCGACGTGCTGGACAGCTATTTCGCGTTGCGCTCCATCTCGCTGGACGGCATCAAGTGCCTAATCAACGGTAAGCCCGTCTTCCAGCGCCTCATTCTGGATCAGGGCTTCTATCCGGACGGCATTTACACCGCGCCTTCCGACGAAGCGCTGAAGCACGACATCGAAATGAGCATGGCTATGGGCTTCAACGGTGCGCGTCTGCATCAGAAGGTAGTCGAACCCCGTTTTCACTATTGGGCGGATCGGTTGGGCTATCTGTGCTGGGGTGAAATGCCCAGTTGGGGCCTCGATACGAGACTGCTGAAGCCGTCCGGCTTCCTGCTCCGCGAGTGGCTGGAAGTCGTTGAGCGTGACTTCTGCGCGCCGAGCATCATTGGCTGGTGCCCGTACAACGAGGTCTGGTGCGAATCGGATAACGGCCTGCGTCAGCTGACGCTGCAGCTTGCCTATCGCGTTACCAAGGCCGTCGATCCCTCCCGCCTGGTCATCGATAGCTCCGGCGGACTGCATTGCGGCGAAACCGACATCTTCGACACGCACGACTACGAGCAGAACGTAGACCTTTATAAAGAGCGCTACAAGCCCGGTGCACCGCTGTATGACCAGTTTGAAGGCAGAGAGCATTACACCGGCGGCCCCCGTTTTATCAGCGAATACGGCGGAATCTTCTGGTCGACCGATAAAAAGGGCTGGGGCTATGGCGTCGCGCCCAAAACCCGTGAGGAATTCCTTTCCCGCTATGAGGGACTCACGTCCTCGCTTATGAATAGCCCCGACATCATGGGCTTCTGCTATACGCAGTTGACCGACGTCGAGCAGGAACAGAACGGCCTTTACACCTACGACCGCCAGCCGAAGTTCCCGCCGGAGGCCATTGCCGCCGTCAACTGCCGGAAGGCCGCCATTGAAGACTGAGCGCTTCTCTCCCTGAAGAAGTCTCGCTGATCTAAGCCTATCCCCTATTTGTTAGACTGTTTGATAAACGTCTGACAAATAGGGGTCTTTTATACGCTCATCTTCAGGATGCTGTGAGTCATTGCAATTTAGGCCTAAAAATCAAAAAAATCTTCGAAAAAAGAATTGACAAACCCAAAGAACCAGAGTATAATAGAGACTGTGCTTAGGGGCATGGTGTAATGGTAACACGTGGGTCTCCAAAACCTTTGTTGAGGGTTCGAGTCCTTCTGCCCCTGCCAGTGAAATTTGTACGATCTGCTGCAACCAGGTCGTACTTTTTTTGTTACAATTAACCAACAACACTTCTCATCTCCTCCAGTGCGTCTCCGAAGAGATGGATGTAAACATTGTAAGTTACGGTAACATCGGCGTGGCCCAAAAGTTTTGACAGAATCTTAACATCGCATCCGCGGTTGTAGCAGTTGGTTGCGAAGGTATGCCTGAACACGTGCTGACCCAGATACGGCACACCGGCTTCTTCACAGGCGCATTGAATCTGGTAGCGCATCGACTCATAGGAGATCGGCTTTCCATCCTGCGCCTGAAAGACATAGGTGTGCTTGTAGCCTTCCTTGTTGTAAAGCTCGGTCAAAAGGTCATAGGCATTCTTGCTCAGCGGAATCGTCCGATTACTGGTAAACGATTTTGCGCCGTCCTGCACCTCCATCCGATGCCGGTTGGAAATGCGAATGAGCGTCTTGTTGATTCGCAATCCCTTTCGCCGCCATACCACATCGTCCCACGTCAGCGCTAAACATTCACCTACGCGCATCCCCGTTTTCATCATCAGCATCGCCGCCGCGTAGCCCGGACGAGCCTGCGTCCGAAGAACGTGGTTAAGCGCCGCCTGTTCGACTTGAGAATATCCATACACCTCGCGGCGCTTTTTCTTCACCGCCTGACGGGTGGGCAGATGAACGTTGTTGTAAATCGGACGTGGAATCAAACCCTCTGTGTTGGCAAATTTCAAATATGCCGTCACCAAATGGTATTGCTTCTTGATCGTCGTCAGTGCGTATCCGTCATCCACCATCTCGTTGATGAATCGCTGAAGATCATCGGTTCCGATGGATTGAACGTCCATGGAAGCAATGGGGTAATTCATCAAGGTGCTCAGGGATGTTTCAAGTCGGTCATACGTTGTCGGTTTCACCGAATTGTGCTTGTACTGTGCCATCCACTCCTTAATGGCGTTTGATAATGTCTCCATTTTTCCTCCTGTTTTAGAAGAAAAGTAGACATAACTCAGCAAAAGCATTATAGCATGTACTGTGTTATGTCTTCAACTCTGAAAATTCAAAACCAAAAGAGAAAGCGCTCGCCGCGTAGACGAGCGCTTTCCAAAACCTTGACCTCGTTAATCCGTTTACTCCTCGGCGTTTTCTTTGCTGTTTTCCTTGTTATACTGCGCAGTACTGATTCCAAGCAGTACGCCCAGGAAAGTGTCGATCGCCGTAATCGTACCGACGATTTCCTCGCCATAAGGGAACGCCCAAATACCCGCCAGGGCAAAGTACAGGGTGCCCAGTGCGGGCAGAAGATACAGTGCGATCCACTTGAGAACATCGTAAGTCTTGTTGCTAAGCATAGTTTTTCCTCCTT
>CAZKQB010000027.1:803-42128 GCA_964554795.1 uncultured Oscillospiraceae bacterium | reverse complement strand
TGAATGGGGTTCAAGAGGCCGCTGGTTCAAGTCCAGTCACTCGGACCATCGGAGTGTCCTTCGGGGCGCTCCGATTTTTTTGTTGTGCAGAGGGGCGGGAACCGGCGGCCTCGCGGCGCGAAGCGCCGTTAAAATCTGCCGCCGGCCTGCCGGACGAAGTCGGCAGGCCGCTGGTTCAAGTCCGGTCACTCGGACCATAACAGATACCGTAATTGATACAATCGTGTCAGTTACGGTATCTGCTTTTTTATGCTCTTTTTGCTGAAAACAGGGTGTTTTTCCAAACTTTGCAACGCATTTCGGATTGCCGTTTCCATGATGTTGTGGTAGTTCCCAGTGTGCCCATCCCGCAACCACTACATATTGTGCTTTTGTTTCGTTAAACAACCGCTATTCGTTATACAGCCGATAGCAATAAAAACAGTCGCCCAGGTTTGTGCAGCTTAGCTACTTGCAATACCCGGGCGGCAGAGTTAACATCACACACACTTTTTAAGGAGGGTGATGTTATGAATGTTTTGGAAGAATTCTGGTATGGCAATCTCGATCCGGCGGAATATGATGCCAACCCCAGCAAGGAATATAAGGAACTTGTGCGGCTGATCAGCAGGAATGAAGAAAAGCTTCTGGCAACAATGACCGAAGAACAGAAGGAACTTTTCTCCCGGCATACAGATTGTGTCCGGGAACAACAGGCCATGGCTGAGTGCTTATTGTTCCAAAACAGCTTCTGTCTGGGTGGCAGAATGATGCTGGAAGTGATGAGAGGCGGTGCCGGTAATGAATGATTACGTTGCAGCACTGAGGAAATATATGGCAGAAAACCCGTCCAACTACGGCAGCGATACCAATTCAATCTTGTTACCTATTACCACGAATGCAACAACACAGACACCGATGCCGTGAAGGCTGCATTTGAGGATCTGTACCAACGGATGCATGGGATGCCCCTCCGGGAGATGGATCGGATCGTAGATGCCGTTTGTACTCTCTGCAGGGAGCATGAAAGAGCCGGGTTTGCTGAAGGGGTGAAGGTGGGCATCCAACTGGAACAGGAAATAATATAGTGCAAGCGAAATCCCTACTGTTGAACAAACGGTGGGGAGTATTCTTTTTTCTGAAATGTAAACTTTGTATTAATACAACATTTAATACAACATTTATATTGACAATGCTACATTTTTTGCGTTATCTTATACGCAGAGAGGAGGTCGGGACATGAAGACATATAGTGTAAAAGAAATAGCGGAGATGCTAAACGCAAATCCTGAAACAGTACGGCGCTGGATCCGTGATAAGAAGTTGGATGCTACCATTGAGTCCAAGAAAGGCGGACATATCATATACGAGACTGCCTTGCAGGAATTCCTGAGATCTTCCCCAAAGTATGCGTCAATCGCAAAAACCTCCATTGCAGGAGCGGCTGTTCTATCTACCGTCGTTGTGGGCGGTCTGGTAGCAGCCCAGAAACTGATAGATCTCGACCAACTGAAAAAAGCCCGCGTTTCGACGCAGGATGTTATCTTGTTTCTCCAGGATGAAATTCAGAAAAGTCAAGATGCCATCAAAAGTAAAGAGGCAACCATTCATCAGCTGCAGAAGCAAATTGCAGCCGACCAATCGCAAATATCCGAATATCAAAAGTTGATCGATAGTCTGTCAAGAGAGAAGGAGGATGCGCATGAGTGAGAACAATAAAAAGGTAAACGCCGAAGAAACTGTCCAGATGGATCAGAATGTGGATTCCATGCCGGAAACTCAAAAAGGGCTTCTCGCTTGGATTAAGTCCCACAAAACGGAACTGATTCTTGCTGGTGTCAGTATCACCACCATCATTGGAGTCATCCTTGGACTCAAAAACAAGGATGCACTTGCCGAATTGTGGGCCATGCTTTCAAAAAGCATTACAAAGGCTCCCACAGAAACGGCAGCCGCCGCATCTATAGCAACTGCTACACCGGTTTTGGAAACCGTGGCCTCCACAAGAGCATATACTCCCCCAACAGAGGCCTTTGACGTAAGCAGACATATCCGCACGATGGCCGAAGGCTGGCATCATTCGGCAGAAAAGGCTGCTGAAGCGGCAGCTTTGGGTATCGAACTGCTGCCGAATCAAACACTGGTAGGGCCTTATACGAAGGGTGTTGCCTGACGGAGGGTCACGGAATGGCTAAAGATAAAAAGAAACAAAAAAGTATAGTTGACCGAATCACCTATGCGTATATACGCAAAATTAAGAAGTGGATGTTTTGCCCCGCCTGTCAGCAGGGCAAAATGACCATTAACAAGAAGTCGACCCTGTGGACCTGTGAAGATTGTGGGTATAAGCTGTCCGCAGATGAATTTGAGGACGATTATGTATTCTGGTTCTGTGACGAGTGTAACACCTACCTGAATAACCAAGATGGATTTGATCGTCATGCCAGCAAACATATCTGCCATAATTGCGGATACGAGAACGACACCACCTTTGATAATGTAAAGGGTATCTGTACTGACTGCGGAAAGATAATCCCTGATCCTGACGGTACCTTGTGCGCTGATTGCAGACAGGAACGCCGCCGGAAAGCAAAAGAATGGCTCATTGCCGCAGGTAAGGTTGTTGGTGTTGTGGCAGCAGTAGCTGGTACTGTTTACTTAGCATCACAATCCGATGGCGGAGAAAGTGGCAACTATACACCGCTCTTTGGCGGAGACGAAGGTGAGGAGGGTGCAATGATGCGATTTGATCATGTTACAGATTATTGGATGGAGACAGCATTGGAAGATGAATTGCGCTCAATTGAAGGAGAGATGAGGGCAGAACTGGATTCGATGGATTATGATTCCGATGAATATCTGCAGCTTGATCTCAAACGCATCGATGTAGTGAATGCAATAGCCAGCAGATTTCCGCTCAACCTGCCCAAGCGGGAGCATGGCTGGTACCTTCCCAACGATGACTAAAAACTATACCAACAAAAACAAATTCCTCACACCTGGGGCTACCGGGTGTGAGGCTTCTTCGTTGTGGACACCGTTTAGATTTTCTTGAAGGCATCTTCGCTGGGGATCAAACCCAAGCTGGAACCACAATCCCAACTGACATGAATCGTACCCATATCGTCCACCCAGCGGACAGTGCCTTGACAGCCGGGAACCAGCTTCCGGTTATAGGGATCGTCCATATGGATCAGTTCCACTCGTGTGCCGACCGGGTACTCCTCACGCAGTTGCGTCAGCTGCCAGTCCTTTATCATTTGCATATCTTCACCTCCTGTTCCGCGCCGTTTTTGAAGTAGAACTCCAGCCGGTCGTCTGCGTATACCGTTACATGATCCACAACCGTGTTCCACAGTGCTTCGGAAAATGAAATCTGCAATAAATCCAATTCCTCCAATGCGAACAGGCAACCGCCGATGGCATCGGCCTGGATTTGTCGCCGTTCCTTTTGTTGCTGCAGGGCATCGTACCGGGACTGGAGATTCTCATATCGTTCCACCAGGGAATTGTACTGACCGATGTATGCCGCCTGGGATTTGGCCTGGGTGGCATTTTCGTCCACCAAGTGTTTTATCATCCCGGCGATCACATCCAACTCACGCAGAATATCATCACTCTCAGCGTCAAGCACAGTGAAATCCAGCAGTTCGCTCCGGATCAATCGGCCATCTTCCAGAAGAGCAGTCCGGTCGGCCAGAAGTTGGCTGAGTGCTGCTACAAAATACTGTTTCAGATCCTCTTCGTAAAGGTGGGGCGTGCTGCAAGGAACGCCGCTTTCGTATTTGGCATTGCACCGCCAAATGACCCAGCGGTACTTACTGTTGGAATGCCATACCTTGGAGCCGAAGATTTCTCCGCAATCGCCGCAGATCAGCTTTCCGGAAAAGGGGCTGTTGCACTGGGTGCGCCGGGCGCTGGTTTTACGGCGGGTCAGTTCCAACTGCACTTTTTCCCATTCCTCCGGATCAATAATGGCCTCATGGCTGTGTTCCACATAGTACTGGGGAACCTCACCCTCGTTGACCTTCATCTTTTTCTGCAGGAAATCCACGGTGAATTTCTTCTGCAGGAGTGCCGCACCCTTGTATTTCTCATTGCGAAGAATGCTCTCCACCGTAGCCCGTTGCCACACCTGTTTACCCGCTGGGGTGGGGATACCCTGCCGGGTCAAGTGCTTGGCAATGGCATTGGTGGACATACCCTCAATACACATCCGGTAAATGGAGCGGACAATCTCTGCTTCTTCCGGTACGATTTCCGGCAGACCATCCGCACCTTTGCGGTAGCCAAGGAACTGACTGTAGGGAATGCTGACTTTGCCGTCGGCAAAACGCTTCCGCTGGCCCCAGGTCACATTCTCGGAAATGGATCGGCTTTCTTCCTGGGCAAGGGAGGACATAATTGTTATGAGTAGCTCACCCTTGGAATCCAGCGTCCATATATTTTCCTTTTCAAAGTAAACCTCCACGCCAGCATCCTTCAGTTTTCGGACGGTGGCAAGGCTGTCCACGGTGTTGCGGGCGAAGCGGCTGACACTCTTGGTCACGATGAGGTCAATTTTGCCGTCCAGGGCGTCCTGCACCATGCGGTTAAATCCCTCACGGCGCTTGGTGTTGGTGGCGGAGATGCCTTCGTCCGTATATACATCCACGAACTCCCAGTCGGATCGGCTGTGAATGTATTTGGTGTAATAGTCGACCTGGGCCTCGTAGCTGGTCAGCTGTTCCTCACTGTCCGTAGACACACGGGCGTATGCAGCCACCCGGCGGAGAATGGCCGACATCATTGGCAGCCGGGTCATGGGATTTATTGTGGCGGGAATAACCGTAATATTTTTAGCATTTATCATGATGCGACCTCCTTTCCATTTTCTTCAGCCAGGCGGCATTCTTCATCTCCGGTGTCCAGCTTTCCCGGCGGGAACGATCCTGCCATCGTTTAACGGTTTCCGTGCCGTCAGCAAGGCAGAATACCAGGGTGTTATCATTCTCCACCCTCACAGCCGTTATTTTACTGTCAATGGCATCTGTGCTGCCAATAACCTCCCCGGTAACGGCAATCAAGGTTTCTTCCGGGATCTGCTTGGAGGGACAGGCCGCTTTGCCCATGGTATTGAAGGTAGTACAGATCCATTTGGGTCCGGTGGCGGTAATTTTTCTTCTGTAGTGCTTACCGCAGCAAGCGCAGATCAATTTTCCTGAAAACGGGTATTCTTTTCGCTTTTCACCGGGGTGCGTGTGCTTATCTGCCCGATGCCGCATTTCCTCCTGCACGACGTTAAACAACCGCAGAGGGATAATTGCCTCGTGGCAGTCCTGCACATGGTACTGCGGCAACTCGCCGTTATTCGGTACGTCCCGCTTGGTAAGATGGTCTACCCGCCGGGATTTTTGCAGGAGCAAGTTTCCTGTGTAGGCATAGTTTTGAAGCACCGCTTTGATGCTTGCCTTACCCCAAGCATTGCCGTACCGGGTAGGGATGCCATCAGCGTTCAATCGCTTGGCAATAGCGGTCATCCCGGAACCGGCAAGGTATTCCGTAAAGATGCGGTTGACTGTATCTGCTTCTGTTGGCTCAACGATCAAGGTGCCATTTTCGTATCGGTAACCGAGCATCGTTCCATTCCAGGGCATCCCATTTTCAAAATTCCGTTTGATCCGCCACTTTTGATTCTCGCTGGCAGAAAGGCTTTCTTCCTGGGCATAGCTGGCCAGGATCGTCAGCATCAGTTCTCCGTCAGCAGAAAGGGAGTGGATATTCTGTTCCTCAAAGAACACATCCACTCCCATGTTTTTCAATTCTCTTACGGTCTCCAGCAGTGTGACGGTGTTGCGGGCAAAGCGGGAGATGCTCTTGGTGATGACCATATCCACCTTGCCGGATCTGCAATCCGTCAGCAGCCGCTGGAAATTATCCCTGTTGTCTTTAGTGCCAGTCAGCGCTTCATCGGCATAGACACCTGCATACTGCCATCCGCTGTGATTCTGGATCAGATCGCTGTAATAGCTGACCTGGGCCGACAACGAGTGCAGCATAGCGTCCTTACCGCTGGATACTCTTGCGTACGCAGCCACACGCTTCAGCTGGGGAATATTCGCCTTGGGAAAGTGCCGCTGCACGACAATTCGTTCCATTTCAGTTTCCTCCTTTGTATCATATTGGGGTACTTCATATTCGCTCTGACCGGCGGATATATCAAGCACATTCTGCGAAAATACTATCCGAAGATAAGCCGTATTTTTTGTTCAGTATGGTGCGGATATGACAATACTCTTCCTCATTGAAGATGCCTTCATCTGTCATGTTTCGGTACAGCGCCAGGGAGGTGCGGTACAAAATCAGATTGTTGGGGGCGTATTTATCTTGCTTGTCGGGAAGCAACATAACAGGCCCGGCAGCAGTATTTCCGGTTTTTGTTGCCATAACTCTCAAACTCCTTTCCGCAGTGCTGGCACACGAGATTATAGTAGGCTTTTCTGCTGACTTCCGTCTGATGGCTGTTCCACCAGTCCATCCGGCAGGAATCAGAGCAGAACTTTTTCTCCCTGCGACCTTTGGGCTGCATCAGCGGTCTGCCGCAGTTTTTGCAGGCTTTGGCACCGGGGATATTGGGGTGGCGATGGATATGGGATCTGACCGTTCCTGCCGGGAGTCCCAGTTTCGCGGCGATCACGGAAGGACTGTGTCCCTCCAGCCGCATATTGTTGATGGCGATTTTGTCCTGCAGTCTCATAGTGACACTCCTTCCGTCATGACCGCAAAGTGGTGGGGAGAGCAGCCCCACAGAACCACTCTCCCCGGGTGTATTATTCTTCGGATTCCGCTGCGGGAGTGCCGCTGATCTTCAGCATCTTCACTGCCTCGGGTAACACCAGCTTAGCATCCACCCGCTCGGTGGTGATAAAGGCCACCTGGCCCCGGTCAGCATACCGCTCCACCAGGCGCTTGATGACACGCTTGCCCCGGTCACCGATCCAGTAGTTCCGGAAATCACCGAACATAACAGGAATGCTGCCGGGAGCGACCTTGTCCATGGCCTTGCAGATATAGATCCGGTGACCAAACAGATACTGAGGCTCACCCTCCTGCAGATTGTTGTTCCACAGAGGTCTGCCGTCATAGTGGTCGACACGGCGCAGTCTGCGGAAGGCATCGTCGGACATGGTGCCGACAGATGCCTGGTAGATCAGGCCCAAAGGCTTACCCTTGCCGTTGCCACGGATGAAGGCAACCTCTTCCGCTCCGCCAATCCGCTCTGCAAAGAACCCCTGGATGTGCTTTTCCAGGTCAACACCGCCGTCCTCCAGCATCTCATCGGATGCAAGGATGGAAGTGGCCAGCTTGTGTGCATCCAGCACCACCTCACCGAAAGAGGCTTCACTGAAAGAGGCTTCACTGAAAGACCAGGGCTGTCCCTCGATGACCCATGTAGCATCGCCCACACCGTAAGCCACAGGAATATGCAGCTTGTGGGTGGTGGGAATGGTGGTGGCGATCTGCCGGATCACATTCCGTTCCGACAGCGCTTTTACCAGTTTGTCCTCGTAAGTATCCGGTACCAGATAACCACCGGCACCATCGCTGCCCGCCTTCAGGCTGTTCTGGGGCATACCGGTGTGCATGATTTCCCAGAACGCGGTGTTGTATGCTTCGGCCTGCTTTCTGGCCTCGACAGAGGGATCGGGGTTTCTTGCCGCTGATCTCAGCAGCCAGTTCTTCCGTCGCCGCATAGCATCAGCGGCAGTTCTTACATTGCTCATAATAAGTACCTCCAAATTTTAATAGTGTTTCTGCCCTATACGGGCGCGGAGCAGCCGCTCCATTACATCGTCCTGGGGAGAGCTGCCTCCAAGATCGACGGTGCAGTTTTCCTTGACCACCTGGTAAATCTGATACCATGCGGCGTTGGCCTGCTTCATGTATTCCCGGCCCATGGTGACATAGGGAGATGAAAATACGGTGCCTGTAGGCTTCTTTGCCAGGAAGCCAAATTCAGACACCGCTTCTTCACATTGAATCCAGCGCGCCACACTCATGGCGTACTGTTCGATTTGTTGGGTGGTGACCAGATGATCGCACTTGCGTTCACGCAGCCACTCCCATGTTTCCTTGTAGATTTCCTCGGCGCAGGTGACGCTCCCATCCTTCTGCCTGGCCTTGAGGTAATCCTTGACCGGCGGCATTTCGCTGCCCTTGAGGTTGACTGCTTCGTCACCGAAGTCCACAACCGTCAGCTTTCTGCCACCGGGATTCCCGGATGCAATTTTCTCCGAGATCGCTTTGGGTTTTCTGCCCGCTCCGGGACGGGCTCCGCCACGATTCGTACCGTCTTTCGACATAGAATCCACTCCTTCTCATGTAATAATGGTTTGATTTTTAGGTTTTTTACCTTTGAAATCGCCGTTTTTCTTCGTGCGACCCCCTGCCCGCTGTCCGCTAAAATAGCCGTAGAGATGTGACCTCCCCCTGGGGGTAATCAAAGAATCAGATCCTGCGGCTTTTTGAAGCGGCGGCTGTGGAAGTAGTCCATCAGCTGTTGGAAGGTATCAAAGTAGTGGCCATTTCCCTTGTACTGCAGACACCAGTGAGGGTCATCCTTGTCATTGCTGAACATGATGATCACAGCGTGCTTGGCATCCTGCGGGATGATCCGGACAACGGAGTACCGCTTCAGATTCAGACCCTTCCACAGATATCGGGACAGATCTTCATTCTGCATACATCTCACCTCCTCCCCACACCGGAATTTCCGGGTTATTCATCTTCTTCGTGGCTGCGCATATCATGGATATGGCCACAGGTAGGGCATTCCTGCCAGAAGACCGGCCGGTGCTTGTTGTCATACCAGGGTTCCATCAGGTGGTTGCAGAAGGGGCAGGGTTTTCTGGGAACAACCAGTCTGCGGTCACAGATCTGCTGCCCAGTGTCCAGACCTACATCAATGAGTTCGATATAGTCTTCATATCCTCCATCAACTACAGCCCAGAAAAAGCTGTGGCTGTCACCCTGCTGGTCATAACAGGGGCTGGTGAAATCGGATTTGCGTGTGGCCAGGACTGCGTAGTCGCTGGGTACAGGAATCAACTGCTTGATTTTCATCAAAAATTACCTCGTTTCTTGTTATTTGTTGTGGATAGTGATTTTTGTCCTTTTTGTCACGCGTCCGCATATATGGAAATTGCGTTTTTCATCAAGGGGGATATATGGGTATCTATAAATAACGGTAGTTTAACGATATATATTTTTTATAGATATCCGTACTTACTACCGCTCCCATGATGCTGAAAAATACAATATTTCCATCTCCGGGACAGCGGACAAAAAGGACAAAAATACCTTTTCTTACGCAGCCTGCCGGTACAGCAGGGGGTTAACAAGATAGGTCGGGTTAGCGGGTCTGCCCTTACCGAAGGGCTGCTCGGTTTCCTTCAGTGCCACATAACCCAAATCTGCCAGATGGTTCAGCACCGGCTGTACCTGCTCGACCTTCTTGAAACTGCGGCACATCCGCATAATATCCCGGCGGGTAAATTCCAGCAGTCCGTTTTTCATGATGGCATCCAGGGTATACTGGCTCTGTTTCACCAGTTCATCCGCACCCATAAGGGAATAGGCGGCACGGGAATGCTCCGTGAAGTATCTGCCGATGGCAATGGCACCGGCCATGGTTTCTCCGCTGACGATCATGGAGTCCGAAAGGTCCAGAAAGTCGGAACAGTGGGAATTGGCGGCCCGGCACAGCAGTCCGGAGATCCGCAACACCGCACCTACCAGCTTGCCTGCCCAGTCCGGGATGTCGGAATATTCGGTTTTCTGCTTGCCTTCCACTTCGCCTGCAAAGGCCTCCAGCAGTTTGTCTGCCTCCGGGGATAACCGGATTAGGTCCGGTGTCTTGGGGGTTCCTTCCTGCAGGAGATTTCTGATCAGCACCTCGTAGCAACGGGATACTTCGTCAGGGATCGGCTGGGTGCGGTATTTCCGGTCGCCAACCCTGGACTGGGGCATACAGTACATGAACCGGGCCGTCAGGCCCCTGCCGCGGAACACACCGTTGCTCATCATGCCGGACAGCACGCTCGGCTGCACGGCCAGCAGTACGGTCAGTGCAGGGTTGGAGATACTCTCACTGCTTCTGCCTACACGGTCTACTCGAATGTCATCTCCGCTGTGGGCCTTGAGAAAAACATCGATATTCACATTCTTCGTGTAAATACCGGCCAGCATATCGAAGATGCCACCTTCAGCGGATACAACTGCGGCAGTACCATTATTCTCCGCCAGAACGGAAGTCAGCTTCTCCGTGGTCACATCATCCACATACAACCGCATGGGCATGACCTCCCGGAAATTGGCCAGTTGCATAGCCACGTCCTGCAGATCCTCCATCTGCGCCTTGCCTTTGATAACCATTTCTTCCAGATTGCGCTGTTGCTTTTCCAGAATCCGCTTCTCCATGCGGCTTCGTTCCACAGCACCGGAGTGCTGCTTGTTGTACTCCGCCTCAAATCGATGGACAGCGCCGGTCATATGGCTGATGACCGCAGACTTTCTCTCCGACGGCTCCGCTACGATAACCGTGAACAGATTCAGCGGCTCGATCCAATCGTCTTTGCCTTTGATCCGGTACTTGCCCTGCTGGCAGAGTGCCAGCACCGCCAATGCCGCTGTTGCTGCCATATCCACCGGAGTCTGCGTGGTCTCCGACACCGCCAGAACATAATCCCTAATCGCCGGGGGAAATGCGTCCACCGGGAATGCAGGGAGGGTGTGTTGGGCAAAGGGAATCGGCGGTTCCCATTGCGGTGTCAGCGGTGCGTTGTAGTCCGCAGGAGGAACATATCCCGGCTGCTTTTCCACCTTTTCGTGGAAGAACTTGAGTGCGCTCTTCCAGGTGCTATTGACCTCTTGGTCCGGCAGCGGCGGAGAGCATTGGGAGACTACCTCCATGAATTTCTCGTAAGCCTCCGGTGTATCGCCCCACCGTTTCAGGATCTTCCCTGCGGCGCGGGAGATGGTGCTGTTGCGGCTGCCCTCCGGGATAGAACCGATTCGGGCAGCAGCAGTTGTCCTCTCCATATCCGCCACGAATTTGTTCTCCTCCAGTTCTTCAATGAAATCTGTCAGCGTTCTGTGTCCCTGGAAGGTATATACTTCCGTATCCGGATTGCCAAAGAAGAACCGACCAGCATCCAGCGCCTTGGCATCGAAGAAGGGGAACAGCGCCTGTACCCTGGACAGCAATGCCGTATACTCTGTCGGATCTGTGATTGAGCCGATCCAGAGCGCCACATGATACCGGGGGCGGGGAGAACGATTGCCCTTTTGCTTCATATGGTGGCGGCTGGTACTGACCACACAGGGAATTTCGGGGAATAATCCGGGAATGGCGTCTATGGGAATCCACTCTGCAGGATTATCCGAATGATCATTATCATTGTCCAGGGCGGCAATGGTAGCTTCCAGAAAATTCTCCTTACTGCGGTAATTGTTTTTGAACCGGATAAATGTGTGGTCATAACAGAACAGCTTTTTCAGTTCTTCCGGGGTGCTGCCGATACCACTGTGCGGGTATTTGCAGTTCTGGGCATTGCCACAGTTACCGGAATGAAAAACCATGATATCCAATTGCTCACCTCCTTCTTTTCAAATGAGAATTGCGTCATTTTTCTGTAGCCTGACGCACCAACCAGGCTTTGTAGGCATCGATAGGAATCAGGATTCTGGTACCGATGCGCAGAGTAGGAAAACCGGGGTTTTTCACCAGCTCGTATGCCTTTGGCAGGCTGATGCCCATCTGAGCGGACAGTTCCTGCACGCTCATAGTCGTTCTTTCCATAGCTCACTTCTCCTTTCCTTAGTAATAAACAGAGCAAACAGAAACCACCGGTCAGTGGGATACCGATCGGTGGCTCGTTAAGGGGATTATTTCAGGGCAATCTCTGCCTTGCCCTTAGTGCGGATCTGCTGCACCGCATTGTAAGCAGTCAAATCCTTGTTACCATAATGATTACGCTTGTCCAGGCGTTCTTCCATTGCCTTCAGCTTGCGGTTAGCTCTCTGCTTGACCCTGTTCTTCATGTACGGCCCCTCCTTTCTTCAAAAAGGCATACTTCCCCTACAAACCGGATCTGGTGGTCCGGTGCGGGCAACCACCTTTTTTGAAAGTCGACATCCGTCTTGAGAAAGTATTTTATTGTTTGCTCTTGTTTTCGTCGTAATTATATCGTATAATGTCACCGTTGTATAATTTCTATCGGTGACTCTAACGGTGACACAGGAGGTATCTTATGCCTTGCGATGCATACGGCAACTATGTGCCGTCAAAAGCAAACAAAACAACAGATGTCTTTGGATACGATGCCATCGGCGGTGTCGGACAGCTGATTTACCACTTAGTTCGGTTTAAGGAATACGAATTGGATTATGCGCCCAATGATGTGCTGATCGCCCGGCCATACTGCCAAAAAGGTTATGAGCCGGAATTATATACCAATGATTCGCCTACAGGCGCAGAACTGACAGCCAGTATCTATAACTTGGCTAAAAAAATAGACGATCCCTCCGAGGAGAGACCGTACACAGATCTGATTATTGAATGGTGCAAAAAATATGGCCATCCCTATGCCATTGATTCCATACACGCATATATGATGGAACTCGATTACAAACTGGAGGAGGACGGCTATTTTATAGAAAAAGATGCCACCTTCAGCATCAGCGACTTTATGCGGGATCTGGAGTGGTTCTACCAGGCTATGCGGATGCATTTTGCGTTTGAGCAGATGTGCCTGGGCAATGACGTACCAGCACTTACTTTGTATAAGGATGGGAAACGCTTTGCCGGTCTGCCGTTTTTTGAGCAATACCGCTCAGACCCGGATGATTTTCCGGATGTCGACTATTCTTCTGCCGACGGCGATCTGCTGAAGATGATGCAATTGGATGCAGAAGTTGCAAAAGATATAGAACCCTACGATGGCTTTGCACGACCTCCGTTTGATTATTATGAAGAACTGCAGGACAAAATGGTGGATATCATGCCGGATTTCAGAATCCGGCTGAAGGTCAATCCCCGAACCAGGAAAATGGTATTTGCAGTGGATGTGCATTCCGTGTTTGATATTTGCTGGTATACCCTGGCCCGGAAGATGTCTGAGGATGTCGCTCCGGAGGATAAGGGCACATCTGCTGAAAAGAAAGAAAAGCCTGAAGGTGTTGTCTTGTCCTGTCCGTTTTGTGGGGAGGCATTTGTCCGCAGATGGAATCGCTCGGTTACTTGCGGGAAAGTGGAATGTGAAAAGGCAAGAAAAGCGATGAATCAGCGAAACAGTCGAAGAAAGCGAAAACTCCAGGCACAACAAAGTAAATAAAAGACCAGGATTCTTCTGCAGCGGAGGATCCTGGTTTTTACCTTTTTTCCGCACATAATCAGTCGAAGCGGAAAAAACACAATTGACATTCTTAAGATCAGGAGTATAATTATATTTAGCTAACTGCATCTTGCAGTTGATCTGTGCGGAAAGTTGGTGAATGTATGACCCACAGAGAGAAACTACAAAAAATGGCCGATACAAATGGTGGCATATTCAGAACCTCGGATTTGAAAGCACTTGGCTATAACACCTATGCCATTCGCAAACTGGTCAATGAACAAATTATCGAACGGGTAAAATCCGGTTATTACCGTCTCAGCGAATCGTCCCTAATACTTTCGGAGGCAGCACAGGTAGCGCAGCTGTTTCCGGACGGTGTTCTGTGTATGTATACAGCACTGTTTTATTACAGATATTCTGACCGGACACCACTGGAATGGAATGTTGCTGTGGATCGCGATACATCCAAGTCCCGGTTTAATCTGGATTATCCATTTGTTCAGCCGTATTACATGAAGAAAGAATTTCTTTCCTTTGGTATAACCACGGCGGATTATGGAGACTGCACTATGCAAATATTTGACCGGGATCGGCTGATTTGTGAATGCATTTTCTATGAAAACAAGATGGATCGGGAGACCTATAACAAAGCCATCCAGGGATATGTGGCAGATGCAAAAAAGAATGTCCCCAAACTGCTGGAATATGCAGAGAAGAGAAGAATTCTGAAAAAAGTAAAGGATCGGATTGGAGTGTGGCTCTGATGGATATGGGCGCATCGGTCATTGCGCGACTGAAAAACAAGGCAAAAGAAACTGGGAAACCCTTCCAGCTGCACTTGCAGCTATTCTGCCAGGAGGAGTTTTTGCGACGACTGGCCGCATCCCGGTACGCTGAAAATCTGGTGCTAAAGGGCGGCTTGTTCATCTATACTCTGACTAATTTTGAGAGTCGTGCCACTGTGGATATTGATTTTCTGCTGCGTCAGTTCCCTGGAACGATCGAAGACATCAAACGAATGGTGGATGAAATAATCGCTGTAGACAGCGGCAATGATTTCGTAACCTTTTCTTCCCGGGGATTTGAAACGATTTCGCCGCAGCGGAAATATACCGGTGTCAGCTTTCAACTGGTGGGCCAAATCAAAAACACCCGTACTCCCTTTGATGTGGATTTTGGCGTCGGTGATGTTATTGTTCCCAACTCGCACAAGCGGACGATTCCGGTACAATTGGACGGCTTTGCTGTCCCGGAGGTGCTGACCTACTCCCTGGAAAGCACGATTGCGGAGAAATTTGATGCACTGCTCCAGCGTTTGGAACTGACCAGCCGCATGAAGGATATTTACGATATTTATTATCTGTCTTCTGTGTTCGATTTTGATGGCAGGGCACTCCAACAGGCTGTGTTTGAAACGCTGCAGAATCGAGGCACCGCATACGAGCGGGACAGCTTCGACCGGGTAATTGCCTTGGCAGAGAATAAGGACATCCAGGTCCGCTGGCGTCAGTATCTGCGGAGGTTGAAGATGCCGGAACTGGCGTTGGATGATGTAATGCACAGCATTGATCGTTATTTGCGCCCTGTTTGGAATGCAATCATAAACGAGTCGGAACTAACGCTTACTTGGCAGAGTCAATCCGGAGCATGGAATAACGGTAAATAATCTTCAGCAAATGAACAACAAATTCTGGTTTGGTCCATATTTTCGGACACATCGTTTTATATAATTTAATAATCGGAGGCCAATTATGGAAAAGCACATCGAAATCCTCGATTCATTAATGAAAGCAAAAAAAGAAAAGAAAAAGAAAGAGCCTACAATTAAGGAAAAAGAAGCTTTCCGCAGCGCATGGCTTAGCCTTGTTGCGGATACAGGTTTGACCGGCCGCGCCGAACAGTTTTTGTATGAAGGATTTGCTTTCTGCGGTGCAGAGCCTTTCTATGCCTATTTGATTCAAACGGAAGATCAAAATGCAACTCTGGCAACACTGTTCAGCGGAAAATACTACGGCATTGACAGCAATGTATCCTTCCGGTTGGTAGCGCATTTGCTTGCATTGATGCTTAATAACAATGCTCCCAGAAATATTCTGGCACCCATAATTAAACGGTTGCCGGGTGCATGTGTTAATAAGGACAAAAAACGACTTGGAACGGCTGAGAAAACATTGGAGAAATACTTTCTGGCTGAACTGCGCCCAGATGTGGAACTGTGTCCGCTTGCCGATGTTGGGACCAAACCGGTGTTCATTAAGGAGTTTGTGACGCTTGTTTCCTCCATAATGGATGGCATTGAAAATGCTGGTTCCGCAAAAGGCGTTGTTGTTAAAAATATTGCAAAGATTCGCAAGTGGCTTGCTGATTATGATATTTCCCAAAGTGTCAGCGCAGACACAAAGACTGATCCAGTAAGCCCTGCATCAACAACAGTTGCAGCAGAAAAAGCGAAGATGGTATCTGTTGCAGATAATCTCCAGGAAGAGAAAGTTCAAGCACCGAAAGTAATCGTTGCGCAGCCTGAGGAAGAGGTGCCCAGCGATATGATAGCATATCTTGCTGCGTTGCTGGGGAAGGCTGCTAAAGCTACAGCCGTTGTCAAGGCCGAAAGTACGCAGCAAAAAATTAAAATTGATGCATTGACCCAATCTCTGGGAGCTGAGCAGAATAAGCTTCATGGAGCTAATCAGCAGATAGCAGACCTGCAGGATACTATTGCTGAGTTAAGAAAAAAACTGTCTGCCGCTGAAGGTGATATCTTTGTGTTGAGACAGACGGTGGAACAAAGAGATGCAGTTATCGCCAAAAAAGATGCTGAAATAGCAGAAAGAGTTAAAATGGCAGAGGTTCTCAGCCGGGACAGAAGTAAACAGGCTGATGAGTCACTCCAGAGACTTGCGTCCAAGATCCGAGTCGAATATCGGGATTTTGTGGATGCATTGGATGTGCCTATGAGCTGCGATTTGGGTGAGAACCTGAGGCTCCAGCTTCAGAGTATCTTCGACATACTGGAAAAAGGCGGCATGAAATTTAAGTGAGGTGAAAAACCGTGGCAACTGGATTGAGATATTATTTTGGCATTGACTTCGGCACAACCAACAGCGCAACTGTTGGATATGTGGTGATGGATCAAAAGCCGGAAGCTGTTAAATACGGCGATGAAGAAGGACGTCCGATCCCGTCCGTTGTTGCGATTGATAAAACCACAGGCGCTGTATTCAATGG
Source organism: uncultured Oscillospiraceae bacterium (assembly GCA_964554795.1). Classification (GTDB taxonomy): domain Bacteria; phylum Bacillota; class Clostridia; order Christensenellales; family Aristaeellaceae; genus SFHK01. The sequence goes on along the minus strand of CAZKQB010000027.1, from coordinate 25,548 downwards.
CCGGGACGCATGGGATAAAAAGATGGAGCTGAGTGAATCCTGTGAGTATATCTCATCAGTCAAGACCATTCTGGATTCTGAGCAGATAAAAACAATTGCAGGCCGCGAATGGACTGCTGTCGATGTGGCCAGCGAGGTTTTTAAGTATCTGAAAGCCAATGTGCATAATCGTACCGGAATTGACATGGAAGAAGCAACTGTGGCGATTCCTGTTGGATTCAGCGCCTCCAAGCGTGCAAAACTGCGAGAAGCAGCAAAGAAGGCGGGTATCCATATCCGTTCTTTTATCAGCGAGCCCACTGCTGCTTTTTTTGCAAACTATGATGAACTGAAAAGTTCTTCTGTTGTTGCAATTTTTGACTGGGGCGGTGGCACACTGGATGTATCCATTCTTCAGCATATTAACGGAAAGGTATCTGAATTGGCAACCGTCGGCAGAGATATTGCCGGTGACTATATCGATGATAAAATTGCCAAGAGAATCCATGCGAAAATTGCCCGTAAAAAAGGTGTCGAGATGGCATTTGCGGATATGCCGTCCAGCGCCCAGGATATGATGCGGGTTCGTGCCGAGCGTGCAAAGCGTATGCTGGGCGATGATGACACCGCCACGATTTCTATCAATAATTATGGCGTATATGGTGCCTGCCGTGAAACATTGGAATATGACTGGTTTGCGGATATTGTAGATCCTGAAGTCACAATGGCAATGGACTGTCTGGAGGAAGCAATCCGTCAGTCGGGAGTTGGACTTGCCAACATAGACCGGATTGTTATGGTGGGTGGTAGCAGCAATCTGCGTCCCCTGTTGGAGAAGATGGATGACAAGTATGGAGACAAGCTGTTTTTCCCGGAAGAAACCATGTGGAATGTCGGGCAGGGTGCTGCTATGCTGGCAATGACTCCCGGCGGTTATTATGCCAATCAGTCTATCGGTATCGTGCTGAGCGACAATGCATACTACGAAATTCTGAAGCCGGATACTCCAATTCGCGGGTGGGAGCATACATGTCATTTCGGAATCGTGGATTCCAGCAAGGAAGCCCGTTTTGTTTTTGGTGGAAGTCCTGATATCGAGGCCTCTCCGGAAAGATATAAGACACTGTCGGTCCCCGCATACCGTTTCCTTCAGGAGCAGATTGTACTCAAGGCTTCTGTTGATCAGAATATGGTGTTCACCGTTGTTGCCGGAAGTAATATGCAGCCCGCAGAGTTCCGGCGGCTGTGGGAATACACACAGTTGAAGTGCTATTATAAGCTGCCAGGAAAGCAGGTGCGGCATGGAGAGTAATATCAGTACTGTAGCGTTCCGGAGCAATTTGTATCCTGTAGAAAAGAGTTTTTATGAGGACTCTACGTTCCGCTCCAAAATACATGACCCATTTTCGCTGGAGCTTCTTAAAAAACAATGTGCATTGACGAGCCTTCAGAAGAAGGAATACGACTATGCATCGGTTCACTGCGCATACGCTGCAAAAAATGACTATCCCTGGGGAACGATTAGAGACCACCAGGGTCATGAGCAGGTTGTCTGCAGGTGCCTTAATACGAAATGTAGCCACTTTCATAGTTGCCGTTCCGATTTTGATTCTTCCGAGCTGGCAATACATGAGGAGAACAAAAGGGCTCAACCGGCAATTTTTGAATTTGAAGAAGCCGCACGAAAGAAGCGTGCATCAGAAGATGGAGATGCCGGAGCGGCAGCGAAACTGTTTGCAGGAGACAACCCGGAACAGAAGCATGCTGGAGAATCGGGGGTTCCAACTCCTGAAGAGAAAAAGCCTGATCCGGACGATCCGTTCGTTGTCCGGAAACCAGTTCAGCCGGTGCCCCGGCCTGTGGAGGTCAAGAAAATCGATTTCAGTTCCTTTAAAGAAACCACACAGGACGAAATCATTGAAGCGGAACCCGCCGAGCGCAGCATCGTAAATGCTGGCCCCGGTACGGGCAAGACGTGGACCCTGATTGAAAAAATCATCCATATGATCAACGAGGAGAAGGCTAATGCAGAGAATATCTTGGTTCTGTGTTTCTCACGCTCTGCCGTGGAGGTTGTACGAAACAGGCTCTCTGATGCTGCTGAGATCGGACGCATCGGTTATGAGTGGCAGGATGTAGATGTTCGTACATTTGACTCCTTCTCTACATATATGCTGGCATGGGTGCAGGATAATCATAAGGATTTACTTCCCAAGCACTTCCTTCTGGAAGCGCATGACTATGATCAGCGCATAAAAGTTGCAACATCCATTTTCAAAAAGAAAAAAGATATGCTGGCTGATTATGAGCATATCATCGTTGATGAGGTTCAGGACCTTGTTGGCAGCCGGGCAGAGTTGGTCTTGGCAATGCTGAAAGGACTCCCGGATACTTGTGGTTTCACGATTTTGGGCGATTCTTGTCAGGCTTTGTATGACTATATGGCAGAAGGCGATCCTGCGATTATGTCCTCTGAGCAATTCTATCAGGACATTTTCAAAAGTTTCCCCAGCGCCAATTATTACGCACTTACAGAGAATCATCGTCAGGGTGACACTTTTGGGCAACTGACAGTTCCATACCGGAAGGCAATCCTTACTGGTTCTGCCCGGGAGCGGGTTTCAGCAGCAAGCGATTTGTTGGCACACATACCCCGGATGTCTGTAAAACTGACCAAGTTTTCAAGAAGCGATGCACTGCGATATGTTGGTCAGGGTGAGACATTGGGTATTCTTACCCGTACAAACGGACAGGCATTGCAGATCTCTGCATGGCTCCAAAATGCAGATGTTCCGCATGCCCTGCACCGTGGTTTGGGTTCTTCAACACTGGGTGACTGGATTGCCCGTATATTCTGCGACTACGAAAACGAATCTGTTGATGAAACTTCCTTTGTGGCAAAACATCTCGCCTTGTTTCCGGAGGCTGGTTACGAAATGGCACAGATGCGGTGGATGGCCCTTGTTTCAACACAGCGTGGCGAAACACGAAGCAGATACGAGGTTGCAGATCTGTTGAAAGGTCTCTTGAGAAATGCCAGGGAGCCAATGCTGTACGAATCCGGAACGGGGTCCAGGCACTCTATTACGGTCAGCAATATTCATCGTGCAAAAGGTAAGGAGTTTGACTCTGTGATTGTCATTGATGATGTGATTGAGGCAATGGCAGATCCCAATACAGAAGATCTTTTGGAGCACAAGGTATGTTACGTTGCGCTGACACGGCCCAAGAAAAAGGTAGAAAGAGCTGAGATTTCCAAGAAGGATAAACAGATCTACATTACGAGGAACGACGATCAAAGCAAACGGTGCGCAAAAGCCGGTGGCTTTAAACGGTATATTTCTCATTTCGAGGTTGGCAGTGATGCCGATCTGGATCTGCGCTCTCTCGCAACTGATGATGATCTTCAGCAATATATCCGGAAAAGTGTTCATTCCGGAATGCGATTGAAGCTTATCAAATGTCCGGAAGGCACAAAGTCTTATGTTGTATATCGCATTGTGCTGGAGGATAACGAAAAAATTGTGCTGGGTTATACCAGCAAGTCTTTTGCACATGAACTGGAAAAAGCAATTCAGCATATAAAAAATATGAATTGCTCGGTGTATTACGAGGTATATCCCCATGCATTCTGTGATGTGTTTGTTCACAATATCACAACTTGTGTATCCGGAATAGCTCCTGTTCCCGCAGGCGCAAGAACCTATGGTGATGTCAGCGTTTGGTCCGGCATTACTATCACGGGATTTGCTGCCGTGGACAAAGATACTTACTAATTATACAGAACCGGAGGTTTGGTTATGGCTGACTATTCAAAATTTTATGATGCCAGAAAGGTTGTGTCCCGCATTCTGGAGCAGGACTTTATTGGGCCTGTCACAAAAGATGAATGCCTTGCCGAACTTCCGGCCCAGTATTACATCATGGGAAAACTGTATCCGCAAAAGGATACTGTGGAGGCATTGGATCTGGCGCGGAACCCCTTGTTGGAAAATGAGATTGAAACTTATGATGCATCCATTTCCCTGAGCAACCAGAATAATCCTTCTTCTATGGGCATTACGGTTACACTGAAGGCAGGTGTCAGTGCAATTTGTGTTTCTGGCAGCTATGCCTTTTATGAGCCGATTTCCTTTGAGGACGCGAAGGATTGTGGAATTGATATTTCCAAGTGGGATCACCTGGAAAAGAAACCCAAAGAAGTATGGAGACGAAACGAATACTCCTACTTTGAAAAGATTACATTCACCGGGGAGCGGGTGGAGTACGCAGATTTACCCAGCGGACTTCAGCTGCAGGTTTATACCCATTCCATTATGGATACCGGTGAGCGCGTGATTACGGTTGCGCTGGTCAACGAAAACCAGTCTGAAAACGATATGAATGCGACATCCAAAAGCTGCGCATTTCAGCCGGTTATCAGAGTAGCCAGTTGCGACGGAGTATCCATTTTTACCAGCGTAAACCGGCAGACATACCTGACTACCGATCCGGAACTTCTGGAATTGGATATGCTGTATTCTGATGTCCATTGCTATGCACAGGGACATGGATGCTCTGTTATGTGGGACATGGAGAATGCCGAGCCAGAATGGGTGGAGTCTGCATTTTTCCCAACATTCAACCTCCGTCAGATGAAAGCCGCAGAAGTGGTCAGCGGAAATGTATTGTCTATGCAATTTCTGGCTACCGCATCTGTTGATGAGGTCGTTCGTGAGTTGAGCGCCTTTGCTGCCAAGTATCAGGAGTGGATTAAGGACCAGGGGGATTTCCTGCCTGCAATTAAAGACAGTTTGCAGGATGTTGCTAAAAGTAATATCCAAAAATGTCAGGATTCATGCAACAGAATAAACTATGCTATCAAGTTGCTGAAAGACAGTGCGGCTGGAGATGGAAAGGCTTTCCGTGCCTTCCAACTTGCCAATGAGGCGATGCTGCTCCAACGGAGGCAAACATTGCTGAAAAACGACAAATCTTTTGACCCTGCCAAAGTAAGCTGGTATCCTTTCCAGCTGGCATTTGTATTGCATGAGCTGACCTCTTTTATTGAACCAAAGGGACATCCCGGACAGGATGTTCCGGATCGACAGATGGTCGACCTTCTGTGGTTCCCCACCGGCGGTGGTAAAACAGAGGCGTATTTAGGTATTACTGCCTTTGTAATCTTTTTACGCAGACTTCGTGATGCAAACGCAGATGGTGTTACCGTAATTATGCGATACACACTTCGGCTTTTGACGCTTCAGCAGTTTGAACGCGCCAGTATTCTGATCTTTGCATGTGAACTGCTGCGAAAAAAGTATGGTTTGGGTGGAAATGAGATCTCCATTGGATTGTGGGTTGGTGGCAACCTTACCCCCAATCATTTGAAAGATGCAAGAACCAGCATCAACAAGCAAAAACAGGGCGGTGTTGATGAAAAGTCAAATCCTGTTCAAATCAAGGTGTGTCCTTGGTGCGGCGAAAAGCTCTATGCACAACATTATGATGTTGATCTTGTTCAGAACCGAATGACAATCAAATGCCCGAATCAGCATTGTCATTTCCATTCCGCACCGGGCGGTCTCCCTATTCATATTATTGACGATGTTATTTACCAGCATCTGCCTACTTTTGTTGTGGCAACTGTTGATAAGTTTGCCCAGATTCCGCTTAATGACAAGCCTGCGGCGCTGTTCGGTATTGCGAACAACAAAAAGCCTCCGGAACTTATCATCCAGGATGAGTTGCATTTGATTTCCGGCCCCCTTGGTACTATGACCGGTATCTACGAGGCTGCCATATCGAAGCTCTGTGAGCGCGATGGTGTTTGTGCAAAAGTAATTGCGTCCACTGCAACCATCCGGAATGCAGCAAATCAAATCATGGCATTGTATGGACGTGGTCACACGCAGTTTCCGCCGCAGGGCCTTTCTGCGAAGGATTCGTTCTTTGCTATACAGTCTACACCGGAAGAAAGACCTGCCCGTCAGTACTTTGGCGTGATGGGTATAGGAACGACTGCAACCACGACATTGATCAGAGTGAATGCAGCTATGCTGTTTGCTACGCGCTACCTGGCCACTTTGGGATACCCTGACGCAGTTGTGGACAATTTCTGGACTATCACCGGCTATTTTAACAGCTTGCGTGAATTGGGCGGTGCAAGCACGCAGATCCTTGACGACGTTCAGAGCCGTCTGGATTACTTGGCGAAAACGAAATTCGTATCTGTCTATCCCAGCGTAGACACTTCGAAGGGGTATACATATACAGAAGAACTGACGAGCCGCATGAGCAATTCCGAAATCACAGAAATCATCCAGGTCAAGTTGAAACGCAGCTATACCAAGGATAACCATGCGGATGTATTTGACTATCTGCTGGCATCCAACATGATTTCTGTTGGTGTTGATGTCGGTCGTTTGGGTGCAATGGTAGTTGCCGGTCAGCCTAAGACTAATGCGGAATATATTCAGGCAACCAGTCGTGTAGGTCGTGATAATCCTGGATTGGTTATTGCTGTGTACAACGCATCCCGTTCCCGTGATCGCTCACATTATGAGCAGTTCCTGAAGTATCATTCTGCGTTGTACCGCTATGTGGAAGCGACAAGCCTTACCCCCTTCTCTGATCGGGCAAGAGACCGTGGCCTGCATGCATTATATGTCTCTTTGTGCCGTTATCTGATCGAGAACCTCAGAGGAAACAGTCAGGCAATCAATTATCGCTCTGACAATCCCAAAATTCAAAAGGTTGAAAAAATCATTATAGACTATGTAAGAAGAGTTGATCCTGATGAGTTGTCGGCAGTTATGGATGAACTCAAAGATATCCAGGATGCGTGGGATATTGCAGCAACCGGTTCCCTCGTATATAAAAGCAGAAAAAACGAGAAGGAGTTGCTGAAAGGTGATACCGAAAATGACCGTTTCCGTACGATGAACAGCATGCGTAATGTGGATGGCCAGTCTGGTATTTACCTGCTGGGAGGACTGTAATTATGGCAAGACTACACTTTGGTTCAAACAGAGATCAAGCCAAGCCTAAAAAAGTGGTGGGCAGATTGCGCAAAACGCAGTTAATTACCACATTCGGCAACGGTTCTATTGTAGATATGCCGGATTATTCTGTCATTATGGCGGGCTCCAATTACTGGAAAGACAACAGCCCGGTTCTGCACGAACCAAATCTTGAAAAACTGTTGAAAGTCTCACATTTCAAAGAGCCTTATGTATCCAATTCCCGGAATGATGACATGACCCCGGATGTCCCGGCATTCCGCTTTCCATACTATCATTTCTGCCCTGATCCCAATTGCGGGAGGCTGATGCCGTACTGGGGCTTTGGCGACGTGACAGACCGTAGCTGTGCAAACGGTCATCCTAAGAGAAATATTGTACCCTCCCGTTTTATTGCGGCATGTACAAATGGCCACCTGGAAGACTTTCCCTATGAGTGGTGGGTCCATTACGGGAACTTTAGTGAATGCCCTTCCGATAAGCGTAATGGTGCCCTTCACATCAGTTTCTCCGATGAAACCGGCGGACTGGACAGCATTGTTATCAAGTGTACTGCCTGTGGAAAGAGCCGCACAATGGCTGGCAGTATGGCGAAAGATGCACTTCGGGGTTACTCCTGTTATGGAAAACGTCCCTGGCTGGGCAGTAAAAAGGAATACAATGATCCGGTATCCTGTACAGCACAGTTACGGGCACTCCAGCGTGGAGCCTCTAATGTATACTTTTCTATGACCGCCAGTGCATTGACCATTCCTCCCTGGAGCAGTAAGGTTCAGCAGGAAATTGCGGTACGATGGGAGCAAATTGAAGATATTCTGGCGAGCAACCCGGATGAATATGTCCTGAGAGCTGTTGTACAAGGTGTGTTCCATTCGTTATTGGCGATGCAGATTTGCACAATTGATGAGTTGATATCTGAGATTAAGAAACGTTATAATGGCGGCGATGGAGGAGAGTACACCAAGCAGAACCTGCTGGAAGATGAATATCGTGTTTTCTGCATGGGTGATTACGATGATCCGGATGATGTGCAGTTCAGAATTGCACGGGCAACGGTTCCGGAATTCCTCGAGGACTATATCGAAGATGTCGTATTGGCAAAGCGTCTGCGTGAGGTTCTTGCGTTGCGCGGCTTCCGCCGGATTACTCCAGAGCAACCCAATGCTGATGACGACAGATTCAAAGGATACCATTTGTCCGGAGATTGTGTTCCACTCAGTGATGTGGAGTTGAATTGGCTTCCTGCCATTGAAATGCTTGGAGAAGGCTTGTTTATCAAGATAAGGGAAGATGCACTGGAAGAGTGGGAAGAGGCTTTTGAAGATGAATATCAGCCTATGCGGGACCGGCTGGAACACAGTAATGTGGGCTGCGAGAATTTCTCCGCCCGGTATGTACTGCTGCACACGCTTTCTCATCTGTTGATCCGTCAGTTGTCGCTGGAATGCGGCTATTCCGGTGCTTCCATTAAGGAGCGGATTTACAGCACCTATCCGGAATCTGATGTAAAAATGGCAGGTATTCTGTTGTATACGTCTTCTTCTGACTCTGATGGAAGCTTGGGCGGATTGGTGAGAAAAGGACTCCCGGAGTCTTTTGAAATGATTTTCAGAAATATGCTCCAGGAAGCGTCCTGGTGTTCGTCCGATCCCATTTGCATTGAATCTCATGCACAGGGATATGATTCTCTAAATTACGCAGCGTGCCACGCTTGTTCGCTTTTGCCTGAAACCAGCTGTGAAATGCGAAACTGCTTGTTGGATCGAGCCGCTGTGGTTGGTACGATAAAAGACAGAGAACGGGGGTTCTTTGGGACCCTGCTGGAATAACGGGAGATAGATATGGTTCAATTAATTCCAGATGTTCTGGCAACGGAAATCAAGAGTCCTGCTGAAAAGCGACTGTTTATTGAATTCCGGGATCATAGAACGAATAAAAAATATGTTGTTCTGCACTCATTAGGGATTGCTGAACATGCCAACAATATTTTCGGTGAGATTGATTTTGTAATTCTGTGCAATGAGGGCGTACTGTGTCTTGAAGTTAAGGGTGGACAGGTGTCCCGCAGAAATGGCGTATGGGAATTCACAAATCGCTACGGAAAAATCTCTCGTAAGAATGAAGGACCCTTCCAGCAAGTGCAAGGCAATATGCAGTCGTTAAGACAGTATATGGTTCGCAGGCTTGGAAATTATGATCCTCTGGTGCGTTGCCAGTATGCATGTGCTGTTGCTATGCCGGATTGCCGTTTTGAAGCAACGGGTGTCGGTATCGATGTTGTTACGGAGATACTGGTCGATGCCAAGCAATCTTGGAATTTGGACAGCCTTGTCAATCAGGCATTTGGATACTGGAGGCAGACCTGCATTGAAAAGCATGGCTTTGAGGGCGGACGACTGACTGATGCTGAGATCGATAAGCTGGCTAATCTTCTCCGTGGCGATTTCCATTTTGTTCCTTCTGTGAAAGATACTGTGGAACGCACAGTAAAGGGATTATGTGCGTTAACAGCGGAGCAATATGAGGTGTTGGAATCCCTCTTTGAAAACCCCCGGACGATGGTTTCTGGTGTTGCCGGTGCTGGCAAAACTCTGATTGCCATGGAACAGGCTCGCAGAGCATATTGGGAAGGAAAAAGTGTACTGTACCTTTGCTTTAATCATAATATTGCCCAGTATGTGCAGTACCAGTTCGAAAAAGACAATGTCTATATCGAAGCGGTTACACTTCATGCATTTATGATGCGCACCTGCGGTGTTGAGTGGTCTCCCGATCTGAGTCAGCATTTTTATGAGAAAGAATTGCCCGCAACTTTTATGGCGGCAGAAGATGTTCCTGCGTATGATTTGGTAATCATCGATGAAGGGCAGGACTTGCTCACCGATACCCACCTGGAGTGCATTGACAGAATTGTGCAGGATGGATTGGGCGACGGAACATGGGCAATCTATTATGATCCGAACCAGAACATCTTCAACTCCTATGCTCAGCTTGATGCGATGATAAAGAAACTTCGCAAGGAAGCGTATGCAATGAGTTGGAAGTTACATGCGAATTGCAGAAACACCAAGCAGATTGCCAATGCCAATATTCTGATGACCAACATTCCCAATCAGGGAAAACCCACAGTGTCAGGCCCACAGGTCGAGTACGACAATTATAACGGAAAAGATGATGAGCGACAAAAAATCAACGCGATTGTCCGGAAAATTAAGGACAGCGGTGCGATTGGCAGCGATTTTATAATTCTTTCCCGCTACACGCTGGCAAATCCCCTGAATGGACTGGGGCTTACAGGATTGGATAAAGACCTTGGAACATTGAAGACCACAGGGCCATTGTGGAAAGCCAAAAAGAACGATGTTAGATTCTCTACAATTTCCGGATTCAAAGGATTGGAATCGAAAATTGTAATTATGATTGATGTAGACCATTTTTCTGATGAGGAGACCCGGTTGCTGAATTATGTGGCAGCTTCCCGTGCATGCGCAATGCTGTATGTTCTTTATGATTGCAATGCCGAACAGGAACGCCAAAATATGATTCTGTCTGGTTTTACACAAGTTGGTACATAAAGTGGTCAGGCATCAAAACAATTGTAAGTTAGGACGGGGTGATGTATATGCCCAGATTTCTGGACCTGTTTGCAGGAGCTGGAGGTTTATCAGAAGGCTTCCTGAGGGCAGGATATGAGGCTGTAGGACATGTAGAAATGGATGAAGCTGCGTGTTATACGTTGAAAACACGTATGGCATACCATTGGTTGCGAGAACATGATCAGTTGGATGTATATAATCAATATCTCAACCGGGAAATTAGCCGCAATCAGTTTTATGAGCATATTCCGCAGGGGATTTTGGATTCGGTATTGAATTATGAAATTTCAACGGAAACGCTGCCGGCTATTTTCGAAGAAGTTGACGCATTGGTTGGCGAAGAACCGCTGGATTTGATTATTGGCGGACCTCCGTGTCAGGCCTATTCCCTTGCAGGTCGATCCCGATCTGAAACACGAATGGTAGGCGATCAGCGCAACTATCTATACAGACACTATGCTGAATTTCTGAGAAGATATCAGCCTGCATATTTTGTATTTGAAAATGTTCTTGGTCTGCTGTCTGCCAAAGACGAAGACGAGACGCTTCACTTTGATAATATGAGGGCGCTGTTCCGCGAATGTGGGTACTCCACTGAATTCCGACCTCTCAATGCATCAGATTACGGAGTTCTCCAGAACCGGAAAAGGATCATTCTCATTGGCATCAGAGGAAATCATGAGGGTTTTTATCCTGACCTTCCGGCTATACCAAATCAATATTTGGTGAGTGAGGTATTTGGCGATTTGCCTGCCATACCTGCTGGCGGCGGAACGACCGAGCCGGTACCTACGGCGCACTATGGCGGTCAATATTTGTATGACTCCGGAATCAAGGAGTACGATACTGAACCAGTAACATTCCACCAGGCAAGACCGCACATAGACCAGGACTTGGAGATTTACCGGATTGTTGTGGATACGTGGAACAGAACCGGCACCCGGGTGTCATATATAGATTTGCCGGCAAATCTCCGGACGCATCAAAACACTGCCTCTTTCCTGGATCGGTTTAAGGTTGTCGCTGGGAATCTGTCACATGCACAAACGATTGTTGCCCATATCGCCCGGGATGGCCACTATTTTATCCATCCGGATATCGAGCAGAACCGCTCGATAACGCCCCGTGAAGCTGCCAGAATACAGACGTTCCCGGATAATTATTATTTTGAATCCAAGAAAGGTGTGCCTTCACGAACACTGGCATTCAAACAAATTGGAAACGCCGTACCGGTGTGCTTGGCATACCATGTTGCGACAGCTCTGCTGGACAGATTTGATGAACATAATTAATCTTTACGGAGGGGGATTGTTGTGGCCGATGTACATACTCCGGAACAGCGAAGCTACAATATGTCCCGGATTCGTAGCAAAAACACAAAACCCGAGGAACTGGTAAGAAAATATCTTTTCGCCCAGGGGTTTCGGTATCGTAAAAACGACAGCAGACTCCCGGGAAAACCAGACATTGTGTTACCGAAATATAAAACAGTCATCTTTGTGAATGGCTGTTTCTGGCACGGTCATGAAGGTTGCCGATATTTCGTGTGGCCAAAGAACAATGCCGAATTTTGGAAAGAAAAGATTTCAGGAAATATTCTGCGCGACAAACATAACTGTAAGCTTCTTTCTGGCCAAGGGTGGCGGGTAATTGGGGTTTGGGAATGTGAACTGAAAAAGAAGTCGGCACAAGAAACATTGGACCATTTGGTACAGGAACTTCGTAATATTTGATTCTGGGGGGCGGCCTCTATGTCGAATGAAGTGTTTTTCCAAAGCAACAAAACATCAATTATGCTGGAAGGTCTGCTCCGGCAGTGCGAATCCTTCGATCAATTCGAAGAAATGTGTTCTGATGATATGCTCAACAGTGACTGTAGAACCAGTATTTATCTTATGCGTTTGCTGGACAAGTATGGTTGGAAAACAGCCGCTGCGTCTGAAGCTGCCGAAATGTCCACAGGCTATTTGGGGCTTATCATTAACGGAAAAAGAAACGCAACCAGGGATATGCTGATCAGGGTAGCCATTGTGATTGGTGCAACGGTGGAAGAAACGGACTATCTTCTGAAATATTCCGGATATAACCCACTGTATGTACGGAATAAACGCGATGTCATTATTTGGTATGGTATCTCCAAGAAAGAGAAGTTGAGCGTGGTCAATTCCAATATAAAAAAGCGTGGGTTGGAACCCTTGTATGAGGACGAATAAAACTGCTACTGTCAGTAGTGGAGCATCTGTAGTTTCTGCGGTATAATCCAGACAGATAAAACAACTAAGGAGATTACAGATATGAAAAACGAACTCATTTGCATCATTTCCCAGGCTTTCTATGGCAACCGTACCGGTACTGAAATCCGCAGGGAGAATATTGATCGCTTTATTCTGGGCTATCAGACCGATGATTTTGACGTGACCGAGGCTATTGATCGTACGGTCATCCATCTGCCAGGCTCCGACAACCTGGTGCTTGTATATAACAAGCATCAGGAAGAGGAACGGCTGAAGGTCAAGGAACGCGCACTCCGGGAGGATAACTATGTTATCAAGCCTCTGGCTTCAATCCCCGAACTGGATCTTGAAATCTACAGTCGCTGCATCGTCTGCCGCATGAATGCCGTTGGCGGGTTCGAAAGCCTCGGCGAAGAAGATTCTGAGATCTGGGGCCGCTATCTTGCGTATTGATGGTGCAACGCAACCGAAGACAGCGTTGCATTATATCAAGTTGCGTAGTTTATGCCATCGGAGTGTCCTTCGGGGCGCTCCGATTTTTTTGTTGTGCAGAGGGGCGGGAACCGGCGGCCTCGCGGCGCGAAGCGCCGTTAAAATCTGCCGCCGGCCTGCCGGACGAAGTCGGCAGGCCGCTGGTTCAAGTCCAGTCACTCTTATGGACAGGACCGTATATTTACCGCGTATGTGGACGATGCGGCGGAGCACCCGAGCTGATAAATAAAAAAGCGCCCCGATATCAGCTTGGATATCGGGGCGCTGCTGTATCAGGGGCGGGGCAGCTCGCAGCCCACCTCGCGCAGAATGCTCAGCATCCTGCGGTCAAGGTAAAGCAGCAGCTGGCTTGCGAGATAGTCGGGGACACCGAAGTACGCCTCCGCAATGCCACCGGTGATGGCCGCGATGGTGTCGCTGTCGCCGCCGATGGAGATGGCGTTGCGGATGGCATCCTCGAAGCTCTCGGCCTCCAGAAAGGCCATGATCGCCTGCGGGACGCTGCCCTGACAGGTCACGTCAAAGCGATAGTCCGCGCGGATGCTGTCCAGCGTGAAGTTCATGGGATAATAATGCCGGTCGATGTGGCGGCGGATGTCCTCCATGCTGGCCCCGTCCCGGGCGAGATAGATGGCGACAGCCGTGGCTTCCGCACCCTTGATCCCCTCGGGATGATTATGGGTGACCTTAGTCACGGCTTCGGACAGGGCGATGGCTTCATCGAGGCTCCTGGCGGCGAAACCACAGGGGCTCACCCGCATGGCAGAGCCGTTGCCGAAGCTGTTGTAGGGCTGCGGGTCGTCGGCATAGATCCAGTGGAAGAAGTGACCGCCGTAGCCGCAGTGGGGGTAGGGTCTGCCGATCTCCTGCATGCAGTGAACGGCCTGCTCACTCAGGTGAGAGTAATCCCCGCCGCAGGCATGGATGGCCTTGGCGATGGCGAGGGTCATAATGCTGTCGTCCGTAGGAAAGCATTTGGGATGGAAGAAGTCGAACTCCTTGGTCTTGATGTTGTGCCACTCGAAGCGGGAACCCACCACATCGCCGATGATTGCACCGATCATAAACAGCTCCTCCTTATTTCACACGACAAATTTACGCCCGACTCCGCCGATGGAGAAGTCGGGCGCACAGTATAGCACAGGTTTTTCCGAAGTCCGGGGGTGATGTTACCAAACGGAGTCATTCGGAGAGGCGCGGAAAAGGGACGAAAACAGGGAAAAAGACACTCTGAAGAGTGTCTTTTTCGCGCGAAATGGACTTTTTGCAGAAAATGCGCCGGAGAGGCGCTCACAGCACGGTCCCGAAGCAGCGGGCGAGGGCGGCGACCAGATAAGCGCAGTCCTCCGCGCCCATGGTCTCCCACGCGGAGTGCATGGCGAGCTGGGCGAGGCCGATGTCCACGGTGCTCACCGGGGCCAGCGTGCCCGCGATGCTGCCGAGGGTGGAGCCGCCGGGCAGGTCGGAGCGGTTGGAGGCCACCTGCGTGGGCACGCCCGCATCCTGGCAGACGCTGCGGAAGATGGCGGCGGAGCGGCCATCCGTCGCATAGCGCTGGTTGGCGTTGAACTTGATGACGATGCCGCCGTTCAGGCGGGGCGTGTTGCCCCGGTCGGCGTATTCGGGATGGTTGGGATGGATGGCATGGGCATTGTCGGCGGAGACGAGGAAGCTGCGGGCCAGCATGGTCTGGAGCTGCTCCTCCGTCAGACCGAGGGCGAGGGTGATGCGGCGCAGGGTGTCGCGCAGCAGGGTGGAGGCCGCGCCCTGCCGGGTGGCAGAGCCCACCTCCTCGTTGTCGAAGATGCAGCAGACGGGGAGCGCGCCGCTCTCCTCCGCCGTCAGGAAGCCCTGAAGGCAGCCCCAGGCGCAGGCCAGATCGTCCAGCTTCGGCGAGAGCAGGAACTGGCCGTGGGCCCCCACGGCCATGCCGCGGCCCCGGCAGTAAAGGAAGAGATCCTGACCCAGAACATCGTCCGCCGTCACGCCGGCGGACTCCGCCGCGAGGGAGAGGATGGCAGCCTCCGGATCCTCGCCGCTGAAGAGGGGGATGGTGTCGATATTGGCAAGGAATTTCATGTCGTCGTTGGCGCTGCGGTTCATGTGGATGGCCACGCTGGGGATCACCAGCAGGTCGCGGTCGATGTTCACCAGCTTTTCGCTGATCCGGCCATTTTCCCGCACGAACAGGCGGCCCGCCACGGAGAGAGGCCGGTCGAACCAGGTGGACATGAGCATCCCACCGTATTTCTCCGTGCTGAGGCGGACATAGCCATTGTCCCGCAGCTCGGCATGCTCCTTGAGCTTGAAGGTGGGGGAGTCGCTGTGGGCGGCGGCCATCATGAAGCCGCCGGTGAGGGCATGGGGGATGCGGAAGGCGATGAGGCTGGAGCTGTTGCGGGTGACGAAATATTTCCCGCCGGGCACAAGGCTCCAGCACGCCTGCTCGGAAAGCTCCGTATAGCCCGCGGCGGTGAGGCGGGCGGCGGCGTTGGCGATGACATGGTAGCAGCTGGGGCTGGCGGCGATGAAGTCCAGCAGCTGCGTCTGGATCGTTTCCATTGTAAGAGTTCCTCCTTCAGCCGCGAAAGCGGCGTGTTTTTTTCAGTATAGCACAGCGGATGCCGCCCTGCAAGCGGCGGGCCGGAGCCGGCGGAAATCGCCCTTGCCAAGCGGCGGGATATAAGATATAATATTCAGGATACTGTCAGGAAAGGAGCGCGAACGCCCGATGCGGGCGCGTTCGGAAGGGATCGACCGATGCAGAACACGGAAAGCATTCGCAGGGCCCCGCTGTGGACGCGGGACTTTACCATCATCACCCTTGGCAGCGTGGTGTCCATGGCGGGCAACAGCATGTCCGGCTTTGCGCTGAGCCTGCTGGTGCTGGACTATACGGAGTCCTCGCTGCTGTATGCCATCTATATCGCCATGTTCACGGCGCCCCAGATCATCGCGCCCATTCTTTCCGGCGCGATTCTGGACCGCTTTTCGCGGAAAAAGACCATCTACACGCTGGACTTCCTCTCCGCCGTCATTTACGCGGGCGCGGCCTTCGTGCTGCACCGGGGCTGGTTCAGCTTCCCCGTGCTGGCGGTGTGGTGCTTCATCATCGGCGCCATCAACAGCATTTATATGGTGGCCTACGAGAGCTTCTACCCCATGCTCATCTCCGAGGGCAACTATTCCAAGGCCTATTCCATCGCCAGCGTGCTGGAGACGCTGGCAGCTGTGATGATCCCGGTGGCCACCTGGCTCTATAACAGCGTGGGCATCGCGCCGCTGCTGGCCATCAACGCCCTGTGCTTTTTCGTCGCCGCCACGGCGGAGACGCAGATCAGGGCGGAGGAGCATTACATCGAAAAGCAGCGCAAAACGCTGACGGAGGGAAAGCACTCGGCGGCGCAGCTGCTGCGGGATATCCGCGAGGGCTTCCTCTATCTCTGGAGCGAGAAGGGTCTGCTGGCCATCGCCTGCTATTTCGCGGTGAACTCCATCTCCATGGGGGCCTCCAGCGTCATCACGCTGCCCTACTTCAAGGGGGCCTTCGACAACGGCGAATACATTTATACTATGGTGTGGGGCATGTCGGTGGTGGGCCGCGGCATCGGCGGCGCGTTCCACTATCGCAGACAGCTGCCCACACGCTGGAAATATGCCATCGCACTGACGGTGTACATCACGATATCCATGATCGAGGGCTTCTATCTCTATCTGCCGGTGCAGGTGATGATCGGGCTCTACCTCTGCTCCGGTGTGCTGAGCGTGACGAGCTATACCATCCGCATCTCCGCCACGCAGAGCTATGTGCCGGATGAAAAGAAGGGCCGCTTCAACGGTGCGTTCAACATGCTGAGCACCGTGGGCAGTCTGGCCGGCCAGCTGGCCGCCGGCGCGCTGACGGTGCTGCTGCCGGTGCGGGCGGTGCTGACGGCGTTCATGATGCTGACGGCCATTGCGGCGGTGGTATTCATCGGCGGCGGAAAGAAGGACGTGAGCGCCATCTATAACCGCCAGCAGTAAAGCACCCCATTGAAATCAGTCAGATCAGCCGCGCAGGGGAGCTGCCGCGGCAGAACAGAAATCCACAAGGAGGGTCACAAAATGAAGTTTTCCGAAATGCCCTATGTCCGTCCCGACACGGAGGCGGTGAAGCAGCAGCTGCGCACCCTGACCGCTCAGCTGGATGCCGCCGCGTCCTACGCGGAGGCGCGGGAGGTGTTCCTGGCCCAGCAGAAGGCCGTGCGCGCGGTGGAGACCCAGGCGACGCTGGCCAGCATCCGCAACTCCATCGACACGCGGGATGCCTTTTATGACGAAGAGGTGAAGTTCTGGAACGCGGCGAGTCCGGAGCTGGAGGAATATGTGCAGGCGTGGAAGGCTGCATTGCTGCGCTCTCCCTTCCGCAGGGAGTTCACGGAGGAATACGGCGAGCTGATGTTCCGCAACGCGGAGATCGCGAACAGGAGCTTTTCTCCCGAGATCATCCCGGAGATGCAGCAGGAGAACGATCTGACGCAGGCCTATGACAAGCTGATCGCCTCGGCGCAGGTGTCCTTCGAGGGTAAGACCTATACCCTGTCCCAGATGCAGCCCTTCAAGACCGACGCGGACGACGCACGCCGCCTTGCCGCATGGCAGGCGGACGCCAAATGGTCCATGGAGCACGCGGCGGAATTCGACGAAATCTATGACAAGCTGACGGCGCTGCGTACCGCCATGGGCCGGAAGCTGGGCTACGAGGGCTATACCACCCTGGGCTATTACCGCATGGGCCGCAACTGCTACACCAAGGAGGATGTAGAGCGCTTCCGCGCCGCCGTGCGGAAGTATCTGGTCCCTGTGGCGGAGAAGATCTATCGCCGTCAGGCACAGCGTCTCGGCAAGAGCTATCCCATGAGCTTTGCGGATGTGGCGCTGCAGTTCCGCTCCGGCAATCCCCGGCCCGCCGGGACGCCGGATGAGATCCTGCAGCAGGGCATGAAGTTCTATCGTGAGCTTTCCCCCGAGACGGAGGAATTCTTCCGCACCATGCTGGACAATGAGCTGCTGGACGTGCTCTCCCCCGAGGGCAAGGCCGGCGGCGGCTACTGCACCAGTCTCGGCGATTACGAGGTGCCCTTCATCTTTGCCAACTTCAACGGCACCCAGCATGACGTGGAGGTGGTGACCCACGAGTCGGGCCATGCGTTTGCCTGCTGGATGAACCGCGGGCGCATCCCCACGGACTATATCTGGCCCAGCATGGAGGGCTGCGAGGTCCACTCCATGAGCATGGAGTTCTTTGCGTGGCCCTGGGCCGAGGGCTTCTTCGGCGCGGACACCCGCAAGTTCCGCTACAGCCATCTGGCGGGGGCACTGACCTTCATCCCCTACGGCACCATGGTGGACCACTTCCAGCATCTGGTGTATGAAAAGCCGGAGATGACCCCCGCCGAGCGCAACGCCGCGTGGAAGGAGCTCACCGGCATCTACATGCCCTGGGTGAAGCTGGATGAGGAGATCCCCTTCTATGGCGATGGCCGCCGCTGGCAGCGTCAGAGCCATATCTACAAGAACCCCTTCTATTATATCGACTATTGCCTGGCGCAGACCGTGTCGCTGGAATTCTGGGCCATGCTCCAGAAGGATCCGAAGGACGCCTGGGAGCACTACATGGCCTACACCGTGCAGGGCGGCAGCCGCACCTTCACGGAGCTGCTGAAGAACGCGGGGCTGGAGTCTCCCTTTGAGGAGAGCTGCCTCAGCGGCGTCTGCGCGGCGGCGGAGCAGTGGCTGGACGCCTATGACCTGAACGGCATCGAATGAAAAAGGATCATCTGAAGGATTTTATCCCGGATCAGAACGGCGGCTACAGCTATCAGGGCGAGCGCTACCGCTTTGCGAAGGGCGGCGCCGCGCTGGCGGCGCTGCGGAAGCGCCTCTGGCTGGCGGGCATCCTGTCGTCGGCGGCGGTGCTGGCGGGCGGGTGCATCCCGGCCCCCGGCATGGGAAACTGCGCCTATCTGCTGCTGCCCTATGCGGCGGAGATGGGGACGGTGGGCAGCGTCATCTGGGCGCTGGCGCGGCTGCAGGCGGGGGAGTACCCCCTGCGGGGCTATATCTATCAGGCCACCATCCTGGCGCTGCCGGGGCGCTGCGTGGCGGCGGTCATCGCAGCCGCCGTGGGCGCGGCGGGAGAGCTGCTGTATCTCATGCTCCACGGCAGCGGCGGGCATCCGGCGGCGGCTGCGCTGTATCTGCTGCTGAAGGCGGCGTCCGCAGGTGCGGCGCTGTGGCTGCGGCGCAGCGTGGGCACCGGCGCATGGCGGCTGGACGGCGCGGAGGACTGATCCGACTGTCCACGGAATACAAACATCCACGATAAAAAACGACCCGTGCAGGCGCACACACAGAAATGAAAGTGATTTTTTCGCCACGTTCTGGCAGATTGTCAATGATTTTCTGTCGAAAAAGGACTATACAACAGCACTTTACCGTGCTATAATCAAATTGATACTGTCCGACCGGAAGTGGGGCTGATCCCACCGGCGGACGGGTCCAAAAAGGGAGGCCTCCCTTTTTTCTGCGCGCAAAGCGCGCAGAAGGAACACTGGCATCCACGGGCGCGAGCCTGTTGAAGCAAATATTAAAAAAGGAGTTAGATCTATGAAAAAAGCACTTGCCCTGATCCTGTCTCTTGTCATGGCACTGTCGCTGGTCGCCTGCGGCGGCGGCAGCGAAGGTGGCGGCGAGGCAGAGACCAAGACGCTTGTCGTCGGCACCCAGAACTTCGACGGCAAGTTCTCTCCCTTCTTCTACACCAACGATTATGAAAACCAGGTCATGTCCATGGTTTTCGACGCTCTGCTCGGCACCGACCGTGAAGGCGCTGTCGTTCTGAAGGGCATCGAAGGCGAAGTCCGCCCCTATAACGGCACCGACTACACCTACACCAGCATTGCTGACTGCGAGGTCGTGGAGAATGCCGACGGCAGCGTGGACTACAACATCACCCTGAAGGAGGGCGTCAAGTTCTCCGATGGTGAGGAAATGACCATCGATGACGTCATCTTCTCTTACTACGTCTTGCTGGACCCCACCTATGATGGTGTGTCCACTCTGTACTCCTTGCCCATCAAGGGTCTGGAAGAGTTCCGCAGCGGCATGGATTCCCGCGGCAACGTGATCTTCGCTGCCGGCCAGGATGGCTATGTTGCCAACGACCTCTACACCGAGGAGCAGTACAACGCTTTCTGGGATTACTACAACAACGAAGCCGGTCCCGCTCTCGCTCAGGAGATCATCGACTACTGCATCGCCAACGGCTATGGCACGGCTGACGATTCCGTGGCCACCATCGCTCCCAACTGGGGCTATGAGCTGGCTGAGGATGCCACCGTTGCCGACTTCTGGCAGGCCATTCTCGACAACTTCGGCGGCGACCCCGAGGCTGCTGCTGAGGTCGAGTCTGCCGGCTCCACTCTGACCGGCCTGACCAACGCGGCTCTGGGCGCTGAGTACCAGGCAGGCGTGCAGACCGGCGAGTCCGCTGCCAACGTCTCCGGTATCGTCAAGACCGGCGACTACAGCATGACCGTGACCCTGACCGAGATCTCCGCCAACGCCATCTATCAGATCCCCGTCACCGTGTGCCCCATGCACTACTATGGCGAGACTGAGAAGTATGACTACGACAACAACATGTTCGGCTTCGACAAGGGCGACCTGTCCCACGTCAAGTCCGTCACCTCCACCCCCATCGGCTCCGGCCCCTACACCTTCGAGAGCTATGAGAACGGCGCTGTGACCCTGCAGAAGAACGCCGGCTACTGGAAGGGCGAGCCCAAGATCGACACCATCATCTGGCGCGAGATGCAGGACGCTGATAAGATCCCCGGCGTCGCTTCCGGCACCATCGATGTGACCGATCCCTCCTACTCCGCTGAGAACGCTGAGCAGATCAAGTCCAACAACTCCAACGGCGAGATCGCCGGTGATGTCATCACCACCAACCTCGTGGCCAACCTGGGCTACGGTTATGTGGGCTTCAACGCCAACCGCGTGAAGGTCGGCGACGGCAACGGCAGCGACGACGCTTCCAAGAACCTGCGCAAGGCCATCGCCACCGTCATCTCCGTCTATCGTGACGTGGCTGTGGACTCCTACTACGGTGAGTTCGCCAACGTCATCAACTATCCCATCTCCGACACCTCCTGGGCCGCTCCCCGCGTGACCGACGAGGGCTACAAGCTGGCCTTCTCCGTGGACGCTGAGGGCAACGACATCTACACCGACGGCATGAGCGCCGAGGACAAGTACGCCGCTGCCAAGGAGGCTGCTCTCAGCTTCTTCGCCGCTGCCGGCTACACTGTTGCTGATGGCAAGGTCACCGCTGCTCCCGCAGGCGGCCCCATGGACGCTGAAGTCCTGATCGGCGGCGGCGGCACCGGCGATCACCCCACCTTCATGGCTCTGACCATGGCTGCTGATACCCTGAAGGATATCGGCTTCAACCTGATCGTCACCGATATGTCCAACTTCTCCGAGATGACCAACAGCGTCAACGCCGGTGAGGCCGACATGTTCGCCATGGCCTGGCAGGCTACCGCTGACCCCGATATGTATCAGATCTATCACTCCGACGGCGGCTCCAACGAGAAGTCCTACTGGATCAAGGATGCCGAGCTGGATGAGCTGATCATGCTGGCCCGTCAGTCCACCGATCAGACCTACCGCAAGACCCTGTACAAGCAGTGCCTGGACATCGTCGCTGACTGGGCCGTTGAGATCCCCATCTATCAGCGCCAGAACTGCGTGATCTTCTCCTCCGAGCGTGTGGATATGGAGACCGTGACTCCCGATATCACCACCTACTGGAGCTGGTACAACGATCTCGAGCTGCTGGATGTGAAGTAATCCGCGCACGGGAAACGTACATCAGACTGAATCACATGTAAGGCTTAGGGCTACCCTGCGGCTTTCGCCGCAGGGTAGCCTGCGCCCCGCTCCTTCTGCGTATGAGCCGGGCGGTTCGACGCTTGCGCCGGAACGGCTGGGTGATACGCAGATTTTATGCTATTATCGCAGATCAAATATACCAGATGTGGCGGCGCTGGGCGCGGCGCGGCCATGAGCGAAAACGGAGGGATTTTATGCGCAAGTTTCTGACCAAACGCCTGCTCCTGTCGGTGGTGATCCTGTTCTTTGTGACGTTCATCATCTATGTGATCATGCGCTGTCTGCCGGCCTCCTATGTGGAGACCATGGCGCGGCAGCTGTCGCAGGCCCCGGGCTCCAAGCCCTACGAGGAGTGGCTGGCCCAGCTCAACGCCCAATACGGCCTTGATCTGGATCTGATCCCCGGCTTCTTCGTGCAGCTGAAAAACCTGGTGACCGGCAATTTCGGCGACAGCTGGAAGTACACCGTCCCCGTGATCGAAAAGTTCAACGAGGTCATCTGGGTGTCCTTCATCAT
Source organism: uncultured Oscillospiraceae bacterium (assembly GCA_964554795.1). Taxonomy (GTDB): domain Bacteria; phylum Bacillota; class Clostridia; order Christensenellales; family Aristaeellaceae; genus SFHK01. The sequence goes on along the minus strand of CAZKQB010000027.1, from coordinate 2,789 downwards.
GGGCGCTATCTCGCTGTTCTTCGAGCTCATCATCGCGGTGCCTCTCGGCATCATCGCCGCCACCAAGCAGTACAGTCTCACCGACTACACGGTGTCCACCCTGGCGCTGGCCGGTATGTCCCTGCCCACCTTCTTCTTCGCCACGCTGCTGAAGCTGGTGTTCTCCATCAAGCTGGGCTGGTTCGATCTGGTGGGCCTGACGGGCCGCGACTTCAACACCCTGAGCCAGTTCGGTCAGCTGATGGACATGGCCAAGCATCTGGTGCTGCCCATCGTGACGCTGGTGTTCATCTCCATCGGCTCGTGGATGCGCTATGTGCGCACCAACATGCTGGAGGTGCTGAACGCGGATTACATCCGCACCGCCCGCGCCAAGGGCCTTTCCGAGAAGAAGGTCATTTACCATCATGCCTTCCGCAACACGCTGATCCCGCTGGTGACCTTCATCGGCGGCAGCCTGCCGGGCCTGTTCTCCGGCGCCCTCATCACCGAGACGCTGTTTGCCATCCCCGGCATCGGCTACATCTCGTATAACGCCATGGTGGCGGGCGATATCCCGTTCTCCATGTTCTACATGACGTTCCTGGCCATTCTGACGCTGCTGGGCAACCTCATCTCCGACATCCTGTACGCGGTGGTGGATCCCCGCGTGCGCATCGCTTAAGAAAGGGGGAGAAGAACCGTGAGCAATTTTGACGAAAAGAACGTGAATCAGACTCCCCCGCAGGAGGACGCCGCCAAGGAAGCCTATTCCCTGAACGACGACCGCCGCGTGAAGGTGCTGTCCCCCGGCGCGCTGGTGGCCAAGCGCTTCTTCCGCAACCGCCTCGCCGTGGTGGGCATGGTGATCCTGATCGTCATGTTCGTGTTTTCCTTCGTCGGCGGTCTCGTCAGCCCCTATGGCCAGGACGAGGTCTTTACCCGCGAGGATATCCAGCTGAAGGAATACGCCGCCATGTCCGAGAACACCGAGTACCGCTATCTCATCGCGGACGGGCAGGAGTTCGGCGCGGTGCTGCAGGCGCAGCTGACGCTGCACATGGGCAAGGACGAGAGCTTCAGCTATAAGGGCACGGAGTATACCATCACCACCGAGGGCGAGAATCTGTACTCCGTTTCCGCGGGCGGCAAGCTGCTGGCGGTGGCCTATCAGGACATCGTGAGCGCCGCCAACGCCGGCGAGAGCTTTGATTTCAGCTTCACCTTTGCCGCGCTGAAGGCCCATGCCAACGCTGAGCCCGGCTTCACCGTGAAGGGCAGGACCTACACCATGGAGGACAGCAGCGTGATGCTGAACGGCGAGGAGATCGCCTATGTCAGCCGCTATGTCATCCAGTCCAAGGTCAGCGGCACCGTCATCAGCAAGGAGTTCAAGGAGCTGGCCATGGAGACCGCTGCGGCCGGCAAGGAGGAATTCGTCTACACGGACGAAAACGGCAACGAAAACGAGTACAAGATGGTCTACGATCCCGCCAAGTATCAGTGGTCCATCAAGGAGGATAAGTCCACCCTCGTGTACGACGCCTATTCCAGCCCCAGCAAGGCGCACTGGCTGGGCACCGACAAGAACGGCATGGATATGCTGACCCGTCTGATGTACGGCGGCCGCGTGTCCCTCTGCATCGGCTTCATCGTCGTCATCATCTCCGCCGCGCTGGGCGTGGTGCTGGGCGGCATCTCCGGCTACTTCGGCGGCTGGATCGACAACCTCATCATGCGCATCGTGGATATTTTCTACTGCATCCCCTCCACGCCCCTCATCATCATCCTGGGCGCGGCCATGGACGGTATGCGCGTGGATCCGCAGGTGCGAATGCTGTATCTGATGCTGATTCTGGGCTTCCTCGGCTGGCCGGGCATCGCCCGTCTCGTCCGCGGCCAGATCCTGTCTCTCCGTGAGCAGGAGTTCATGACCGCCACCGAGGCCTGCGGCATCAGCGTCTCCCGCCGCATCTTCCGCCACCTGATCCCCAACGTCATCCCCCA
>CAZKQB010000027.1:0-793 GCA_964554795.1 uncultured Oscillospiraceae bacterium | reverse complement strand
GTCTGCCGAGCATCTCCGCCGCAACAGTAATAACAACGTCATCCCCCAGCTCATCGTCAACTGCACCATGAGCCTGGGTTCCACCATCATCACGGAGGCGACCCTCAGCTTCCTGGGTCTCGGCGTCAAGTTCCCCTTCGCATCCTGGGGCAACATCATGAACGACGTGACCAACTCCTTCGTGCTGACGAGCTACTGGTTCATCTGGATCCCCGCAGGCGTCTGCCTGATGCTGACGGTCCTGGGCTTCAACTTCGTGGGCGACGGCCTGCGCGATGCCTTTGACCCCAAGATGAAGCGCTGAGAAAGGAGAGATACGAATGGCAAAGAAAAATAACGACGGCTATCTCTCCGCACGGGAATCCCGCCGGATCTCCAGGGAGAACCGCCGGATCACCGACGCGCTGGAGAAGAAGCGCAAGCGCAAGAACGTGCCGGAGTCCGAGTATCTCACGGAGATGCACGACAGCGGCAACGCCGTGGAGTTCGACAATCTGCACACCTATTTCTATACCGACACGGGCGTGGTCAAGGCCGTGGACGGCGTGTCCTTCTCCGTGCCCATCGGCAAGACCGTGGGCGTGGTGGGCGAGTCCGGCTGCGGCAAGTCCGTGACGAGCCTGTCCCTGATGCAGCTGCTGCAGCGGCCCCAGGGCCAGGTGGTGGACGGCGAGATCCGTCTGAATCTGGGCGACAAGGCCTATGACGTGACCAAAACGCCGGACACGGCCATGCAGCATCTGCGCGGCAACGTGGTGTCCATGATCTTCCAGGAGCCCATGACGGCGCTGAA
>CAZKQB010000026.1:0-42517 GCA_964554795.1 uncultured Oscillospiraceae bacterium | reverse complement strand
AAGTCTCACTTCTTTTTTTGGCAGCGGGTGTGCAAGATGTATTGTAGCGCTACAGCTGAGTTTATGAACGTTCTGTTGCCTGTATTGAACTCCCGGGCTTCTCGTGCTATAATAAAGGCTGAGATTTTCCGCCCGGAAGGAGCCTTTTTGTGTATTACGTTGTGATCGATCTGGAATGGAACCAATACCACAATCCGCTGAGAACGCCCACGTCCCGCTCAGGCGTGAAAATGCACGAGGAGATCATCCAGATCGGCGCAATCAAAACGGATCATCAGATGAACCCCGTGGACACCTTCCGGATGTTCATTCGTCTGGGCGGCGGTCGCCGTCTGGATAAGTACGTAAAAAAGCTCACCCACATCTCAGACGCCGACATTGCCTCCGGCGAGGATTTTGTTTCCGCCGCCCCCCAATTCGCCGAATGGCTGAAGGACGTGGACGCCGTGTTCAGTTGGGGGCCGGACGACCGCCGCGTGTACCTGAACAACCTCGCCTTTTTTGATCTTCCCGCTCCGTCGTGCGCATGGTATGACGCGCAGAAAATTTACGCCGCGCAGGTTCCGGATCACGGGCCGCTGGCACTGAAAACGGTGGCCGAAAGCATGCAGGTTCGCGTGAACCTAACGCTGCACGACGCCATGAACGATGCCATCCTCACTGCGTTCTGCATGAGCCGGCTGGACTTGGAGGCCGGCATCGAAGCCTATAACCGCCAGAAGGAAGCCGCCGCGCCGGGCGATACGTTACAGATGAAGCCCGTCTTTACCTGCAAAACGCACAGGCACACAAACCAGCAAGCCGCATGGGAAGAGGCCTGCAACGGCCTTCTCCGCTGCCCGCAGTGCATGCAACCGCTCACCTGGTCGGGCGACGAAATCGGTACGCTTACTCGCTTCTATAAGCCCGCAAAATGCGAGGCGCACGGCGAATACCTGATTCGCGGCGAATTCGGCGGTAGCAAGATGTGCACAGTGAAGTTTTCCTTCTTCCCGGCCACGCCGGAAATCCTCGAGCTTGCAAAAAAGGAGATGCAGCCTGCAGTCAAAAAACGCCGCCGTCGTCGCCGCCGCAAATCCGCCGCTCCTGCCGCTGAAGCCGCCGAAGCGGCCGTATCCATCGCCCCGGAGGAGCTTCTTTCCCGCGCAATCGCCTTCTCTGCCGAAGCACACAGGCAGCAGGCGCATGAAACAGGCGCCTCCGCCCGCATCGTTCATCCGATGGAGGTCGTCTCCATTGCCGCAACGATGACGGACGATCCGGCGCTTCTCGCCGCCGCCGCGCTGCACGATACCTCTGAGGTCTGTCCGACCGTAACGGCGGAAGCCATCGAAAAAAACTTTGGCGCGCACGTGGCCGACCTCGCAGCCTTCGAGGCAGAAGCTGCCGGCCTGGAAACGAGCTGGCGCGAACGCAGGCAGGCGGAGCTTGCCCGTCTGAAGGAGGCCGACGAGGAGCAGCTGATTCTGGCGCTCTCTGACCGGCTGTCCGACGCGCGCGCGCTGGCCCGCGATTACGCCGCGCTGAAGGACGAGCTCTGGCAGCGCTTCAGCCAGACTGACCGCCGCGAGCAGGCACAGTATTACAAGGCGCTTGTGCTCGCGTTCAAGCCGCTTGCGCGGTTTGGAGCCTATGGCGAATTCAAGCATCTGGTCAGCAGCGTGTTTACCCGCCGCCGCGCAGCCAAAGCCGCGCCGGAAGAAAATAACGGCTGAACTTAACCGCCAAATTACGCACGGCATACTCCAATAATGCGCGTATTTATGCTATAATAGTCGGGCATCCAACGCGGCGCAGCGTGCGGGCGATTTTCGCCCCGGTGCGCGCCGGTATGTCCGCAAGGACGATTGTCAAAAAGGAGGACAGACCATGCAGTATACCCGCGAAGTAGAAGAAATGGTATGCGTGGCGAAGGGCCCCAATCACGGCCCCGCCCCGATTCCCGAGGAAGGCAAATGGATTCAGGCCAAGGAGATTAAGGACATCTCCGGCTACACCCACGGTATCGGCTGGTGCGCGCCGCAGCAGGGCGCCTGCAAACTGAGCCTGAACGTCAAAAACGGCGTCATCGAAGAGGCGCTGGTTGAGACCATCGGTTGCTCCGGCATGACCCACTCTGCCGCTATGGCGAGCGAGATTCTGCCCGGCAAAACCATTCTGGAAGCGCTGAACACCGACCTCGTGTGCGATGCCATCAACACCGCCATGCGCGAGCTGTTCCTTCAGATCGTGTACGGCCGCACCCAGTCTGCGTTCTCGGACGACGGTCTGAAGGTCGGCGCAGGCCTGGAGGATCTGGGCAAGGGTCTCCGCTCCATGGTCGGCACCATGTACGGCACCAAGGCGAAGGGCACCCGTTACCTCGAAATGACCGAGGGCTACGTGCTCAAGCTCGCCCTGGACAAGGATGATCAGGTCTGTGGCTACCAGTATCTCTCTCTGGGCAAGATGATGGACGCCATCAAAAAGGGCATGGCTCCCAACGAAGCTTATGAGAAGAACATCGGCACCTACGGCCGCTTCAAGGCCGAAGACGGCGCGGTCAAGTGGATTGACCCGCGCAAAGAATAAAGGAGGGCTGAAGAATGTCTCTGTTTGAAAACTATGAAGGCCGCATGCCTCAGCTCCAGCCCGTGCTCGAAAAGTACGGCTTCAAGGATTTTGAAGAAGTCAAGGCGTTCAACAACTCCAAGGGCGTAGACGCCTACAAGATCGTCGAGAGCACCCAGCCCATCTGCTTCGAAAACGCAAAGTGGGCCTATGAGCTCGGCGCCGCCATCGCCATGAAGAAGGGCGTTAAGACCGCCGCCGACGCCGCTCGCTGCATCGGCGAAGGCCTGCAGGCCTTCTGCATTCCCGGCTCCGTCGCGGATCAGCGCCAGGTCGGTATCGGCCACGGCAATCTGGGCGCAATGCTGCTGGATGAAAACACCGAGTGCTTCGCGTTCCTCGCCGGCCACGAATCCTTCGCCGCCGCCGAAGGCGCAATCAAAATCGCTCTGAACGCCAACAAGGTGCGCCGCAAGCCCCTGCGCGTCATCCTGAACGGCCTGGGCAAGGACGCCGCTATGATCATCTCCCGTATCAACGGCTTCACCTACGTGCAGACCAAGTACGACTACCTGTCTGCCGACGTGAAGGAAGATCATGCGCTGACCATCGTAAGCAAGACCGCCTACTCCACCGGCGACCGCTCCAAGGTCAACTGCTACGGCGCGGACGACGTGCGCGAGGGCGTTGCCATCATGTGGCATGAGAACGTGGACGTTTCCATCACCGGCAACTCCACCAACCCCACCCGCTTCCAGCATCCGACCGCCGGCACCTATAAGAAGGAACGCCTCGAAGCTGGCAAGAAGTACTTCTCCGTCGCTTCCGGCGGCGGCACCGGCCGCACCCTGCATCCCGACAACATGGCCGCCGGCCCCGCCTCCTACGGCATGACCGACACCATGGGCCGCATGCACTCCGACGCCCAGTTCGCTGGTTCCTCCTCCGTGCCCGCGCACGTCGAAATGATGGGCTTCCTGGGCATGGGCAACAACCCCATGGTCGGCGCTACCGTCGCTGTGGCCGTTGCCGTTGAAGAGGCCATGAAGTAACTCTTTATCTCAATCAAATTGAAGAAGCAATGTGCACCTTTCCTGTGCACATTGCTTTTTTCATTCTTCGTCTGCTTTGGGCCGTTCTCCCTCTGCCCCTTCGGAGATGCTTCGCCTCCTTCAAAGGAAGGGCCTCAACAACGCGCCCTCCTCGTCACAGAACGCTGCAAACTCAATCCTACGCTTATGCAATCCCATTTCCTTTCACCCTGCCGGTTCGCATCTTAAAAATAAGGCGGAGCGCATCCATTTACAGGGTGCGCCGCACTCCCGCATCGACTGGATGCCCACGGCATCTGCCTTACCGGCTTTCAAGGCCCACAGACATTCAGTCGCCAGACATGGAGCCGCGGCCTGCGGTGCAGGCGGGCATCGGCGGCTTTGCATTCATCCTGCTTTATGATTCGGTGTGCTCACGCGTCTGTTTTCGAAGGCGCATTCGTCGTCCCTATCCATGCTTCCTCCTTATGTCCGCGTCATTGGGCTTCCAGCATGCGCGAGGCCGTTTCCTGTAGCCACTTTGTCAGCCTCGCATTGTTTTCGGCGCACGCGGCACCCGCCATCGTCGCCGAGCAGCGTTCGTCCTCCTCCGTCATTTCCAGCCGATATTTTCCGGTATAGGAATCCAGCGCCAGGCTATTCAGCGGCCAACCAGGCACGCGCGCTGCACATGGCACGTCCACCATGTCAAACGCATTTGCGCGCAGCATATCCCGGTCAAAGGTGTAAGAATAGATATGCGCCTCGTCCTTCAAAAGGCAATAGGAATCCTGCCATGCACACCGCAGACGCCCGCCGTGGCGATGAATCACGCGCATGAAGTACTCCAGCATTTCCTCATCATCCATCACATGCCCAGGTGCACGCCGCACGTGCACCCCCGGCTGATCAGGATCGTTGTCCGGCAGATCCAGAAACACCAGCCCAGCGTCCAGCGCCAGCACCGGCATATGCGCAGCATGATACCATGCCAGCGCCTTTTCCACCGCGTTGTCCTCGGCAGTCCTCGCGTTTTCCGGCGCATCAAACCGTGCAAGACCCAGCTCCGCCGGAGAAACACACTTGATATCGGTATTTTCAAAGTAACCCATCAGATACGGCAGCTTGCTCACGTTCGCCGTGCCGATCAGAAGCCGCTTGTTCATCGTCATTCATCTCCCTTGCATCTCTACAGGCGCTGAACCGGCGCACTGCGTCGGCACTCCTCCAAAATCTCCATCACCCGCATCGTCTCCTCTACAGGCACAAACGGCGCGCCGCCCTCTATGAAAAACTCACGGCAGCGGTCATAGAAATCCACCTCCATATCCGGCCTCACGGGGAAGCTCTCGCTTCGCCACGGCAACGCCGTATCCTGATCGTACCTTCGTCCCTTCGCAAGCAGACGCTCGTCCGCCTCAAGCGGCGGAAGCTCGTCCGGCTTCAGATAGCGTACAATGAAGCATGCACCCTCGGGCGTATCCTCCAGCCTTGCCGCGCCCAGCGTGCCCAGAAACAGCCACGGCTCAGCAGGCAAAGCCGCTGCCTGGCTGATGTCGATATCCAGCACCGGCCCATTCGCGGTGCGAATGATCAGCTTCACCACGTCGTCCGCGTCGCCAAGACTGATCTCACGCATGCGCCAGCAACGAACCTCCTCCGGAATGCCGCCTGTAAGATACAGCAGCTGGTCGACATAATGCGCGCCGTAATTGGACAGCATGCCGCCCCCATTCTTCTCAAAGGCCTGCCAATCGGCGCGGCGATTGTAGTCGCTGCTGGCGCGCTTGATCATATACACTCGCCCAAGCAATCCACTTTCCAGCACCCGACGCGCCGCGACGGCCTCCGACGTGGCCCTGTGCGGTTGATAAACCATCAGCTTCCGACCGCATGCCCTTGCACAGGCGGCAATCTCCCGCGCCTCCGAAAGCGAGCAGGCCATCGGCTTATCCAGAAACACATGCGCGCCCGCGCGCAGCGCATCCACGGCATGCTGCCAATGAAAAACCGTCGGCGACGCGATGACGACCAGCTCAGGCCTTTCCCTCGCCAGCATCTCCGCCGTGTCCCCATAGCCCCGAACGCCGTAGACCTCCCCGGCCTCCCGCAAACGCTCCGGATTTGTGTCCACGACCGCCGCAAGCTCAAACCCCTCATGCTTCACGATTTGCGGCAGATGATACTGCCACCCGATACGCCCCAGTCCAATCAGCGCGGTTTTCATACGTATTCCTCCCATTCATTGAAATGATTATAGCAGATTTTCCCTTCTTTGAACAGCGTTTTAGAAAAGGACTTTGGTCTGTTTTCATTTATTGACATGCGATTCGCACCGTGGTAGAATGAATTCATGCTCCCACACACGAGAATTGGAGGCGCTCACGTGAAATTTCTGCATATTGCCGACCTGCATCTGGGCAAGCGGCTGAACGGAGTTTCCTTTTTGGAGGATCAGATTTTCCTTCTGAACCAGATTTCAGAGCTCGCGGCCGCCGAGCACGCCGACGCAGTGATCATCGCGGGCGACGTATATCAGAAGGCCTCGCCGCAAAGCGATGCCGTAGCAGCGTTTGACGCCTTCGTCACCCGGCTTGCGGCGTCGGGCATTTGTGTGCTCGTCATCAGCGGAAACCACGATTCCGCGCAGCGCATCAGCTATTTTTCCGCGCTGGTTCGAAGCGCAGGCGTATACGTATCCGAGGAGTTCACGGGCACGGTGCAGACCGTGACGCTTTCTGACGCCCTTGGCGAGGTACATTTCGGGCTCCTGCCCTTTCTCAAGCCCATTCAGGTGCGCCGCTTTTATCCGGATGAAAAAATTGAAACCTATGAGGACGCCGTGCGCGCGGTTCTTCGGCATTCGCCAATCGATCCATCGGCGCGCAACGTGCTTGTGTGCCATCAGTTCGTCGCCGGGGCGGAAACCTGCGATTCCGAGGAAGCCGCCGTCGGCGGGTTGGACTGCGTGGACGCCTCCGTATTTGACGGCTATGATTACGTGGCGCTTGGACACATTCATGGCCCGCAGCGCATAACGCGCGACGCCGTGCGCTATGCGGGCTCGCTGATGAAGTATTCCTTTTCCGAGGTTAAGCACCGAAAGTCGGTTACGGTGGCTGAGCTGCTCGAAAAGGGCAATCTCCGCCTGCGCACCGTGCCGCTGACCCCTCCACACGACATGCGCGCCGTAGAGGGCATGCTTTCGAACATTATGGTCATGCCCTACTCTGAGGACTACATATGGGTAACGATTCACGATGAGCTGCCCCCGCCGGACGCACGCGTAACAATTTCGACGGTGTTTCCCAACCTTCTGAAATTCTCCGTGGTTAATTCCAAAACAAAAATGGACGTCGACGTGCTGGCGCGGGATCAAATGGAAAGCAAGTCCGTTCCGGAGCTGTTTTCGGACTTCTACCGGCTGCAGAACAACGACGTCGCGCCCTGTGAGCGACATATTGAAATGCTCACGTCGATTTTGAAGGAGCTGGAGGAGGAAGTGCAATGAAGCCGTTAAAGCTTACAATGTGCGCCTTTGGCCCGTATGCCCGCACGACGGAGATTGATTTTGAAGCGCTGGGCGAGAACGGCCTTTTCCTGATCACCGGCGACACCGGCGCAGGCAAAACCACGATTTTCGACGCCATCAGCTTTGCACTGTACGGCGAGGCCGCAGGCGGCAAGGATCGCCGCGCCGCGAAGTCCTTCCGCTCGGACTATGCTGCCCAGACGGAGGATACGTGGGTAGAGCTGACCTTCCGCCACATGGGGCATGACTACCGGCTGCGCCGCAGCCCCGAATACACCCGCGCCAGCAAGCGCGGCGACGGTGCAATCGTACGCAAGCATGCGGCGGAGCTTCAGTCCGACACCGGCGAGAGCTGGTCGGGACTGGACGAAATCGCACAGCGCGTGCAGGAGCTGATCGGGCTGACCCGCGACCAGTTCGCGCAGACCGTGATGATCGCGCAGGGCGATTTTCTGAAAATTCTCAACGCCAGATCGGCAGAGCGGCGCGATTTGTTTCAGCGATTGTTCGGCACGTCCCAGTACGCGCGCCTGCAGCAGCGCCTCAAGGAAAAAAGCGCCGATGCGCAGCAGATGCGTGACGCGCTGGAAAGGCGGCTGCAAATCGCCGCATCCCGCATAACCGTAGACGAGGACTATGCGGACAGGGAGTCGTTCGCGCTGTACCTGTCTGAGCCGAAATACGCCGATCTGCTGCTCGCGGCGATGAGCGGCCTGCTCGCGTTCGAAAGCAAAAAGCAAGCAAGCCTCGTGTCCCGTCTGGAAGCCGCCGATCATCGACTGGCCGACGCTTCCGCCGCATTGGCCGACGCAAAGCACATTAACGACGACTTCGCGCTGCTCGACCGCTGTCGCGCATCCTTGGATGAGCTGATCGGGGCGCAGGGCGCCATTGACGACGACGCAGCCCGCCTTGCCCGCGCCCGCCTCGCGCTTCGGCTTGCGCCTGCCGAGGCGCTGTGCCGGCAGAACACGGCAGGGCTTCTGTCCGCCGAAAAAGCACTGGCCGAGGCCGAGCGACAGTGCGCGTCGATTCGCGAATCACTGCCGGCGCTTGAAGCTGCCCATGCGGAGGCGGAGCGCGCGCTGCCGGAGGCGGATCTGCAAAACCAGCTGGCCACGCAGCTTCGGGAATGTCAGCCCCTGCTGTCCGAGCTGGAAGCCCGCGCTGCAGAGGAGGCGAAGCTGAAGGTCAGGCTCATGCAGTCGCTGGACGTCAGTCGCACCGCGGACGAAGCCTACACCCGCATAAAGGACGCCTATTACCTCAGCCAATGCGGTCTGCTGGCCGCCGAGCTGCACGAGGGTGAGCCATGTCCCGTATGCGGCTCGACGGAGCATCCTGCCCCGGCGAAGCCCGCCGATGCCTCCGTCTCCCGAGACGCACTGGAGCGCGCCGAAAAGGCACAGCGCACGGCAGCCGCCGCAGTTCAGGCAATCGACGCCTCGCTTTCCGGCGTGCGTGCAGCCATGGAGGTTCAGAAAAAGCAGCTTGCCGCGCGTGGCATTCAAGAGGACGACACGCGCCAATCTCTGGAGGCGCGCAGCCGTCAGGCAATGGATGCGGCCACTCGAATCACACGACAGGAGCTCGACGCGCGAAACGCGCTTGAACGCATGCGCCGCATGCGCGCAGAAAGCGAAGCCCGGCAACAAAGCGCCGCAGAAACACATGCTCGGCTGAAAACGGAGAGCGTGCAGCTTCAGGCAGCGTTTGCTCAGGGGCTTTACGAAAATGAATTTACAAGCGAAGCCGACTACCGCCTCGCCCGCCTTCCCGAAAATCAGGTGCGCGAGCTGGAAGCCCGAATTGCCGCTCATAACGAAAAACGGCGGTCGTTAACCGACCGCATCGACGCGCAGAGCCGCAAGCTCGCAGGCAAGGCGCGCGCCAATCTGGCTGAACTGACCGCAGCGCTTCAGAAGCTGAGCGCTGAGCGGGATGCCCTCCGAAAGGACGAAGCCGAGATCGCGCGACGTCGGACGCTGAACGAGTCGGCCGCGAAGGAGCTGCGTGACGTACGTCGCATGCAGGTGTCCCACGCCGAGGATTGGGCCGTACTGGACGAGCTGTACCGTGCCGTCAGCGGGCAGCTGTCGCAAAGGGTCAAGATCACGTTCGAAACCTACGTGCAGCAGTATTATTTCAAGCAGGTTGTAGCAGCGGCAAACAAGCGCCTTACACTTCTGACGGACGGCATGTTCGTTTTGCGTCTGAAGGAGGAAGCGCGCGACCGACGCAGCCAGACCGGGCTCGATTTGGACGTTTTTGACCGTTCCACCGGGCAGTGGCGCGACGTAACCACGCTTTCCGGCGGCGAATCGTTTATGGCCTCGCTGGCACTGGCGCTGGGGCTGTCCGACGTAGTGCAGGCGGAAAGCGGCGGCGTGCGGCTGGAGGCGATGTTCATCGACGAGGGCTTCGGCACGTTGGACGAGAACGCGCTGCGCAACGCGTTGGAGCTGCTCTCCCGTCTGGCCGACGGCGACCGTCTGATCGGCATCATCTCGCACATGCCCGAGCTGCGCGACCGCATCGATAAAAAGATCGTCGTCCGCAAGCACCTTTGGGGCGCGCAGGCGACGATTGAGGCGTAGGATTCCGTTCCGCCCTCGGACAGAAGGCGATTGATTGCTTCTTACAGGTCGTAATACATTTCAAACTCTGCGGGGCTGGGATAGCCCTCTACATAGCGCGCCTCCCGGCGGATGGTTCTGACCCACGTTTTCAGCAGACGCTCCGGGAACACGCCGCCAACGGTCAGGTAGTCGTGGTCGGCTTCCAGCGCGCTCAGCGCCTCCTCAAGCGACGCGGGCAGATGCGTGAGCTTCGCCTTTTCCTCCTCCGGCAGCGCAAACAGATTGAAATCAAATGGCCCCCAGTTGAAATTCGCCGGATCGATCCGGTTGCGAACGCCATCCAGGCCCGCCATCAGAATGGCGGCATAGGCAAAATACGGATTGCACGTCGCATCCGGGTTGCGCAGCTCAAAGCGCTTCTTGTCCGGGCTCTTTACGTACGCCGGGATGCGAATCACGGCAGATCGGTTTGCGCTGGCATAGCCGATTGTCACCGGCGCCTCAAATCCGGGCACAAGGCGGCGATAGGAATTGGTGGACGGGTTCGTCAGCGCGCACAGGGAGCGTACGTGCGTAAGCAGTCCGCCGATAAAATACATAGCCGTTTGGCTCAGCTGCGCATAGCCGTTATCGTCGTAAAACAGCGGCTTGCCGTCCTTTTTCAGCAGCATGTGCACGTGCATGCCGTTGCCCGCCTCGCCGCGAATCGGCTTGGGCATCAGCGTAGCAGTTTTGCCGTTGCGCGCGGCGCAATTTCGAAGCACGTACTTGGTCGCCATCGTGTCGTCGGCAGCCTTGCACACCTCGATCAGCTCGGTTTCAATCTCCATCTGCCCCGAACCGCCTACCTCATGGTGATGGTATTTGACCGGCACGTTCCAGTGCTCCAGCTCCTCGCACATTTCATTGCGCAGATCATAGTGGATGTCGCCGGGCAGGTCGGCATGATAGCCCTCGTGCGCGCGCACGTGATAGCCATTCGAATCCTCATTTCCCGCCGACCACTCCGATTCCACACTTGTCAGGCGATACCCGGCGCAGTCGGGCTTCACGTCGAACGACATACCGTCAAACACATGGAACTCAAATTCCGGACCCACGATCATCTCGTCAGCAATCCCCTCCTCGCGCATAAACTCCACGGCGCGCCGAAGGATGTTGCGCGGATACTGGTCAAACGGCCGGTTGTGCGGATGATCGATCACCCGCACGTCGCCCACCATCGTCAGCGTAGGCGCCTCCACAAATGAGTCGACGACCGCCGTGCGCACGTCCGGAATAAACACCATGTCGCTGTTTTCCACGGCGGCATAACCATAGTTTGAGCCGTCAAAGCCAATGCCGCTTTTCATCAGGCTCTCATCAAACCGGCTCGCAGGAATGCACAGGTGCCGCCAGCGGCCATGCAGATCGATCATTTTAAAGTCCACAAAGCGAATGCCTTTCTCCTTTATGTATGCCTGAACCTCCGCCACATTCTGAAACAAGTGGAATGCCCCCTTAGCGCGTTTTGTCTGTATCCATTGTATCAGAGCCGACCGAAAATAGCAAGTCTGTCCGTCACTCTCGCAGCAAAAATAAATCAGATAATTCATTTTCTCCAAAATCTATTTTCACATGCAGAGCGTCTAACCTATGAACCGATCGGTCGACGAACCGGATGAAAGGATACGCGTATGGACAAGGAGCAATTTACACGGCGCGCGCAGGCGCTGGAGTCGCGGCTGTTCCGCATTGGCTTCGGCCTTCTGCGCGAGGAGCAGGATCGCCGGGATGCCGTGCAGGAGACGCTTTTGAAGGCATGGCGGCACTGCGAGCGCCTGAAGGACGATGCGTATTTTGACACCTGGCTTACACGCATCTTCATCAACGAATGCACAAACATTCAGCGCCGCCAGGGTCGACAGCGCGCGCTGAACGAACGAATAAGCGCCCCCGCGCCCGCCGCTCACGCAGATGAAGCCGCGTTGCGCGACGCCATCCTGTCACTGAAGCCGCCGGAACGGCTGACGGTCATTCTTCAGTACATGGAGGGCTACACGCTGAGCGAAATCGCATCGCTGCTGGGCGAGCGCGAGGGAACGATCAAATCGCGGGCACGTAGAGCTAAAATGCAGCTCAAGGCATTTCTGACAGACGATGACAGGATGTGATTCCATGAAAAAAAGTGACTGGCAGCGCGCTTTCGGTCAGCCGGACGAAGCATTCCATCGAGCGTTTACGGAAACGCTTGAGCAACTGGAGGAAAGAAACATGAAGAAGCGATACAAGCTTTCCGCGCTTCTCATCGCGGCGATTCTTCTGACGCTGGCTCTCGCCGGCGCAGCGCTGGCAACAAGCGGCTTCGGCATCTTTGACCGCGCGGAGGTCACTCCTCTTGATGGCGCAAAGGCGCTGATCGAAACCAGCCTTGGCGTGACGGACAATGAGCTGGTTCGTCTAACCGTGGAGGAGGCCGTGCGCGATGATAACGGAGTCGTGGTGCTTCTTCGCCTGACTCCGCTGGATCCCGAGCATTATGCGCTGTTCAACGACGGCCTGGAGGATGCTCCGGAGGGCGTTTACCTCTTTGAAAATTCCATCGGTGACGATGGCACGGAGCATCGTCGCGTCGTGGGACGCGCAGACGGCAAAACCGTCATCCGCTACTGGCCTACCCTTCAGGCAAAGGAGCTGGCGTCTTCGGACTCGATTGACGCCGTGGCGCAGTCGGATGGGAGCGTAAGCGTGCGGATCCGCTTGTCGGTTCCGTCCGATGAAGAGCTGACGGATACCTGTCTCTTCACTGCGGGAGCCACACTCATCGTGAATGACGAACGGACAAGACTGGCGGATATCCAGTTTACGCTCAGCCGCAGAGAGCAAACCCGCTCTGCGGTCTATGCTCCCGCAGGCAACGGTGAAATCGAGCGCGTGAAGGTATACGGCTTGCATTTGAGTTCCACCAGCGTGTCGGCCGTCGCGCACATAAGCTATGCCTATCTGCCGACGGACACGGAGATGGGCATTGCCTTCCACTATTACGGAGACGACGGCATTGCCTACGAGCTCGGCAGCGGCGAATGCGCGCCTCTGCCGGATGGCGAATACGAAATTCCGGATGGCTACAAAGCCGAAACCTGGACGGACCGCCTGCAGGCTCTGTCCGAATTTCCGGACGAGCTAATCGTCGAAGCCAAGGTCATCGGCGAGGACATTATCCTTGGCCGCGTGACGCTGAAGCGCGTGGACGAATAATACCGTACCTATACAAACGTCAACGGCCGCGGTCTGACAAGTCCTTCAGACCGCGGCCGTTTCACCGTTTATCCAATCCGGCATTCATATGACCAGCGTTATTGCCGTGTCTGCACAGATGCACAAATGCCGCGTTTTACAGACACGCCGCTCGCTTCAGCTTTCTATCCAATGCCGCCGTACGGCCAGCATTATCTGTGTTTACATCGATGCGCGAACGTCGCGCTTCCTTGGCACGACGCTTGCCGCCAATTGACAGGCTGTGCTCGCTTCAGCGTTTTTTGTCCAGTCCAGCACCGATGCTCAATGTCGCGCCTACCGGGCGCACCGCTCGCCGCCGACTGGCAGGCTGCGCTCGCTTTCGCGTTTATCCGATGCCGCCCAGTGCCCATACGGCCAGCGTTATCAGCGCCAGCGTCAGTCCGGACGCGGCGTACATCATCCGCACGGCTGCATGAATGTCGCGCTTTTCGGGCACACGCCGATCGTCGCCGATGGTCGGCTTAACGACCGGCTTTCCAAAATACAGATGCGTACCGCCCAGCTGCACATGCAGCGCGCCCGCGGCCGCCGCCTCGCTCCATGCGCAGTTAGGGCTTTTGTGGTTGCGGTGATCCCGCTTCATAATGTGAAAGGCTGCGCGCCCATCAAGCCCGCACAGCCATGCGGCAACGCACAGCAGGCAACCGGTCAGCCGCGCAGGCAAATAGTTCAGCAGATCATCGAGTCTCGCGCTACTCCAGCCGATGTCCCGGTACCTTTCGTCCAAATAGCCCACCATGGAATCGAGCGTGGACGCCGCCTTGAATGCCCACATCAGTACCGGCCCACCCAGCATGCCGTACAGCATAGGTGAAACAACGCCGTCGGTGGTATTCTCCGCCACGGTTTCAATCGTCGCGCACACCACCTCGCGCTCGCTCAGCGACGCCGTATCGCGGCCCACAATGCGCGCCACCTGCGTGCGCCCTGCATCCAGTCCGCGCCCCAGAGCCTCTTCAACGCCGACCGCCTCCTGTGCCAGACACCGGGCCGATAAGCCCATCCAGTTCAGAAGCGCCATAACGATCAGCCGCGGAATGCGCCCGAGCAGGCCCGACAGAAGCACGAGAATCCCAGCCGCCAGCGCCGTCAAAAGCACTGTGGATGCCGTAAGCCATACGGCGCTTTTACGCAGGCTCCCGCCTCTCGCCCGCAGCCGCCCTTCACACCAGCTGATGTATTTGCCGATCACGCACACGGGATGATACAGCCATGCCGGATCGCCCAGCAGCAGGTCCAGTGCGCTGCCTACCAGCAGCGCAAAGTAAAAATCTGTCCACATCAGCGTTTCCCCCGTATAATCGCGTAAATTGCTTCCATATCCAGACTATCGCGCACGATTGCGGCGACGCGGTCAAATTCCCGCTCGCGGAAGGCCTCCATGGTCATAGGCGTCTCCGCCGCGCCGCTGATTCCCTTTCGTGCCCGGATATGCGCGGTTATACAGCCAAGCAGCTGTCCGTCGTCGAACAAACCGTGCAGATAGGTGCCCAGCACATTGCCCTCCGGATTGCGCACGCCGTCAATCGCTTCGCCGACGCGCATCCACGGCACGCAGCGCGCGCCGAAGCGATTCTGCCCCGCGTGAATCTCATAGCCGTCCACCAGTGCGCCATTCAAGCTCTGAAGCCAGCCGTCCGTAGCCTCTACGCAGCCTGTCGCCTGCCGCGTGCACTTTTCCTCCCGGAATACGACCTCCATATCCAGAAGCCCCAGTCCGGATACCTCCGGCACACGGGATTCCACGTGCATGGGGTCGCGCAGCGCCGTGCCCAGCATCTGGTACCCGCCGCACACGCCCAGCACCAGCCCGCCAGCGCGGGCATGGCGCACGACGGCCGCATCCATACCCCTGCGGCGCAGCTCAAGCAGGTCTTCAATGGTGTTTTTTGTGCCCGGAAGAATGATTATGTCCGCCCCCGCCAGCTCCCCGGCACGCTCCGCATATCGACAGCTTACGCCCTCCATCAGGTTCAGTGCCTGGAAATCCGTGAAGTTTGAAATGTGCGGCAGGCGAACGATCACAACGTTCACATTGCCCTCCCGCCGCGCGCCGTGAAAGCGCTCGGTCACGCTGTCTTCGTCCTCCAGCTCCACATCCATCCATGGCACCACGCCCAGCACTGGAATGTGAATGCGCTCCTCAAGCATTCGAAGCCCCGGCTCCAAAATCTTCACATCCCCGCGGAATTTGTTGATGATCACGCCCTTTACCCGCGCGCGTTCCTCGTCTGTAAGGAGCATCACCGTGCCCAGCAGCGCCGCAAACACGCCGCCCAGGTTGATGTCGCCCACCAGCAGAACCGGCGCATCCGCCGCCTCGGCCATGGACATATTCACAATGTCTCCGTCCCGCAGGTTAATTTCTGCCGGGCTGCCTGCTCCCTCGATCACCACGCAGTCGACCTCGCCTTCCAGCCGGTCATAGGTTTCGCGAATGCGCCTGCGAAGCTGTGGCTTGTACTCATGGTATTCCATCGCCGTCATGCTGCCGATGGGATGCCCATCCACGATTACCTGCGAGCGCCGATCGCTTGTGGGCTTCAAAAGCACGGGATTCATGCGTACGTCCGGCTCCAACCCCGCAGCCTGCGCCTGCATAGCCTGCGCGCGGCCAATCTCCGCGCCGTCCTTCGTCACAAAGGAATTCAGCGCCATGTTCTGCGCCTTGAACGGCGCGACCCGCAGGCCGTCCTGCTTCAAAATTCGCAAAAGCGCGGCGCAAAGCACGCTTTTGCCCACCGAGGAGCCCGTTCCCTGAAGCATGATACTCTTTCCGCGCATGCTCTCATCCTCCGTAATCGATGCATTCCCGCAGTTCTTCCAGAAAACGCGCGTTTTCCGAATCCGTTTTCACCGCCAGCCGCAGATACGTTGGCGGCAGCCCGAAGGATTCACACGTTCGCACCAGAATGCGCCGCCGCTTCAATTCCTGCACGGCCCGCGTCATATCGCACCCGAAATCCGCCAACAAAAATGGCGCGTGAGACGGCATAACCCGCGCGCCCAGCCTTTCAAGCGAGCGCGCAAACGCTTCACGCCGCGCATCCGTGGCCCACGCATCCTCCTCAATCTCTCTCGCATGCAGGGGCAGCTCCGCCGCAATGGCGGACGCAAAGACGTTCAGCGACCATGTGAGCATCCGTTCCTCCAGCGCGCGGATTTCCTCCGGTGCAGCGCACACATAGCCCAGCCGTACGCCGGGAACGCACAGAATTTTCGTAAGCGAGCCCACCACCGTCAGTCCCGGCTGCACAAGCCTCCGCACGGAATACGCCGGGCAGTAGTCGATAAACGCTTCATCCACGAGCAGAGACGCGCCCTTTTCCTTGAGCACGCAGAATTCCTCCAGCACGCGCTCAGGCTTCACGACTTCGCCCGTCGGATTATTAGGATTGCACAGCACACGCGTGTCGCCCGGCTGCGCATTCCCGGCTTCGGCAACCGACCTTCCGCGTGCCCGCGCCCGCTCGGCGTATTCGCCAAAGGTAGGCGCATGCACGAGCACACGCCCACAGCTCAGAGACAATGCCAGATCGATGGCCTGTGCGCCCCCGGCCGTGGGTAGCACGCGCGCCTCCTCCACGCCCAGCGCGGCCGCCAACCCGGCGCGCGCCGCACGCATCTGACGGTCAGGATAATAGCGCGCGTTTGCAACCGCACGATGCATCGTCTCCACGACCCACTCAGGCATTCCCTCCGGCCGCAGATTGGCCGAATAATCCAGCCAGTCGCCCGGCTGCGCTTCATCCCACACGTTGCCGCCGTGCTTCATGCCCTCGCGCTCCGTTTTCTCCATAAAAAGAACGCTTCTCCCTTCCTTTTGAAAAAAGCGTTCAGCCAAAACAGGAATCACCCGCGTGTTCCCATTTCCGGCGTCCCGCCTTCCCGTTGCCCCGAAAGCCGACCCCTCTTCGCGCGCGGCAGGTCTCCTGACTCGGAAGCGCCGGTTCCTCCCGACGACGCGCCGCCTTCTCAAACCTTCGTTCAATGGCTCCGGCGCACCTTCTCTTCCACACAGTAATGGCTGTTGCGCCGGCTTCTCACCGGCTTCCCTTTTCACCCGGCGCATGCCGGGCACCCCGCGCTGCTGATGGAATTGTCAGTACCATTATAGAAGCTCCCAGCTCAAACGTCAACATCTGCCCTGCAGGCCTTCAGATTTTACCGCGGCGCAACCCGTGCTTGCAGGTCGGTGCTTTATAATAAAATCCGCTTCTCCCCGGAGGATGCGGGATGACAATGCCGTCTTCGGACGAGCTACTTGTACACGCGGCGCCTTTCACACGGAAAACGCCTGCCACACATGAGGAAAATGCATGACCATTGAAAAGCTGACGCGTGACAATTTCACGCTTACGTCGTTGGACGACTTCGTTCGCACGCAGTCGGTCACGGAGGTCTATCGCAAAATCAGCGTCGAATACCGTCTGGTACGCGCGCCCTTCATCGATGACTGGTCGCTCGCGCGAAAGCGCGAGAAGGCGGCAGAGCTTCTATCTGACGCATATACCGCTTATGGCGCGTGGCTCGAAGACCATTTGGTCGGGTTCATCCTGCTCGCAAACGCACCAAACAAAGGCCGCCTGATCGTGAACAGCCTTCATGTATCACAGGGTACGCGCCGTCACGGCATTGGCCGCGCGCTGTTTGAGTACGCCCGAACGGAGGCCCGCGCCCGCAATGCATCGCAGCTATATATCTCCGCATGCAGCTCAAGGGAGACCATCTCGTTTTACCTTGCCATGGGCTGCCGCCTTGCGGATGACCCCCATTCCGGCAGCCGTCAGGGACGAGCCGTTCGATTTGCAGCTGGTTTGCGACGTGAAATGAAATTGCCCCAAAACAGTTGTCTGTCCTTATGAATCTGTGGTATAATCATTCAAACGGTTGATTTTAATAAAGGAGTGACCAACATGATCCGCGTAACGATTTACAACGAATTTGTTCACGAGCGCACGGAGGAAACGGTGCGCGCCGTATATCCGGATGGCATTCACATGACTCTCAAGTCTTTTCTGGAGGAAGACGGCGTGACCGTAGACACCGTGACGCTGGACACGGTGAACGAGCTCACCGCTGAGAAGCTGAAGGATACCGACGTGCTCGTGTGGTGGGGGCATATGGCGCACGGAAAGGTGCCGGACGAGGTCGCCGAGCACGTGAAGGAAGCTGTGCAGTGCGGCATGGGCGCAATTTTCCTACACTCCGGTCACGAATCCAAGCCCTTCAAAAAGCTGATGGGCACGCCCTGTAACCTCACGTGGCGTGAGGACGGCGATTTCGAGCGCGTATGGACGGTCAATCCTGCGCACCCGATTGCGCAGGGCATAGGCCGGTTCATCTATCTGGAGCATGAGGAAACCTACGGCGAGCCCTTCGGCATTCCGGAGCCGGACGAAACCGTATTCATCGGCGGCTTTGAGGGCGGCGAGGTCTTCCGCAGCGGCGTATGCTACCGCCGCGGCTGCGGACGAATCTTCTATTTCCAGCCCGGTCACGAGAGCTTCCCTACCTATAAGAATGCAGACGTGCAGCGCGTGATCAAAAACGCCGTTCGCTGGGCCGCGCCCATTTATCGCGTGGAAAGCCTGAATTGTCCGCACGTACAAAAGCCGTAATCGACGGCCCGCAAATGAGATAGCCGGTCGGCAAACGGCTTCTCCCGCCCAAGGCAAGCGTCTGTTTCAAGGGTTTACCGGGGTAAATCCGGAAATTTGCATGCCGCAGCGGGCGGAATCCGCATTGCCGGCCATGCTGCCGAATTGAAACGCACCGCCGCAATTCTTTCGCCGCCCGCGCGGCAGGAGGCACCCCTTATGGCTACAATTCTTACCCTGGATGCCGGAACGTCGGCGCTGAAGTGCTCTCTGTTTCGCACGGATGGCACGCTGAAGCGCGCGTACGCCGCCGAGTATCCTACCCTCTATCCTCGCGAGGGCTGGGCCGAGCAGAGGGCGGAGGATCTTCTGGACGCCGCCGTTCGGGCAACGCGCGCGCTTTCTGAAAGCGACGGGCTGGAGGATGTGTGCGCCGTGGGGCTGACCGGCACGATGAACGGCTGCTTCGCGCTGAACGAAGCCGGCGAGGCGCTGCGCCCGAACATCATTCATTTGGATACCCGCGCCCAGCGGGAGGTTGACCATTTGACAAACGTGCTCGGCATGCGCGCGTTTTACGAAAAAACCGGAAATCGGCCGGACGTGCACTACGGTCTTCCCAAGGCAATGTGGCTGAAGACACACGAGCCGGACGTCTACCGCCGCGCGCGCTGGCTGGTGAACACGAAAGACCTGATCTACGGCTTTCTGACCGGCATCTGCGGCCGAAGCGACTATTCCGACGCATCGCTGTTTGGCGCGCTGAACATTCACACTCGCGCGTGGGACGAAGACGTCGCCCGTGCGGCAGGCATCGCGCCCGAAAAGCTGCCGACACTTCTGCCGTCTCATGACGTAAGCGGGCGCGTATCCGCCGCTGCCGCACGCCTGACAGGTCTGCGGGAGGGCACGCCCGTTGCCATTGGCGCGGGTGACGGCCCGTGCTCCACGCACGGCTCCGGCGTATTCGCCGACGGGCAGGCATACCTCACCGTCGGCTCCAGCGCGTGGGTGTGCGGCTTGAGCCGCACGGCGCATATGGACGAAGCCATGCGCATCTTCCACTATACCGATATGGACGAGCAGCTCGTAAACGTGTGCGGCACGGTGCAATGCGCCGCCACCGCGCTGGATTTCTACCTGAAAACGATTGCGGGTCTGACAAACGAATGCGGTGAAATCGATTTTCCTGCCGCCGAAGGGCTGGCGGAGGCCTCCGTACCCGGCGCGCACGGCCTGTTTTTCCTGCCTACGCTGATGGGCGAACGCTGTCCATGGTGGGACAGCGCCGCACGCGGCATGCTTGTAGGGCTGACGCTCACGCACAACCGCGCCGACATGGTGCGCGCGGGCTACGAGGGCGTGGCACAGGCACTGAACAACTGTGTGGACGCGCTGCGCGAAAACGGCATGACCATTGACCGGCTCACGCTGTCCGGCGGCGGCGTAAAGAGCCGTATATGGCCGCAAATGTTTGCCGACGTATGCAACGCCGCCACCTGCGTGCACGTAAATCCCCGCGAAACCACGTCACTCGGCGCGGCAATGGCTGCAGGCGTAGGCGCGGGCATATATCCCTCGTTCGCAGAGGCGGCAAAAATCGTTCATACCCGCGACGAACGTCGCCCCGAGCCCGAGGCTGCAGCCGCCTATCGCCGTCACACCGCCGTTTACCGCGCGCTCTATTCGCAAATGAAGGACGCCATGCACGCCGCGAGCCTGTATCAGGCGTCCGAAGCAGGAGGAAACCATGGCTGAAGTAAACATTGCCCGTATCAACGAGCTGGCAAGGAAGAAGAAAACCGAAGGACTGACCAACGAGGAAGCGCAGGAGCTTCACGAGCTTCGGCAGGCCTACCTTGAAGCCTTCCGCCGCAGCATGCGTGCGCAGCTGGACAGCATCGTCGTGGTGGAAGAAAACGGCGAGAAGCATCCGCTGAAGAAAAAGCCATCCGAGAACTGATTCCTTCCATATGCAATCGAATCCGAATGCAGCGCAAACCGCATTCGGGTTCGATTTTCCATGCTGGTTTTATTCCCCTCCGCCGCAAAGTGCGTCCAGCCAATCCTCGATCACATCCAGCGTTTCCTCGTCCACGCTGTCGCTTACAAGAATTTTCCCGTTTTCCTCATGCGAAGCCAGAACGGAGAACGCCATTTCCGGATTTCCCTCCAGCTCGCATTCGATATACGCCCGATAGCCAGCTCCCGGCAGCGGCCGGGCTTCAAATGCTACGCCGCTTTTTTCGTTTTCCCACGAAAGGCGCAGAACCGGCACGGCGTTCGATTCCTCAAAAAGCGCGCCATATTCTCGGAACAGACGCTTATACTTTGAAAGAAGCTTCTCCTCTGCACGGGCCAACCCTGTCGGATCCGTGCTTGATACTATTTGCATTGGTCTTTCCCTCCTGTTTCATTTCGGCAGCATGCTTGCATTCTACCATCAATTTATCCGGGCCGTCAAGCCATCAATGACGGACATCTGGTATTCTCAGAAGAAACTCAAGAATAGCACGAAGCGTCCGTTATTTTGGCAAAACCGGGATTGAACGCGCGCCGGATTTCGGGTATAATACTTACGATCAATCATACCGGAGGCGAAAGCATATGAAACTCAGCGTATTTGCGGTTCTTCTGCAGGACAGATCCTTCGAGGACGCCTGCAAGTATCTTTCCAGTCTAGGCGTGCAGGCCGTGGAAATCGGCTGCGGCGGCTTCCCCGGCAAGGCACACTGCGACGCGAAGGAATTTCTTGCGCATCCCGAGAAAATCGATGAGATGCTCGCAACCCTGAAGAAATACAACCTTGAAATCGCGGCGCTGTCCACCCACGGCAATCCCGTGCATCCGAACAAGGAAATCGCCCGGCAGTTCCACGAGGACTTTGAAAACGCCGTCATGCTTGCCGAAAAAATGCATGTGGATACCGTGGTTACCTTCTCCGGCTGCCCCGGCGGCTGCAAGGACGACAAGACCCCTAACTGGGTCACCTGCCCCTGGCCGGACGATTATTCCGAAATTCTTGAATATCAGTGGAACGAGGTTCTGATTCCTTACTGGAAGAAGGAGGTCGAATTCGTCCGCGCGCATGGCGTTAAGAAAATCGCCTTTGAAATGCATCCTGGCTTCTGCGTGTACAATCCCGAAACCATGATGAAGCTGCGCAATGCTGTCGGACCCGAAATCGGCGCCAACTTTGACCCCAGCCACCTGTTCTGGCAGGGCATCGATCCCGTGGCCGCAATTCGCTATCTGGGCGACGCCATCTTCTACTTCCATGCCAAGGATACGAAGATCGACGAAATCAATACCGCCATCAACGGCGTACTCGACACCAAGCATTACGCCGACGAGCTGCACCGCAGCTGGATCTTCCGCTCGGTAGGCTACGGCCACAGCCATCAGGTATGGAAGGACATGATGAGCGCACTGCGCCTTGTGGGATACGACGGCATGATCTCCATCGAGCACGAGGACAGCCTGATGACCCCCACTGAAGGACTCGAAAAGGCCATCGCCATGCTAAAGGACGTTATGATCTTCGAGAGCAAGGGAGAGATGTGGTGGGCGTAGCGTGAGTATGCGGACGGGGGAGCAAGCTCCCCCGCCGCCGGGCCTGACGGCCCTGCCACCCCCTTGGGAAAAGGATAGGATTTCCTGCGGAAATCCTTTTGATTGGAAGTTCGAGAGGGCTGCGGCCCTCTCGAGCTCACCCGGAGGCGGAGGGGACGGATTCCCCTCCGCACCACCCTTTCTCAGATTCCGCTGAAATCCTACGGATTTCCGGGCGCGGAATCTGCAAGGAAGCGATTTTTTCTCCGGGGGGGCAAGCTCCCCTGCGAAAAAATCAGCGCCCGCGTCCGGCGCGCAGGTCGCCGGCCTCGATTGGAAGTCGAGAGGGCTTTGGCCCTCTCGCGCTCTCCCGGGGGTGGTCTGACGCGGATTTTGGTTCCCGACGGTGCTGGTGTGGGACGCGTTGCTCCCCTACACTCTCGGGAGGACGGGGTACGAGAGGGGTGCAACCCTCTCGCACTCTCCCGAATGGGCGGTGAAAACTCTGGATTTTATCGGTACGGATATACTCTGCTTGACCCTTTTATGTTTTCTTTTCGTGTTGCTATCCTCGGCAAAATCCAATCAGAGGCCGATCTTGGACTCTTTTTTTACTTTATGCCCTTTCTACGCATTTCCTTTTCCGCCCTCATCTGAAACGCCTTTTTCTTCTCCTTCGCTCCGTTACTGCGCTTTTCGGCGCGGATTTCCTCTTCCTGAAGCTTCAAGAAGTTTTTTACGCGGCGCGGGTCCAGGATTCCGGCTTCTACGGCTTCTCGCACGGCGCAGCCTGGCTCAATGCGGTGGCTGCAATCGCGGAAACGACAGTGGCGGGCATATTCCGCAACGTCGGCAAAGACCTCATCTACGCCGCCTGCATCCCACAGGCCCATTGTGCGCATGCCGGGGGTATCGATGAGTACGATATTGCCTTCCAGCGTCAGAAGCTCCCGATGGGTAGTTGTATGACGGCCACGGCTGTCATCCTCTCGGATGCCGGCCACCTTCATCCTCTCCCCTCCGGACAGGAAATTCACAATAGACGATTTGCCCACGCCGCTCATGCCGATGAGCGCACACGTACGGTTTTCAAGTGCCGCACGAAGCTCGTTCATACCTTCTCCGCTCTTCGCGCTCACGCACAGCACCAACGCGCCGTTTACAACCTCCCTCACGCAGGAAAGGTAGGCTTCCCGTTCTGGCACAAGATCAGCCTTACTCAAAACGATAATCGGCTCCGCACCGCCGGGCAGTAGCGCCGCAAGGTAGCGTTCGATTCGCGAAACGTTGAAATCCGCGTTCAGGCTGGTCACGATCACGAATCGATCAATGTTTGCGGCAATTCGCTGCTCCTCTTCCACGGGTCCCGCAGCTCGCCGGGTCAGCACTGTTTTTCGCGGAAGAATCTCCGCAACGCGTACGCCGCCCGGAATATGCTCCAATTTCACCCAGTCGCCGACGCATGCACCGTTCTCATGCCCGGGAGCACCGATATTGGGAGCATAGATACAGTCGATTTCCCCCTCCTCCGTCGCTACGCGTGCCTGTCCCATGTAAGCCGTTACGACACGGCCAACAAATTCCGTCGTTCCCTTCTTACCAAAATACCCTTCATAGCCATATCGGCTCAATATGCAATTCATTTTTCTTCGAATTCTCTCTTTCTTCGGTCGCTGCTGCCCCGCCGAAAAAAGCGCATAAAAATGCCCGACAGCGAGTGCCGGGCATGAAATGCTTCGTCAATCCCTGTTTTTCGGCGTGTGTGATTACAAAGAGCCCCTCACCGTATCCATTTTTTTCATCTCACAACACCTCCAAACAAAGTTTGAACAGAGTATACTCCCTTTGAGCAACGTTGTCAAGCCCCCTGCGTGCGATTTTCGCCGTGCGTAGTCTGCTTTCCACTCGAACAGCCATTTCTTCCCAGCAGACTTCATGGAAACGCGCGCGGCAGACGCAGTGCATCCCATCTCACGCCAGACCCAGAAAGCGCCGGGTGCGCGGATTTTGGGACGCAAAAAGGATTTCCGGCGGGTTATCCTCCACAACGACGCCATTTTCCATGAAAACCACGCGATCGGCCACGTCGCGCGCAAAATCCATTTCGTGGGTAACGACGACCATCGTCATGCGTTCTGCGGCCAGCTCCTTCATGACGGCCAAAACCTCCTTTGTCAGAAGCGGATCAAGCGCGCTGGTCGGCTCGTCAAAGCACAGGATCTCCGGGTTCATGCACAGCGCCCGCGCAATGGCCACGCGCTGCGCCTGTCCGCCGGAAAGCTGGTAGGGATACTGATTTTCCCTGTCCGCCAGTCCCACCTTAGAGAGCATCCTGCGCGCCTGCTCGACGGCCTCATCCTTCTTCATTTTCAGCACGTGCATTGGCGCATCGATCAGATTCTGAAGCACGGACATATGCGGAAACAGGTTAAAGGACTGAAACACCATGCCCATTCTGAGCATGATCGCGCGCTGCACCGCGTCCTTTGCGTAGCGGAGCCTCCCATTTTCCATTTCGCACAGCGCAAGCTCGTCCATGCGAATCGTTCCGCTGTCAACACGCTCCAGCTGATTAAGGCAGCGCAGGAAGGTACTCTTGCCCGAGCCACTTTGCCCGATCAGCGCCACCACATCGCCCTTGTTTACCGTCAGCGACACGCCGCGCAGCACCTCCAGATTGCCGTATTTCTTGAATATGTTTTCAGCGGTCAGCATGCTTCGCGCCCTCCTACCGATAATAATTCATGCGGCGTTCAATCCATTTGCAGGTCTGCTCCACCACGCCGTTAAAAATAAGGAAAAACACCAGCGCCATGATGTACGGGTCCAGACTTGCCATGCCGCTCACCTGCTTTTCGGCTACGTGCAGGATGGTTCGATTATCCAGACTCACGGCTATCACCTTAGCAATGGAAGTATCCTTGACCAGCGTCACAAACTCGTTGGTCAGGGATGGCATTACATTTTTGAAAATCTGCGGCAGCTGCACGCGGAAAAACGACTGCAGGCGCGAGTAGCCCAGCACCTTGGCCGCCTCCCTTTGCCCCTGCGGAACAGCCTGAATACCGCCGCGAAAGATTTCGGCGAAATACGCTGCGTAGTTCAGCGAAAACATGTAAATGATGCAGCGAATGGGAAAGCTGTCGCGTTTGTCTCCGAACAGAAACTGCAGAACCGGCGACCATGTGAGCCGGGAAAGCAGAAAATAGCTGAACAACAGCTGAAGCATCAGCGGCGTAGAACGAATCAGGTAAATATACACCGAAATCGGCGCGCGCAGGATTTTGACCTTCGACACGCGCCCTGCCGCCAGCAGAATGCCCAGCGGGATGGACAGAAGAATGGTAAAGCCAAAGATGCGCACCGTCGGCAGAATGCCGGTGAGCATCACCTTCAGAAGATCCTTGAATTTTCCGGCGTCCGAAAACACGTTAAACAGCAAGTTTCTTTCCTCCGTTTGCGGCGGGAGACCGTTTTTCGGCCTCCCGCCCGTTTTTCCTCGTTTATTCCGCCAGCAGTACGTCCGTAATCAGATCCGCGCCAAACCATTTTTCGGAAATCTCGGCTGCCTTTCCGTCCTTGGCCATTTCAATCAGCGTATCATACACGGCCTTCTCCAGCGCCTTGTCCGCCTTGCGGAAGCCGATGCCGTAGAGATCATCGCAAAGGCTGCCTGTGCACACAAGGCTGTCATCTCCCAGCTGCGTAAGCTTATACTGCGCCACAATCTCATCAATCAGCACCGCATCCACCATGCCGCTTTGCAGATTCATGATCGCGTACAGGTAATCTGCCTCAGTCGTAACCTCAGCCAGCGAGGCATACAAATCGGAGTAGCCGTATTCCTCCAGTGTCAGTACCTCCTCTGCGAACGAGCCGCTCTGAACAGCCACATACTTGCCTGCCAGATCCTTCGCCTCCGCGATGCCGGAGTCCTTCTTCGTCAGGATGACAATTCGGTTATTGAGATAGGCGGGTGTCATGCACATGCTCTCCTCGCGAGCGGGCGTGATGGACATGCCGCTCCAGATGCAGTCGATGTTGCCATTTTCCAGCAGCGTTTCCTTTGCGCTCCAGTCAATCGGCTGAACCACCAGCTCCACGCCCAGCCGCGCGCAGACCTCCGTCGCCAGATCGATATCGAAGCCCACGATTTCACCCTGCTCGTTGTTAAAGCCCATCGGCGGGAAGCTATCGTCAAGCCCCAGAATCAGCTTGCCGCTGTCCGTTATGCGCTTGAGCGAATCGTCCTCTGCCATCGCAGTCACAGAAAGTACAAACATCAGAGAAAGAACCAACGCCATCAGCTTTTTCATTGTTTTTGCTCTCCTTTACTTTAGTTCGCTAACGTGGTGTTATATTACCACGCCATTTCGATTCTGTCAATCCATTTCGTCGTTAACTTCTTGTTTTTTCCTGCCCAATGCGGTATACTGATTTCATACAAACAGAAGGAGGACTTCTCCATGGCGAGGCTTCATATCGATTTTGACCGCGCGCTTGGCCGCGTGCGCCCCATGCATGGCGTCGGACAGCCGCCGATCACCGGCATCAGCAACCAGATGTTTCACTATCTGAAGGAAGCCGGCATTCCCTTCTCCCGCCTGCACGACGTAGGAGGCCGATACGGCAGCCGCGTATACTGCGACATTTCCTGCGTATTCCCCGATTTTTCGCGCGACCCCGGCGACCCGGACGCATACAATTTCGAATTCACGGACAGCCTTCTGGCTGGGCTGGTGGAAAACGGCGTGGAGCCCTTTTTCCGCCTGGGCGAAACGATCGAAAACTTTTTTGCCCTGCGGCGCTACGTCACCTTTCCGCCCGCTGACTGCGACAAATGGGCGTGCGTGTGCGAGGGAATAATTCGCCATGTAAACGAGGGCTGGGCAAACGGCCATCATTTCGGCATTCGCTATTTTGAAATCTGGAACGAGCCGGATAACGACATTCCGAACCGCGACAACCAGATGTGGTCGGGCACGATGGAGGACTACTTCCGCCTGTACGGCACAGCCTCCAAGTATCTGAAGGCGCGCTTTCCGGAGCTGCAGATCGGTGGCTACGCATCCTGCGGCTTTTACGTCGAATCCAATCGTCTGGCGGAGCGGGACAGCTCAGACCGCGAGCAGTATTTCGACGATTTCTTTCATGCCTTCTTAAAATTCGTGAAGCAGAACGAATGCCCGCTGGACTTCTTCTCATGGCACAGCTATGCATCCCCCGCAGACACGGAAAGCATGGCATACTACTGCCGCCGCCAACTTGATGCGGCTGGATTTGCGCGCGTGCCGATGATTATGAACGAATGGAACCCCTCCGTTTCGTGTCGCGGTACCGCCCGCGCCGCCGCCGAAGCTGCAGAAATGCTCCTGCGCATGCACCGCGCCGGCGTGGAAGCCTGCATGTATTACGACGCGCGCTTCGGCGTGTCCATTTACGGTGGAATGTTTAATCCGCTCACGGCAAAGCCGTTTTCCACCTATTATTCCTTCGTCGCATTCAACGCGCTGTACCGCGCCGGCACGGAGGTCTTCAGCGAAGTCGATGCGCCGCTGATCGCGATGGCTGCGAAAGGAGAGGCCGGACAGCAGTTCGCGCTGATCGTAAACACGTCGGACTCCGAAGCCTCTCTTACGCTTTCCGACTGCCCCGCGCCGGTTCGTCTTTCCGTGGTTGAGGATGGCGAAGCCTGTCTCAAGTGGCGTTCTCTTTCCGATGCCGAGCGCATGCCCCCGCACGCCGTCTGGCTGATGGAGTTCTGAGGAAAACACGCATCTCCCCATAGCTCATAGGCCGTTTTTCACGGACTTCAGCCTTCTGTGCAGGAACCATCGCCGTCCCGCATCCTTCCAATCTGCGGGAGGCGAATGGAAATGACCGGAAAGGAAACCTGCGCTCGTCTGCGCGAAATCCGAAACGAAATCGCCGTTCAAAACGGCCTTGAGCCGATACCCGACACCTGCTCGCATGTGGGCGACTGCCCCGGCACATGCCCGAAATGCGACGCAGAGCTGAAGTCTCTTTCAGAGAAGCTCGAAGCGCGCGCAAGACTCAAAAAGCGCGTGGCACTGGCGGGAGTTTCCGTGGGTCTGTGCGCCGCGCTGGTAGGCTGCTCCGCGGAAACGCCCATCACCCAATGGCTGGAACAGCTGACGCAGCCGGGCGAATCCCGGCAGACGACCACCCCCGGAGAAGCCATCATGCTGATGGGCGAGATCGACGTCAGCGGAGCTCAGCAACCATGAGCACGCTTCTGCCCGTATACGCGCTGTGCCGTCATCGCATCAACCGCGACGGCGGCGGCGTGGTAACGCTGGTCGGCGTGAACGGCTGTCCTCTGCGCTGCAAATACTGCCTGAATCCTACTGCGCGAGACGGAACGGCGGCGGTCAAGCTCTACACTCCGAAGGAGCTCTATGAAGCGCTGGCCGTCGACGATCTGTATTTTCAGGCGACAAACGGCGGCGTAACCTTCGGCGGCGGCGAGCCGCTGATGCACGCGGACTTCCTTCGCGCCCTCCTTCGGCTAGTCAATGGCCGCTGGAGAGTACGCACCGAAACCTCCCTGCACGTGCCGCCGGAAAATGCGGTGCTGCCGCTGGACGAGTATATCGTCGACATAAAGGACATGAATCCTGCCGTTTACCGTGCCTACACCGGCGGGAGCGCTGTGCTCGCTCGCGAAAATCTCGCTGCTGTCCTGCGCGCTGTAGGCGCCGACCGCGTGCTTGCGCGCGTACCGCTCATTCCCGGCTATAATGCGGAATCCGACGTGCAGAAAAGCGTAGAAAGCCTGCGCGCCATGGGCGTAACGCGCATCGACCCATTCCGTTATCTTCGAAAGGAAGCCTGATTTTCCCATGAACGTACTTCTGATCGCACTGGCAATGCTGTTCCTGTTCCCCACTCCCACCTCTGTCGGCGTTATCGGCGGCGCAGACGGCCCGACTGCGTTTTTTGTTACCGATACGCGCAAAGCCGACGCAGACATCGTCATCAGCGGCGCTGATGGGCCAACGGAGATTTTCACCAGTGATACAGTCGATGCCGACGCGCTCGGCATCATCGGCGGCGCAGACGGCCCGACGGCGTTTTTCGTTACCGATACGGGCACGGCTGACGCAGACGCCGTCATCGGCGGCGCTGATGGGCCGACGGAGATTTTCACCAGTGATACAGTCGATGCCGGCGCGCTCGGCATCATCAGCGGCGCAGACGGCCCGACGGCCGTAGTCGTGAGCGGCGTTTCCCGTCTTCTGCCCGCCCTATGCGGATTCCTTGGCATCCTCTTTACAAACGCCGGCCGCTGAATCGCGCCGGCGTATTGCGTCGACGCTCGTTTTTTGCTATAATAATAGCGGATCACGAATGTGGGAGGCGACCGGCATGGAAAATCGAAGGAATATGCTTTTCCTGTCGGCTCTTTGATGGCTCGCATTTATGGCTTCCCTCCAGTGGCGGACGCAAACAGCCGTGTGCTGATTCTGGGAAGCATGCCCAGCGTGAAATCGCTGGAGGACGGCTTCTACTACGGCCATCCGCGCAACGCCTTCTGGCACGTGCTGTCCGACGTCTTTACGGAGCCGCTTCCGGTGGACATTCCCGCGAAGAAACATTTGCTTCTGCGTCACGGCATTGCGCTTTGGGACGTGATTGCCTCCTGCGAACGGAACGGCTCGTTGGACAGCGCCATTCGCCGCGATGAGCCCAACGACTTTTCCGCCTTCTTTGCCGAGCACCCGGGCATCCGGGCGGTGCTTGTAAACGGCGGTCTGGCGGCGCAGAAATTCAAGCCCGCGCTGGCAGAAGGGCGGCCGATCGTGCGCCTGCCGTCCACCAGTCCGGCATACACGCTTTCCTACGACAAAAAGCGGGCCGCATGGCGGTCGGCGCTTATGCAGTTTTTGGAGGACTGACGATGTCTGTTATTGATCTTCTCATAAAAAAGCGTTTCGGCGGCGAGCTGACACGCGAGGAAATCCGCGAATTTGTGCGCGGCGTGACCGACGGCTCCGTAGCCGACTATCAGGCCAGCGCCATGCTGATGGCCATCTGCATCAACGGCATGACGGCTGAGGAAACGCTGAACCTAACGATGGAAATGGCCGTCTCCGGCGACACGCTCGACCTGAGCGCCATTCGCGGCATAAAGGCGGACAAGCATTCAACCGGCGGCGTAGGCGACACAACCAGTCTCGTTCTGGTGCCTTTGGTCGCAGCCTGCGGCGTGAAGGTCGCCAAAATGTCCGGTCGCGGTCTGGGCTTCACCGGCGGTACGCTCGACAAGCTGGAGTCCGTGCCTGGTCTGTCCGTAAGCATGAACGCCGAACGATTTATCGAAACCGTAAACGAGCATGGCCTGGCAATTATCGGGCAGACAAAATCCCTTGCCCCGGCAGACAAGGTGCTTTACGCCCTGCGCGACGTAACCGGCACGGTAGACTGTCTGCCGCTGGTGGTCTCCTCTATTCTTTCCAAGAAGATTGCCGCAGGCGCGGACGTGATCGTGCTGGACGTAAAGACCGGCAGCGGCGCGATCATGCCCACCTATGAAAAGTCGCTCGAGCTGGCGCGCACAATGGTGGATATCGGCAACCGTACCGGGCGCAGGTTCGCCGCGCTGGTAACCGACATGAATCAGCCGCTGGGCAACTATGTAGGCAACGCGCTGGAGGTATACGAAGCCATTGAAATCCTTTCCGGCCGCGCCGAGGGTGACCTGAAGACCGTTTCCCTCCAGCTGGGCGCGCACATTCTGCGCCTTTCCGGCATTGTTTCCACCGTGGACGCAGGCGTTTGTTTACTGGAGGAGAAAATCCGCAGCGGTGAAGGACTGAAAAAGTTGTCCGAGCTGTTTGCCTGCGAGGGCGGCGACCCGCGCGTACCCTATGAGCCCGATCGTCTTCCGAAGGCGCCGAGGCAGATCGATCTTCTTTCCAACTCAGACGGCTATGTGGCCGGCATTCATACCGACAAAATCGGCTATGCGGCCAAGGCACTGGGCGCGGGGCGTGAACGCAAGGAGGATGCGATCGACCTGTCCGTAGGCCTTGTAATGAAGAAGCGCTTGGGCGACCGCGTAAGGAAGGGCGAACCTCTGCTCACGATGCACGCATCGGGTATTTCAGACGTTACCCGCGCCGAGGCGCTGACGCGCGAAGCATTCCGCTTCGCGGAAGCAAAGCCCGAAACGCCGCAGCTGATTCGCGGCGTAGTCGAATGAAACGCAAATCTCTTTTTTCGGCCCAAGGAGCCTCGAGGGCCGAAGCGCAAAACGGCTCCCTGCACGGCGGCAGGGAGCGTGCCGCCGCAGAAGCCGACGCTCCGCCGTCCCAAACGGTGCAAAATGCCGGGAACACTCCGCAGCGCATGGATAGAGGACGCGCGCTGATTGCCACTTTTGTATCTCTTGCGCTGATGGTCGGCGGCACTTTGGGCTTTTCGGCGCTGTTTTCCCGGCAGAATGCCGAATCGATTCTGTACGCAAATGCGGGTAGCCTCGCGCTGGGGCTGGCACTCGCGCTCGCCTGCGCAGCGTTGATCGTGCTTCTGCCGCCTTCCAGAAGACGTCCGGAGACATTCCCGGAGTCAGCTGCCGATGCAGTCGCAGGCGGCGCGGCGGCCACGGACGCAAAGGACGTTGCCTCCTACCGCGAAAATCCCTCGGGAGAAGCCGATGAAGCAACATGCGGCGGTACGGCAGCAGACGCGAAGGCTGCCTCCCTGTTCCGGAGAAATTCTACAGGTTCAGCTGCTGAGGCAAAAGGCGACGGCGCGGCGGCCACGGACACAAAGAATGCCCGGACGAAGCTTGCTTTTTTCCTTCGCAGGTCGCGCGCAGTATGGACGCTGCTCGCGGGCGCATTGGTCGCAGGAACGGAAATCGGGCTGTTTTTGCTGACAGGCAGTGCCCGCGTATCGCATGCCTGGACGCACGCATCCACCGGCAGCGTATGGCTGGCGCTGTGGCTCGACGCAGAGCTGGCGCTGTATCCGGCGCTGTGGATTTGCAGCATTCTCCCGCTGTTTGAGCCTGCACGTTTCCCGCGCCTTCGCCGTTGCTTCCCACTGGTAGCCGCAGCGCTGGAGGCCGGATGGCTCATATACGCGCGCGGCTGCACGTCGTGGACGTTCGTTCTGAACGCGCTCTTGCTGGGCGGGCTTATGTATGCCCTTGCCGGACGCGCGCGCAGGTGGCTTCCATCGGCAGCGGGTGTGTTTTCCTTCTTCGCCACGGCGCGTCTGTTCGGCGAGACAGCGCCCGTGTACCCGGTATCCGAGCCGTTTTTAACCGGCGCCGAGGCCGGAGGACTGTTCGGCTCGCCGATTCTAACCATCTTTCTGCTGATCTGGGGGACGGTCGCTCTTCGAAATCGCGTGCATTTGCAGAGCCGCGCAATGTGCCGTATTCCCCACGGAATCGGGAGGTAGAATGCAATGAATACCAAACGCATGCTTTTAATCATAAATCCCTGTGCCGGGCAGCGCCGCGTCGCGCGCAAGCTGGCCGACATTCTTCAGCGCTTTTGCGCAGGCGGCATGCTGCCGACGGTACTGACGACGGAATACGCCGGTCACGCCCATAAGCTCGTTCAACAGTATGCCGCGCAGCACGATATTGTCGTTTGTGCGGGCGGCGACGGAACGCTGAACGAAACGGTGGCCGGACTTCTGGAGTCGGGCGCAGACATACCGATCGGTTACCTTCCCTGCGGCACGACGAACGATCTCGCCTCCACGCTGGGACTCTCCCGCGACCTTGATCAGGCCGCTCAGGACATTCTGGACGGCCAGCCGCGCGCGCTCGACATCGGCAGCTTCAACGGCCGCAATTTCGTGTACACTGCATCGTTCGGTGCGTTCACCAGCGTTTCCTATGCCACACCGCAGCCGATCAAAAACGTGCTTGGGCATTTGGCGTATCTGCTTGAGGGCGTGAAAAACCTGGGACAGCTTCAACCGGTGTATGCCGACGTACATACCGACAGCGGCGACTATTCGGGCGACTTCCTGTTCGGCTCCGTGAGCAACACCACATCGCTGGCCGGGATTCTGACGCTGGACAAAAGCCTTGTGCAGCTAGACGACGGCCGGTTCGAGCTTCTGCTTGTGGACATGCCGCGCAACGCCATTGAATTCAGCCAGCTGCTGCTCAACGTAGCACAGCGAAAATTCGAGGGGCTTTTACATCTGTCCACCGCAAGCAGCATCGAAATCAGCACCCGCGAAAATGTGGACTGGACGCTGGACGGCGAGAACGGCCGCGGCGGTACGCATTTCGATATTCGCAATCTGGGCGGCGCGGTGCGCATCATTACCAATCAGCCGCTGGTTTCAGAGGGAGAAAACTGAGCCGTAAAATCGGTTAAAGAAGGCAGGAAAGCACCATGGAAAACGAAAAGGGCGTACGCCTGAACAAATATCTGGCAGATGCAGGCAAGTGCTCGCGCCGCGAGGCCGACCGCTGGATCGAGGAAGGTCGCGTTTGGATTGACGGACGGCGCGGCACGCTGGGCGACCGCGTACGGCCCGGCATGAACGTGACCATCGCGGGCGACCGCGTGAAAAGGCAGTCGAAGCCCGTATACATCGCACTGAACAAGCCCGTAGGCATCGTGTGCACCTGCGACCCGAACGAGCGGGACAACGTGGTTTCCTTCATCGATCACGACCGACGCATCTACCCCATCGGCCGTCTGGACAAGGACAGTGAGGGGCTTCTTTTGCTGACGAGCGACGGAGACATCGTAAACCGCATTCTCCGCGCTGCAGGACGGCATGAAAAGGAATATCAGGTGACGGTCGATCGCCCTATCACGCCGGAATTCATCCGCGAAATGGAATCGGGTGTAAAGATTCTGGGCACGACGACGCTCCCCTGTCACCTGAAGAAGACCGGCGAGCGCGCCTTTACGATCGTGCTCACGCAGGGTCTGAACCGGCAGATTCGCCGCATGTGCGAGGCGCTCGGCTATCGCGTGAAAACGCTCAAGCGCGTGCGCATCATGAACATCCGACTGGGTATTTTAAAGCCGGGCCAGTGGCGCAACCTCGCGCCTACCGAGCTGAGCGAGCTGTTCCGCCAGCTGGACCGCGCCGACGAAGAAAGGAACGAACGAGCATGAAAGTCATGGAACGCCTTCGCAACCGCCACAATTCCTTCCGCAGTGAGCGCCCCGTCGTGCTGGGCTTTCTGGGCGACAGTGTAACGCACGGCTGCTTCGAGGTCTTCATCAACGAGGCCGGCAAGGTCGACACCGCCTGCGAGGCAAGCAATGCCTACCCGGCGTTGGTCGCGCATGAGCTGGGACGCATGTTTCCCTTCGCACAGCCCGCAGTGATCAATGCCGGCGTATCCGGCGACAGCGCCGCCGGAGGACATAGCCGCCTCGCGCGCGACGTGCTTTTCGCCAAGCCCGATCTGGTTTTCGTCAACTTCGGGCTGAACGACTCCATGTGCTCCGACGTAGAAGGCGGCCTGCGCCGCTACCGCGAAGCCATGAAGGGCATCTTTGAGGATGTGCTGAAAAGCGGCGCGGAATGCGTGCTGGTAACGCCTAACCACATGTGCAGCTACGTTTCCCATCGCCTTGAAAACGATACCCTTCGGGACATTGCGAGGGATGCCGCCCGCGTGCAGAACGAGGGAATCCTGCACCGCTATGTGGACGCCGCTCGCGAGGAAGCCCGCGCACACGGCATTCCCGTTGCCGACACCTACCGCATGTGGGACGCGCTTGCCGCCACAGGCGCTGACACCACCGAAATGCTCGCCAACAGTATCAACCACCCCTCCCGCGAGGCGCATCGGCTTTTCGTAAACGAAATTCTTCGCGTACTGCTGGAGGTATAGTCTCACTTCTTTTTAAAAACAAACCGAAATCTGTTTTGTAGAGCAGATTTCGGTTTGTTTTTTATTCGTACCGGCCGTTCTACTGCAATGGAAACGCCTGAAGTAAACTCCGTCAAGCCGTTCGGGCGCACGCCGTTCCCCATCCAGAGAAACGTCGAAGCAAAATTCACCCATGCACAGCTCTCAGCAGAAGCCGCACGCTGGATGCCTGCACGCGTTTGAAAAGAGGCGCGCAGCGTATTGACAGGACCTCCCTCTTCTGTTATAATGGATACTGGTTATGAAGGGGGTTTGAGCCTGAATGGATTCTGACAGTTCCGGCAGTATGGAACCGGCTTGAATAGAGGCATGGTCTGTCGACGTTTGTATCGGCAGGGCCATGCCTTTTGCATACAAAAATAGAAACCATCTGAAAGGAAATCAATTCATGAACATATTCCGGCAGCTGCTCGTGCAGGCTGTACTCATTTTTCTGAATGCGTTTTTTGCCATGACGGAAATCGCCGTGATTTCCCTGAATGCCACCAAGCTCAAACGAATGTCCGAGGAGGGCGACAAAACAGCCCTGAAGCTTTTGAAACTGGTCGAGGAGCCCTCCGGCTTCCTCTCCACAATCCAGATTGGCATTACGCTGGCTGGTTTTCTTGGAAGCGCCTTTGCGGCGGACAGCTTCTCATCCGGTCTGGTAAACTGGATTTATAACGACCTCGGCTTTCATCTGCTTTCGGAGAAAGCTCTGGGTACGCTTTCTGTCATTCTGATCACGATCATCCTGTCCTACTTTACGCTGGTCTTCGGCGAGCTGGTGCCCAAGCGCATCGCCATGCAGAAGCCGATGAAGATGGCTCGCCTCTCCTGCGGCATTGTTTCGAGTCTCGCAACCGTGATGAAGCCCGTCGTGCGCTTCCTTTCCTTCTCGACGAACGCGGTTCTACGCCTTCTCCGCATGAAGACCGAGGCCGAAAGCGAAACCGTCACCGAAGAGGAAATCCGCATGATGGTCGATCTGGGCGAGGAGCGCGGCACGATCAACCGCGACGAAGGCGAATGGATCGACAACGTGTTTGAGTTTGGTGAAACCACCGTGCGCGAGGTCATGACGCACGTGATCGAAGTTGTCGCCGTGCCTGCAGACGCCGCACCGGACGACGTAGTAAAGACGATCCGCGAAAGCGGCTGCTCGCGCATTCCCGTTTACGGCAAAAACATCGACGATATTCTCGGCATTCTCAACGCGCGCGAGTTCCTGCTGGAGCGTCGGGACACGGACACGCGCATTCCCGAGCGCCTGATTCACCCGGCCTATTTCGTGCCAGAAACACTGCGCGCCGCGACGCTGCTTAAGGACATGCAGCAGAAAAAGCATCACATTTCCATCGTCATCGACGAATATGGCCAGACCGGCGGCATCGTCACGATTGAGGATCTGCTGGAGGAAATCGTCGGCAGCATTTACGATGAGTTCGATACTGCCGAGGAACAGCCCGTGCAGAAACTGGGCGAAAACCTTTGGCGCGCGCTCGGCAGCGCCCGGCTGGACGAAATTACCGACGCAACAGGCCTGAACTTCCCTGAGGACGTCGACTTTGATACCCTGAACGGCCTGATTCTCAGCCGTCTCAACAACATACCCCGCGACGGCACCACTCTCGACCTTGAGGCCTTTGGTCTTCGGATTCACGTGGAGAAAATCGCCCATAAATGCGTCGTAAGCGCCACGCTCTCGTTGCCCGCTGCCGACGCTGCGTCAACGGAGCCTGTACTGCTCCCCTGAACAAACTCTTCGATGCACTAAGTCATGGATTCACAGTGCTTTCTGCTGTGAATCCATTTTTTGCTGAGCGCTCCCTCATGCAGAATTTCCATCGTTTTTGCCATTGACACGGCAGGCAGAGAATGGTTATACTGAAAGCAGAGCCTTTTATCTAAAAGGAGGGGCACACGATGGATCTTTACGGTAAGCTCAAGGAATTCGGATATACACTGCCGTCTCTTCCGCCGCGCGGCGGGATTTACAAGCCGGTGAAGCAAATTGGAAATCTTCTGTACGTTTCCGGTCAGGGCGCGACGGTAAATGGCGTGCCGGCGATTGTCGGGCATGTGGGTGCAGAATGCACGCTGGAAGAGGGACTGGCTGCGGCGCAGCTATGCGCGCTGAACTGCCTTGCAGTGCTGGAGGATTATCTGGGCGATTTGAACCGGCTGAAGTCCCTCGTAAAGACGCTGGGCTTTGTCGCCAGCGCGCCGGGCTTTAACGCGCAGCCCAAGGTCATCGACGGCGCTTCCCGCTTCTTCATGGACGTGATGGGCGAGGATGCGGGCGTGGGCGCGCGCTCGGCCATTGGCGTAAACGAGCTTCCGGGCGGCATTGCCGTGGAAATCGAGTTCATCTTTGAAATCTGAGGAGCGCAGCATGAACTACCATTTTTTCGGCGAGGATGCAATTCCCTCCCCGGCGCTGATTTATTACAGTGATGCAATCGAAGCAAACACACGTCTCACCATTCAGCTGGCTGGCGACCCGGAGCGCCTCTGGCCGCACATCAAAACGCACAAGATGGCGCAAATGCTGAAAATGCAGGTGTCCATGGGCATTCACCGCTTTAAGTGCGCAACATATCAGGAGGTGCGGCTCGCCTGCGAGTCAGGTGCAACGGACTGCCTGTGGGCATACCCGCTCGTCGGGCCGAACGTCATGGGTTTTCTCTCCCTCATGAAGGAATTCCCGCGCGTTCATCTATACGCATTGGCCGATGACCCTGCAGCCTGCGCCCTGCTGGGAGAGGCTGCGCTCGCGCAACGGCTTGTGGCGTCCGTGCTTGTGGACGTAAATCTGGGCATGAACCGGACGGGCATCGACTCCGATCGGCTTTATGACGCGTATCGCACGCTTTCGGCGCTGCCCGGCGTTTCCGTGCGCGGCATGCATGGCTACGATGGACACATTCACGACCACGACCCGAATGAACGCCTTGCACATGCCAATGCCTGCGCGCAGCCCGTTTACGCTGTTCGCGACGCATTGATTCGGGATGGGCTTGATGTCGGCATCATGATCATGGGCGGAACGCCCACATTTCCCTGTCACGCACGGCATCCGGGCGTATTCTTGTCGCCCGGCACGCTGTTCGTCTCCGACGCCGGCTACGCGGCTGCCTTCCCGGACATCCCGGCCGTGCCCGCCGCCGCTGTGCTGACGCGCGTCGTAAGTCATCCGGCAGACGGCCTTTTTACGCTCGATACCGGCTACAAGGCCGTATCCGCCGACCCGGCGGGCGCGCGGACGGCTTGTGGGCTACGAAGTGCTCTGCGATGATGTTCTGAGCAGCGAGGAACACTGGGTATTCCGCATGCGGCCGGGACACGAGCACGAACGACCGCCCATCGGCAGCGTGCTGTACGTGATTCCCACGCACATCTGCCCGACCACCTGCCTGTACGACGTAGCCTATGTCGTATCGAACGGCCGCCTTTACGATCTCTGGCCGGTCGCAGCGCGCGACCGCGTGCACACGCAACCGGGCATGGAGGTATCCTCGTGAGAACGCTTCTTCATGGCGGCCAGCTTCTTGACGGCACCGGTGCGCCCATGTATCGTGGCGACGTGCGGCTGAACGGCGACAAAATCGAGGCCGTCGGCGCGCTTTCGCCGCTTCCGGGCGAGGCGCTCATCGACGTATCCGGCTGCATCGTGTGCCCGGCCTTCGTGGACATGCACCGGCACATGGACGCGCGTCCGCTTCTGGGTGACGACATGGCCCTTGAGCTGCGACAGGGCATCGCCACGACCGCCGTCGGCAACTGCGGCTTCTCGCTCGCGCCATACGGCGGCACGTTCGCAAACGAAAAACGCGAAAACGACGCGCCAATTCTTGGGCGCTATCCAGCCAGCTTCCGCTTTCAGTTTCCCGAATACCTGAACGCCCTTGAAGCCTCCGCGCCGGGTATGAATCTTGCAGCGCTGATCGGTCTTGGGGCCGTGCGCATCTCTCTGACGGGCTTTTCCGACGCACCGCTCTCCGCCAGTACACTAGACGCCGCGCGCGGCATGCTTAAGGACGCGCTGGACGCAGGTGCGG
Organism: uncultured Oscillospiraceae bacterium; assembly: GCA_964554795.1. GTDB lineage: Bacteria > Bacillota > Clostridia > Christensenellales > Aristaeellaceae > SFHK01. The sequence continues at coordinate 3,459 of CAZKQB010000026.1, read as the reverse complement.
CGGGAATCTCTGCCGGGATCATGTATCTTCCTGAATACTACACCACGCGCGACGAATACCGCTCCATGCTCGCGCCCCTGCGCGGCACGGGCAAGCCTCTGGTAACGCACATTCGCGGTGAGGGCGACGGGCTCGTCGCCAGCGTGCGCGAGGTGCTTGAAATCGCGCGCGAAGCGGACTGCCCGCTGGAAATCAGCCATTTCAAGTCCTGCGGAAAGCCGAACTGGCGGCGCGAAATATTTCGCGCCATCGACGAAATCGAGACCGCCCGCGCACGCGGGCAGGATGTAACCGTGGATTTTTACCCCTATACCGGCGGCTCCACAGCGCTCACCACCATGCTGCCGCCTGCCTTCGTGAAGGGAAATCTCCCCGCCGCCTTGAAGGCGCTGGGCACGCAGGCGGGCGTGGACGAGTTCCGCGCGCTCAGCCGCCTGCGCTATGATGGCTGGGACAACTACGCCCTTACGCTCGGCTGGGATCGCATCATCATTTCCGGCGTATGCCATGAGCACAACCGCAAATTCTGTGGGCTCACAGTGAACGATGCAGCGCAGAAATTCGGCTTCGACGACGCTGAGGCGCTGGCCTCCTACCTGATGCACGACGAAGCAGGGCAGACCTCCATTATCAATCTGTCCATGCACCCGGACGACGTGGATGCCGTCGCGCGTCTGCCCTACGCCTCGGTCATTTCCGACGCGCTGTATGCGGACAGCGACACGCCGCATCCCCGCAAATTCGGCGCAATGCCGCGCCTATGGGCGGATTACGTATGCGCGCGTCGCGTACTGACGCCGGAGGACGCCATCCGCAAAATGACGCGCATGCCCGCCGAGCGGCTGAGGCTCAATGGCCGCGGGACACTCGCCGCGGACGGCTTTGCCGACGTGCTCGCATTTGAACCCGGCTCCTTCCGCGACTACGCTACCTATTCATCCCCCACGCAGCCCGCGCGTGGCATTCGCGCGCTGTATGTAAACGGCCAAGCGCGCATCCTGTCCGACGCGCTGACTGGCGTTCCCTCCGGACGGCTGATCCGTCCATAGAAAAGCGCGGCCGCGAGGCTTTCTGCAAGCTCACGGTCGCGTTTTTATGTCTTTTTCCGAACGGCGCAAAAAATAGCTTCTACGATTTCCTCCCGGCTCGTCTCCCGCCCGATCGGCGTTTCTATAAGAATATCCGAATAATCCTTTTCCCGCCACCAACGGCGCATCGCTTCCTCGCCAAACTCGCCGCAGTTGGGCTTGGTTTGGTGCCTTTTAAGCGTCTCCTCAAAGGGTAAATCAAAATAATAAGCAAAAATCGCCTTTCCATACAGCTGCCGCGCGCGTTCAAACACCTCACGGTAGTAGTCGGCGTAGAGAATGCCCTCCAGAATCGTCACATCCGCATGTGCTCGGCCATATTCCACCAACGCTATCAAAAGCGGAATCGCTGCATTGTCGGGCTCATCACGTACCCAAAGCATGCTCCGACGCACATCGTCCTGCGAAATCACGAACGTTCCACGGCCAAAACGCCTTTGAAGCGCCCTTGCGACCGTTGTTTTTCCGCTGCCGGAATTCCCCCGGAGCACAATCAACGCCCCCGCCTCAGGCATCCCTTCCTCGACGCGCTTTTCATGCGCCTCCTGCACGTAACCCAGCATTTGCATAGAAATTCCCCCTTTCTGCGTATACTATGATTGTACCATAGCGCCCCAACCATGTCCAGCCCAGAAAGCCGCACCAAACTCTTAACAAAATTCAAGCTTGACAACAGGGCATTCCAGCGTTATACTATAAATGAAATTGATTCTCATTATCAAATGGAGGATGTAATGAGTCGACAGCGGACATTAGTCAAAGCGCTTCTGCATTCCGGCTGTGCGCACGGCACGGCAGAGGACATCTTCCATGCGGCGCGCGAAGAAATGCCGGAAATCGGCCTGGCGACAGTGTACCGCAATCTCAACTATCTGGCAGATCACGGCGAAATTCGGCGAATCACCGTGTCGGACGGCAAGGATCGCTTCGACCCCACGCTCATACCTCACGAGCACGCCATCTGCCGCATATGCGGAAAAATGCGCGATATAGAAACCGGAGATCTGCGCGCCTACCTGCGCTCGCACCTGAAAAGCGACGACTTCTGCTACGAGCTGTGCATTCACGACGTATGTCCGGGGTGCCGCGCCCGTATTCAGGATAACAAGGCCTTGAAGGAGGATTAACCCATGGAACTGAAGGGCTCCCGAACCGAAGCCAACCTGATGGCCGCCTTCGCCGGCGAAAGTCAGGCGCGCGACAAGTATACCTTCTACGCGTCCAAAGCGCGCAAGGACGGCTACGAGCAAATTGCCGATCTCTTCCTTGAAACGGCGGAGAACGAGCGCGAGCATGCGAAAATCTGGTTCAAGCTTCTGCATGGCGGACAGATTCCTTCCACCGAGGAAAATCTGGCTGACGCCGCAGCCGGCGAGAACTTCGAGTGGACGGACATGTATGCGGGCTTTGCAAAGGTTGCGCGCGAGGAAGGCTTCGAGCACATCGCCTACCTGTTTGACGCAGTTGGCGCTATCGAGAAGAGCCACGAGCAGCGCTATCTGAAGCTGCTCGAAAACGTGAACGGCAAGCTGGTCTTCTCCCGCGATGAGGACTGCGTGTGGCAGTGCGGCAACTGCGGCCACATCGTCATCGGCAAGGCCGCCCCGCAGGTGTGCCCCGTTTGCAGTCACCCCCAGAGCTATTTCGAGATCAAGGCCGAGAACTACTAAGCAACCTCACAAATAAAAAAACAAAGGAGAGTATTCAAATGAGAAAGTGGAAATGCACCATCTGCGGAGAAATCGTCGTGTCCGAGGAATGCCCGACCCAATGCCCCCTGTGCAAGGCTCCCGGCGAGAAGTTCGTCGAGGTCGTTGAGACCGAAGGCCCCGTTTGGGCGACCGAACACGTAATCGGCATCGCCAAGGACGCACCCGAGGAGATCAAGGAAGGCCTGCGCGCCAATTTCAACGGCGAGTGCACCGAGGTCGGCATGTATCTGGCCATGAGCCGCGCCGCCGCCCGCGAAGGCTATCCGGAGATCGCCGAATACTGGAAGACCGCCGCATTTGAAGAGGCCGAGCACGCCGCCAAGTTCGCCGAGCTGCTGGGCGAGGTCGTCTCCCCCTCCACCGCCGAGAACCTCCGCGTCCGCGTGGAAGCCGAAAACGGCGCCACCGCCGGCAAGTTCGAGCTCGCCAAGAAAGCCAAGGCTCTGAACCTCGACGCCATCCACGATACCGTGCATGAAATGGCGAAGGACGAAGCCCGTCACGGCAAGGCGTTCGAGGGTCTGCTCAAGCGCTACTTCGGCAAGTAAGAAATCCTTATATATCAAGGCTTTTAAGGGAATCGCTCCTAAATGGGGCGGTTTCCTTTTTTGATTGTGGTGGTACATCAGTGGTACATTCCACTTCTGCTCGCCTCTGTA
>CAZKQB010000025.1:16878-43686 GCA_964554795.1 uncultured Oscillospiraceae bacterium | reverse complement strand
TACCACAGCCTCAAGCTCTTTTTCAAAGAAGCTCTCACCAACCGGACACTGGGTAAATAGGCAGAGAAGGTCGTGCCTATCTGCTTTTTGAAAATCGTGGACAGGTAGCTGCCGGTCACGCCGAAGTGCAGCGCCAGAGCGGACAGCGACAGGTCGTATCGGGCATAATTTTCGTCGATATAGCCGCGCACACCGTCCGCGAACAGCCGGGATTTCTGCGTGCTACGGTCGCGCGCCTCCTCGCATGCCTCCGCGAGCCGCGCCTTCAGCCATGCAAAAAACTCGCTCTCCGTGCTGATTTCCACGCAGAAGGGTCTCAAGCGCATATGCGGCCGCGTGTTTATCGACTGCTCCGGCGACGGCAGCGTGTGTGTAATGGCCGGCGCGGAATATGAGCTTTCAGACGAGCTGCAGCCTGCCAGCCTGAACAGCATTTTCATGAATCTGCATGCGGAAGAAAAGGACGACGACGCCATACGTCGTACCTACAGCCAGAGCCTTGAAAGCGGCGATATGCAGCCTCAGGACGTCTGGGGCAAGAACATCGGAGCCCTCGTGACCGGGCGCGGCCGAGGCCGAGGCGCGTCGCTGGACGAATGCTATGCAATCAATCCCGGCAGCAATCTGAACCATGTGTATCCCTTCAATGGCGCGGACGAGGAAAGCCGCACACGCGGCGAAATCGATGCCCGCGAATCCATCGCCCGCACGGTGAAATTCATGCGCGCGCACGTGCCAGGCTACGAACGCGCCTATGTAGCAAGTGTCAGCCCGCTGGTATCGGCACGCGAATCGCGGCGCATTGTAGGCAACGCCTATATAACGGTAGACGACTACGTGAACGGCGTATGTCCGCCCGAATCCGTATGCTATTCCTTCTATCCGGTGGACGTGCACCGTGGAACCGAGGACCAGCCGCTGGACAACGTGTTTCTGGACGAAGGCCGCGTGCCCGGCATCCCGCTTGGGGCTCTGGTCGCCCGCGGCTTTGACAACCTGATGATGGCAGGGCGAATCGCCTCCGGCGACCGTCGGGCGCAGAGCGCGTACCGCGTACAGGCCTCCTGCATGGCTATGGGTGAAGCGGCAGGCACAGCGGCAGCCATGGCAGCGAAGCAGGGCATCAGCGTTCCCGAAATCGATGTAGAGGCGCTCCGGCGTAGGCTGCACGATAATGGCATGCTCGTACCGGGCATCGATGACATCCAGTAGCGCAGTGCTTCTTCGTTTCTTCCTGAAATCGTGAAAAAATTTCGAAACTGCAAAAACTTTTTTGGAAGCTTGCAGGAAAAGTTAACACCGGTATCGAATAGAAAAGGTGAAAGGAGGTCGTTTCCCATGGCATACATAGTTTCGGGCAGCGGCGGAGCTTCAACTTTTATCGATAAAGGAGGAACACTCAATGAAAATCAAGCATTATGGAAGATTTATGGATGTCTCTGACAGCCTTCGCGAATATACCGAAAAAAAGCTTGCCAAGCTGGACTGGTTCTTTGAACCTGACGCCGAGGGGCAGGTAAAATACACGCAGGAAAAGGGCGGCAAAAATATCGTCGAGGTTACCATCAGCCATAAGGGTCTGTTGTTCCGCGCCGAGGAGGCAACGAGCGACATGTATGCCAGCGTAGACAAGGCAGTGGACAAGCTTTCCCGCCAGATTCGCCGCCATCGCACGAAGCTGGATAAGCGCGTGCACGTATCCATGCCCGAGCCTGCGCCGGAGCCCGAGGTAGAAGAAGCGCCCGAGGAGGAGCGCAAGGTCGTTCGCGTGAAGCGCTTCAGCATGAAGCCCATGAGCGTAGAAGACGCCATGATGCAAATGGAGCTACTGGGGCACAATTTCTATCTGTTCGATAACGCCGAAACAGGGCATGTGTGCGTGCTGTACGTTCGTCAGGACGGCGACTACGGCCTTCTGGAAACCGAAAACTGATTTTTTATCGCAGGAGCGGCGTTTTTTCCGTTCCTGCTTTTTTTAAAGAAAACGGAGGTTGCGAACGATGGAAACGCAATTCACTGCGCGCCTGTTTGACGAGCTGGAGGCGCTGTATCCCGATTCAAGCGCCGCCGAGGGCGTTCTGCACTATCGCGTCGCCGGAGCGAACGGCACAACTGCGGGCGTACACATCCTCATGACCGGGCTTACGCCGGGCATTCCCGTATCAATCGAGGCAGAGGGTCCGCACACGGCGTTCCGCCTGAGCGAGCTTCTGCCGGTTCCGGTAGAGGTGAATACCGGCGCAAGGCAGCGCAGTGCCTACCTGCATGACGACGTAAACGACTCCGTCCTGCGCAAAGCACCGTTCTTCATTTACGAGGTGCTGAAGCCGATCTACAACATAATCCTGCCCACGGGCGCAACCGCAGCGGCAGCGTTCAAAACCCTCATCGAATACGTGCGCGAATACACGCAGGAGGAATGGAAGCTAACCCTCTCTCACGCCGGGCAGACGCAGACGCTGTTTCTTACCGTGGCCAAGTACCCCTCCGTCGTTCCGAAGGCCGGACGGGACACGCACAAATACGTCAACTGGATCAGCTATGCAAACATCGCCCGCATGCACCATGTGGAGATGGACTCGGACGCGTACTTCCGCCTTCTAAACCGCTATCTGCGCGCGGCAGTGTATTCTCGCCAGAATATCATGAACCTGTCGCCGAGCACGTTCTTCTCCCTGAAAAAGGGCGTCGTAAGGCTGGACGAGGAGCGGCTGGATCGCTACATTGAGGCTGGAAAACGCGCAGGCATGGCCTACTTCAACGGCCAAGCGTTCTGCAGCCGCGCCGCAGGACAGGCAGACAACGACGAATTCTACAATTCCCTGCCGCACGAAACGTTCACCTCCTCCGATCAGGTAGCGGCCGCGTTCCGCAGGGTTGCCTTTGACAAGTTTGATAACGGCACAGACATACGCGTGTCGCTGGGCGATGCGCTCATCACCAGTCCCGAGGGGCAGCGCATCCTGTCGCTGCAGGCACGGCTTCTGTATGCATATCTGAAAAGGAAGGGCCTGACTGACTGCTGGCAGCAGTGCGTGATGGACGAGCCGAACGACGCGCTCGCGCCGCAGTACCGAATTGCATCCGAGATCGTGCACAGGGAAATGCCCGGCATTCCCACGCTGGAGCCGGTGCTGCCCACGCATGCGCTGGACGGCGCCGTGGACATCTGGTGTCCGACAAACGAGACCTACGAAAACGACCGCGAATACTATGACGCGCGCGTAGCTGCGGGCGACAAGCTGTTCGTCTACACCTGCCTGACCCCCGGCGGACGCTACATGAACCGCATGCTCGACATGCAGCGTCTGCGCCAGACATACCTTGGCTGGATGCCCGCCATCTACCCGAACGTGAGCGGCTTTCTGCACTGGGGCTTCAACCAGTATCCGCCCTTCGTCGATCCCTACAGCCGCAGCGCATGCATGTTCTCCGAGCAGGAAATGGAATTCCATCCCAAGCGCGCGCTGTTCCTGCCTGCGGGCGACTATTGCATCATCTACCCCGGCTATGAGGGACCCTGCCTCAGCACCCGCAGTGAGGCGCATCGCATCGGCCTTGAGGATCTGTGCCTGCTCGAAAGGCTCCCCACCCAAAAGCGCGCTGCCCTTGCGCGCAAGCTCGTGCGCGGCTACGCAGACTACGACATGGACATTGCCAAATACCGCGAGGTCAAGGAGGAGCTGCTTCGCGCTCAGTAACTCCCTTCACAACGACAGGCAAGCGCCCGGAGAATGTGCTTCTCCGGGCGCTTGCCCTGCAATTTCCCTCATGAACCGCCCTCCAACGCTTCGTGGACATAGGAATAGGTAATACCCAGCGGCCCCGTGTCTGTGACGAGCAGCACCTTGCTGCCAACCTGAAGTGCGTCGTACAGCTCCTGCGTCACCCTGACGCGCCTTTCGCCGCCGGGCACGCTCAGCGTCAGGGTATAGCGCGTGGGCGACCGACTGCCTTTGCTTACATACATATCCACAATCGGCGTCGGCTGCTTCACGGCATTCCGACCGTCGTTCAGCAGGGCGTTCAGCTGCACGGCTGCGGCAGGCGCATAAAGAAGCGTCATGCATGCCAGCGCGCCCGCCAGAGCGCGCTTGGCTCCGCCGCACACAAGCAACGCCGACAGCGCAAGCAACGCGGCAAGCACGCCAGCGGGCACAAGCAGCTGAAGCGCGTTGTCCAGATTGAAGTCCAGCAGCGTGCGCAGAACCAGCGCCATGGTCGGAAGGAGAACCCGGTCGACCCATCGCCTTTCCCGCGCATCCTTCCCGCCCCGAATTCCCACGCGCATGTCGTGAAAATACGTTAGAAAGAGGCTGGGCGCAAGAATCAGGTTTGCCGCGCAGAGCACCCGGTAATCAAGCTCCACAAACAGCCACATAAGCTGGCAGGCAATGCTGGCTGCCGTCAACCCCCTGCACAGCTGCTCATACCTGCGTTCCTTCTTCGTGTGCGTCCGCCGCCTGTATACCGCCTTCCTGTCACCTGTGAAAAACCGCTTTCCGGCAGCCGAAGCCCTTTTCGGCGGCTTCCCCGCCTTCCACTCCACAGGAATCCCCGCGAATACCCGCATAAGCTGCGCGTCCGCCTCGGCTCCCTGCCTGGATAGCAGCTCGCACCATGGCATATAGCCGCCGCTGCGCCGACGGATGCGAACGTACTCCCCGTCCGTTCCCATGCGCCGCTGAACGCCGACAATGTCGTCCACATCCAGAATGAAGCTTCCCTTCGCGGGCACGTAATCGGCGGCCGATCTCAGAAGCGGCTTTTCGCTGCTTTCGTCCGTTATGGCGATAACGCGCGCGGCGTAAATCCGGTCGCCCTCGCGCAGGTACTGGTAAATCCACAGCCCGCTGCGCAGCAAAAGCGCCTTTTCCTCTTCCTCCGAACGCGCTGCGTTCCGCCTTATGCTTGGGCGTCCGGGTGCACGCTTTTTCCCTCTTGAGAAAAGAGCCCGGATTTTTCCCGGCTTTTCAAGCGCTGCCGGCGAAGCGATGAGAATCAAAAGCCCCGCAATGGTCACAAACCCGCTCAGCGGCTGCTCCAGCGCCTGATTTGCATACATCATGGCAATCCCCACGCCGCAGCACGCGCCGCAGGCCAGGCCGCGCCAGCCAGCGAAGACGGTTGCTAAGCCGCCGAATGCGCAGACTGCGAACCCACCGGCAAACAGCAGCCGCACCCCCGGCGGCATTTCCGGCCGATACGCGAACACCAAAATCAGCACGCCCACCGCTATCAAAGCCAGCCCGGCAAGCAAGCGCCAGATAAACCTGCGCGTCATAGCTCTCCCCCCATCTTTATGGTTCCATTCTACACGCACCTCCCGCCGCGTGCAAGATATACGCGCGCAATTCCACGCTCACCGCGCCGAAATGTCGCATTCAAAAGCCAACCGCCCGGGGAACGCATTTCCTCGGGCGGCTCGAATGGAAAAACGGGAGAGATGAAATCAGCCCTTCACAGCGCCGATCATAACGCCCTTCACGAAGTACTTCTGCAGGAACGGATACACGCACAGCACAGGCACGGTGGTGAGCACGATGGCCGCGTACTTAATGGACTCGGCAAATTCGTTCACCTGATCGTTCTCCGCCGCAGCGGCGTTCAGGATGTTGGAGTTGGCAATCAGCACGGCGCGAAGCACGTTCTGAATGGGCAGCTTCTCGTTATCCTGCAGGTAGATGGATGCGTTAAACCAGGAATTCCAGTGACCCACGCCGTAATACAGCAGCAGCACGGCGATGGTAGGCATAATCAGCGGCAGAATGATACGGAATACGATCACCAGATCGTTCGCGCCGTCGATATATGCGGATTCCTGAAGGCTATCCGGAACGGCCTCAATGGCAGTTCGGCAAATGATGGAATTGTACACGCTCATCGCGCCAGGCAGAATCAGCGCCCACAGCGAATTGTACAGACCCAGCGAGCGAATGTTCAGCCATCCAGGAATCATGCCGCCGCTGAAGAACATGGTGAACATGATCACGAACAGCACGGGCTTTTTGAGCAGCACGTTCTTGGACGCCAGGAAGTAGCCGCAGAACAGCGTAAGCGCGATGTTGATCGGCAGCGATACGCAAAGGACGATCAGAATGTTCACGTAGCCGCTCAGAAGCAGCGGATGCGAGAACGCCAGCTTGTAGGAGCCGAGGGTGAATCCCACCGGATAAAATACGGCGCCTGGATGCGCGACCAGGTAGGTGTTCTCGGTAAACGAAGCGCAGATGACGAAATACATGGGATACAGCGTCACAAAGCACAGAAGCAGCATGATGATCACGTTGATGGTGTCAAAGATGTAGTCTCCCGTGGTGCGCTTTACCAGAATGCCGGTTGCTTTTTTCTTCGTAGATGCCATGCTTCTCGCCTCCCATCAGAACAGGCCGGACTCGGTCGTTTTACGGCTCAGCCAGTTGGTGAACAGAAGGAACGCAATGTTCACCACGGTGTTGAACAAGCTCACGGCCGTGGACAGCGAATACTGCTGCTTTTCCAGACCCACGCGGTACGTGTAGGTGGAGAATACGTCGGCCACATTGTAGGTATTTTCCGTATAGAGCAAAAGCACCTTTTCGTAGCCTACATTCAGTATGCTGCCCATGCGCAGCACGAACAGAATCATGATCGTGGGCAGGATACCGGGGATCGTGATGTGCAGCATCTGCTGGAAGCGATTCGCGCCGTCGATGCGGGCGGCCTCGTACTGCTCCTGATCGATGCCGGACAGCGCGGCCAGATAGATGATGGAGTTCCAGCCGATGCTCTGCCAGATGCCGGAAAGCACGTAGATCGGCCGGAATGCGCTGGGATCAATGAGCAGGTTCCGGCGCGTTCCACCGAAGAACTCAATAATCTGGGAAAACAGGCCGTTCTCCTGGCAATAAATCTTTATGATGGAGCAGGTGACCACCATCGATATGAAATACGGCATGTAGGTGATCGTCTGCACGGTTCTCTTGAACTTATCGTTCTGAATTTCGTTCAGAAGCAGTGCAAGGATGATCGGCGCCGGGAAGCCAAACACGATGGATAGCGCCGAAATGGTAAACGTGTTGGACAACAGTCGCCAGAAGTAAATGTTGTTGAAGAAGTTTTCAAACCACATGAGGCCGACATAATCGCTGCCGGTAATGCCGCGGGTCGGCTTATAGTTGTTAAACGCGATAATCAAGCCGTACATCGGCTTATAGCAAAACAGCGCCAGATACACAAGCACGGGAAGAATCAGCACGTACTTGTATTTATTCATCTTCCAGTCGCGGGAAATTTTATGGCCAAGGGTCATTTCCCTTTTTTTGATTCCGGCAGTCATGAATAAACGCCACCTTTACTTCGAGTATAGGCTTCGTCGATTTGAAAATGCGGGAGGCCGTGCAGACACACGTTCCCCCGCATTTCCATTCTCCGGCGTTAAACCAGGGTCTTCACGCCGGAAGCGCGAATGTTAGCGCTCGAGATAACGGTCGTAGCAAGCCTGACGAATTTCAAGCACGCGCTCAAGGTTGTACTGGCTCTCGTAGGCAGCCAGATAGCTCTCCCACACGCTGTCATCGTCGATGTCCTGAACGCCGGTCACGAAGTTGGCAAAGCTCTCGGAGGAGTAGGTGCCAAGGTTCGCGGCGATGAGCTTCAGCTCGTCGGACTCAGGCGTAGTGAAGGTCGTGCCGCTGGGCCACTTCCAGCCGGAGGAAACCTCGGCCGGCACGGAGTAGAACCACAGGTCGTTTGCCTCGATGGCAACCTGGCTGTTCTTGAGGTACAGAAGGTTGGTGGCCTGAATGCAGCTGCTGCCCCAGGTCGCGCCGTTGTACTTCGTCATGGGATCGGTGTCGGTATCGTCGTTTACCAGCGCGGTGAACGCCGGCTCGCCGTTCTCATTGTAGTCCCAGGATACGCCCTTGGTGCCGTAGTTCCAGTAGAGGAAGCCTTCCTGCGTGTAGGCATAGTCCAGCGCCTGCAGGCAGAGCTTCATGGTCTCTTCGTCGGTGCACTTGGACACGACGCCGGTGTGCGTGCCGATTCCAAGGCCGCCAAAGACCGCGCTGATGTTGCCGTCATCGTCCGTCGGGTAGGGGATAGCCACCCAGTTTTCGGTGCTGCCGGCTGCAGCGGCTTCCTTCATCCAGTTGTTCAGCTGACCCATGGAGGTCATGGAGATACCCACTTCGTTGTTGTGAACCTTCGCCTTGATGGAGGTGTCGTCCAGAGAGAAGTTGTCCTGATCGAACAGGCCATCCTCGTACAGCTGGTTCAGCCACGAAACGTAATTACGCCACTCTTCGTCGGTCTGCGCGATGCCAACCTCGCCGTCCTTCACGTAGTAGGTCAGATCGCTGGTGCCGTACGCGCCGAAGGCGCCTTCCAAAGCACCATCCTTGAAGCGGGACCACGCGAAGGAGAACTTCGCGCCGTACTTCTCGTTGAACACGCGAATCACGTTTTCAAACTCAGAAATCGTGGTCGGAACTTCGAGGTTGCACTCATCCAGCCAGTCCTTGCGGACGACGGGGCCGCGGTAGGTGTCGTTCCAGCCGCCATCCTCGCGGAAGAAGCCGAACGCGTAGTACTTGCCTTCATCGGTCTTCATCGCCTTGTCGTAGGCGGGATTTGCCTTCAGGAAGGCGTAATAGGCGGGCGCATACTCCTCAATGTAGGGAGTCAGATCCCAGATGATGTCTTCATCCAGATACTGAGCCGCATCGTCCATAAAGTAAACATTCATGATGTTCGGCAGATTGCTAGGATCGGCCAGCAGCGTGTTGGTGTACACACCGCCGTCGGTGCCGGTAGTCGGAACGATCCACTCAATGTTGATGCCGGTTTCGCGAATCAGACCGGTGTGGAAGGGCGATTCCTTCCAGTCCGCAAATTTTTCGTGCGGATTCAGGTTACTCTGCGCATACCAGGTGATCGTCTTGTCAGTGTCGATGGGATAAATATCCGCACCAGACATCAGCTCAAGCGCGAACGCCGGAACCATAGACAGCGCCAAGCAGAGCACGAGCATTGCCGTCAAGAGTTTCTTCATGTTTTGTGCCTCCCTACTGAATAGTATCGGCTGTGAATCATTGAATTCACACACCATGACACCAGAATAATAAATCATGTCCTCTCATTTGTCAATACGTTTTTCGCAAAAAATCTGAGCTCCTCCACAAATTTCTTCGTCTTGCGTATAGTTTCGGCACTGTTTTTGCATTGTTTCGTAAACTCACAGAAGAAAAGCAAGCCCGGCCGCAAAGACAGGCTTCACGGCCGGGCCACGCCCTATGGAATCAGACGAATCTCCGGATATTTTTCCCCCGCCGGATCGACGGGCGTCACGACGATTTCCCCCTGCGGGAACGCGCCGGGCTGGAACTGCCAATGCTGCGTATACGCCAGCGTGCCGTCTGCAAGGAAATCCCCGCTGCCGACGCTTTCCGCATCCGCCAGCGCGTCACCTTCAAAATGCCACGCCTGCGAGTTGGCGGGATTCATCAGCGCCTGCAAATCCGACGCACAGATCGGGCAGGCAAGCTTTCCCTGTGCCTGCGCCTCCGCACCGGTCGCAGCAGTCGCGTTCTCCATGCCGCCGCACTGCGGCTTCGTGTGCGCATAGCGTCCGCCGGACGTGATATAATAGGTCGTTTCCGCGTCCAACGGCGCGTTTTCCCTCGGCTCTACCGTCCACGTGATCGAAAAATACGTCGCAAACGCGCTGTCCGTGCGCGCTGCCCGCTGGATAGTAAGCGGCGCTTTCTCCGTTTCGGTCACGCGATACGCCGTTTCCGTGCCTGACACGCGCATCACGGGGAACGAGACCTCCAGTTGGTCGTCGTCCGCTCCGGCATACGCCGTCACCGTGAGCGTCTCCGCCGCCGCGCCCGGCTGGCTCAGAATCAGCTCGCGATACACAACCAGCGTCTCGCCCTCGCGCACCTCATCGCCCGTGCCGGTTCCGGGAAGTCCCTCCACATCGATATCGCAGAAGCCCACGTCCGTCAGGCGCTTGCCGACGCGCCTCGCGTATTCGGCCTCAGTTTCCCCCGCATCGCCCAGCAGGCCTTCGCCGCCGGTTTGGAAATCCATGTAGAGCACCTCGTCCGGCTGGACGGCCTCCAGCGCCATGACCACGCGCACCGCCAGCCCGTCATAGGCCGCCTCGCGCACGGTCAGTCGGCACACATCATTCTGCGCGGAAGCCACATCGTGTGCAATGTCGTTTGCCGCGTCCTCCCGCGGCGTAATCGCCGTGTTCCCCCGGAAAAAATCAATCAGTCCGCCGCCCTGTCCAAGCGCCAGCGCCGTGCCCGTCAAGGCCACAAGCACCAGCACCGCCGCCAGCGCGACGCGCCATGGTGCGCTTCGTTTCATTGTCTTTGTTCCCTCCAATCGCTTCATTTCGTTCAGCGTTTCCTCCACACGCGCCGAAAACGAATCCGGCACGCGCCCGAACGCATCCTTCCATTTGCATTCCTTCATCGCTCTGCCTCCCTGCGTACGCGCTTCTTACCCTGCTCTACGCGCCACTTCACCGCGCCGCGCGGAAGATGCAGCGCCCGCGCGATCTCGTCATAGGTCATATCCAGCGCGCACTTCATCACCAGCGGCAGCCGGTATTTCTCCGGCAGCGCGTCGATGAGCATGCGCAGCCCAACGTCCGGCGGCTCCTCCGCCGCGTACACATCCGTGAGCTCGCATGCCGCATGCGCCCGGGCCCGGCGCAGAAGCGCGCGGCATTCGTTGATCACGATGCGCGTGAGCCAGGTTTCAAAATACGCGTCGTTTCGAAGCCCCGGCGCATGCTTCCATGCCTTCAGAAGCGCTTCCGATACCGCGTCCTCCGCGTCGGCATGGTTTCTGAGAATGGATACCGCCACGCGGTACAGCCGCGCCTGGCACGCCCGCACCCGCTCGCCGAATTCCTCCACCGGCAAACGCTTCACCCCTTCCTCCGCATTTGCAAATCGCGATTGCACTTATTAGATGCCTGTCCGCGCCGCATCGTCTGTATGAATGCGAAACTTAACAAAAAGGGAAGAGCCTCGCTCTTCCCCTAAACCCGCTTCGTAAGAACCCTCTACGCCTTCAGAAGCGTCATAAATCCAATCAGCACAAAAAGAAAGCCGAAATTAAAGGCCGAAAATTCCGCAAGGTACCGTCCGGCCTTGCCGGGGTTGTGCTTTACGTACTCGCGGAAGGTAATCAGGCTCGCAAGCGACGCAATCAGCGTGCCCACGCCGCCCACGTTCACGCCCACCAGCAGGTCGGCATAGTTGCCCGTGAACTGAGAAAGCAGAATTGCCGAGGGCACATTGCTGATGCACTGGCACGAAAGCGCGCTGAATACCAGCGTATTTCTCTCCAGAAGCCCCGAAAAGAACGTTCGTACCGTGTCTATGCGCGCCATGTTGCCCGCGAAGATGAAGAAGAACACAAACGTAAACAGCAGCGGATAATCCACCATGCGAAGGGCCTTCCTGTCCGCAAAAAGCAGCACCACGGGTATCACGATCAGCCCGATCCAATACGGAATGCCGCGGAACACAATGGCTATCGCCAGCGCAAACAGCGCAAGGTACAGTGCCGTGCGCTTCGGGTTCAGCTGAACCCTCTCGTCCTCCAGCGTCAGCGGCTCCGGCTTCACAAAAACCAGACAGCACACCGTGATCAGCAGTACAGATAGTGCAAACGGCGGCGCCATGATGCGCATGAATTCCCCGTTTGGAATTTCGAATTTCGTGTACAGATACAGGTTCTGCGGATTGCCAAACGGCGTCAGCATGCCGCCCAGATTGGCCGCAATGTTCTGCATGACGAACGTAAAGGCCATATATTTCTGCTTGCCCGTCGTCGTGAGCACAAAATACCCCAGCGGCAGAAAGGTCAGAAGCGCCATATCGTTGGCAATCAGCATGGAGCCGATAAAGGTGATATACACCAGCGCCAGCACGCTCATGCGCGCATTTCGGAACAGCTGCACGATTTTCCGGGCCAAGATATAAAAGAAGTTGATGTTCTTCAGCGCGCACACAACCGCCAGCACGCAGAACAGGCACGTGAGCGTTTTGATGTCAAAATAGCCAAGATACTGCGCATCCACCGGCACAAGCACGCTCGTAATCAGAGCGGCCGCCAACGCAATCACCATCACCGTGTTCTTTTCGACAAATGCAAAAAGCGCCCTCCCGGCCGCTCTCATGATATGCCGATTTCCGTCCATGCTCAGTCGCCCGACGCTCATAAAACCGCACTCTTTCCATAAAAAATCGCCGTGCCTATGCCCGGCGGCCTATTGTAGCACACGCATCTGTCTATGTCAAACCGCACGCCTCATTTTTTCCGGCCATTTAACGAAAGCCTATGCCTCTCGTGTGCATTCGCCGCACTCAGGCACAGAAAAAGCGCCCTTCCCCTTCGCAGGAAAAGGACGCCCTGCGTAAATCCGCTCACTCGATGGCGGCAAGGTAGCGCTCACGTTCAGACTCAGGAATCTTCATCGCATTCATCACTTCGTTCACAGCCAAATTGAAGGCTTCGATCATATTCCGGATATCACTCAGTCTCGTTCGAAACTCCGTGTCATTCCGCATCTCCTCCATCGCTCTGCACATGCTCGCCACGCCCTCCTTGTCTTCCTTAAAATATCGCACCCGCTCGGCCAGAACGCCGTAGTGCATATCCTCGGCCTCGACGCACCACATATCGTGCATCAGCCGCCCGCGCTGCCATAGCGGCGCAGGCCGCGCGTCCAGACGACAGCCGAAAGGCCGATCAGGATGAGCAGCACCGCCGGAGAGAGCATGCAGAGCCACGCAGGCGCGTCGGCCTTGCGCAGCAGAAGCGCCGCAGGATAGTAGTTCATAAACGCGACCGGCACGATGGCCGTGACGAACACGCGAAACAAGCCCCCAAAGATCGACACGGGATATTTCTGCGTGAGTAAAAGCACCTGCGTAAGCATGGACGTAAGCGACGAGGACTTCACGAACCAGAAGGACGCGCAGCTCAGGAGCAGCCGGACGCACACAATGATTCCTCCGCCGCACACGATGAACATCGCCAGCCACAGCCAGTCCGCGCCGTACCAGATTACGCCGCTCAGGCGCTTGCCCGCCGCAATCAAGAGCATGCCCAGCAGCGTGTCGCACAGGCCGACATAGCGGATCTCCCCGCCGATAAACTGCACAAACGGGCTGACCGGGCGCACGAGGTACTTGTCAAACGCGCCGCTGACCACCTCGCTTTCCAGATTGGCAATCCGGCTGAAGAACACGGAATACAGGCTGTAGCTGACCATATAGAGCCCGTACAGCACCATCAAATCGCCCGCCGTCCACGCGCCGAGCGCGTCGAACCGCCACGCCAGCACACCCATCTGCACGAGGTTTGCGCCGTTGAGCACCACGACGCCCACAAGGCTCGTCCAGAAATCCGCGCGGTATTGCATCAGGCTGCGCATGGCCATTTTCACCAGCGCGCCGTACATTTTCAAATCAAAGCGCAGTGTTTTCATGCCTCAGCCTCCCTGTACGGTCATGCGCCGCCGCCCACGCAAGCTGAAGCGCCAGCTGTCCCGCCAGTGCGCTGCCGTTCAGCGCGCCGGTGTATACGTTCAACGGCACATCGTACACGCAGCGGAACGGCAGTGCGCTCAGCGCGGCGCGCAGCCCTGCCGGAAACAGCCACAGCGGAATCAGTGCGCCGGACAGCAGGCTTACCAGCCCCCGGTACGCCCACGTGATCTGCTTGATATTCATCACCAGCATGCTCAAAAGCCCCAGAAGGAAATTGAGCGAAAACAGCACTAGATACGCCAGAACCAGACTGACCGCAAACGCCGCCGCATGCAGGGGCGACGCGGGCAGGCGCATGCCCATCAAAAGCATGCCCGCCGCGCATGCGGACAGCACCAGCACCAGCAGCCTGCACAGGACGTAGCTGGAGTTTCGAAAGAGCATCTGAAGCTGAAAATCCATCGGCCGCAGAAGGTCGGTATCGATGCTGCCCCGGCGCACCTGCTCGCTCATATACGACTGCACGGAATTCTCGCCCGACGGATAAAACACCATATCCAGCGCCATCGCCAGCATGGCATAGGTGATCATCTCGGGCAACGTACACTCCAGAAGCGCGGGATTCTGATGATACAGCGCCGTCCACAGGCAGCGCGCGCCATACATCGCGAGCAGACCATAGAAAATCTTCACGAAAAACTCAAACCGATACAGCGTCAGCGCGCGAAGCTGCTGGCGCACAAAGGCCGCGTAGCACCTCACCGCGCATCACCGCCCCGGCCAGTATAGAGCTTTCGGATAATCGCCTCAATGTCGGCCTCCTGAATGGCGATATCGCGAATCTCGAAGGGCTGCTCGCTCAAAAGCGCCATCACCCGCCCGGCGGAAAGCGTCTGCGGGTTGAACGTGTAGCTCACGCGGAACGGCTCCCGCGCCACCTCGCACAGCCCGTCAATCGCAATTTTCGGCTCCGCCTCGGCGAAGGTCACGTCGATTCGGCGGCTCTGGCCATAGGTCTCCCGCAGGCCGTGAATCGTGCCGTCGTACATAATTCGCCCGCTTCCGATGACGATCACGCGATTGACCAGCTTTTCCATGTCCACCATGTCGTGCGTGGTCAAGAGCGCCGTCACGCCGCGCTCCTTGTTCACATCCAGTATGAACCGGCGCAGCCGCTCCTTCGCCACCACGTCCACGCCGATGGTCGGCTCGTCTAAAAACAGCACCGACGGGTCGTGCAACAGCGCCGCCGCCAGATCGGCGCGCATGCGCTGCCCAAGGCTCAGCTGCCGAACCGGCTGATGCAGAAACGATTCCATTTCCAGCATGCCCACATACGCGTCCAGATTCCGCCGGAACCGCTCGTCCGGAATCCTGTACATCTCCTTCAGCAGCCGGAAGCTGTTGATCACCGGCACATCCCACCACAGGGACGTCTTCTGCCCGAACACCACGCCGATCCCGCGCGCGTGCGCCCTGCGCTCCTGATACGGCACGCGCCCGTTCACCCGCACCTCGCCCGACGTGGGCGTAAGTATGCCGGACAGCATCTTGATTGTGGTGCTCTTGCCCGCGCCGTTCGGGCCGATGTAGCCCACCACCTCGCCGTCCTCAATGGTAAAATCCACCCCATCCACCGCGCGCTTCTCCACATATTCGCTGTGGAACAGCGCGCGCACCGCGGCAAACCGCCCCTCCTTCGGCCGGGCGATGCGGTACACCTTCGTCAGATTGTGTGCATTGATCAAGCAGCCTTCCTCCCTTCGGAACCATCGTTCCAATAAACAGGAACCATTGGTTTCTTTTTCCTGTGGTTTTCACCCTTGGGCGATTGCGCGTTCATACACGGCGATCGTCCGGCGCGCGATTTCCTTCCAGTCGTACAGGCTCGCCGTCCGAAGTCCGTTTTTCTCAAGCACAATTCGCAATGGATTGTCTTTGAATATTTTCAGAATCGCGCCGCACAAGTCCTCCGCCGAATCCGGCGCGACCAATAGGCTATTTTCCCCGTCCTTCATAAAATCGGTAAACCCGGAGGTGTCCGACGCGATCACGCACGTGCCCTCCGCCATCGCCTCCAGCGCCACCAGCCCGAACGCCTCGTGGCGGCTCGGCGCGGCAAGCAGGCGCGCGCGACGCATGACGGCTCTCGCCTCCGCGTTGCTCACATGCCCCGTGAACACGACGCGCGACTCCAGCCCCGCTTCCTGCGCATGCTGCTTCAGGCTCTCGCGCTCCGGCCCGTCGCCCACCATGAAGAGCCGGCAATCGGAGGGCAGCTCGCCACGCTCGACCAGCCGCGCAAACGCCTGAAGCAGCACGCCGCAGCCCTTGGACTCCACCAGCCGTCCGACGAACGCGATGTCCGACGCATCCTGCGGCTTTTCACCCTCCGACTGCGACACCCCGTTATTGATTACCTCAAACCCGCGCGCCGCCAGATCCGGCTCCGCTGAAAGCTCCTCCGCCAGATGGCGGCTGACCGCGAGGTTCGCGTCCGCCGTCAGGCAGGCATAATGCCGCAGATGATAGTGCAGCCGTAGCCCGCCGGTGCCGTGCGCGTGCACCGTGTTCACAATCGGTATGCCCTTCGCCGCACGCACCGCCTCGGCCACGATCACGTTGAAGTAGTCGTGCATGTGTATCACGTCGTAGGAATTGGCAAGGGCAATGTCCAAAATCGGCTTTAATACGTTCGTCGTCGATACATTCCAGATGATGTTTCGAAGCTCCTTGCGCGTGGGCAGGTTCCGGCGCCGGTAGGCCTCTGTTTCCGCATAATCAAACTCGAACCGGTACACGGTCACCCGCCCGTTCCGCTCCACGCGGTATCGACTCGACGCAATCGTCTCCGCGTGCGGAACCACAAACACGTCCACGTCCACCCCCAGCGCCGAAAGCGCCTCCGCCAGCCCGTGCGCATGTACGCCAATCCCAGCAAACACCTCCGGCGGATAATCCATCGCCAGCATCATAACGCGCATCGTTTCCATCCTCCGTTCCTCTGTTTGTTAATTCCATCAGCCTTCTAATAATATTGTATCGTAATATTTATATTGTCAATTCTCATTTGTAAGGCAATTATCCACAAATTTGCACATGCTCTTTTCGCGGTTTTTATCTATTTGCAAGCTTTCAGCGTTCGAATTTATAGCCAAAAAAAACCTTTCGGAATCCATCGTTTTTGCCAGGATTCCGAAAGGGCCTTTATCGATGCCGCGCGAAGACGCTTGGCAGCCTTACTCTACCATATGAGATTCATTCTCCCATCGACCGGAAAGGAAGCGGAAAACGGTATTTTCCGACGATTGGCAGCCTTTCTTCAGCCTCAATACGCATCCCTTAGGAGAAAGTCCGCCAGATGCACGATTTTCACGCCGTTGACATTCCCCGCAGCCAGCTCATCCATCGTGACCACATATTTCGGATAGTGATCCCTGATCTCAAGAAGGTTTGCCACCTCGCGGTCGGATTCCTCCGGCAGATTGCGGCACACCTGAACATAGATCCGCTCATCCTGCCGTACAGCCACGAAGTCGATTTCTCTCTCCTCGTTCTTGCCGATATACACCTCATAGCCCTTCCGCCGAAGCTCAAAATACACGATGTTCTCCAGCATAGCGGCGACGGATTTCGGGTTAAAGCCCATTATGCAATATTTGAGGGATGCATCCGCGAGATAGAACTTCTCCTGCGTTTTCAAAACCGTCCTACCCTGCATGTCATACCGCTGGCAGCGGTAGATCACAAAGGCCTTTTCCAGCCATTCCAGATAATTATATACCGCCTCCACCGAGAGGGAGCGCCCCTCCCCCTTCAAAAACTTCACGATGGCGTTGGCCGAAAAGGTCTTGCCGACATTCTCAACGACATATTTCACCACGCGATTGAACAGGTCAAAGTTCGTGACATTGTGTCGCCGGGTTATGTCGCTGGTAATAACGGAATGATAAATTCCCTCTACGATCTGATAGGATGAACGCTCATCAAAGCTTCCAATCGCAACAATGGGAAACCCGCCCATGCGGATATACTCGTTTAAAAGCTCCCTCTGCGTGCGTCCACTGTTCCTTTTGAATTCCAGATATTCAGCAAAGGACAGCGTAAAGACCGGAATGGAGAGATACCGTCCTGTCAAATAGGTGGAAATCTCACTGGACATCAGCTTGGAATTGGAGCCGGTCACATAAATATCGGTATTGGCGTCCTCAAGCAAGCTATTGACCGCTTTTTCCCAGCCGTTTACCTCCTGTACCTCATCCAGCAGAAGATAGTAGCGCTGGCCGTCGGTCATCTGCGCCTTTATATCGCGGTACATCTGCCTGTCGGTCATGCCGTCGTCCAGCTCCTCCGAGGTGTAGCGCAGATGAATCACGTGATCCTTGGGAACGCCACTGCCGATCAGATCATCCTTCAGCATATCCAAAATGGTTGATTTTCCGCAGCGGCGGATGCCAGCGAGTATTTTCACCAGTGGAACATCCCGATAGGTTTTTAAAAGGTTCAAATAATGGGGTCTCTCGATCATGGTACCGCCTCCTTGCCAGCATTATAGCCAAAAACCTCCCAGAATTCAATTGTTTTTGCTGAGATTCCAGAAAAACTTTTCTGTCGCCGCCTTGCGAAGACGCTTGACGACTTCACTCTAATGTGTTAGACTAATTCGTATCAACCAGAAAGGAAGCGCCCCATGGCCACACCAAGGATTTTTGAAAGCGAATACCGCTTCTGTCAGCTTCTGTGGGAAAACGAGCCCATCCGCAGCGGCGAGCTGGTCGCGCTGTGCCGGGAAAGGCTGAACTGGAAGCCCACAACCACCTACACGGTCATAAAGCGGCTATCCGAGCGCGGCGTAGTAAAGAACGAAAACTGCATCGTCACCTCGCTGGTCAGCCGCGCCGAGGCCGAAAGCGCCGAGGTCGGCGAGCTGCTGGAAACGCGCTTCAACGGCTCCATGCCTGCCTTCATCTCCGCCTTTTCCCGGCTCGACCGGGTTTCGGATGCGGACATGGACGAGCTTCTGCGCACGATTCGTCAATACCGGGAGGAAAACCGCCATGACAAGCGAACTGACTGACCTTTTTCTCACTCTTGCGGAGCGGAGCCTTCAGGCGACGGGGCTGGCGCTCGCCGTGCTCTGTCTTCGAGCGCTATTTCGCCGCGCGCCGAAATGGGTTTTTCCGCTGCTGTGGGGCCTCGTGGCGCTGAAGCTTCTCTGGCCGTTCACAATGGAAAGCTCGCTGTGCGTGCTTCCGCCGCTCGACCTTCCGTCCTCCGTCCCGACCGCCGCAACCGGGATTGCCCGAGAGACCGCAGCACCTGCGACAGCCTCCGCAGGCCTCACGCCCGCGCGGCTTGCCGCCTGTATATGGCTCACGGGCGTCGCCGCGCTGATGGCCTACCTGCTCGTTTCCTCCACGTGCCTGCGTATGCGCGTGAAAACCGCCCGGAAAATCGCCGAAAACGTGTACGAAGCGGACGCTCTTCCCACCGCCTTCGTGCTCGGGCTGCTTCGCCCGCGCATTTACCTTCCGACGGGTATCGACGAGAAAACCGCCGCCTTCGCCGTGGCGCACGAGCGCGCGCACATCCGCCGCGGCGATTCCGTCGCCAAGCCGCTGGGGTTCCTTTTGCTGACCGTCTACTGGTTCAACCCGGTTCTGTGGCTCAGCTATGCCGTTTTCTGCCGGGACGTGGAATTTGCCTGTGATGAACGCGTCGCGCGAGATCTTTCCCCCGACGCGCGTGCTGATTACGCGCTGGCGGTTCTGTCCATGAGCGCGCCGCATGCCTCCTTCCGGCTGCACCCGACGGCCTTCGGCGGCGCTCCCGTGAAAAACCGTGTGCATCAGCTTCTCGGCCGCCGCAAAGCGCTGACGTGGACAGCCGTCGTTCTGCTTCTGCTGTGCTCCGCGCTGGCCGTGGGTTTCCTCACAAGCCCGGTTTCCAAGGCCGATTCACTGCGCCTGCGCGAAGCCTCCATGCTCAGGAACACCTGCGTCGCGGATTTCGAGCTGGCCCTCGGCCACTCGGCGGGCGGCGGCGAGCTATATGCGGAGCTGTGGCAAAACGGCGTTTGCCAGCGAAGCGCGCCCGCCGTGGTTCCCGCGTCGACGGAGGCTCTGCAACTGCTCGTCACCGTGGACAGGGCAGGCAGCGCACCGCGCGGCGTAAATGTGCAGCTGGACGCAGGGCCGGACGGCGGATCGGAGCTCGTCCGCTTCGAGCTTTCGAAGGCGTTTCACGGATGGAGCTTTGCTTCCTATAAAGAAGGGCAGCGGCTCGCCGCGGCCCCCGGTGACGATCGCGTGCTGGTTGCGCTTGGATTCGATACAGGCAGCGGCATACGAACCATGGATTGCGATGTGCTCACCTCCGACCCGCAGCGGCTTGCAGATGCTGATTGCGTGCTTGTGCTTCGTCTTTCTCTTCAGGCAGAATTCATTCCTGCCTTAGCAGACGGCACGCTTTGAAGACCTTTGACCCGGCGCGCAGACTCTACGCTTCGTTCATTGAAAATCGCCTCTACGTTTGCTACAATACGCTTCGGGAGGTGTAACCAATGGATCAAATTCGAACGGGAGCCCTGATTCGCCTTCTGCGCGAAAGGCAGAAGCTCACGCAGCTTCGTTTGGCTGAGCAAATCGGCGTCAGCGACAAGGCTGTTTCCAAATGGGAGCGCGGTCGCGGCGCGCCGGATCTTTCACTCCTCCCGCGATTAGCCGAGGCGCTGCATGTCAACACGAATGCGCTGCTTCAAGGTGATCTGGGGGAAAACGACATGACAAACGGCAATCTAAACAAGATCAAGTTCCACGTATGCCCGGCCTGCGGAAATCTTCTCATTTCCACGGACGCCGCGCTTGTAAGCTGCTGCGGTCAGCGACTGAAGCCACTCACCCCGCAGTTCCCGAATGAAGCGCACGACCTGCGCATAACCCTCTCGGACGGCGAGTGGTACGTCTCCTCGCCGCACGAAATGTGCCGCGACCATTTTCTCTCTTTCTTCGCCTTTCGCACCGGCGATGCGCTGGTTGTAAAAAAGCGCTACCCGGAGGGCGACGCAGAAGCTCACCCGCCCTTCTTTGCACATGGCACGCTTCTCTGGTTCTGCTCCCGCGATGGCCTTTTCAGCCGCAAAATCTGAAGAACCGGCGCCGGATAAATGCCCGGCGTCGGTTCTTTCCTTATATATTTATTATGGAAGGCTTCCTTTTTCTGCCGCAAATCCATCCCGCGGAAAACCCGCCAGCCAAAGAAGGACACGTCCAAAGAAACGGAAAGTGCTCGTTTCACCCATTTGCCGTCACGGACGAAACCGCGCGTCCCCACGAATCATACAGCGTCAGCACGTCCTCCTTCGATTTGTGAATCACGCGCTTCTCATCCCACAGAAAGTCCACCGTGCCAGCAGACCGCCCACCAACCGTCGTGCTCGCGCCCGCCGAAAGCTGCGCTCCCGAGGAAAACGCGAAAAGCTCTCCGCCGCGGCTGGAATGCAGGTACCACCCGTCCAGTTCAACCGCCTCGGTTCCGGAATTGCTCAGCGTCAGCCGATCCTCCGCCGCGTTGATTTCCGAAATGGACACGGTTTCGCAAAGCGCCGGCCTCGCATTCCACGAGACGCTCTCGACCCTCGCGCTGCCTGCCTCCAGCGTGGCGCGAAGCCCCGCCTCCGTGAAGTCCGTTCGATACACCTGCGTTCCGACGGCCTCCAGCCGAGAAAGAAGCCCCGCATCGGGCGTGCCGGTCTTCTCATAGGGATCGGTGGAAATCAGCGCCAGCTTCGGCCGCGCCGCGCCCGCAAAGGCCGCGCTCAGCGTGTCGTTGTCCGCATGGTTGGCCACCTTCAAAATATCGCATTCGAGCGATGCGCCCGAATTCAGAAGCACCGTCTCCTCCGGAAACTCCATGTCGCCCGCCAGAAGGACCTTGCCGCCGCCCGCGTTCAGCATCATCACCAGCGAGTTGTTGTCGTCCTTGTCCGTTGCCGCAACGGACGGCGCAAGCACGTCAAACATGCCGTCCACACAGTCGCCTGCATACAGCCACGTCACCTTGCGTCCCCTCATCGCAGCCGCCTGCACCACCGGGTGCTTGTCCTCGTGCCCGTGATCCAGGCAATACCCGGACGCATACCATGCAGCCACCTCAATTCCGCTCTGTGCCAGCGGCATCAGCCCCCCTGCATGATCCTTGTCCGCATGCGTCAGAAATACACCGTTCAGGCTGGTTACGCCCTCCTGCTTCAGCATGGACTGCACCATGCCCCAACGCTCTGCCTTTGCCGCGTCAATCAGATACGCGCGCCCGCGCGCCTTCACAAGAATGGCGTCTCCCTTGCCGACATTGATTACCACAACCTCTGCCCTTTCGCTGCGCTCCCCGCCCGCCGTGCAGCCGCTCAGGGTCAGCCCTGCCAGCACCGCCAGAAGCGCAAAAAGCACGCCCGCTCTGCGAATGCGAACCCCTTTCATCAATTCATACCTCCCCAAACCTGCGCCATCTTTCCCTCTCCATTATACCAATAACCCCGCTATACTGCAACCTCCGCCCCCGCAAAGGCCCGTTTTCAACACAAAACTGCCCAGTAAAGGCAGCTCTCCCGCGCCGTGCTTCAAGTGGTGCGCAAATAGCCGCGATACGAAAGTGCTTTCAGGCTGTCAGAAAGCCTTCGAAAGCGCTCGAGAAGGCAAACTCCCTCTCAAACTCCAATCGAACCCAGCAGAACGTGGACGGCGGCTTCGCGCGATTGGGCAGCCGGAATCCGTAAGGTTCAAGCAAAATCGGCAAGGGCAGCCGTGGCAAAGGAGCTTGCTCCCGCGTCCATCAGCTTGGAAAACACGCCGAAACGCGGTTTCGTTCTATTGACATTTGTTTCCGCGGCGCGATATAATGAAACCAGCCCGGGATGGATTCGGGAGAGACCGCGCAGGCGGCGCCGAAGGGGACGAAACTCTCAGGCAGACAGGACCGAATCCGGAGGCGCCTCTGGAAAGCCGAGACGGCACCGACGAAGCAATCCCGCGTCAGAGGAAGCGGGAGAATCTTTCAGGTTCAGGAACAGAGGGTAAAACGGCAGAGCGCCTCTGCCGTGTTGCCCTCTGTATTTTTTATGGGGAGGGAAAGCGCTTGGAAAGAAAAACGCCTCTATATGACGCGCACGTAGCGCTGGGCGGAAAGATGGTTTCCTTTGCGGGATATCTACTGCCGGTCGAGTATTCGACGGGCGTGATTGCCGAGCACAAAGCGGTACGCGCACAGGCCGGACTGTTTGACGTCAGTCACATGGGCGAGGCCACGCTCAAAGGAGCAGATGCGCTTGACAATCTGAACCGCCTGCTGACCAACGATTTCACCAGCATGAAGGACGGGCAGGCGCGCTACAGTCCGATGTGCGACGAAAGCGGCGGCACGGTGGACGATCTTCTGGTGTACAGGCTCGGCGAGAACGATTACATGCTGGTGCTGAACGCCGCAAACCGGGAAAAGGACGTAAGATGGATCGCGCAGCACCTTTCGGGCGACGCGGCGTTTGAAGACATTTCGGACAGCGTAGCGCAGATTGCGCTTCAGGGCCCCGCCTCAGAGGAGATTCTGCGCGCCGCGAGGCCGGACTGGGTGCTTCCGAAGCGAAATTACCGCTTCCGTGCCCAGACCGACGCGCTCATATCCCGTACCGGCTACACCGGCGAGGACGGGTTTGAAATCTACCTGAAGCCGGAGAAGGCCGCCGAAATGTGGAACGCGCTTTTAGAGGCCGGGAAGCCCTTCGGGCTGATTCCCTGCGGACTGGGTGCGCGCGACACACTGCGCATGGAAGCAGCCATGCCCCTGTACGGGCACGAGCTCTCCGCAGATGTGACGCCACTTGAGGCGGCGCTGGACGTGTTTGTAAAACTGGACAAGCCGGAGTTTATCGGAAAAGACAGCATGCTCGGCAAGGGCGTGCACGTTCGCCGCTGCGGGCTTGTGCCGGTGGACCGCGGCATTCCCCGCGAGGGCGCACAGGTATTTGCGGGCGACGAGCCGATTGGCCGCGTTACCAGCGGCACGTATCTGCCTACGCTGGGGCACGCCGCCTGCATGGCGCTTTTAAAGACCGAATATACGCAGCCGGACACCGAGGTGCTCATTGACGTGCGCGGCCGCAGGCTTCGCGCAAAAGTGGTTCCGCTGCCATTTTATAAAAGGGGGACGAACGCATGAACATTCCGGAGAATCTGAAATATTCCAAAAGCCACGAATGGCTTCAGCTGCTGGATGACGGCATGGCCCGCATGGGCATTACCGACTTCGCGCAGAGCGAAATGGGCGTGCTGGTGTTTGTCGACCTTCCGCAGGAGGGCGACGAGGCCGTGAAGGGTGAGAGCCTGTGCGAGGCAGAGTCCGTAAAGGCCGTGAGCGAGGTATACAGCCCGGTGAACGGCGTGGTAAAGAGCGTGAACCGCGCGCTGGAGGATGCGCCCGAATCCGTAAACGACGCGCCGTACGACGCATGGATGGCAGAGCTTGAAAACGTTTCGGGCGCCGAGGACCTGATGGACGCGGCGGCGTACCGCGAATACCTGAAGGCGGAGGGACACGAATAATGGGCGGGTATCTGCCTGGCACGGAGCAGGAACGCCGGGACATGCTGACAGCGCTGGGGCTTTCGAGCGCCGATGAGCTGTTTTCCGCGCTGCCGGAGAGCGTGCGCCTGAAAAGCCTGAGCCTGCCCGAGGGGCTGAGCCAGCAGGGCGTGGAACGGCGCGTGCGCGCGCTGGCCGCCGAGAATCCGGTGTATCCCACGGTTCTGCGCGGCGCAGGCGCGGAGAGGCACTTCATTCCCGCCATTGTGGACGAAATTGCCTCTCGCGAGGTGTTTGTGACCGCCTACACGCCCTATCAGCCAGAGATCAGCCAAGGCGTTTTGCAGTCCATTTTTGAATATCAGTCCATGGTATGCGATTTGTACGACATGGACGTTGCCAACGCCTCCGTATACGACGGCGCAAGCGCTGCCGCTGAGGCCGCCGCCATGTGCCGCGAGCGTGCACGGGTGCGTGTGCTGGTGTCCGGCGCGGTGAACCCGCGCTATGCCGAGACCGTGAAAACCTATGCGGCGGGTCGTCCCGTAGAGGAGCTTCCGCTTGTGGACGGGCGGACGGACGCAAGCGCGCTGAAAAAGCAGCTGGGCGCAGACGTCGCGTGTGTGCTGGTACAGCAGCCGAACTACTTCGGTCTGCTTGAGGACCTTTCGGCGCTGACCGAAATCGCGCACGCCGCCGGAGCGAAGCTGGCGGTTGTGTATCATCCGCTGGCGGCAACGCTGTTCCGCACGCCCGGCGAATGCGGCTGCGATATCGCCGTGGGCGAGGGGCAGCCGCTCGGCCTTCCGATGAGCTATGGCGGGCCGTATCTGGGCATGATGGCAGCGAGGAAGGCGCTGATGCGCAAGCTGCCCGGCCGAATCGTCGGCGAAACGACGGATCGCGACGGCCGCCGCGCGTTTGTGCTCACGCTTCAGGCGCGCGAGCAGCACATTCGCCGGGAAAAGGCCTCGTCGAGCGTGTGCTCCAACGAAGCGCTTTGCGCGCTGCGCGCAGGCGCATATCTGGCCGCAATGGGGCCGGAGGGACTGAGGAACGCAGCGACGCAATGCTATTCCAAGGCGCATTATCTGGCCGACCGACTGGCCGAGGCCGGGCTTGCGCGGGCGCATACGGGCGAATTCTTCCATGAGTTTGTCACGAAATGCGAGCAGCCGGAGACCCTGCTGGCGGCGCTTTCGAAAAACGGCATTCTGGGCGGCCTGCCTGTAGAGGGCGGCCTCCTGTGGTGCGTTACGGAATCGAACACCCGGGAGGAGCTCGACAGAGCGGCCGCGATTGCAAAGGAGGTGCGGGCATGAAGCTGATCTATGAGCACGCCGGAGAAAGCACGCAGATGCTGGAGCCGTCGGACGTTCCCGTTCTGCACCCCGCAGGCGAGCACGCCCGCAAAACGGAGCTGAAGCTTCCCCGCGTGGCGGAAAGCGAAATGAGCCGTCACTACGCATCGCTCGGCCGCGCCGCATTCGGCGTGTGCGACGGATTCTATCCGCTCGGAAGCTGTACAATGAAATACAACCCGAAGGTAAACGAGGCCATGGCCGCGCTGCCCGGCTTTACGGACGTGCATCCCACGCAGAATGCCCCCGGCTGCGTGCACGCGCTGGCGCTTGCAAAGACCTATCTGACCGAGATCACCGGCATGGACGACATGACGTTTGAGCCCTGCGCGGGCGCGCACGGCGAGTTCACGAGCATGCTGATGGTGCGTGCCTACCACCTGAGCCGCGGCGACCGCGGGCGCACGAAGATCCTCGTGCCTGATTCGGCGCACGGCACCAATCCCGCCAGCGCCGCGATGGCCGGTTTCGAGGTCGTGCCCGTGAAATCCACGGCGGACGGCCGCGTAGACGTGGACGCATTGCGCGCGCTCGTGGGCCGCGACACCGCCGGACTCATGCTCACCAATCCCAACACGCTCGGCCTGTTTGACGAAAACATTCTCGAAATCACGCGCATCGTGCGCGAGGCGGGCGGCGTGAACTACTATGACGGCGCAAACCTGAATGCGGTCATGGGCATGGCGCGCCCCGGCGGCATGGGCTTCGACCTCGTGCACCTGAATCTGCACAAAACCTTTTCTACGCCCCACGGCGGCGGCGGTCCCGGCAGCGGCGCGGTCGGCTGCAAGGCGTTCCTTGCGCCGTTTTTACCCGGCTCGGGCGACGAAAAGTCTATCGGCCGCGTGCAGGCCTTTGGCGGAAACTTCCTTGTAGTCATAAAGGCGCTCGGCTACCTGCTGGCGCTGGGGCGCGAGGGCGTGCCCGCAGCGGCAAAGGCAGCTGTGCTGAACGCAAACTACCTGAAAAAGCGGCTTTCAGAGAAATACGCCTGCGCCGTGCCTGGCGCTTGCATGCACGAGTTCGTGCTCGACCTGACCGCCCTCAAGCAGGAAACCGGCGTAAGCGCCATGGACATTGCCAAGGGCGCCATCGACTGCGGCATGCACCCGCCGACGATGTACTTCCCGTTAATCGTGCACGAGGCGCTGATGTTCGAGCCGACCGAGACCGAAACGCGCGAGACGCTCGATCAGGCAGCGGACGCCTATCTCAGGCTCTTTGATCTCGCCCATACCAATCCCGAGGCGCTGCATGCCGCCCCGGCGACCGGTGCGATTTCCCGCCCCGACGAGGTTGCCGCTGCGCGCAATCCACGCCTGCGGTATGAGCACATGGCCTGACGAATCAAATATCATAGGAAAGCGGGCG
>CAZKQB010000025.1:0-16778 GCA_964554795.1 uncultured Oscillospiraceae bacterium | reverse complement strand
AGCACATGGCCTGACGAATCAAATATCATAGGAAAGCGGGCGGCCTGCCGAGAGTGTGCAGGTCGCCCGCAAGCGTATCGCGGAAGCGCTTCGGGCTTGCCTGTGCCACCCCCCGAGACGCTGCATGCCGCGCGCAATCCGCGCCTGCGGTATGAGCACATGGCCTGACGAATCAAATATCATAGGAAAGCGGGCGGCCTGCCGAGAGTATACAGGTCGCTCGCGTGTGGATTTTAGGGAGCTTACTCGTCGTGGAGCCGGCCGCGCAGCATGCGGGCGATTTCGTTCACGGCGTAGCCCTCGGAATAGTGCAGCGTCAGGCACAGCCGGAGCGACTCCGGAAGGGATGCGAGGGCATGAAGGACGTCTGCGTTTGCGTCGGGCGGACATTCCGGCTCGGGCAGCGTATCCGACGGCATTTCCCGCGCGCGGCGGCGATAAACAGCGTGGCATTCGTTAATCAAAATGCGAATGACCCACGACTGCATCGCGCGGTCGTCGCGCAGCCGTTCGCGCCGGGAAAGCGCCTTGATCACTGTTTCCGAAATGGCGTCCTCGCGGTCGAAATGACTGCGCAGAAGCGTCGCGGAAACGCGATACAGCGTGCCCTGCATCTCGACAATGCGCCGCTCAAACTCTTCCTTTGTCATGCCTGTCTCACTTTCGCGCGAATGTCAATGTAATCGTTATGTTGCTGTTTGCAGTACCCGTTCCGTCTTCGCTCATGGCTTCAATGATCAGCGGAATTTCGGTCGGCTGGCTGTAGAGTATGCCGAAGGTATATTCCTCGGTGATCGTCCATGTGTCGTTGTCATTTCGTATAAAGCCGCTGGATCTGCCGCGTGCATCCACATGCATCATCTCGCCGCCTGCGCGCAGCGACCAGCCGTCCCTGCAGCCCTCTTCACCGAACCACGCGCGGTAGGCTTCGTTCGTCAGCGTCGCCCGAAGTGCCACCGTCGCCCGGATTTCACCGACCTCGGCGCTCAGAATTTCAATTTTTGCGCCGTCAAGCTCAAAGACCTTGGGGCCGGTATACGCAAGCGTCCCGCTGTCCTCTGCACTGTCCTCGGCTTCAAAGGTTACCGTGAAGCGGTCGGTCAGCTCGAAGCAGCCCGTAGCAACCAGTTGATCCGCATAGCTGAGACTCGGCTCGCCAGTCACGCAGGCAACCACGCCGTCCGGCTCTACGTATACAAATCCCTCTGCAGCCAGCTCCGCAAACCGAGCTTCATAGCCTTGCAGATCCTCATTGAGATCAAACGCGCGAAGCGCCTGCGCTTCCTCGCCGGACACGATCGTTCCGATAAGCTTCAAAACGGCATATCGAATGCTTACATCCGACCCCGACGATCCCCGCACAAACGCCGAGCATCGACTGTTCACGGACTCGTCTCCCAGAAAGAATTCTGTGAAGTTGTATTCGGAGGCTCCTTCCAGATCGCTGCCGCCGATACTCATGCCCTCGAGCAGGATGTAATATCGGTTTCCAGGCACCTTGCTTGTGAAGATCGCAGACAGCGCCAGCATTTCGTCCTTCGAATTGTACAGGCATTCATTTACGGCGTAACGAACATTCTCGCTTTCATAGCGGCAATCGACGGCGCGAATGTGGCTTATGGCGGCCTCATTAACGCGCGTGGCGCCATCCTCGCTCGTTTGGGTGAACATGTCTCTCAGGGAAAAGCCGGTGACGGCGACCAGCGCCGTTCCGCACAGGAGCGCGGCAATCAGCGCGGCGGCAATGAGGGTAACGGCGTGCTTTCGTTTCATGGCGGTTGCCTCCCTTTCCTTGGACAGCGAGCGCCGAATGCATGCCTCCACACCGGGAGGCGTGGTTCCAAAGGCGCGTTTCAGATCGTGTTCGTTCAAGCTCTCGCTTCCCTTCCCATTCAATTGGTCGGCCGACCATTGGTAAGATGCGCGAAAGTGCGCGCAGGTTCACAAATTTGGAAGGAAATTTTCATTCAGCGGCGAAATAAACAGAGGAACCATCAAAAGCAAAGGAGCCTTCGAAGCATGAAAGGTGAAAACTGCGGCTATTGCCAGGGCGGCGCGCTTCTGGCGGAATTCGGCATCAAAATCTGCGACCTGGGCGTGAGCCAGCTGATTCTGTTCAAGGAGCAGAGCCACCCGGGGCGCTGCATCGTGGCCTACAAGGATCACGTGAGCGAAATTGTGAACCTGACGGACGAGGAGCGCAACGCCTTCTTCGCCGACGTTAACCGCGCGGCAAACGCCATCCACAAGGCGTTCCATCCCGAAAAGGTCAACTACGGCGCCTATGGCGACACGGGCTGCCACCTGCATTTCCACCTCGTGCCCAAATATCGCGACGGGTTCGAGTGGGGCGGCGTGTTCGCAATGAACCCGAAGCAGACCTACCTGACGGATGAGCAGTACGCTGAAATGATTGAAAAAATCAAAAGCAACCTCTAATTCCGCGCCTGTACCGGCAGCCGCTTCCGCCAAAGAAGCGGCTGTTGCTTTGTCCGGCACGCTTTAATAGCAAATTGAATGCTTCCGTTCATAATCCAATAGTCAGCCTCATATTTTATGTTGAAAGGGGTTGAGTATCATGTTGATTTCAGTTCAAAGTCTCCCAGAAAAGAACCTCCTCCGGCGCAAATCCTGCCGCATAAGCGCAGTGAAGGCCTTTCTTGATTCCGGCTACGAAATTGCGGAATTCACACCGGAAAACGGCGATACCATCCGCCGCGCCTACAACGGCCTGCTGATGGCCGTCCGCCGCCAATACCCCGGTCAGATCGGCGTTTACTGGCGTCACGGAAAAATCTACCTGAAGCGGCTATGCGCCGAGAAAAAGAGTCGGCGAACGGAAATATAGCGCGCAGGAAAATGCGTGCAGGTGCAAAAATCGCGCGCGTATAGAGAAATTAACCCGGAAAAAGTACAAAAACCGGTTGCAAATCCGCGTGTATAGGAGTATAATAGCTTTTGCTGATTTTGACACAGGAGGTGACAATTTTGCCGAACATCAAGTCTGCTGTCAAGCGCGTGAAGGTCAATGAGAAGAAGAATCTTCGCAATCGTATGATCAAATCCGCGACGAAGACGACCATCAAAAAGTTTGAAACTGCCGTCGCCGCAGGCACTGCCGATGCCAAGCTGCTGAGCGCAACGCAGGGTGCGGTGGATAAGGCTGCCGCGAAGGGCGTTATTCATAAGAACGCTGCTAACCGCAAAAAGGCGCGCCTTGCCAAGCGCCTCGCGAAGGAAGCATAATCGGGCTTTCAAACCGCATTTTCAAGGGATCGCAGGCTGTGCCTCGATCCCTAAATGTGTTTCCTGAAATTGATTTTCTCACGGGAGGCATTCCACATGCTGCATAACGGCGTCGAATCCCTTGTCGGCTGTACGCCGCTCGTGCGTTTGTCCCGCGCTGCGCGTGCGCTGGGTGCGCCGGATCGGCTTTTCGGCAAGCTGGAATTCATGAATCCCACCGGCAGCGCGAAAGACCGTCCGGCGCTTTTCATGATTGAGGCGGCGGAGCGTTCAGGCGCGCTTCAACCCGGCGGCGTGATCATCGAGCCGACCAGCGGCAACACCGGCATCGGTCTGGCCGCCATTGGCACAGCGCGCGGCTATCGCGTGATTCTCACCATGCCGGACACCATGAGCCGTGAACGTATTGCGCTTTTAACCGCCTACGGCGCCGAGGTCATTCTGACCGATGGAAAAAAGGGCATGGCCGGCGCGACCCAAAAAGCGCAGCAGCTCGCGCACGAGCTACCCGGCGCAGTCATCCCCGGTCAATTTGACAATCCGGAGAATGCCCGCGCCCACGAGGCGACCACCGGTCCTGAAATTGCGCGCGACCTGAACGGAAGCGTCGGTGCGCTCGTCGCGGGCGTGGGTACCGGCGGCACGCTCACCGGCACGGCGCGCTATCTGAAGCGCGTCTGCCCGGCGGTGCGCATTCTTGCCGTAGAGCCCGCCGCCTCGCCTCTGCTTTCAAAGGGCACGTTCGGCCCGCACGGTCTGCAGGGCATCGGCGCAAACTTCGTGCCGTCCGTTCTGGATCGCAGCCTGATCGACGAAATTCTTCCTGTGACCGACGAGGACGCCTTCGCCGCAGCGAAGCTTCTCGCACGCAGCGAGGGGCTTTTGTGCGGCATCACCTCCGGCGCGGCGCTGTTCGCCGCAGCCGACTATCTGAAGCGCGCGGGTGAGGCTGCCGGGAACGTCGTGTGCATACTTCCCGATGCTGGCTCGCGCTACCTCTCCACCGGCATTTACGACTAATGTAATGGGAGCGATACACCCCTTGGAACATTTTGATTTTGATCTTTCGCAGGAAACCCGCCGTGCCATCGAGGACATGGGCTACGACGCCCCGACTCCGATTCAGGCGCTCGCCATCGCGCCTCTGCTCGAGGGCAAGGACGTGGTCGGTCAGGCGCAGACCGGCACCGGCAAAACCGCCGCGTTCGGCATACCGATCGTCGAGAAAATCGACGCGTCCGACCGCTCGACACAGGCGCTGGTAATCTGCCCCACGCGCGAGCTCGCCGTGCAGACGGCGGGCGAGCTGATCAAGCTCGCCAAATACCGTCCTGGCCTGAACGTGCTGGCCGTATACGGCGGGCAGCCGATCGAGCGCCAGCTCCGCCCGCTGAAAATGGGCGTGCAGGTGGTTGTGGGCACGCCAGGCCGCGTGATGGATCATCTGAACCGCGGCACGCTGACGCTGGACGGCATAAAAATCGCCGTGCTGGACGAAGCCGACGAAATGCTGGACATGGGCTTCCGCGAGGACATCGAAAGCATTCTTTCCAAAACGCCCCAGACGCGCCAGACGGCGCTGTTTTCGGCCACGATGCCGCTTCCGATTCTGACTCTGTCCCAGAAGTATCTGAAAGAGCCGGAGATTCTGCGCGTCGAAAATAAGCAGATGACCGTTGAAGCCATCCGCCAGACCTACATTCCCATCCGTTCGTTCCACAAGACAGAGCTTTTAAGCCGTCTTCTGGTGCGCGACGGCACCAGCCGCGCGCTGGTGTTCATGAACACCAAGCTGGGCGTGGAGGAGGTCGTAACCAAGCTGCAGGCGCGCGGCTTTGCCGCCGCAGGACTGCACGGCGACATGCGCCAGATCGAGCGCGACGCCATCATGGAGCGCTTCAAAAACGGCATGGTGGGCATTCTCGTGGCCACCGATGTAGCCGC
Organism: uncultured Oscillospiraceae bacterium; assembly: GCA_964554795.1. Classification (GTDB taxonomy): domain Bacteria; phylum Bacillota; class Clostridia; order Christensenellales; family Aristaeellaceae; genus SFHK01. The sequence continues at coordinate 11,588 of CAZKQB010000025.1, read as the reverse complement.
GCGCGGTCTGGACATCGACAACGTAGAGGCCGTGTTCAACTACGACCTGCCGCTGGACGTGGAATACTACGTTCACCGCATCGGGCGCACCGGCCGCGCCGGCCGCGAGGGCCGCGCGTATACGTTCGTCGTGGGGCGCGAGACCTCTCGCATGTGGGACTATCGTCGCGTTACGAAGGCGGCCATCCTGTGCGAGCAGCCGCCGTCGGGCGAGGATATCAAAAAGGCCGAGGATGCGCGCCTGATCGAAAGAGCCACCGCGCTGGCTGCCGGCGAATCGAACGCCGACACGCTGGAAACTGCACGGAGACTGCTTGAAAGCGTCCCCGCAGAGAACGCCGTAGCGGCGCTTCTCACCTTGCTTGAAGCCTCTGAAGGTGAAAAATTCGAGCCGCAGCTGGACATTCGCGTGCCCGAGCCGCCCAAGCCCGCGCCGCGCCCCGTCCAGACGCCCGCCAGACGCTATGGTCGGCCGGCCGACGGCCGTGTGTTCCCGCGCCGGGGCGATGGCTCCGTAAACCGGGACGGAAAGCCCGCCTTCCGAGGCAACGCGCACGGAAACAGTCGGCATTCCCTCCCCCGCGATGGCGAATCAGCCGCTGACCGTTCCGCCTTCCGGAACACCGTCCACGGCGAAGGCCGCCGCCCCATGAATCGCGAAGGCAACGCGCCGCGCGAGGACGGAAGGCCCGCTCTCCGCAGTGCTGCGCACGCTGAAGCTCGTCCGCCGCGCAAGCCTAAGGGCTCCGTTCGCGGCGCGCAGCCGTCTGCCGCGCAGGAGTTCGCCGCCAATCCGCCCTACCGCCCATGGGAGAATACCCGCAAGAAATCCCCGCGCAAGCCGCGGAATTCGTAGGCACAAGCAAAAATGCGTCGGCTTCACCGCAAATCGCAGAATTCGCTGCTTCGCTCAAAAACGGCTTCCCGATCAGAAGCTCCATGAGCCCCGGCGGGAAGCCGTTTCTACATCGAATCTACGATGCTTTACTCGCGGCAGGATACGATTTCTCTCCACGCGAAAGGCGATTTCTGCCAGGCAGAGTCGGCGGCAGGGAATGCAATGCAGGTATGTCGGTTCTGTGCCTTTTACAGGCGGCAGGCCCGAAGCCTGCGTCCAAACCGTCTACGCGTCCCACGGCAGGATACGATCACCCTTCACGCGGAAGGCCACGTTCGCAATTTCCGCCAGCGGATCATCGACGTGCGAGTCGGAGTAAAATTCATCAATTTCTACGTCCCCGTACGCCTCCCGCAGGCGGCGCACCTTTTCCCTTCCGTGACAGTTTTCGCCGGAATACCGACCAGTGTGAATGTCCACAGGCGAGGCAAGCAGGCGCGTAACGCCCAGCTCAGTCAGAATCGGGCGCAGGAGGAACTCCGGCGACGCGGAAATGATCACGTCATCGGCGCGGCGCTTTTCCAGATAGAAGGGCTTGATGCGCCCGCGGTTCTTCCTCCAAAATTCCTCAACGGCCCTTTCCGGATCGTCGAGGTCGCGAAGAAAGCCGAACATGCTCTGCTTAAAGCGCGTTTTATCCTTCGGCAGCACAAACAGTGCTTCAAAGGCCAGCCTCGGCAGCCTTTTCAGCATCCTAGGTGTTCTTCCAAGGCAGAACCGGTAAAAGCGCGCGGTGGAATCCCCGCGAAAAATGGTTTTATCGAAATCGTAAGCGTTCATAGAATCCCCCTTTTCTCTGATGATTCGCCGCGGCAGCGCAAAAATCCTGCCTGAATGACAAAGGAGGTACCCGCGTGTTTCTGTCCAACCTGCTTGACAACCCCAAGGCGGCGCTTATCGGGCTTCTGCTCAGCCTGCCGGGTATTCTGCTGGCGCTGTGCGCGCACGAATCTGCGCACGCCTACATCGCCGACCGCTGCGGCGACCCAACTGCGCGGCTTATGGGGCGCATCACCCTGAACCCGCTGCGCCATATCGACCCCATCGGCTTCGCCTGCATGTTTCTGGTCGGCTTCGGCTGGGCAAAGCCGGTTCCGGTTAACCCAAGCAACCTTCGAAACGGGCGGCGCGACGACCTGAAGGTCTCGCTGGCCGGCATCGTCACAAATCTGATTCTGTGCCTGCTCAGCTTCCTTTTGATGATGGTTATCGTGCAGATTGCCATTTACAAATCTCCGTCCTACACGGGCGCGCTCGCCTACTACCTCGCAGGCAGCCCAGACGTGGCGTTCGTTACCGAGGGCGGCGAGCGCTATCTGGCCTCCTCGCTGACGCTGGACATGAAGGAGCTGTTCAATGCCGCCAGCGGCCTGTGGTCGTATTACGCCGAGGGTGGCGCCACCTTCAACATTCTGGATAACTTCATCCAGCCGGTACTGGGCGAGCTTCCCGGCTACCTGTATCAGATTCTCTTCCGCTCTGCATGCATCAACCTGTCGCTGGCAGTATTCAACCTGATTCCCCTGCCCCCGCTGGACGGCTACCACGTACTGAACGACCTGATGCTGAAGCGCCCGCTGTTCGCGACCGAAAAGGCCGTGCGCGTCGGCGGCGGAATCATGATGGCGCTGATTCTGATCGGCAATTACAACCCCGATTGGGACGTCATTTCCATCGTGATCAACTTTGTAGAGCAGCACGTGTTCATCGGCCTTGCGAACCTTGCCCGACTGTTCGCCGCAGCCGTGCATCTGATATAGGCTATGGCATACGTAGTTGAGCTGAAGCAATACGAATACACCGGCCCGCTCGACCTGCTGCTGGACATGATCTCGCACGCGAAGATCAACATTCGCGAAATTTTCGTGAGTGAGATCACCGAGCAATATCTCGAAGCTATGAAGCAGATTGACGAGCTGGACATGGACAGCGCCAGCGAGTTTCTGCAAATGGCGGCCACGCTGGTGGAAATCAAGTCCCGCGCGCTTCTTCCCAAGCCACCGGAGCCGGAGGATCCCGAGGAGGAATCCCCAGAGGAGGCCCTGATCCGACAGCTGGAGGAATACAAGAAATTCAAAGAAATCTCTCGCGAGATGAAGCAGCTGGAGGACGAGGCACGCGACTACATCACCAAACTGCCCGAGGAATACCCGCTCCCGCCCCCAACGATCGAGCTGACCGGTCTGACTCTCTCCGGTCTTGCCCGGGCATTTGCGCGCGTGCTGAAGCGTCTGGAGGAGCAGGCCGAAAACGAGCAGTTTGAAAACTTCTCCCGCCGCGAGGTGCGCCGAGAGGTCTTTACCGTCGGCCAGTGCATGGTGCGCATCAGAAGGCGCGTAAAAAACGGCCCCGTTTCGTTCTTCTCTCTGTTTGAGGACGCGCCCGCGAAGGAGGAGGTTATCACCGTTTTCCTCGCCCTGCTCGAGCTTCTCAAGCTCAGCCAGGTAAAGGCAACCCAAAAGGACGAATATGAGGACATCGTCATCGAAAAGGCGGACATACCAGAAGCCACCGGCGGCAGCTCCGAATGAGTGGCCGCCTTTTTCGCGCAGCCGAAACAGGAAGCCCCTCTCTTTCTCGCCTCCGGAATGCTAGCGCTGTGCAGACTCAGACCGCCGCTTCTCTCCCCGTTTCACGGAAGCCCATGCAGTGCTTACGCATCTCCGCCCGAAGGACCGCTTCACACAGGCTCTTTCCCGCTGTGGTTGTTTACAAAATCTACCGGAAGGGAAGCGGCGTTTTTAAAGCAAGCTGCATTTTTCCCGGCTTGCAGCTTGCCCGGCAGCAACGCACCTCCTCCGACGCAGACGGCTATGGCAGAAAAATAGAGCCCGAAATGGGATACGATTCCCTCCAGATTCAGCCCCGAAAATCGGGGCTAAACTGGTTCAAAATCATCCAAAACCAATTAAACCTTACACATGAGAAAAACCCCGAAATCCGCAGATTTCGGGGTTTTTGATACTTTTTCGATTGAAAAAGTTGCTTTCTCAGCGCTTGGAAAACTGGGGCGCACGACGGGCGGCCTTGAGGCCGTACTTTTTGCGCTCCTTCATGCGCGGGTCGCGGGTGAGGAAGCCAGCCTTTTTGATGGAGCCCTTGAGCTCCTCATCAGCCTTCACGAGCGCGCGGGAGATGCCATGACGGATGGCGCCTGCCTGGCCGGTATAGCCGCCGCCGGCAACGCTGACAACGACGTCAAAGCGGCCGAGGGTCTCGGTGAGGGTAAGAGGCTGACGCACAACGGTCTTGAGGGTCTCGAGACCGAAGTACTCATCCAGAGAACGCTTATTGATGGTGATATTGCCTTCGCCGGGAATCAGACGAACACGGGCGATCGCCTTTTTCCTTCTGCCGACTGCGCTAAAAGAAACTTCAGACATTTTTCGTCCTCCTCCCTAATTACTTCATATCAAAAACTTCGGGCTGCTGCGCGGCATGCGGATGCTCCGCGCCGGCATAAACCTTCAGCTTCTTGAACATTTTGTTTCCGAGGGGGCCCTTGGGAAGCATGCCGCGGACAGCCTTCTTGAACGCAAACTCGCTCTTCTTGGCCAGCAGATCGCGGTACTTGGTTTCCTTCAGTCCGCCCGGATAGCCACTGTGGTGATAGTAGATCTTCTGATCCAGCTTGCGGCCGGTCAGGGCGATCTTGTCGGTATTGACGACGATGATGTAATCGCCGGTATCAACATGAGGCGTGAAGGTGGGCTTATGCTTGCCGCGCAGCATCAGGGCGACCTGAGACGCGAGACGACCGAGCACAACACCGTCCGCATCGATCACGTACCATTTACGTTCGACGGTTTCGGGCTTTGCGATATAAGAGCTCATTGGGGATTCCTCCAAATCAATATCAATACTGATGCATCAGGCATGAGGTCAGCATACCGGATGAAATACATCAAACGCTCGGGGCTGTGAGCGGATTGACACAAGATATATTTTACCGCAGAAAGCCATATGATGTCAACTGATTTGACAAAATTTAACGCGTTAAAGGGCGTCTCCGCGCGATAAATCGCCCGACTAACGGATGAAAGCATCCTATCTCGGAATAATGTGTTGCCTCGCCAACGCCTTCCTCTTCTTATCCGTTTCCGCCGTCAACATCTAAGTACGTATACCATCCCCATATCCCGCAAAATCCCCATCCTGCAGCACCTTTGAAATGGCGGCACAGAAGCGCGCAGGCGCTTTCTTGTCGGACATGGTTTTTCATTCCCGGCAGGGCTGCACGAAGCCTTTGCTAGCCACATGTCGCAGCTTCCGGCATCGCGGCTCGATGAGGATTTCGTGTTCTCGGCCGCGCGCTCAAGGGATCCTTTCCGCACATTCGAATTTAAGCCCCTCTGCCGCAATCGCTTTTACCAGCCTGCCCCTGTAATTCAGCAAACGAGCCGGCGCTTCCGCTTGGATTCGCCGACTCGTTTCAATGGATCCGTTTTTTAGAGGCTCGCGCGGCCGCCCCATGCGAGCAAGCCGTCTACTGCCACTCGATTTCAAGCACAATCGGCTCGTCGCCGAAGGCCTCTGCAGGAATATGGTAGATATGAAGCACAGGGCCAACGGCGCGGCCGTTTTCGTCGAAGTGGTTCGGCAGTGCCGTTTCCTCAAAGGGAAGAAGACTGCCGCTGTTCAGTAGGCGTACAGCCCTCGGGCAGCCGGGGTAGGCACGCAGAGTGACGGCCGTGGAAATAAGCCCCTTATAAAATGAAGGTACGTTTTCCCATCCTTCACCAGCGCAATGACCGGATTCGCGGGAATCTGATAGTCGAATGGATCCGGCTCGGTATCCTCCAGCGCGCCGTTCATGCGCGTGTACCAGTCGCCGACGCGGCGCACGATGCGCGTGGCCTCGTCCGGGATGCGCCCGTCCGCCTTGGGGCCGACGTTTAAAAGATAGCTGCCGCCCATGGCCATGACCTTGTCAATGGCGCCCATCAGGTAGCGAGGCGTGTGATAGTCCTCGTTTTCACGATAGCCCCAGCTCTGCTCGCCCACGGAATCGCAGGCCTCGGTCATGCGTTCAAAGCGGCTGCCCTCGGGCACGTTGCGCTCCGGCGTGGAAAAGTCGCCCGCATCGTAACCGCGGTCGTTAATCAGGATGCCCGGCTGCAGTCGGCGCGCCAGCGCGTTCAGCGAGGCATCCTCGTACCGCGGTGGGATGTCCCAGAACAGCGTGTAAATCGGGCCGTAGTTCGTCAAAAGCTCGGTCAGCTGCGCCTTCACGAACGCACGATACTTCTCACTATCGCCTTTTGACGGATCAACGGACTTCCACTGATGAGTGGAAAGCGGATTGTATGCGCACGGCTCGTGCCAATCCGGGCTGGAATAGTAGAGAGACAGCGCCATGCCGTGCTTCCGGCAGGCGCGCTCAGCTGCTTCAGCACGTCCTTCCCATAGGGCGTGTTCATGATGCTGTACGCCGTCTCGCGCGTATCCCACATGCAGAAGCCGTCGTGATGCTTGGCAGTGAAGCAGATGTAGCGCATGCCCGCATCCTTCGCCAGTCTTACCCATTCCTCGGGCTCGTATTTCATGGGGTTGAATTCCGCCATGCGGCGCTCGTATGCCGCGTTGTCCATATTGCGCCGTGCCAGCACCTGCTCATGATCGGCGTACAGCGCATAGAAGCCCCAGTGGATGAACATGCCAAAGCGATTTTTCATGCCTTTGCTTCTTCTCCGCTCTTCGCGCGCAGGTATTCGTCGATTTCTCCTGCCGCCTTCTTGCCCGCGCCCATGGCAAGAATCACGGTCGCCGCGCCGGTTACCGCGTCGCCGCCGGCGTATACGCCGGGCACGGACGTTGCCAGCGTGTCGCCCTCCACTACGATTCCGCCCCATTTCTGGGTTTCGAGGCCAGGCGTGGTCTGCGCAATGAGCGGGTTCGGCGAGTTGCCGATGGCAATCACGGCGCAAGAAATTTCGGTTTCAAACTCGCTGCCTGGCACGGGCGCGGGACGACGGCGGCCGGAGGCGTCCGGCTCGCCCAGCGCCATTCGCACGCAGGTCATACCGATCACATTGCCGTTTTCGTCGCCGGTGAACTTCACGGGATTGGTGAGCAGGGCAAACTCGATGCCCTCCTCGCGCGCATGCTCGATTTCCTCCCGGCGGGCCGGCATTTCCTCCTCGCCGCGGCGGTACACGATCATAACCTTCTCCGCACCCAGCCGCAGCGCGCAGCGCGCAGCGTCCATTGCCACGTTGCCGCCACCCACGACGGCGACACGCTTGCCTGCGCGCACGGGCGTAAGATACTCCGGGAAGCGGTAGGCCTTCATCAGGTTTACGCGCGTGAGGAATTCATTGGCTGAGTATACGCCGGACAGCTGCTCGCCCTCGATATTCTGGAAGCGCGGAAGCCCTGCGCCGCTGCCTACAAACGCGGCGGAAAAGCCCTCCTCCTTGAGCAGCTCGCCAAGGGTGATAGACTTGCCAATCACGGCATTGGTTACGATTTTCACGCCCGCGCGCTCCAGTCCGTCAATTTCCCTTCGAACCAGCTGCTTGGGCAAACGGAATTCCGGAATGCCGTATACCAGCACGCCGCCGGGCGTATGCAACGCCTCAAAGATGGTTACATCGTAGCCCAAGCGGTTCAATTCGCCCGCGCAGGACAGACCGGCAGGACCGGAGCCGACCACGGCTACGCGCGCCCTCGTTCCCTCGGACTTTTTCTGCGCTGCCTCCTGCTTCTGCGCCATGGCCGCATCGGCGGCGTAGCGCTCCAGACGGCCGATACCCACCGGCTCACCCTTGATGCCACGCACGCATCTGGCCTCGCACTGCGTTTCCTGCGGACACACGCGGCCGCAGATGGCAGGCAGCGCGTTGTCCTGCCGGATTACGTCATAGGCGGCAAGCGCATTGCCCTGCTTGAGCAAACGAATGAAATCGGGAATTTTTACGTTGACCGGGCACCCCTCGACGCACGGCTTGTGGCGGCAGTCCAGGCAGCGCTGCGCCTCCTGAATCGCCATTTCGGGCGTGTAGCCGATCGCCACCTCGTCAAAATTGTGCGCGCGGACGTGCGGATCCTGCTCAGGCATAGGCGTTTTGATCATCTGCATGTCAGCGCACCTCCCCTGTCAGACGGCAGACATGCGTCTCTGTCGCAAGAGCCTCCTCCGCGCGGTACATGCGCCCGCGCCGGGCTGCGCCGTCAAAGTCCACCTGATGGCCGTCAAACTCCGGGCCGTCCACACAGGCGAACCGGGTTTCTCCGTTCACCGTAAGGCGGCAGCACCCGCACATGCCGGTACCGTCAATCATCACGGAGTTCATTGATACGATGGTTTTGATTCCATACGGGCGCGTCATTTCGCACACGGCCTTCATCATGGGAATCGGGCCGATGGCAATCACCTCGTCATACGTCCTTCCTGCAGAAAGGCTTTCGCGCAGCGCGTCGGTAACGAAGCCCTTATGGCCGTTTGAGCCGTCGTCGGTCATGATGGTCAGCTCGTCCGACGCAGCCCGCAGCTCGTCCTCCAGGAGAATAAGGCTCTCCCTGCGGAAGCCGACGATCAGCTCGACCTGCGCGCCCAGCGCCTTGAGCGCCTTGGCCTGCGGATAGGCAATGGCCACACCCAGACCGCCGCCGATCACGGCGGCACGGCGAACGCCGTCAAACTCAGAGGCCTTTCCCAGCGGGCCGACGAAGTCTGCCAGAGCGTCGCCCTCGTTTTTTTGATCCAGCAGCCTTGTGGTAGCGCCCACCTTCTGGAAGATCACGGTAACCGTGCCCTTTTCGCGGTCAAAATCGGCGATTGTCAGCGGAATGCGCTCGCCGTTTTCGTCTACGCGCAGAATGATAAACTGTCCCGGGCAAGCATGACGTGCAGCCAGCGGCGCACGTACCTCCATCAGCGTAACCTCTTCATTCAGTACACGTTTTTTTACGATGGGGTACATGTTCGTCCTCCTATGCCTCCACAATCAGTCCATCGTAGGCCACGATGAAGCCGGGCATCCGCCGGCACAGCTCTTCATACGGCGCCACGCCGTTATGGGAAAAATGGTTGGCCACAAAAATCGTTTTCTCGTCTGCCGCGCCGATTTCGTACAGCTTCTCGCGCATGCGCAGGTTGTCCGAAATGCCCATGTGACCGATGTAATCGCAGTCCAGAATGCCGTTTGTGCAGTCCAGCGAAACGATGTCCATCCGCTTGCCCTTCATAAATTCCAGATGCTCGGGCGTAAATTCGTCGGTATCGTGCGCATACAGAAGCCGCTTGCCGTCCTTTTCAATCAGGAAAAACAGAGACGTTTCTTCAAGCGCGTGAATGGCGTTCAGCGCCGTTACCCGGTAGCCGCCCGCATCCACGGTATCATAAGGCTTCATTGTAACGAATTCCAGAACGCCGTCCTTCAGAAATTTCGACATTTTTCCGCGCGCCTGCTCGTTTCCGTATACCGTGAGCGGCGCGGCCTCGTCCGGAAGCTGCGAAAAGGGCCTGAAGCGGTTTTCGAACTCCTCGGCACAGAAGTGGTCGCGGTGCGTATGGGTAATCAGCACATGCTGAACCTTTGAATAATCCAGTCCCCACATAAGCGACTGAATGTAGGCGTCGGCGGGGAAATCGATTTTGAGAAAATCGTCGAGAATTGCGCCCGAACGCGAGCGGTTTTCCTTGCCGCCAACCTTTCGCGCATACGTGCACGCCGGGCACGGGCAAAACATTGCCGGAACGCCCTCCGCCGCTGCGGTTCCCAGATACTGAAGCTTCATGAATTTTCGCTCCCTTCGGTGATTGTTTTCCGGAACAGTATACCATATTCCCGCCCGAATTGGAAGGGCGTTTCCATCGATTTTTGCCGCGCCTGCACTTTATAATCATATGCGAGGAGTTGAAAAGCTCTTCGCATTCATTTTTTATACAAAAGTGTGGTGAGGAGAAGGTATGTATCGGTACATGGGATATACAGACCGGCAGAAGATGCAGGGCATGTGGGAGGCTGGACATACAGCCAAGGAAATCGCCAGTTCAATGGGGATGCAGCTGGCAACTGTCTACCGCGAACTCAAGCGTGGAGAAAATGGACTGTATGACAAGAACCAGCGACGCGCATATGATGCCGACCTCGCCCAGCACAGATACTGTGAAAATTTGAAAAGGCGTGGAAAGCGGGTTGTTTGATTCAGTGGATGAACAAAGGAGGGTACGATGATGAGTAGTTTCGAGAAAAAGACATTAACATTTTACACGATGCTTTGCAATGCTTTTCGCGATGAAGAAGATTACGAAATGGCGGTTGAAAAGCTATCGTTGAAGAACGGCGATGATGCGATTGAAATCTTGACCGCCATGATGGCAGCCATGAAGGTGCTCTGCGATCGGATTTGTCCGAAACTTTCTGAAAATGGCGATTTGATTGATTTTACACATCTTCTGAACAAACTGGCAATACAGCACTGCTTTTCAGACCAGATACACAATGAAGATACGCAGGAGGATGAATGATGGCAAAACGATTCAAATTCAGCCATCCCGACCAGCTTAAAGAGATTGCTGCTTTCAGCAAAGACGGAAAGGATGAACAGATTCACCGAACTGCGATTGTGTGGAGTGCAACGCAGCGGCAGAAGGGTAAAACGCCATGGGATGGAAGAATCGGCGTTTCTTTTTACACGGAAGGTCGAGAACGAAAAGCCTGCGTATTCCGATTCAGCACCAACGATCAAATGTATGTGCTGGGATGGCTGAAATACAATGCGGCTCTCAAGTGGTGCGAGGAACGTTTGTCGATTTCTAATTAAGCGCCGTATATCGGCGCAGTATGCAGCGATGTTGTATGGAGCAAACAAACCTCGGACAGTTACTCTGTAGAGGGGGAAGAACCGGTTCGAATCCGGTGCGCTGCACAAGGGGATAACGTAAGAGTTGCCTTGATGCGACCCCCTCAAACGGAATAAAGGCAATGACAGCTGGGAACAGACCAGCATTACATGGGAACGCCCGTCTGGATCGGGTATGCAGTTAGTGTCACCATTCCACTGGATGTAAGTGCGACCTATGGCGATAAACGGGGTTCGATGCCCCGTCGTTCCCACCAATGTTCCGTGGACACTGTATCGTATCTATGGGAAGATCGCCCGTATGAAGCGCAGTTCGAGTCTGCAAACGCCGAGGTTCGATTCCGGAGCGTACAAGGGTGCAATATTGCGGGTATACAGAAAACGGATGGGTTTTAGGAAGTCCTGAACGAAGCCCCACAAGCCGCACGCTGTCGATTGCGGGTGCGACAATCACTCAAGAGGCGGTTCTCTTTGTCTGGCAGCCCGGAAAGACGGGCGCATATGAAACAGCCGAAAGGACGGTGCGCAGGAATCCGCATATGCAGAGGATGTGCAGGAGGTTCGATTCCTTCCTGTTTCACCAATCAACATAACGAAAGAAGGTGTTTCATTTGAGGATTACAGGAGCCAGCTTTGAAATCATGCGACCGGCTGTGCTGAATGATGCCAGCCGCAAGGCAATCTACAGCGCCATCGAAGCGGCAGGGCGCATCTGCTACAAAACCGAGGAACGGATTTCCGAGGACAGCGCAGAGAAATTCATCCGCATGCTGACTGCGCATGGGCATGAAGCGATGCTTGAACATGCCAGCATGACAGTGAAGTTTATCGTGGATCGGGGCGTGAGCCATGAACTGGTGCGCCACAGGATTGCAAGCTT
>CAZKQB010000024.1:0-43709 GCA_964554795.1 uncultured Oscillospiraceae bacterium | reverse complement strand
TCGTGATCGCTGCCGTCAGCGTCGTCTTGCCGTGGTCAACGTGGCCGATCGTGCCAATGTTTACGTGCGGCTTATTGCGCTCAAATTTTGCCTTGCCCATTGTTACTCAACCTCCAATATCAATTCATTCGGCAAACCGTTACTGGTTTACATAGTTTGCCGCGCCCAGAATCTTGGCAGCGACGTTCTTGGGAACGCTCTCGTACTGAGCGAACTGCATCGTGAACGTGCCTCTGCCCTGACTGCGGGAACGCAGGTCTGTCGCGTAGCCGAACATCTCGCTCAGCGGCACCATGGCGTCGATCACATGCAGATCGCCGTTGGTGTCGGTATTGACGATGCGGCCACGGCGCGAAGCCATATCTGCATTGACGCCGCCCAGGTATTCGTCGGGAACGACGATTTCCACCTTCATAACCGGCTCCATCAGCGCACAGTCGGCCTTCTTCACAGCCTCCTTGAACGCCAGAGAGCCCGCAATGTGGAACGCCATCTCGCTGGAGTCGACCTCGTGATACGAGCCGTCCAGCAGCGTGCAGCGGAAGTCGACCACTTCATAGCCGCCCAGGCAGCCGGAAAGCGCCGCTTCCTTTACGCCATCGGAAATCGGCTGGATGAATTCCTTCGGAACCACGCCGCCGACCGTCTTGTCGACAAACTCGTAGCCGCTGCCCGGCTCGAGAGGACTCAGCTCAATCACGCAATGGCCGTACTGACCATGACCGCCGGTCTGGCGCACGAAGCGGCCCTCCGCCTTCGCAGGCTTGCGGACGCACTCCTTGTACGCAACCTGAGGCTTGCCGACGGTAGCTTCCACGTGGAATTCGCGCAGCAGTCGGTCGACGATGATCTCAAGGTGCAATTCGCCCATGCCGGCAATGATCGTCTGTCCAGTAGTTTCGTCGGTGTAGGTTTTAAACGTGGGATCCTCCACCGCAAGGCGCATCAGCGCATCCGTCATCTTGTCGCGGCCGGCCTTGGTCTTCGGCTCGATGGCCACGCGGATAACCGGATCGGGGAATTCCATGCTTTCAAGAATAATCGGCTTGTTTTCGGTGCACAGCGTATCGCCGGTGGTGGTTTCCTTGAAGCCTACGGCAGCAGCAATGTCGCCGGCGCAGATTTCCTCAACCTCCTCGCGGTGATTGGCATGCATGCGAAGAATGCGGCCGATGCGCTCGCGCTTGCCCTTCGTCGCGTTATACACGTAGCTACCGGACTTAATGCAGCCGGAATACACGCGGAAGAACACCAGACGGCCGACGAACGGATCCACCATGACCTTGAAGGCCAGCGCAGAAAAAGGTTCGTCATCAGAGGCCGCGCGCTCAATTTCCTCGTCCTTGTTCTTGGCCGTGCCCTTTACCGGAGGCACGTCCAGCGGAGAGGGAAGGTAGTCCACAACCGCATCGAGCAGCGGCTGAACGCCCTTATTGCGATACGACGTACCGCAAAGAACGGGATTCATTTTGCCGGAGATGGTTGCCTTGCGAATCGCGCCCTTGATCTCCTCGATCGTAAGCTCATTTCCCTCGAAGAACTTCTCCATCAGCGCGTCGTCGGTTTCGGCAACGGCCTCAACCAGCTGATTGTGATACTCCTCTGCCTGCTCGCGGTATTCCTCGGGAATATCATCCACTTCCATCGTCGTGCCAAGATCGTCCTTATAGATCTCCGCCTTCATCTGGATTAGGTCGATGATGCCCCTGAAGGTATTCTCTGCGCCGATAGGCAGCTGGATCGGCACCGCGTTTGCGTGCAGCTTCTCGCGCATCATTTTAACAACGCGGTAGAAGTTAGCGCCCGTGATGTCCATCTTGTTTACATAGGCCAGACGCGGCACAGAATATTTGGTGGCCTGACGCCATACCGTCTCGCTCTGCGGCTCCACGCCGCCCTTTGCACAGAACACGGCCACGGCACCGTCGAGCACGCGAAGGGATCGTTCCACCTCCACGGTGAAGTCAACGTGGCCGGGCGTGTCGATAATGTTGATCTGGTGTCCGCGCCATTCGCAGGTGGTTGCAGCAGAGGTAATGGTGATGCCGCGCTCCTGCTCCTGCTCCATCCAGTCCATCGTGGCCATGCCTTCGTGCACTTCTCCAAGGCGATGCGTGCGCCCCGTATAAAACAGGATGCGTTCGGTCGTCGTGGTTTTTCCGGCGTCGATGTGTGCCATGATGCCGATGTTGCGTACATGATCAAGTGAATGCGATCTCGCCACAGGTGTTACGTCCTTTCATCAATTTGCGGGACGCTGCCCGCCGTTACGGTTTTCATGCGGAAGCCCGCCAAAATTCATAAGCGCGCGGCATGTGGAACAAGTGCAGGCGCACATTGCCGGCCGCGCGCAAAACGCCATACGGGCGTCCGATTACCAGCGGTAATGCGCGAACGCCTTGTTCGCCTCCGCCATCTTGTGCATATCCTCGCGACGCTTTACAGCGTTGCCGGTGTTATTAGAAGCATCGATGATCTCGCCTGCCAGACGGTCAGCCATGTTACGCTCGCCGCGCTTTCTGGCAAACATAACCAGCCAGCGCAGAGCCAGAGTCTGACGACGCTCGGGACGGATCTCAACAGGCACCTGATAGGTGGAACCGCCAACGCGGCGCGCCTTGACTTCCAGCGCGGGCATGATGTTGGCAATCGCCTGATTGAATACTTCATTGGCCTCCTTGCCGGTCTTCTCGGCGACCTGCTCGAAAGCGCTGTAGCAAACGGACTGCGCGACGCCGCGCTTTCCGTCATACATCATCTGGTTGATCAGCTTGGTGACGATCACCGTGCCGTATACAGGATCCGGAAGCACATCGCGCTTCGGGATAAATCCACGTCTGGGCATTATAGTCCCTCCTCAATTGTTCAGCGGTCGAAAGGTTCATTCAGCAACAGGCAAATGCTCCGGGAATCGTTGGCGCTCTTCCCTTCGCCCGCAGCCGCATCCTACTTGCCGCTCCGTCCGCGTTCCTTCAGACGCAGCAGGGTTCAGACGCTGCGCGGCTTGCCGAAAATTACTTCTTGGGCCTCTTGGCGCCGTAAAGGGAGCGACCCTGCATGCGCTTGGCAACGCCGGCGGTATCCAGCGCGCCGCGGATGATGTGGTAACGCACGCCAGGCAGATCGCGGACCTTGCCGCCGCGGATCAGTACAACCGAGTGCTCCTGCAGGTTGTGGCCGATGCCGGGGATATAGCAGGTACCTTCGATGGAGTTGGTCAGACGAACACGGGCGATCTTGCGAAGCGCAGAGTTCGGCTTTTTGGGCGTCAGCGTTTTGACGGACAGGCAAACACCACGCTTCTGCGGGCATTTCTGCAGAATGGGCGAGTTGGATTTGCTGGTCCTCTTTTCCCTACCCTGACGGATCATCTGATTGATCGTGGGCATGGAAGCACCTCCTCAGTCACGAGTCAAATTTGGAATATATACGCTTCCGCAACCCTGGAAGAGTACATCGTTGTTTCAGGCGTGTCGTTTGATGGCCGCGCACGCCGTGGGCACCTGCACGCCGCAGGCCTCCCCCAGCTCCTTCATCGTCCGGATCCGCTCGTAGGGCACGTTCCTCTGCTGGCACAGCTCCTGCACGCGGCGGGTGATGAAAACGTCGGCGTCATCCGCAAGAAAGGCATACACGGCTTCTCCGTTTTCGATGGCACGAAGCGTCGTGCGCATGCCTACGGTCTTCGGGTCGATCTTCAGCTTTTCGAGCATGCGAACCATCCCTTTCTGCGCATAATCAAACTCATATATCTTACCATCCGTTCCTGCGTTTGTCAATGATTCGAGTTTTTATTTTTCGCACGAACGGGTTAAATTTTGTTCCAACCTGGGCTTTATTATACGTATTCGAAGTCGTCCGGCGCGTCAAACCACTTGCCCTTTCCAAGGTCGAGCACAAACAGAATGACTGCAGTCACCAGCCAGCCAAGCATGTAAGGGGAGGTGATATAGAAGCCCAGCACAGCATGATGGATGAAGCCAAACAGCGAAAGCACCGCGCCAGCCAGCGCCACATAGGCCGCGCTGCGCAGCTTCCTGTCGATCATGAACACGATGATGGATCCCAGCAGGATACCGATGATAATCGCGCCCGCCTTCACTGCCGGAACGCCGTTCCACATCACGCCGCCGGAGGCAAGCAGCTCGGTCACGTTCTGCGCAAAGCCCTTCACGCCGCCCGCCAGCGTTTCCATCCAGATGCCGTATCCGCCCTCAGCCATGGAGCCGGCCGCCACTGCGCCCTCCACCTGCGTAACCAGATAGTCGGCAATCGAGGGAACCATCGCCACGGCAATCGCCGCGTAGTGCTTGGGCTTGCATTCCTTGAATGCCTGCGAGACCATGATAACCGCGCACCAAAGGAACGTGACGGCGACGACCGCCGCGGGAACCGCAGAGCTCAAGAAGGAGAAGAGTCCGCATACGCCCGCCAGCCCCAACACGATACCGCCAATCCACGAATAGCCCGCGCTTGCGCCGGACTTCTTCAGCCCCGCATGGCCCAGCCACACGGTATTGGGAATCACGCCTCCGAACACAGCGGAGATCATGGTGCAGATGCCGTCGGCAAACTGCGCTTCGCGCACACTGTATGCATCACCCGCTACATTCGCGGATTCTACGTTGTCCATCGTCTCAATGAAATTGTAGATTTCAACGGGGATAATGACCGTCAAATACGGAACCACGTACGTAAAGCCGTTGATCAGCGACTGAACGGTGCTTACGGGATTGGGGAAATAGAAGCCGACATTTGAGAAGTCAAACGTCGTGCGGCCGAGACAATACGCATACACGATGCCGCCCACGATGGCCACAAGGAACGGAGAAATCTTCTTAGGGAACAGATAGCCCGCAAACAGACCGAGCAGCGCGACGGCCAGAATCGGAAGGCCCACGATCGGATCGCCAAACACGTCGAACACGCCCTGCGTCGCCATCCAGATGAAGCCGATACCGGCCACGGTGCCAAGCAGCGCCGCGCGAGGCAAATGCTTCTTCACCCATGGGCCGATGAATCCGCCCAGAAACTCGACAAAGCCGCCGATGAAGCAGGCAGCCACCGCCGCGCACCATTCGATTTCGGGGTCGCCGATGGCGTAGTGAAGCGGAGAAATAACGCCATAGAGAATTACGAACATAGCCGGTGTGGAAATGCCGGAGGGCAGGGCAGTCACGTTTCCGTGGCCCTCCTTCCGGGAGAGACGGTATGCCATAAAGGCATAGTACAGGCCGCCGATCAAGAGCCCGATGGACAAGCCGGGAATCACGCGTCCAAAGATGATGTCGTCTCCCCAGCCGAAGCTTTTCAGCGCCGCAATGATGATGATGTAGTTCACGATGTTATTGGTGACCATGTAGGTCAGTCCGCCAACGTCCCCGCGGGAGAAGAATGGGATGGATGCCTTCCTGCGTTCCGTCTGCATTTCGGTTTCCTCCTTGCCTGTCCGTATCTTCTGTTCCAGCTTCCTTATGGCACGTGCGAACAATCCGACGGTGCATCCGCTCCTGTCCCCTCGCCGCCTGCAGCTTGCAGATTTCTCGGCCTCCATCCGGAGGGGCCTCGAAATTCACAGCTGCATCGGAGAAAGGATCATTCCCGGCCGACCGCCTTCATTTACGCAATGTCATCCTATATATTCAGGCCGAGCCCGGCGAGCTCGCACGCCACGCGATCGTACTCTGCCTGCCACTCGGGTCTGGGCGTGAGCGTGCGCATATCGTATACCTGATCGAAGGGTCTGCCCTCGTTTCCGGCGGCAAACACGTGCTCATAGCCGGAAAGCATCTTCTGAATAATCGGCTCCGCGTCCCTGCGGGTCAGCCTCTGGCGCACGGCAGCTTCCGCCACCTTGCCCATCATGCGCACCTCAAGGCCGGAGCAGTGCGGCTTCAGGCCGTCGCAGGAGCCAGATCCCTCCAGATGTCCGCCGGATACGGTAATCGCCAAAGCGTTCGCAGCCACCTCGCGCAGAAGCTCTACTGTGCCCGCGCCGCTCTTTGGATAGATATCGCACACAATGATGTTGGGCGCGCACAGCGAAAACGCCTGACACACCACGCTTTGCAACCACATGCACTCACGGGTGGACGTAGCAATGGATCGCAGATGGATGGGATGACACAGATGATAATCCGCACGGCACACAAGGTTGGCCAGCAGCATCGACGCAATCATGCACACCGTTGCGCCAGCCGGTCCGCCCGCCATGCCGCCTACCAGCACGCAGGCCAGCGATGCGTTCAGCACCTCGGTACCAATGGTGTTCGCCGCGCGCAGCAGGTTATCCTCGGTGGTAATCAGCTCGTTGTTCAGCGCCACAAGGTGCGCGTCGCCCGGGCGGAACCCGCCGGGCAGCATCGCCGCCAGGTCGCCGATCTGGGAAACGCTGCTCTCCGCAGCCAAACGGCCGATCTGTGGGCGGCCGACGCGCGCGCAGATTTCGTTCAGATACTGCATCTCACGGCGCACGGCAATCAGCTCGCTCGGCTCGGCCCGACGCACGGTGTGACCGTCCACATCCACGATTGAGCCGCAGGTCACCATGTTTACGACGCTTTCCTTCGCCCATGACTCCGTGGTAGCGCAGAAGATTTTTTCATCCATCGGGCAGCCAGGGTCCCCGGCCACAACGCCGGGACGGCGCGCATCCTCCGCGTGCCTGGCATAGAACGTGAATGCGTCCTCTCCGCGGCCAACTACCATTTCCTGCCTCTGTGCTGCGGCGGCTTCGTCGATTTCCCTTTCGGTAAAACGAATCACGCGGCCGGTATTCTGGTTGTATACGCCCGCCTCAACGGCCAGTTGACGACCCGCCGCATAGAACCGACGCAGCATGTCCTCGTCAAAGGCAAGCACCTCGCCCTTTTCGTAATTCAGGTCGAAGTCCTCCACAATATCGCGAATCGGCATTGCCACGTGATCCAGATCCCAGTCATTCTTGCTTACAGCCTCGCCGGTGTGGGAACGTTCTACGATTTCCAGAAAATCCACGAAAATCCCTCCATTTCTCACGCATGCGTCCGCAACATTCGATATGTATCGAACAATTTCCTCATTTACCTAATTATAGTTTGTATCATTGCAAATGTCAACCGATTTTCGCGTAATATTATCGGAAAATGGCGGCGCATCAAAATAGGCAGGCGGACAATCGTCCGCCTGCCTGCAGGGCTTCTATGGAAAATGCTGCGCGTTTAAACAAACAGCGCGTAAATCATGTAGCACACGGGGATTGCAAACAGCGCGCTGTCCACGCGATCCAGCATGCCGCCGTGCCCGGGAATCAGGTGGCTGTAATCCTTAATCTGCGCCGCGCGCTTCACCGATGATGCAGCCAAATCGCCCAGCGCGCCCGCCAGCGCGGACGCCAGCGCTGCCACGACCACCGCCCACATGGGAATCACGCCCCGGCCAAAGGCATGCAGGATTCCATATACCGCAAAGCCGGACAGCGTTCCGCAGATCAGCCCGCACGCAAGCCCCTCCACGGTTTTCTTCGGGCTGATGTGTGGAGACAGCTTGTGCTTGCCAAAGCGCCTCCCTCCAAACAGCGCAAACGTGTCGCTGACGATAGCAGGCAGGATACTGTTGAGAAACACCGCCGCCCAGATCGCATCGTTCACGGAAATATACACCATCAGAAGTAGCGGCGACACCGGATAGGCACACACAGCCAGTGTGCTGAACACATCCTTCACGCTGATTTTCCCGCCCAGAATCATCTGCCCGAACAGTGCAATCATGATGATCATGAACACGGGAAACACATAGCCAGCCTTTCCAAAATACAAAAGCAACGTGCTGGATACGCACAGCGTCATCACCGGCCATGCCAACGGATGGTAGCCGCATTTTTCCAGCGCCTTGCGCATCTCATGCGTCGCAATCAGCGCGCATACCACAAAAAAGACGACGCGCGTCGGCTCGCATAGAGCAATCATGCCCACCGCAATCAGCGCAAAAAGAGTACCGTAAATCACTCGCTGCTTCAAGGCCCTCACTCCCCGGATATCACTGAACTCTATCTATTATTATATCGAATGACAAACCAACTGTCAATGAAGAAATCCCGACACAAAATTGACAATCATTCGCCCAGCTGCGAAGATACGCCTTTCACCGAAGCAGGCTGAACGGAATTCCCGCAGCCGAAAAGCAGTCTGTGAAAAATCGCATCTCCGCAGCCTCGTCAAATTCCGGGCCATACGTCATTCCCACCATTTCATACTTTGCGCCCGCCGCCCGCTGATAAGGCAGCACCTCCACGCGCACAAGCATCGGCGAATGCCCAACCATGCGCGCCACCGTTTCAAAATGCGCCCGGTTATCGTTCACGCCGGGAATAATGGGCATTCGAAGGATAAACGGTACGCTTCCCTGCGCAAGCTCCTCGACGTGACGGCGAATGAGCGCCGAATCCACGCCTGTAAAGCGCCTGTGCAAATCCGGGTCGGACACCTTCCAATCCATCAGAATCAGGTCGCACGTCCTCATCGCTGAACGGAACACCTCGTCGGATGCGTATCCACTGGTTTCAATCGCACGATGCATGCCGGCAAGGCCGTCCAGAACCTCCTTGACAAACGCCCATTGCAGAAGCGGCTCGCCGCCGGAGAAGGTCACGCCGCCGCCGGAAAGCGCATATACGTCCGCATCCCTTTGAAGCCTTCGAATCAGCGCGTCCGCGCGCCATGGGGTTCCCACGATTTTCCGAAAATTCCCGCGACAGGCCGGCACGCATTTTCCGCAGGCAAGACAGCGCCCTGGGCTGGGACATGCGGCCTCGCACGCACCGCAATGCGTGCAGGCAGCATGGCTGACCATCAACTGCGGCCGAGGCAACAGTCCCTCCGGATTGTGGCACCATTGACACCGAAGCGGACAGCCCTTCATAAACACCGTCGTTCGAATGCCCGGGCCATCGAACACCGCAAATTCCTTAATATCGAAGACGATTCCCTCATTCATAGCAAAAGCTCCGCCCGACGGATGATGTGATCCTGATAGCACCTGTCAAGCTCCACAAAGTACCCGCTCCAGCCCCACACGCGCACGATCAGGTTGCGATAGCTTTCCGGGTGTCTCTGCGCATCCAGCAGCCGTTCCCGGTTCACCGTATTCAGCTGAAGCTGATGTCCGCCGCGCAGAATAAACAGCTGCACCAGCTGCGCGGCCTTGCGGATGGATTCCTCCTGCGCAAAAACACTGTCCGAAAACTCGATGGTCAGCGGCCCACCGTTTATCACTCTGCCAAGCCTCGGCTTGGTAAAGGAACGAATCAGCGACACCGGCCCGTTCAGCCTTACGTCAAGAGACGGCGCATAATTGGCCGGCAGCGGCACGCCCGCTTCCCGCCCGTCTGCCGTCGCGCCCAGCTTCTCCGCATGGGAAACGTAATACATCGCGCTCCCCGTGCCGGCTCGAATCAGGCCGCCGCGCTCGTTTCTGAGCCCCTCAACGGAATCCGCAAAGGTATCCAGCAGCCAACAGGCGTACCGGTCGGCACGGTCATCGTCGTTGCCCATCTTCGGACAATGGTTCCTCAGCCGATCGCGCAGCTCGTCATAGCCCCGGAAGTTCGCATCCATCGCCGCCAACAGAGTTTTGGCTTCGACGCTACCATGAAACACCGCCTCATCTACTGCAGCCAGCATGTCCGCAGCCGCAGCCAAACCCGTACCATGAAGTCCCCAGTTGTTGTACGTGCAGCCCAGCGAAATATCCCGCGCGTTTTCGACGCAGCCATCAAAAAACAGCGAAAGAAACGGCGACGGGATAAAATACAGATTCCTGCAGGCCTCTGTCGTCTCCCTCACGCGCCGAAAGATGTCCTCCCGTATCCACGCCTTCAAGCTGTCCATATCCGTACAGTCTGCCAGTCTTTCGCGGATGACCTCATCCACTGCATTGGCAAGGGGCAGCGCGCCGATGTTCGGAATTTCCATGCCTCGTCCGGGAATGATAAATTCCCAGCAGGCCGCCATGGCATAGTTTCTCGCATCTCTTTCCGCATAGCCGAGCGCCTTCAACGCGGGAATCGCCACGTCGTCGTTTTCATACTGCGGAAAGCCCAGTCCAAGCCTTGTAAGCTCCGTGCCCATTTCATAGACCCAAAGCGGCGTTTTTCCATCCACGCGCAGATTGATCTTCGGATCGATGAGCCGAAGCTCGCCAGATGCTCTCAGGCACAGCTTCGATAGCAAATTAAAGCCGTTTTCCCCATCCTCCGTCATTCCGCCCAGCACAAGGCTTTGACCATTGTCTCCCTGCTGCATGCCGGGATAAAGGTCGCTGTCCCGGTTGCACGCAAGAAAGAAAGCCTCTATGAGCTCCAGCGCGCTTTCCTCAGTCTCTGCTCCCGATTCCATGTCGCGTTTGAGATAGGGCATCATATACTGGTCAAAGCGACCAAGCGTATTGTGGTAGCTTCCCTCGCACCACAGGCAGAAGTGCAGAATCCGCAGCGACTGCAGTGCCTCCCGAAAGCTTCTCGCGCCAAGAGCGGGCACGCGCCGAAGCGTTTCGGCGATGTCGTCTCGACCCTCGCACGCCGCCGTCTCCGCATAGCGCCGCGTCAGGTCAAGCGCCGCATCAATGGCCGTTCTCATGGCCTGATGCTCCTCGGACTCGCCAAGCCGCGCGCGGAAATGCAATAGGCCGTGCCGAATGACCCTTTCATAGTCCGGCGACAGATTGCTTACATTTCCGCGCTCATGAATAAAGTGCCTCTTCCGGATCTCTTCCCATTCCTCATCCGAAAAGATTCCGGGGAGATTGGGAACCGTGCGCGTAAAGGCGATAAGCTCATTCGCCAGTAGCACCGGCGTTTCCGCATCCAACGCCGCCTTCAGCCGCAGCGCCGTTCTCCGGAGGTCTGAATCCTCCGGCCTGCGATACGCTTTCTCCACGCCGGCAGGCATATCGATTCGAAGGGCATGGTGCAGCTGGTTCCATTGGTTCCTTTTCAGCGTTTCAATTCGCTCCGTCATTTTGCTTCTCCAGTCTGATCGTCTGCCCGCCCGCCGACGATCCTTCGCGCTGTATGGGCGTTTCAGTCCCATTGCAGGTCATGGTGTCTTCCAAATTCAACACAAGTATAGCAAAGCCGCCTCATCATTTCAAGCGTCCTTGGCAATTTTCATCCACGCTCCCTATGTGCTCGCACTCGCAAGGCGCATCCTATATGTGAAATAAAATTGACAAATTCGCTCCAATCCTGTATAATTGCTAATCACATCACACAGGAGGCGACGAAAGATGTTGTTTGCGTTTGTCGGCTGCGCGGGCGTCGGAAAGAATACGATTATCAAGGATCTGCTGGAGGCGCACGGGGACGAATACGATCTGCTCCCCACTTTGACCACGCGCGCCATGCGTCCCGGAGAAAGCGAGGGCAACCCCTATTGCTTCGTATCGGAGGAGGAATTCAAGCGACAGCTGGACGAGGGTCTGATCTACGAGCATCAGTTCATTCACAAAAGCTACTATGGCGGTAGTCATCTGATTCTGGAGAAAAAGCTTCAGGAGGGCAAAGCGCTTCTGAAGGACATCGACATTCTCGGCGCAAACAACTTGAAGACCATCCTGAAGGACACGCTTCCCGTGCGTTCCATCTTCCTGTATGTGGATTCGTTTGACGTGCTACTTAGCCGTCTGCGCGGCCGCGGCGACGCAGAGACCGATATTCAGTTGCGTGCAAAGCGCTTTGAAATGGAAATGGAGCTTTCAAAGACCAGCGACTACATGGTAAACAATCTCAGCCGCGAAGCCACCGGTCTCAGCATTGACGCGCTGATTCGCGCCGAGCGCGCCGGAAAGGGCTTTGCCCGGGCAACCGTTTGCGCGGAGCCTTCTGAGGAAGCCGTGAATCAGGCCCTTGCGCGCCTTCGCGCGGGCGAGACGCTTGATCCTGTACTGTTGGGTTTCAACGGCACGGAGCTGCTCATCACCGACGGCGCGGAGCGCTATCTGGCCGCAGAGCGCGAGGGCGCGTTCGTTCAGAAGAAGATTATCAGTCTGCCAGACGAAACGCTGACGCGCGCCTGACCGATCGCCGAACAAAACAGTCGGCGCGTCCGCGACCGCGCAGCCGCATGAAGAAGGCTGCCGCCCCGCCTGAAAAACGGCAATGTAGCTTTCGAACCCGATTGAATCGCCAGCGCCTGCTCGCGGGCAGAGGAAACAAAATGCTTGAAACGCTGCGTGAATGGGTCAATTCTGAAACGCCTACCGGCGACGAGGCGCGCTTGAACGCGTTCTCCCGCCGGGTTGAGGCGGCCTTTGTCTCGGCAGGGGCGCGCGTGAACCGCGTGCCCCTCGCGGGCGGCGACCTTCTTTCGGCATGGGCCGGAGAGGGACGCCGCCGTTTGCTTCTTCTGGGACATATGGATACCGTGTTCCCCCTCGGCGAGGCCGAACGGTTTGATCGGGAGAACGGTCGGATATACGGCGCGGGCGTAGCAGACATGAAGGCTGGACTGGTCATGCTTGTGCGCCTGTTCCGCGCGCTTTCCGCGGAGCTGCCCGCAGACTGGCAGCTTCAGGCCATCGTGAACGCCGACGAAGAATCCGGTTCCCGCGCCAGCCACCCCGTCATTGAGCGCCTCGCCGCGGGCGCAGATGCATGCCTGTGCTTCGAGGCCTCCGCTCCCGGCGAATGCACGATCGAGCGCAAGGGCATCGTCTCCTTCCGCGTGGACGTAAAGGGCGCCGCCGCGCACGCAAGCGGCGGAGACCCCGGGCGGAAAAGCGCCATTCGCGCGCTAACGGTGCTGGCAAATCAGCTCTACGCCTTAGAAACGGATGACCTATGCGTAAACATCGGCACTCTTTCCGGCGGCGAACGCACAAACGTCATTGCCGCGCGCGCCAGCCTGACCGGCGAAGCGCGCGCTTTTTCGGCAGAGGCACTCGAGGCCTTTCTCCGTCAGGCACACGCCCTCGCGGAACGGATGGACACGGTGCATGCGTCGCTGACCGTTTTAAGCACCCGCCCGCCGATGCCGCGAACCGTAGGCAGCGAAAAGCTGCTGACCCTCGCACTGGCCTGTGCTGCACGCGAGGGCTATGCGCTTCGGGAACGCGCCCGCGGCGGCGGAAGCGACGGCTCCATCGTGGCCGCGCTTGGCGTTCCGGTTCTGGACGGCATGGGCGCGGAGGGCGCACGGGCGCATACGCGGCGGGAATACATCGTGGAGGCCAGCCTCTCCAGCCGCCTCCGGCTTGCCCTTGAAACTGCGCGGGCAATTCTGCGCGAAACATAGGAAGCGCGGACGACGCCTCCGGCCGGGCCAGCCAGACGGCGTATCAAACCCGTTCCAGAAGAAAACGTCATCCAATGCAAAACGTTAACCGAGCCATGTTTGCAAACCCTCGCCTCGCGTGGTATCATGACAGCGAATCATGACAACGCGAGGCGATTTTGTATGCACCTGCTTACGAAGGATAAGACCTTCTATCGTCAGTTTTTCTCCCTTCTTCTGTTTATTGCGCTTCAGAATCTCGTGTCCTACAGCGTATCGCTGGCAGACAGCATCATGCTCAGCAACTATTCCCAAACCGCGCTTTCCGGCGTGACGCAGGCAAATCAGGTGCAGTTTCTTCTGCAAATGATCGTCACCTCCGCCGGCGAGGGCGTGGTGGTGCTTGCCTCCCAATATTGGGGCAAGGGCGAGAAAAAGCCGATCGTTCCCATTACCGCCATCGGCCTTGTCGTCGCCATAGTCATCGGCGTGGCGTTCACGGCTGCGGTCAGCCTTGCGCCCAGACAGATCATGCGCCTTCTGAGCAATGAGGAGGCCATTATCAAGGAGGGCGTGGACTATCTCCGCGTAATCCGTTTCACCTACCTTTTCTACTGCTTGAGCACGGTCATCCTCGCAAGCCTGCGCAGCGTAGAGAGCGTGCGCGTAGGGCTTGTGATCATGTTCATGTCGCTGTTCATCAATCTGGGACTGAACTATTGCCTGATCTTCGGAAAGCTCGGCTGCAGGGAAATGGGCACGACCGGCGCAGCGCTCGCCACACTCGCAGCGCGCGTATTCGAGTTTGTCGCCGCATGCGTATACCTGTTTCTGGTGGATAAAAAGCTTCGTATCCGTCCGAGACAGCTTTTCCGCTTCGATCGCGCGCTCAATCGCGACTACGCTAAATACGCCACGCCCGTAATGCTTGCGGGTGCGTCATGGGGTCTCGCCATGTTCGTGCAGACGGCCATTATCGGCCGCATGGGCACAGATGCCATCGCCGCGAACGCGACCGTCGTATCGCTGTTCGGCATGATCTCCGTATTCGCCTACGGCGCAGGCAACGCCGCAGGCGTTATCACAGGCAAGCTTGTAGGCGAGGGCGACGATCAAAGACTGCGCGAATACGTGCGCAGCATGCAGGCTCTGTTTCTCGCAATCGGCCTCGTAACCGGCGCGGCGCTTTACCTTCTGCGTTACCCGATTCTCGGCTTCTATCATCTGGAAACCAAGGGCGCGCACGACATCGCCCTTCAGTTTACAACGGTGCTTGCCATCACCGTCGTCGGCACGGCCTACCAGGCTCCCTGCCTGAGCGGTATTGTGCGCGGCGGCGGACACACGAAGTTCGTATTCTATAACGACCTCATCTTCCAGTGGGGCGTAGTTCTGCTGTTGTCGGCGCTGGCGCAGTTTGTGTGGAAGCTTGACCCCGTGTGGGTGTTCCTGTGCCTGAAGAGCGACCAGGTGCTCAAGTGTATCGTAGCGGTATATGAGGTAAACAGCTACCGCTGGATCCGTCATCTCACGCGCGAAACAGCCGCGGAATGACGCCTGTAAATTAACAAACATATTGCTTGCTCCCCAACCGTTATTCATGGTATAATGATGAGCGTGATATCGGGCGGTCCGCTGGCGAAAAGTCATCGTTCACGAACGCCCTGTGAGGAAAGGAGGATATCGCAAAATGAATGAAATCATCCGTTCCATCGAAGAGGCTCAGCTTCGCAAGGATCTTCCCAAGTTCAACATCGGCGACACCGTCAAGGTGCAGGTGAAGGTTGTGGAAGGTACCCGTGAGCGTCTGCAGGCCTTCGAAGGCGTCGTGATCGCCCGTCGCAACGGCTCCTGCCGTGAAACGTTCACCGTCCGCCGCACGTCCTATGGCGTAGGCGTCGAGCGTACGTTCCCGCTGCATTCCCCGCACGTCGACAGCATCACCGTGACCCGTAGGGGCAAGGTTCGCCGCGCCAAGCTGTATTATCTGCGCGAGCGCAGCGGCAAAGCCGCCAAGGTCAAGGAAGCCTGACGCACCCCCACATAAAGGCCTCGCACGAGGCCTTTATTTTTATAAATCGAAGCAGAGGAACATGCCCCATGCCTGAAATCAACTGGTATCCCGGCCACATGGCCAAAACAAAGAAAATTCTGGAAACGCAGATTCGTTCCGTCGACGCGGTGATCGAACTGTGCGACGCGCGCGCGCCCAAAGCCACGCGAAATCCCGATCTTGTGCGCCTGACCGGCGGGAAAACACGCATCCTGATTTTGAACAAGGCTGATCTGGCCAGCGACGCCGCTACGGCGCAATGGCTTGCATACTATAAAAAATACGGCGTGACGGCGCTGAAATACCAATCCGTCGGCGGCCGCGCGAAGGAAATCTTCCGCTTCATCGAAAATGCCTCCCGCCCCGCCGTAGAGCGCATGAAAGCGCGCGGCGCAAACAAAACCGTGCGTATGATGGTCGTGGGCATCCCGAACGTAGGCAAGTCCACGTTCATCAACCACCTGCGCGGAGCGGCCGTGGCAAAAACCTCCGACCGTCCGGGCGTAACCCGCTCGAATCAGTGGGTAAAGATCACGCCCTATCTGGAGCTTTTGGATACGCCCGGCATGCTCTGGCCGAAGCTGGAGGATCAGGGCAACGCACGCGCGCTGGCGTTTTTGGGCTCCATCCGCGACCAGATCATGGACGGCGAGGAGCTGGCAACGCAGCTGCTTGAAGCGCTTCTTCGAATCGCTCCCGAGCAGACCCGCACGCGCTACAAGCTGCCCGAGGACGCTGCCGAGCGCCTGCCCGAGGAGCTGCTCGAGCTTGCCTGCCGCGGGCGCGGCTGGCTTTTGTCCGGCGGCCGATGCGACACTGAGCGTGCGGCCAGTCTGGTGCTGGATGAATTCCGCGCCGGAAAGCTGGGAAGAATTACGCTGGAAGTGCCGGAGGAATAAGCAATGCCGCGTGAAACTGCAACGGAAAAGCTGATTCGCATGACCGAAGTCGAGCGCTCGCTGCTGGCAGAGGAGGGAATTTCGTTCATCGCCGGAATCGACGAAGTGGGGCGCGGCCCCTTGGCGGGGCCGGTCGTCACCGCGTGCGTGTCGATTCCGCTTTCAAGGCTCGTGCCTGGCGTAGACGATTCCAAAAAGCTGTCGGAGAAAAAACGTGAGGCTCTGTATCCCCTTTTGCTCGAAAGCGCAGAATACGTGCGCACATCATGGATGGAGCCGTCTGTCATCGACGAAATCAATATCCTGAACGCCACAAAGCGCGCCATGGAGGAATGCGCCTCCGGCTTTACGGGCGGCATGATTCTGATTGACGCGGTGGACGGGTTGAGTCTGCCTGTGCCGCACCGCTCGATCATTAAGGGCGACGCGCTGTGCTACATGATCGCAGCTGCCTCAATCGTAGCAAAGGTCGAGCGTGACCGATACATGATCCAGCTTGCGCAGCAGTATCCGCAATACGGCTTTGAGCGAAACAAGGGCTACGGCACGGCGGAGCACATCCGTGCCATCCGCGAATACGGCCCCTGCCCCGCGCACCGCATGAGCTTTATCAAGCATTTTCTGTGAGGAACGCGCCATGTACAATCGTGAGAACGGAATCGCCGGCGAGGCGGAAGCGCTTCGCTACCTGCTCGGGCAGGGCATGAAGGTTCTGGAAAAGAACTATCGCCGCGCCGGAGGAGAAATCGACTTGATCGTCCAGGACGGCGACACGATCGTGTTTGTCGAGGTCAAGTCGCGCAGGTCGCCGCGCTTTGGCGCGCCCGCCGAGGCCGTTACACCCGCGAAAATGCGCCATGTCGTACGCGCCGCCACGGGCTATCTGCAGGCTAACCGTCTGCTGGACAGTCCGACGCGCTTTGACGTCATCGCCATCGATGGCACGGGCCTTCGCCATATCCGGGGCGCATTTGACGCCACGGGCCTGATTTGAACCAAAACAGCGCGGAATTCGTCCATAAAAAGGAAGGAATTCCGCGCTTGTCCGTGGAATAAGGAAGCGAAGCTTTCATGAACAATTATGATCAGTCGAGGAAATGCTATGCGTAAGGGACTTTCTCTTTTTCTGGCGCTTCTGTGCATGCTTCTGGCGTTGCCTGCGCAGGCAGAAAACCTGCTTACCAACGCCGACTTCGCCCTTCTGGACGGCAGCGGCTTGCCTGAAGCCTGGCGAACGGACGCCTACATCGCCAGCAACTCGCAATTTCGCGTGGAGACGCTGGAGGACGGCGCAACGGCGCTTGCCATTCTAAATTTCGACGACAACGACGCCCGCTGGGTACAGACCGTGGCCGTTGAGCCGAACACCGAATATGTGTTTACCTGCCGCGTACTGGCAAGGGACTGCGCCGCCTTCCGTGAATCGAACGGCAGTATTCTCACGCTGCGCGGTGCAAATCTGTCCATTCTGAACACCAACGCCTACTCTGAATCCGTCTATGACACGGACGGCGAATGGGTAACGCTTACGCTGTACGGCGCGACCGGCAACAAGCAGACGACGCTGGACGTCGCGCTGCGTCTGGGCGGCTACAGCGGCGACGGTGTAGGCGAAGCGTGGTTCCGGGATGTAACGATGGAGGCGCGCGGGCTTGGAGACGGCGCAGTGCCCGTGTCGCTGGCTACGTTTCAGCCGAATAAGTCGAGCTCGAGCAAAACGACGTCCGCTGCCGAGCCAGAGCGCATCACCGAAACGCTGGAGCTGATCGCCTTCGGTATCCTGCTGGCGGGACTTGCCCTGCTGACACATGCAAGGCGCGTAAAGGCGCGCGGCTGCAGGCTGAGCAAGTCCGCCTCCGCATGCCTGCTGGTTGCGACGCTGCTGGCGGCGCTGGCCGTACGGCTGTTTTTCGCCGTGCGCGTGCGCGGCTACAGCGTGGACATCAACGATTTCATGATCTGGGGCGAGAATTTTCTGAACGATGGCTCGCAATTTTATGTGCGTGCTTCATTCTGCGATTACCCACCGCTGACGATGCTCATGATGGGAGCCGTCGCGCTCGTTCGCCGCGTATTGGGTATCGAATACCTGTCCACCGCGCACGTGGTGCTGACCAAGATGCTTCCCATCGGCGCGGACCTGCTTCTCTCTCTGCTCGTATACTTCCTGTTCTCAAGGAAGGCCGGGTACGGACGGGCGCTCCTTTTAACCCTCGCCATAGCGCTCAACCCGGCGCACATAGCCGACAGCGCCGCATGGGGGCAGGTTGACAGCCTGCTGGCGCTGCTGCTTGCCGTGTGCCTGTATTTTGCCTCGGAGGGCAAGTGGCACTGGGCGCTGCCGGTTTATGCGCTTTCACTTCTATCCAAGCCGCAGGCGCTGCTGTTCGGCCCTATCGGACTTGCGATGTTTGTAATCGACCTTGTTCGCCGCAGGGACGAGAAGCGCGCGGTTATTCGCATGCTACTTGGCCTTGGAGGCTCGCTCGCGATTCTGTATTTCGTCGCGCTGCCGTTTTCCATTCAGCAGGCGTTTGCGGACGGGCAGACGGGGACTGCACTCATTATTTCTCCGATTCCATGGCTGAAGAACCTCTTCGCAGGTGCGACGACAAACGATACCTACAGCTGCCTGACGCTGAACGCGTGCAATCTCTACGAGCTTTTGTGCCTGAACTGGGTGCGGCTGGAACGTGAGCCCGCGCTGACGGCCTTCAGCTGGGTGATGTTCGTCGCAACCTATGCCTACGCGGCGTTCCTGTGCCTGCACTCGCGCGACCGCCGCGCGCTACCGCTGATCGGTGCAACCACAATGGCGCTAATCTACGCGTTCGCGCCGATGATGCACGAGCGCTATCTGTTCCCCGTGATCACACTTCTGGCGCTGGCCTATATCCAGCATACGGATCGACGGCTTCTGTGGGCGCTGCTCGCCGTTACACTGACGCAGTTTATGAACATTGCGCTGGTGCTTCAGGGCGGCACGGTCTCCGAATACGCATACCTTGGACATCTGAGCAGTGACGAGCAGCTGCTGAACATGGTCATCTCCGCCGTAAACGTGCTGGCGGCTCTATTTCTGGCCTACACGGCGTTCTCGATTCTGGTGCTCGGTCACACGCGGACGCTGCCTGCGGCGCGCCATCTGCCGCACACGCCCCTTCAGCGTCTGCGCCGGCAGGGCGACTGGAAGCTGCACCTGACGCGCGTGGACTGCCTGCTGATGGCAGCCGTCTCGGTGGTATATGCCTGCGCAGCGTTTGTGAACCTCGGCTCCACCAAAGCGCCGCAGACGTACTGGCAGAACGAGGACTATGAGGAGCAGATCGTGTTTGATCTGGGCGACGTGCACACGTTCCGCATGACCTACTATGGCGGTATATCCTCCGCCGCCTTCACCGTTTCCCTTTCAAACGACGGCGAGCACTGGACGGAGGAAAATTACGCCGTGTACGGCGAGGGCGAAATTTTCCGTTGGCACTGGTACGCGCCGAAAACCCGGAGCGACAGCTCCTTTACAAACGCCGTCTACGACGAATCCCGCGCAATCGATACCGGCGAGAACGGCGCGCAGGTGGTTTACCCCACCGCCTACACCCCCTATCCGCTTCAGACGGCGCGCTACGTGCGCCTGACCGTGATGGGCATCGGGCTCAAGCTGCACGAGGTCGGCTTCTGGAATGTGGACGACGAGGTGCTGTATCCCGTCGTATCTGTAACCGGCTCGCGCGAGGGCGCGGATTACGCCGCGTTAATAGACGAACAGGATACCGTCGCGTGGGAGCCCAGCTATTATAACGGCACGTATTTTGACGAGATCTACCACGCACGCACGGCCTACGAGCTGCTTCACGGCCCGTCGGTATCGAACAAGCCCAACGCCACAGACGGCAACTGGCTGCTGGAGTGGTCGCACCCGCATCTAGGCAAGCTTCTGCTGATGCAGGGCATTCGGCTGTTTGGCATGACGCCGTTCGGCTGGCGCTTCATGGGTACGCTGATCGGCGTTCTGATGCTTCCGCTGATATACCTGATGGTAAAGCAGCTGACGAAGAACACTCAGCTTTCCTTCATCGCCATGTTCCTGCTGGCCGTGGATTCCATGCACTTCACGCAGACGCGGCTGGCCACAGTGGACTCCTACGCGGTGTTCTTCATCATGCTGATGTACCTGTTCATGTTCCGATACGCGCAAATGAACCTGCTAAAGCAACCGCTCGGACGCACACTGGTTCCGCTGGGACTGTGCGGCATATCGATGGGGCTGGCCTGCGCCAGCAAGTGGATCGGCATGTATGCGGCTGTGGGGCTTGCGGTCATCTTCTTTGCCACGGTATTCCTGCGGCTGCGCGAATACCGCGCGTTGCGCCGGGAGGCCGAGAGTGACGAGGACACCGCCATGGCGCGCGCGTTCCCGAAAAAGCTGGTCCTCACGCTTCTGTTCTGCGTGCTGTTCTTCGTCGTGATCCCGTGCCTGATTTACTATTTCTGCTACTGGCGGCATTTCGCGCCGGTCGGCGGACTGACGTTCAAGCGGTTCTGGGACATGCAGGTGCAGATGTTCAACTATCATTCGCGCCTTGTGGACTCACACTCCTTCTCCTCGCCGTGGTACGAATGGCCCACGATCGTACGGCCAATGTGGTACTATTCCGCCGAGACGGCCATGGTCGGCTATGGCACGGTATCCTCCATTTCATGCATGGGCAATCCCGCTGTGTGGTGGGCAGGGCTTGCGGCCATGGTCGCGCTGCTGCTTGCGCTGTGCGTAAGCACGCGTCCCAGCCCGCTCTTCCTGCTGATTGCCGTCGGCTTCGCATCGCAGTATCTGCCGTGGGTGCTGGTGCCGCGCTCCACCTTTATCTACCATTATTTTGCCAGCGTGCCATTTATCATTATCGCAACGGTTCTGTGGATCGGCAGGCTACGCAGAGTGGATTCCGTTGCCGGGAACACGCTGGCAATCACTCTGATGGTGCTTGCACTGTTCCTGTTCGTCGCGTTCTACCCGCTGGAATCGGGTTACCCCTGCGCGTATTCGTACGCACTGAAGCTTCGCTGGTTTAACTGGTACAACTTTGCGCCGCAATAACGAAAGAGGGATGACGGCATGCTGGCAACCACGCTTTGCTACGGACTGGGCGGAATTGAGGGCTTACAGATCACGGTGGAAGTGAATCTTTCCGCCGGGCTTCCAATGTTCGACATCGTCGGACTGCCCGACGCTGCGGTAAAGGAGGCACGCGAGCGCATCCGCGCGGCGCTGAAGAACCGCGGCTATGCCTTCCCGGGCGACCGCATCACGGTAAACCTTGCGCCGGCAGACCTGAAAAAGGAAGGGCCTGCGTTTGATCTGCCAATTGCCATTGGCATACTCGCCTGCACGCGCAAGGTAAACCCCGCCTCCATCGTCGATACCGTCATCCTGGGCGAGCTGGCGCTGGACGGCACACTGCGCCCAGTGCGCGGCGCGCTGCCCATTGCAATCTCCGCGCGCGGGCACGGCGTGAAGCAGATGATTCTGCCCGCAGCCAATGCCCGCGAGGTCGGCTGCGTAGACGGCATCCTCCTGATCCCCGCAGAGAATCTCGATCAGGTCGTCCGTCATCTGTCCGGCGCAGAGCCGATTACACCCATTAAGACGGTCGGCTATCAGACGCTTCTGGGACAGCGCGTGTACGCCGCCGATTTCAAATACGTGAAGGGACAAAAGAGCGCCAAGCGCGCGCTGGAAATCGCAGCCGCAGGCGGACACAACGTGCTGATGGTCGGCCCGCCCGGCTCCGGCAAGACGCTGATGGCGCGATGCGTGCCCTCCATTCTGCCCGACATGACCTTTGACGAGGCGCTGGTCACCACACGCATCCATTCCGTAGCCGGCTGCGCGCCGGAAACGGGACTGCTTACCGAGCGTCCGTTCCGTTCGCCGCATCATACAGCCTCCCATGTGTCGCTGGTGGGCGGCGGCCTGCACGCCGTGCCCGGCGAAATTTCCAAGGCGCACAACGGCGTTCTGTTTCTGGACGAGCTGCCCGAATACCGGCGCGACGTGCTGGAGGCCCTCCGTCAGCCAATGGAGGACGGCTTTGTGACCATCACGCGTGTGAGCGCACAAAGTACCTATCCATCCGAATTCATGCTGATCTGCTCAATGAATCCCTGTCCATGCGGCAATTTCGGCAGCAAAACGCGCGAATGCCGCTGCACGCCCAATGACATCCGAAAATACCTGAACCGCATCTCCGGCCCGCTGCTCGACCGCATCGACCTGCACATTGAGGTCGAATCCGTGCCCGCCGAGCGCATTTCCGACGACCGCGAAGAGGAGCCCTCTGCCGACATCCGCGCACGCGTGGAGCAGGCGCGAGGCGTGCAGCGCACGCGCTATGAGGGGCTTCCGCTCGCCTGCAACGCGCGTCTGGACGCGCAGACGCTTCGGCGTTTCTGTCCCATGAGCCGCGAGGCCAACCGCATGCTGTCGCTGGCCACGACGTCGATGGGGCTTTCCAACCGCGCATTCACGCGTGTGATCAAGGTGGCGCGCACCATCGCTGATCTCGCCGGCGAGGATGAAATCGGCGCCGCTCACATCGCCGAGGCTCTCCAATACCGCTCAATCGACGACAAGTACTGGAAATAGGAGGCGCCGATGGAATACAATCTGATGGAGCAATACTGGCTCTGGCTTTCCGCAGTTCCCGGCATGTCGCCCCGGCGGTTTTACGCGCTTCTAAACGCCTGCGGCGACGCGCGCGCCCTGTGGGACGATCCGTCGTGCGTCAAGGGCATTGCCGACGAGAAGCTGCACGCAGCCATACTCGCCGCCCGAAGCGAACGTTTCTTCTACGATGTGTTCGCCCGGCTGGAAAAGGCAGGCATCGCGGCTCTACCCATGATTTCCGATCAATACCCGGCACGGCTTCGCAGCATTGTGGACGCGCCGCCGACGCTGTATGTGCGCGGCAATCCCGATTTGAACGACGAGCGCCTCTTCGCCATCGTCGGCACGCGCGCGCCCAGCTACGACGGGAAAAAGGCGGCAAAGGAGTTTTCGCAGGTGCTGGCGGAAAACGGCGTGGCAGTCGTGAGCGGCCTCGCGCGCGGCATAGATACCTGCGCGCACACCGGCTGTCTGGAGGGCGGCGGACGCACGATTGCCGTGCTTGGAAGTGGTCTGAATCAGCTTTATCCGCCGGAAAACGAGCCGCTGGCCCGGAGAATCATCGAGCAGGGAGGCTCCATCGTATCCGAAATGCAGCCGGACGACGGACCCCAGAAATGGTCGTTCCCGGCACGCAACCGCATCATTTCCGGGCTGGTTCCCGGCGTTCTGGTAGTCGAGGGGCGCAAAAGCTCCGGCGCGCTGATCACGGCGGAGGATGCGCTGGATCAGTCGCGCGACGTGTTCGCCATTCCGGGTTCCATCTATTCCCCACTGGCCGAGGGTCCGAACCGCCTGATTCAAAACGGCGCGTACCCCGCGCTCAGCCCGTGGGACATTCTCGAAGCACAGCGCTGGGGCGCGCGCCCCTGCGCGAGCCATCGCCGGAAGGCAGAGCCGGAAATGAACGAGGCGGAGCGATCCATTTTCAAATGCATTCAGAATGAGCCTCTTTCATTCGAGGAAATCGCAAATCTCACCAAATTTTCAACCCCGGAGCTAAATTCCCACTTGACAATGCTGATTCTTCGGGGAATAATAGTAAAGACGCCCGGAAATTGTTACCGGGTATCCTGAGCAAACGAATCCGGAGGGACGTTTCATGACCTACAAGCTCGTCATCGTCGAGTCTCCTGCTAAAGCGCGAACGATCGCCAAGTATTTGGGCCGCGGCTACAAGGTTGAGGCCTCGCAGGGGCACGTGCGCGATTTACCCAAATCGCAGCTCGGCGTAGATATAGAGAACAACTTTGAACCCAAGTACATCACCATCCGCGGCCGCGGCGAAATCCTTACGAGGATTCGCAAGGATGCCAAGGGCGCATCGAAAATCTTCCTCGCGACAGACCCTGACCGCGAGGGAGAAGCCATATCGTGGCATCTGGCAACGCTTCTGGGCATCGACCCTGCCGAAGCCTGCCGCATTGAGTTTCACGAGGTCACCGGCAAGGCCGTGAAGGCCGCGGTGAAGAATCCGCGCGCCGTCAATCAGAATCTCGTCGATGCGCAGCAGGCGCGCCGCGTGCTCGACCGACTGGTCGGCTATAAAATCAGCCCGCTTCTGTGGAGCAAAATCCGCAAGGGACTGTCTGCGGGGCGCGTGCAGTCTGTCGCCACAGCGATGATCTGCCAGCGCGAGGAGGAAATCGAAGAGTTCGTTCCGGAGGAATACTGGTACATCGAAGCGGAATTCTCCGCCGGAAGCAGCAAATTCCACGCCCGCTACGCCGGAACGCCGGATGAAAAGCGCGAGCTTAAGAGCGAGGCCGAAGCCTCCGGTGTGCTGGCCGAGCTGACGAACGCCCAGTTTACCGTGAGCGGCGTAAAGAAGGGCGAGCGCAAAAAGAATCCTGCGCCGCCGTTCACCACCTCCAACCTGCAGCAGGAGGCCTCGCGCAAGCTGAACTTCACCGCCAGCAAGACCATGCAGATTGCCCAGCAGCTCTATGAGGGCGTGGACGTCGAAGGCGTAGGAACGCTGGGTCTAGTGACCTATATTCGTACCGATTCCACGCGCATTTCGGATGATGCGCTTCTTCCTCTGCGTGAAATGATCGCCGAGCGCTACGGCAGCGAATATCTGCCGGAGACGCCGAATGTATACAAGAGCCGCCAGAACGCACAGGATGCGCATGAAGCCATCCGCCCCACCGACGTTTCGCTGCGCCCGGAGAACCTCAAGTCCTCGCTCAGCAACGATCAGTACAAGCTCTACAAGCTGATCTACGATCGCTTTGTTGCCAGCCAAATGACCCCGGCCGTGTACGACACGCTGTCGGCGGAGCTTGTTTCCGGCGACGTGGACTTCCACCATTCCAGTCAGAAGCTGCGCTTTGCAGGCTTCACGGCGGTATATGAAGAGGGCATCGATGACGCAGGCGAGGCGGCCGACACGCATATGCCAAGGATTGCGGACGGCGAAAAGGCGCGCCTGCTCTCCTATGATTCCGAGCAGCACTTCACCCAGCCGCCTGCGCGCTACACGGAGGCGTCGCTGGTCAAGGCGCTGGAGGAAAAGGGCATTGGCCGCCCGTCCACCTATGCACCGACGATTTCCACCATTCTGCAGCGCGGCTACGTATCGCGCGAGAAAAAGCGCCTGTATCCGACGGAGCTTGGAAACGTGGTCAACGAGGTCATGGCCAAATCGTTCCCGGACATCGTAGACATTCAGTTCACCGCCGACATGGAGAACCGTCTGGACGACGTAGAGGCCGGAACAACCGATTGGAAGCAGGTCGTAACGGACTTCTACGGCCCCTTCGAAAAGGAGCTTGAGGCCGCTGAGGCAAGCATCGAAAAGGTAAAGGTGGAGGACGAGGTCTCCGACGTGCCGTGCGAAAAGTGCGGCGCGATGATGGTTTACAAGATGGGACGCTTCGGCCGTTTCCTCGCCTGCCCGCGCTTCCCGGAGTGCCGGCACACGCAGACACTTCTCAAATATATCAATGCGCCATGCCCCGAGTGCGGCGGCAGGCTGCTGGAGCGCGTTTCCCGCAAGGGGCGCAAGTTCTACGGCTGCGAGCATTATCCCGATTGTCAGTTCGTCTCGTGGGATCTGCCTGCGGTAGAGAAGTGCCCCAAGTGCGGCGGGCGTATGGTCATCAAGCGCGGACACAAGAGCGAATTGATGCGCGTATGCGTGGACGTTTCGTGCGGCACGCGCATACCGATTGAAAACACGGGCAGGGATGAGGAAAATGAATAAGCAGGTTACCGTAATCGGCGCCGGCCTCGCGGGCTGCGAAGCCGCATGGCAGTTGGCAAGCCGTGGAATTCCCGTGGCGCTGTATGAAATGAAGCCCCTGTGCCACTCTCCCGCCCACCATATGAGCGGCTTTGCCGAGCTGGTGTGCTCAAATTCGCTGAAGGCGGAGCATCTGACGAACGCCTCCGGCCTTTTGAAGGCCGAAATGAAGCTTCTGAACAGCCTGATTCTGTCCGCCGCCGAAAAAACGCGCGTGCCCGCAGGCGGCGCGCTGGCAGTCGACCGCGACCGCTTTTCCGAGGCCGTGACAAATGCCATTTCGTCACATCCGCTGATTACGATTCACCGCGAGCGAGTGGATGCCATCCCCGACGATCCCGCGATTATCGCCACCGGCCCGCTCACGGACGCAGCGCTGGCAGACGCAGTTTCAAGCCTTCCGGGCTTTCACGCGCTGCACTTCTTCGATGCCGCCGCGCCGATCGTAACCGCCGAATCGCTGGACATGACGAGGGTCTTCCGCGCCTCCCGCTACGAAAAGGGCGCAGATTACCTGAACTGCCCAATGACACAGGCTGAATACGATGCGTTCTACGACGCACTGATGAGCGCAGAACTGGCAGAGGTACACGACTTCGACAAAAAGCAGGTGTTCGAGGGCTGTCTGGCCGTAGAGATTCTCGCCTCGCGCGGCCGCCAGACGCTGGCGTTCGGCCCGCTCAAGCCCGTCGGTCTGGTTGATCCGCGCACGGGGCACGCGCCATATGCTAACGTACAGCTTCGGCAGGAGAACGAGCAAGGCACGCTGTATAATCTGGTAGGCTTCCAGACGCGGCTTAAATGGCCGGAGCAAAAGCGAGTATTCTCGATGATCCCGGGCCTTGAGCATGCGGATTTTGCGCGCTACGGCGTGATGCACCGCAATACCTATCTCAACAGTCCGGACGTGCTCGGGCACAACTATCAGGTAAAGGATCGTCCGCTTCTGCGCTTTGCCGGACAAATGACCGGCGTGGAGGGCTATATGGAGTCCACCGCGAGCGGGCTCGTGGCGGGTATTGCGCTTGCAAAGGCGCTTGCAAACGAGCCGGAGCCAGACTTCACCGGCGATACCGTGTTGGGTGCGCTCGCCCTGCACGTAACAACCCAGACGAGCGACTTCCAGCCTATGAACGCCAACTTTGGCATTCTGCGTCCGCTTGACGAGCGCGTGCGCGGCAAGCGTAGCCGCTACGAAAAGCTCGCCGAGCGAGCGCTTGCAACGCTTCAGACCGTCATCACCAACTACGCACTGTAACGGAGGAAACCATGGCAGAATTTCGTGGAACCACCATCTGCGCCGTCCGACGCAACGGCGAAATCGCCATTGCGGGCGACGGACAGGTTACGATGGGCGAAAATGTAATCATGAAAAACGGCGCAAGGAAGGTGCGCCGCATCTACGACGGCAAGGTCGTTATCGGCTTTGCCGGATCGGTAGCCGATGCCTTCGCGCTCAGCGAAAAGTTCGAGGGCAAGCTGACCCAGTTCTCCGGCAACCTGCCGCGCGCCGCGGTGGAGCTGGCGCAGGACTGGCGCATGAACAAGGAAATGCGCAAGCTGGAAGCGTTGCTTCTGGTGGCAGACAAGGAAAACCTGATGCTCGTGTCGGGTACAGGCGAGGTCATCGAGCCGGACGATGGCATTCTGGCCATCGGCAGCGGCGGAAACTTCGCACTGGCTGCCGCGCGCGCGCTGTATGACAATACCGAGCTTTCCGCGCGAGACATCGCCTATAAGGCGCTGAAAATCGCTTCCTCCATCTGCGTGTATACAAACGATCACATCATCGTCGAGGTAGTTTAAGCATGAATACATGGACGCCCGCTGAAATCGTCAAGGAACTGAATCGCTATATCGTGGGTCAGGATGAGGCCAAGCGCGCCGTGGCCGTAGCGCTTCGCAATCGCTATCGCCGCATGCAGCTGCCCGAGGAGATCCGCGAAGAGGTTACGCCCAAGAACATCCTCATGGTCGGCCCCACAGGCGTGGGCAAAACCGAAATCGCACGCCGCCTGGCTAAGCTGGTAGACGCACCGTTCGTCAAGGTGGAGGCTACCAAGTTTACCGAGGTCGGCTATGTCGGGCGCGATGTGGAATCCATCATCCGCGACCTCACCGAGGCCGGTATCCGTATCGTTAAAAAGCAGCAAACCGAGCTGGTACACGATCTCGCTGCACAGGCAGCGGAAAACCGTCTGGTGGAAATGATCGCACACCCCGTACCGAAGAAGAAGGTCAACCCCATCGACGTGATTCTGGGCAACAAGCCTAAGGAGCCCGAGCCAAGCGACGAGGAGCAGAAGCAGCTGACCGGCCGCCGCACCGATGTTCGCGAGCAGCTTCGCGCCGGCGAGCTCGAGGAAACGATCGTCGAGGTAGAGGTTGAAGAGGTTACGCCTCGCGGCGAAATTCCCGGCATGGACATCAACATGAACGACGTTCTGGGCAACATGCTGCCCAAAAAGACGAAGCTGCGCAAGGTGCCTGTGCGCGAAGCACGCCGCATTCTGATCGCTGAGGAAGAAAACGCCATGATCGACATGGACGCGGTATATACCGAGGCCATCTCCCACGTGGAGCAGCACGGCATTGTGTTCATTGATGAGATTGACAAGGTCGCAGGCCGCGGCAACGGTAGCGGCCCGGACGTCTCCCGTGAGGGCGTGCAGCGCGATATTCTGCCCATCGTGGAGGGCACAACCGTAAACACCAAGTACGGTCCCGTGCGAACCGATCACATCCTCTTCATTGCTGCAGGCGCATTCCACGTCTCCAAGGTGACGGATCTGATTCCGGAGCTTCAGGGACGCTTCCCGGTGCGCGTAGCCCTGAAGCCCCTGACAAAGCAAGACTACGAGCGCATCCTCACTCAGCCCGACAACGCGCTGATTCGCCAGTATCAGGCGCTTTTAAAGGTGGACAAGGTCGATCTCGTTTTTGACGAAACCGCTGTTTCCGCCATTGCCGAATACGCATGGCTCGCCAACGAAAACGCCGAGAACATCGGTGCGCGCCGTCTGCACACGGTGCTTGAGCAGATTTTGAGCGATATTGCCTTCAACGCCGGCGGCGGCGATGCCCCGGAGATTCAGGTAAACGTGAACGCCGAATACGTGAAGGCCCAGCTTTCCTCCGAGGCGAAGGAAGCGGATCTGCACCGTTATATCCTTTAAGTCCAGCAAACGCCCTCGCATCCTCCAGCGTACGGATGCGGGGGCGCTATGCAATCACATGCCGCCGGAACCCCGGCACGGCCTTCAGAGGTGACAGAAATGACGGATCAGAAAATCCTTCAGGAGCTTGCCAAGGCCTACATGGAGGCCGCATGCGAGCCCGTCAACGCCGAGCGCAGAAAAAGAGCCTATGCGACAAACGGCCTTCAGCCCGTGCGCCCTCTTGTGTGGGTGGATGAGCTGCCATGGCACGAGCTGAACATCGACGGCGCGCTGACCCTTCGCTGCGAGAACGCGTTATCTCAGGAAATCGAGCAGTTTCTCCGCCGTAAGCTGCTGCAATGGAAGTATTTTCAGGCAGATATGATTCTGGAGCCATACTATCCCATGAGCATGTCCATCCGCTCGACCGGCATCGGCTTTCAGGTCGTCGAGGAGGTTTTGGTAGGAGACGGCAAGAACAACATCATCTCTCATTCCTACAAGGATCAGCTGGACACGCTGGAGAAGCTGGCAGTCCTTCATAACCCCGTCGTGACGCGCGATTACGAGGAGGAGAAGCGCCGCATTGCTGACGCGCAGGAACTGCTTGGCGACGCAATGCCGGTAAGGCTCTGCCCGCAGAACATGTACTACTACGCACCTTGGGATCGTGTTTGCCGCATGCGCGGAATGACGCCGCTTCTGATGGATTTGGCTGCCGAGCCAGAGCTAATGCACGCAACCATACAAAAGTTTTCCTCGGTGCTGAACGCGGATATCGACGCGCTGAACGCAGTGAACGCCTTCGGCGTATCGGCAAGCTCCCTGCACTGCACGCCGCCATATTCACGGGAGCTTGAAACGATTGAAGCGACGGAGGGACCATCGGTGCACAGCGCATGGTTCCGCGCGCTTGCTCAGCCCTTCGGCGAAGTCTCCCCCGCCATGCACGACGAGTACGACATTCAATACCTGCTGCCAATCGCAAAGAAGTTCGGGCTATGCTACTATGGCTGCTGCGAGCCGCTATCCGACCGAATCGACATTCTCAAGCAGATTCCAAACCTTCGAAAGGTCGGCGTTACGCCGTGGTCAAGTGTAGACGTTTCTGCAGAGAAGCTTGGAAGGGATTATGTGTTCGCGCGCAAGCCGAACCCGGCGATGGTTGCAACCACGCTGGACGAGGACGCCGTTCGAAGGGACATCACGCATGTCATCGAGGCGTGCCGGAAAAATGAATGCCCCTACGAGTTTGTACTCAAGGATATTTCTACCATCGGCTACAGGCCGGACAACCTCATCCGCTGGGTACAGGTTGTCGAGGAGACGATCGACCAATATTATTAAGGTAGCACCGCACATAAATGAATAACCTCCCGAATTCATGGACACAATATGCAGACCATCCATCGAATCAAGGGAGGTTTTTTCTGTGCTTGCGATGATCATGGCGGGCGGCGAGGGTGAACGCCTGCGCCCGCTCACCTGTACGCTTCCAAAGCCGATGACGCTGGTGCTCGATCAGCCGGTTCTCGCCTATTCCCTGCGCCTGCTCGCGCGTCACGGCGTTGAACGCGCCGGCATTACGCTCGGCTACCTGCCCGACCAGATCGAGGACGCATTCGGCGACGGCAGCGAATATGGCGTAGCGCTCAAATATTACCGCGAATCGCGCCCAATGGGCACGGCAGGCGGCATCAAGCCTGCACGCACGTTCCTAACCGAAACCTTCTGCGTACTCTCCGGCGACGGCCTGACCGACGTCAACCTGTCCGAGGCGCTCGCCTTCCACCGCGCGCATGGTTCGAAGGCAACGCTGGTTCTGAAGCGCGTGCAGAATCCAACCAGCTACGGTCTGGTAAGCACAAACGCGGACGGACGCATCATCTCCTTCACCGAGAAGCCAGACTGGAAGAACGTCACCTCCGACGCTGCAAACACCGGCATCTACATCCTCGAGCCAGAAATTCTAGACAGGATCCCGGACGGACAGCCCTTTGACTTTGGGCGTGAGCTGTTTCCGCTTTTGCTGCGCGAGGGCGTGCCGATGTACGGCTACCTGACAGACGCCTATTGGTGCGATATCGGCGATGTCTCCGCTTATCTGGAGGCCAACCGCGACGCTTTGGAGGGACGCATTTCGTTGATTGACGTGCCGGAGGGCGGCATTCTGCGAATGCCGGGCGCCATTGTCGACGAGGAGGCTGTGATCGAAGCCCCCGCGTTTCTCGGTGCCGGCGCTCGAATCGACGCCGGCGCAAGGGTACTGGCCGGAAGCGTGATCGGCGCTGGCGCCGTTGTGGCCGAAAATGCCAGTGTCAAGCGCGCCGTGCTCTACCCCGGAAGCTTCGCCGGACACAACGCCGAGCTGCGTTCCTGCGTGCTTGCGCCCCGCGCACAGGTAGGGAACGGCGCGCGCGCGTTTGAAGAAAGCGTAATCGGCGAGGATTCGCACATCGGCGCGCGTGGCTGCGTAAAGCCCGGCGTGCGTGTGTGGCCGGGCAAGCATATCCCGGATGGCGCAGTCGTCTTTGAAAACCTGGTTTGGGGACAGCGCCTTGCGCGCGCGTTCATGGGCTCCTCCATCCGCGCCGTTACGCCAGAGGACGCCGTCCATGCCGGACGCGCCATCGTGTGGCGGCAAAAGCCTGGAACCGTTCTGGTTGGCCGCGCCGCCTCCAGCGTTGCCTCTTCACAGGCTCGCGCGCTGGCCGCCGGCCTCTGTGCACAGGGCGCACAGGTATACACCATTGGCGAATGCACGCTGCCTCAGCTGCGCCACGTTCTTTCCCTCATGCGTCTGGACGCTGCCGTTTATGCCGAAAGCGACGCCTTAACCCCGCTGTACGCCGACGGCACGCCCCTCACCCCGCCGGAAAAGCGCCGGATCGAGGATACGCTGAACCGGCAGGATGTGCCTCGACCCTACACCGGCATCACGCGGCCGATTTCCAACATCGGGCGCAGCGACCTCGGCTATCTCGGGTTCCTGAAAAGCGCCGCCTTCGGCAACGTTCGCCGCCTGCACGCGGCCGTTTACGCACAGAGCGAGCAGCTGCTGTATTTGGCCGATCATGCCTTCCAAAATGCAGGCTTCACCGCGCGCGTGGAGTGGGAGGAGGAACTGATGGAGCTCAGTGCAAACGAAATCGGCATCTACCTCTCCACAAGCGGCGAAAAGGCTGTAT
Source organism: uncultured Oscillospiraceae bacterium (assembly GCA_964554795.1). GTDB lineage: Bacteria > Bacillota > Clostridia > Christensenellales > Aristaeellaceae > SFHK01. Next base: position 11,256 of record CAZKQB010000024.1, on the reverse strand, counting down.
TCGCAGACGAAAACGGGCTGCTGACCGACGCACAAATGGAGCTTCTCATTGGCTGGGCCATGACGGAAAACGGAGAAACCACGCTGTATGCACCGCCGGACGCCACCCGTGCACTCGATGCGCTCGGAAGAAGCCTGGGATTGAAGGTTGTGTTTGCCTCTGGCGATCCGGCCATATGGGCGCGGACGCTTTCGCAGCTCTCACCCTTCCAATACCACATGCGCTTCGACGGCCTCTTTCTTGCGCTTCATCTGCTGTCGCGTTTGAATGAAAACGCGCTTTCCCTCTCTGATTTCCGCGCGCGCATGCCGGAGGTCAACCGCGTAATTCACCATATCGACGTGGACTTCCCGCACCGCGGCGAGGTCATGCGCCGCCTGTCCGACGCACTTCCCCCCGACTTCGAGCGTGAGGATTGGTTCTTCCGCGGCAAGCACGGCTGCGCGTGGATTCGTCCTGACGAGGAACACCCCTACTGCACCGTCACCGCCGAAGCACGAGACGCCGAATTTGCCCAGGAAATCTGCGACCTATTCTCCGGCCTTCTCCAGAAAGCCGCCGACGAAGCGCAACCATAGTGAGGGCTACGAAAAGACGCTTTCCAACCGGGAAGCGTCTTTTCACTGTCAATGAGCGCATGGGCACTATTGGAACCTCATTCCTGCGTAAATAGTTAGGCTGAAGGGAACATCTGATTTCAACCGATCCCCAGACTTCAACGTAACGAAGTAAGACAGCGGTTCTTTTCCATCCTCTGGTGCGGAGACCACCTTCCAGAAAAGCATTTGGCCGGCTCCCTCCTCTGCATGGATCGTCAGATTGCCCCACTCGTTTCCAGCAGCCAGACAGGTATACACATAGGACCCGGCCGGGAAATCCCTCCCGGCGATATATGAGCCGCTTCTCATTGTCGCCGTTTTCTCGATACGGCGTGCAACGATTTCCTCCTGTACGTGCTGCATCAGGAGCACAATTTCTTCATCGTTCAGGCCGGAAAGATCGATTTCCTCGGCCACCGCCACAGAGGCAAGCAGCATAAGCACCACCGCGAGCATCGCAAATACCCTTTTCACATTTCTTCCCTCCTACCTATTGGACTGGCTCATCTACATGAGCCAGCTGTTCTTCAGTACAGTCAAAAAACGCATAACCTGCGTTCCATGCATCCGGGTCGTCCACCACACCCCATTCGTCGTTCTGAACGAGGTAGTACGTCCTTCCATCACGGCTGATGCAAACGTCGACAATGGTTCCTGTAATTCCCTTTGCAGGGATGCGCACGGTTTCAAACTCCTCAAATTTGGTTTTCATCACCCTCCATCCTCTTGTAATATCCTTCCTATTTGTTTCTCCCTTCCCGTCGGATTGCATGATAGCACAAACCCTTCCCATATCTGTCGGAGATAACCGACATTCGCGAAAAAAACAAGCCCTTATATGGAGGCATGCGCCTACTATCATATAAGGAGCGACACATATGACGTACGACCACTGGGTTACAGGCCGGATCATTCGGCGACTTCGAGAGGATCAGGGAATCACGCAGGAGGTTCTGTCTGGTCTGGCGGCAATCTCTCGAAGTCATCTTTCGGAGATTGAGACAGGACGAACCAATGCAAACGTTGAAACGCTTTGGAAACTATCCGAAGCGCTGGGCATGCGATGCAGCGACCTGCTTCGAACGGTTGAGCAGGCCCTCGAAGACAATCACTTACCTTGACGCATGAAAATGAATGGAGCCGCCAGCGAATTTCGCGGCGGCTCCTTATGGCTTTCTCAGCCCTGCTTCTGCTTATGCTTGGGATTCTCGCAAATCACCATTACATGGCCCTTGCGCTTGATGATCTTGCACTTTTCGCAGATCAGTTTCACGGACGGTCTTACCTTCATCGTTGTTTCCTCCTTTCGGAATTACGACTTGCTGCGCCAGGTGATACGGCCCCGGGTGAGGTCGTACGGTGACAACTCGATGGTGACCTTGTCGCCGGGATAGATGCGGATGTAATTCATGCGCATCTTACCCGATACATGTGCCAGGATCTTATGACCGTTGGGCAGCTGTACTTCGAACATGGCATTGGGATAAGACTCGGTGACAACGCCTTCAACTTCGATTACATCGGACTTGGACAATCTGTTACCCCTCCTCGCGCGAGAGCCATCGGCGCACTTCATGATCGAATACCGGCTGGCCACTGGATAGTCTGGTTACGATATCATTGCTTGGTTCGGTTACAAGCTTCAGATGCCTGCGCTTCTTTTTCTTGGGCTTCTCCATCTTATGTGTGTCTCCGTCGGAAATGAGCACATACAGCTCATCGAGCGAATCCACCACCAGAAAGGTTCTTCCCTCGTCGCGTCCGGCCGTAGAGATCACGACGGATCCCGTCAGTATGGGCGCTTTCTTCATCACGCATCCTCCGAAAGCACTGTTCCGGGCAAGGTCAGGATTTCCGGGTCGCCGTCGGTGATGGCAATGGTGTGCTCGTAGTGCGAGCATACGCTATGATCACGCGTGAGAATACTCCACTCGTTATCCGCCACGTATACGCGCCAGTCACCCATCGAAATCATCGGCTCTATGGCGATGGTCATTCCTGCCACAAGCCTCACGCCCCGTCCCGGTTTCCCGAAATTGGGTACGCTCGGATCCTCGTGCATTTCCCTGCCGATTCCGTGACCCGTCAGGTCGCGGATAACGCCGTAGCCGTTTGCCTCGGCGTGCTGCTGAACCGCCCAGCCAATATCGCCCAATCGATTGCCGGCCCGGGCCTGCTTGGCACCTAACCAGAAGCATTCCTCCGTAACCTTCATAAGCTTCATGACTTCGTCGGAAGCCTTGCCTACGGGAGCGGAGAATGCACTGTCCGCTTGCCAGCCGTGCAGGATCAGTCCGCAGTCTACGCTGAGGAGCTGTCCTTCCCTCAGGGGTTTATCGCTGGGAAAGCCATGAACAACCTCTTCATCCACGCTTGCGCAGATGGTGAACGGGAAGCCTTCGAATCCTTTGAAGGAAGGCGTCGCGCCCGCCGCGCGGATCATCCGCTCTGCTTCTCGGTCAATTTCGAGCGTCGTCATGCCGGGCTTGATCATCGTTTTCAAATGCTCAAGCACCTCGTGGAGAAGCTTTCCAGCATCGCGCATTTTCTGAATCTGCGCGGGATTTTTGGTGTAAATCATTTCAGCCTCCGAGGACGACCAGAATCGCCTCGAATACCTTTTCCGGTGTCTGATCGCCGTCTACCGTACGAAGCGTGCCCTTACCGCCATAATAGTCAATCAGCGGCGCGGTCTGCCTGTGGTATACGTCGAGACGATTCCGGATCGTAGCGGGCTTATCATCGTCGCGCTGAATCAGCATTCCGCCACAATGGCTACATACCTTCGCGTCGCCGATCTTCGCTACGTGGAATGATTCACCGCATTTTTCACATACTCTTCGTCCCGTGAGACGGTCAAGCAGCTTCTCATCGGCAACGTCCACGTTCACTACGACGTCGGGCGCAGCAATGGTCTGAAGCGCTTCAGCCTGATCCACGGTGCGCGGGAAACCGTCCAGCAGGAAACCCTTTTCGCAGTCCTTCTCGTTCAGGCGCTCGCGCACCATCTCAATCAGAACCTCGTCGGGAACCAGCTGACCCTTGTCCATAAAGACCTTCGCCTTTAGACCGGTTTCGGTTCCTTTTGCGATTGCGGCTCGGAGCATGTCTCCGGTGGAGATATGGGGAATCGCAAACCTCTGGCATACCATAGAGGCTTGCGTCCCCTTACCTGCTCCGGGAGGGCCTAAGAATACAAGCTTCATTCGGTCCACCCTCTTTTCTTACTTCAGGAATCCCTTGTAGTGACGCATAAGCATCTGGGATTCGAGCTGACGCATCGTTTCAACGGCAACGCTGACAGCGATCAAAAGGGAAGATGCCGCGAAGGGCAGGCTTACCTTGGCAATGCCGTACACGATGGACGGCAGAAGCGCCAGAACCGCAAGGAAGAACGCACCGAAGAGAGTGATACGATGGTTAATCTTCGTGATGAATTCGGTGGTCGGCTTGCCCTGACGAATGCCGGGGATCATGCCGCCGTTCTGCTGAATGTTCTTGCTCATTTCAGCGGGGTTGAACGAAATGCTGGAATAGAAGAACGTAAAGGCAAGAATCATCGCCGCGAAGATTATGTTGTAAATTACGCTGACGGACGTAACATTGGTGCTCCACCACTTATACGCTGCGCTGCTCGGCCAGAACGCGAGAATCGTTCCGGGGAACTGCATAATGGCGCTGGCGAAGATCAACGGCATAACGCCGGAGGCATTGAGACGCAGCGGAATGTGCGTGCTCTGGCCGCCATACATCTTCCGGCCGACCATACGCTTGGCATACTGGATCGGGATGCGGCGCTCGGAGAGCTCTACGAGGACGACGCCGACGATCAGTACGAGGCTGACGATCAGCACGGCCAACGTGGAAATCAGGGAACCGAAGCTGCCATTGGAGATGGTGACGTACAGATTCTCAAAGGCGCCTGCAACCGAAATCGCAAAGCGGGAAATGATGCCCGCGAAGATCAGAAGAGATACGCCGTTGCCGATACCATTCTGGCTGATGCGCTCGCCGATCCACATGGCAAGAGCCGTGCCGGCTGCGAGGCAGAAGCCGATGGTGATCAGACCGAAGAAGCCGCCGGTAGCGTTGGCCTTCAGGCCGACCGTCAGAGCAATGGCCTGGAGGAAGCCCAGGCCGACGGTGACGTAACGGGTGATCTGAGCGATCTTCTTCTGTCCGTCTTCGCCGGATTTGCTAAGCTCCTCCAGAGAGGGAATCGCCACGCACAAAAGCTGCATGATAATGCTGGAGTTGATGTACGGAGTGATACCCATGGCCATGATGGTGTAGTTCGCGAGGTCTGAGCCCGTCATGGAGTTGATGTAGCTCAGAAGGGAATAGTTGTTGATGGTGCTGGCAATGTTTGCAGTGTCGACGCCCGGAGTCGGGACAAAGCACAGGAACCTGTACAGAAGCAGCATACCCAGGGTATACAGGATCTTCTTCCTCAGGTCAATGATCTTCCATGCATTCTTGAGCGTCTCAAACATGTCAGATCACCTCACAGCTTCCGCCTGCCGCCTCGATCTTTTCCTTCGCGGTAGCAGTAAACTTCATCGCCTGTACCGTGAGCTTTTTCGTGAGTTCGCCATTGCCCATGATCTTGATGCCGTCTTCAATCTTCTTGATGATGCCGGCCTGGATCAGCTCAACCGGGCCCACCACGTCGCCGTCCTCAAAGATGTTGAGGGAGCTTACGTTGATGGCTACGTATTCCGTCGCCCACTTGTTGGTGAAGCCGCGCTTCGGAAGACGCATGGTGAGGGGCATCTGTCCGCCTTCGAATCCGGGCCGCTTGCCGCCGCCGGAACGGGCCTTCGCGCCTTTGTGACCTTTACCAGAGGTCTTACCGAGACCAGAACCAATACCGCGGCCAAGGCGCTTGGGAGCGGTAGTCGATCCGAATGCGGGTTTCAGTTCATGAAGTTTCATGTCGGACCTCCTTAGTCGTTGATTTCCTCGACCTTCACCATGTGCTTTACCTTGAAGATCATGCCGCGCATGGCCGCATTGTCCTCCTTCACAACGGTGTGACCGATGTGATGGAGGCCCAGCGCCTTAATCGTAGCAATCTGATCCTTCAGGCAGGCGATGGTGGACTTCGTCTGTGTGATCTTAAGCTTCATAGTCTTCGCCCTCCTCAACCCAGCAGCTCTTCAACGGTCTTGCCGCGAAGCTTGGCGACCTCTTCGGCGCTCTGAAGCTGCTTCAGGCCTTCAAGCGTGGCCTTTACCACGTTGACCGCGTTGTTGGAGCCGATCGACTTGGTGCGGATGTTCTTGATGCCGCAGGCTTCGATGACCGCACGGACGGGGCCGCCCGCGATAACGCCGGTTCCTTCGGGGGCCGGCATAAGCAGTACGCGACCGGTTCCGAACACGCCGGTAACCTGATGCGGGATGGTGGTGCCATCCATAGCGACGGTGATCATCTGCTTCTTTGCGTCTTCGATTCCCTTGCGAACCGCTTCGGGAATTTCAACGGCCTTGCCCATACCGCAGCCTACACGGCCCTTTTCGTCGCCGATGACCATCAGGGTGGTGAAACGGAAGTTCTTACCGCCCTTAACGACCTTGGCAACGCGGTTGATATAGACAAGCTTCTCTTTGAACTCGCTGACTTGTTCTCTGCGCTGCATTGCGTGCTCCTCCCTCAATTAGAAGTCCAGACCGCCTTCGCGAGCGCCAGCAGCGAGCTGGGCTACACGACCGGTGTAGATGTATCCGCCACGGTCAAATACGACTTCCTTGATGCCACCGGCAACCGCGCGCTGAGCAACGGTCATGCCGACGAGCTTCGCCTGAGCCTTCTTGTCCATTTCCGCGATCTGAGAAGCGATTTCCTTCTCCACCGTGGACGCGGCGAAAAGCGTATTGCCCTTCGTATCATCGATGATCTGGGCGTAGATATGCGCGTTGGAACGGTAGACGCACAGGCGCGGACGCTCGGGCGTACCGCTGATCTTTTTGCGAACACGCTCATGGCGGATCACGCGGACTTCATTTCTATCCCGCTTATTGAACATTGCGATACCCTCCCTTTACTTATTTCTTGCCGGCCTTGCCTTCCTTATGGCGCACGACCTCATTCTCGTAGCGGATGCCCTTGCCATGATACGGCTCAGGCTTGCGGATCGCGCGGATCTCGGCGGCGATTTCGCCGACGACCTGCTTGTCGATGCCGCTAACGGTGATCTTATTCGGCGTGGGCGTTGCGAACGTTACGTTCTCGGGCGCCTTCACAACCACGGGGTGGCTGTAGCCGATGTTGATCGTGAGCTGAGAAGGATTGTCCGCCTGCGCACGGTAACCGACGCCGACCAGCTCCAGACTCTTGGAGAAGCCGGTGGATACGCCAACGACCATGTTGTGGATCAGGGCACGGTACAGACCATGCATCGCGCGGAACTGCTTCAGATCGTTGGGGCGGGTCACATGCATGACGCCGTCGCTGATCTCAAGACCCATCTGATTATTTACACTCTGCACCAGCGTACCCTTGGGTCCCTTGACGGTCACGACATGATCGTCGGAAACCGTAACAGTGACTCCGGACGGTATCTGGATCGGGAGCTTACCAATTCGAGACATTGATTGCACCTCCACTTATTACCAGATGTATGCCAGAACTTCGCCGCCGACGCCGGCCTTGCGAGCTTCTTTGTCGGCCATGACACCCTTGGACGTAGAGATGATGGCGATACCCAGACCGCCCAGTACCTTCGGGATCTCTTCGTTCTTGGCGTACACGCGCAGTCCGGGCTTGGAGATGCGCTTAAGGCCCTTGATAACGGACTCTTTGCCCTGAGCGTACTTCAGGACGATTTTGATTTGGCCCTGCAGGCCGTCGTCGATATAATCGACGGACTTCACATAACCTTCGTCCAGCAGGATCTGGGCGATCGACTTCTTCATGTTGGAAGCCGGAATGGTCACGGTTTCATGTCTGGCAATCAGGGCATTGCGGATTCTGGTCAGCATATCCGCGATGGGATCGTTGCAAAGCATTGTTTTACCTCCTTCCGTTTTGCCCAGCTTACCAGCTAGCCTTTCTCACGCCGGGGATCTGGCCCTTGTAAGCCAGTTCCCGGAAGCAGATGCGGCAAACACCGTACTTGCGAAGCACCGAATGGGGACGACCGCAGATACGGCAGCGGGTGTAGGCGCGGGTAGAGAACTTCGGTTCTCTGGCCTGCTTAATCTTCAAGCTTGTCTTAGCCACGCTGAATATCCTCCTTGCATCAAGCCGAGAACGGCATGCCCAGCTGGGACAGCAGTTCCTTAGCTTCCTCGTCGGTCTTCGCGGTAGTTACGAAGATCATTTCCATGCCGCGGATCTTCTCAACCTTATCGTACTCGATTTCGGGGAAGATCAGCTGCTCGCGAACGCCCAGCGCGTAGTTGCCGCGGCCGTCGAAGGCCTTGGGGGATACGCCGCGGAAGTCGCGAACGCGGGGCAGCACGATGGAAACAAGCTTATCCGCAAACTCATACATGCGCTGGCCGCGCAGGGTAACCTTGGCGCCGACATTCTGGCCGGCACGCACCTTGAAGTTCGCGATGGACTTCTTGGCCTTGGTTACCAGCGGCTTCTGACCGGCGATGGTGGAGAGCTCGGAAACCGCCAGCTCCAGGGACTTGGCATTGTCTTTGCAATCGCCCAGGCCCATGTTGATGACGATCTTTTCCAGCCTCGGAATCTCCATGGGATTCGTGTAGCCGAACTTCTGCTTCAGAGCAGGAACGACTTCACTGCGATATTTATCTTGCAGTCTGGCCACTTGCTTTTCCTCCTTCATCAATTGTCAAAGGCTGCTCCGCACTTCTTGCATACGCGGACCTTCTGGGGCTTCTTGCCCTCGCGCTCGATGAACTTATGGCCGACGCGGGTAGCCTTCTTGCAAGAGGGGCAAACAAGCATGACCTTGCAGGCAGGGATCGCGGCTTCCTTTTCAACGATGCCGCCAGGCATACCCTGTCCACGGGGCTTCTGATGCTTCTTCACCATCGCGACGCCGGCGACGATGATCTTCTCGACCGCCGGGAACGACTTCTGAATCTTTCCCTGCTTGCCCTTATCCTTACCGGAGATGACGACGACGGTGTCACCGGTTTTAACGTTCATGATCGTGCACCTCCATTACAGCACTTCGGGAGCGAGCGAAACGATCTTCATATAATCCTTTTCGCGGAGCTCACGAGCCACGGGCCCAAAGATACGGGTGCCCTTGGGCTGCTTCTGATCGTTGATGATGACGGCTGCGTTGTCGTCGAAACGAATGTACGAACCGTCGGGACGGCGATACTGCTTACGCGTGCGGACGATAACGGCCTTTACGACCTCGCCCTTCTTAACGGCGCCGCCGGGATTGGCGGACTTCACGCTGGCGACGATGACATCGCCGACGCCTGCGCTCTGGCGGAATGAGCCGCCCAATACGCGGAAGCACATGATTTCTTTCGCGCCACTGTTATCTGCAACCTTAAGTCTGGTTTGCGGCTGAATCATTGTGTTTTCCTCCTGTTGAAATAGACGGGCTTACTTCGCCTTTTCGACGATTTCGACCAGTCTCCAATTCTTATCCTTGGACAGCGGTCGGGTCTCCATCACGCGAACGGTGTCGCCGATGCCGCACTCATTGTTTTCGTCATGCGCCTTGAAGCGGGTGGTGCGGTTCATGATCTTGCCATACAGCGGATGCTTTACACGAGTACGGATCTCGACGACGATGGTCTTGTCCATCTTGTCGGAAACCACAACTCCGACGCGCTCCTTGCGAATGCCTCTCTGCTCGGACATTTCAGCTCCTCCTTTCGCGTCCATTAGGCCTTCGTCAGCTCACGCTGACGGAGGACGGTCTTAACGCGCGCGATGTCCTTTTTGCAGGAACGGATCGCGGCGGTGTTCTGAAGCTGACCGGTGGCCAGTTGGAAGCGAAGGTTGAACAATTCGCTCTTTTTGTTCTTGAGTTCGGTGTCGAGCTCCAGAGTGGACTTCTCCATAAGGGTCTTCATGATGTCATTCTTCATTGCTCTTCACCACCCGCCTGCGTTTCCTTGGAAATGATTTTGGTCTTGATCGGAAGCTTGTGACCAGCCAGACGAAGGGCTTCCTTCGCGGTGGCTTCGTCGATGCCGCCCATTTCGAACAGCACGCGGCCGGGCTTCACAACGGCTACCCAGTACTCGGGAGCACCCTTACCGGAACCCATTCGGGTCTCGGCCGGCTTCGCGGTTACGGGCTTGTCCGGGAAAATCTTGATCCAGACGTTACCGCCACGCTTCGTGGTACGGGTCATCGTCTGACGAGCGGCCTCGATCTGATTGGAGGTGATCCAACCGGGCTGCGTTGCCACAAGGCCGTATTCACCATACGCGAGGAAATTGCCGCGCTGGGCCTTTCCCTTCATGCGACCGCGCATCTGCTTGCGGTGCAGAACTCTCTTGGGCATCAGCATTGCTTATTTCCCTCCTTCAACTTTGCGGGGAGCGGGCGCTGCCTTCTGAGCCTTGAGGGCCTTCTGGAGAACCTGTCCCTTGTAAATCCATACCTTCACGCCGATACGGCCGTAGGTCGTCTTGGCCTCGGAGAAGCCGTAATCGATGTTCGCGCGCAGGGTCTGCAGCGGGATCGATCCCTCGTGATAGCCTTCAGAGCGGGCGATATCGGCGCCGCCCAGACGGCCGGAAACGGTGGTCTTGATTCCCTTCGCGCCGGCCTTCATGGCGCGGCCGATGGTCTGCTTCATGGCGCGGCGGAAAGATACGCGCTTTTCAAGCTGCTGCGCGATGTTCTCGGCTACCAGCTGTGCGTCGCACTCCGGGTTCTTGATCTCGAGGATGTTCAGGTTGACGTTCTCCTTGCCGGTGAACTGCTGAATTTCCTTCTTCAGAATCTCGACGTCCTTGCCGCCCTTGCCGATGACGATGCCGGGCTTGGCAGTGAAGATGTTCACGCCAATGCGCTCGCCGGAGCGCTCCACATCAATGTGGGAGATGCCGGCGGCATTCAGCTTATCCTTCAGCCAGTTGCGCAGCTTATAATCGTCAATCAGGTTGTTGGAAAAATCCTTCTTGCCCGCGTACCATTTGGTGCTCCAGTCCAGGATGACACCGACGCGCGCGCCGTGGGGATTAACTTTCTGACCCATTTTGTTGCCTCCCTTATTTCACCTGGTCGAGCACGACGGTAATATGACTGGTCCTCTTGAGGATCACGTCTGCGCGGCCGTGCGAACGAGCCCAGTAGCGCTTGTAGGTCGGGCCCTGGTTGGCGTAAACCTCGGCGACATACAGGTCGTCACGGTTCATGCTGAGATTGTTCTCTGCATTCGCGATGGCGCTTTCCAGCAGCTTCTTAACCACGGGGGCCGCCGCCTTGGGCGTATACATCAGGATCGCCAGCGCCTCGTCAGCCTTCTTGCCGCGGATCAGATCAATGACGATTTTCACCTTGCGGGAAGAAATGCGGACATTTTTGACGATCGCGTGCGGGCGCTTATCCGCGTTTGCTTTACGCGCGGCAGCTTTTTCCTTCATGCGTGTTGCCATTCGTCATTCACTCCTTTACCGTTACTTGCGGTCGGACGCTTTTTCGCAGGAGGGACCCCTGAAAGTACGGGTGGGGGCGAATTCGCCGAAATTATGACCGACCA